>JBNKTL010000004.1:34222-145334 GCA_050298055.1 Spirochaetota bacterium
TTCACTCTCACGCAGTGCCTTCTCGGTTTTTTCCCTGGCAGCGATTTCCTTAAGAAGTTCATCGTTTGCCTGGCTCAGCTCTTTTTCCTTTTTAAGCAGTTTCTTTAATGTCTGGTCAAGCTGTATCACCATTTCATTGAACGACTGGGAAAATTCGCCCATGAATTCTACCCGTTGTGTAAAATCGCCGGAAGCAACCATTTTTGTTTGCCAGGTCAGGTGTTTCAGGTTTGCCTGGAGTGCTTTAAGTGTTCCTGCAATGAATCCTTTCTGGGTAACCTCAATTGAGAGATCTCCGCTCGATGCGGCAGAGAGAAAATCCCTGAATGAAATGAGGTTGCTGTACAGGAGGCGGAGAGATTCAACAGAAGTATGGGAATCGGGGATTTCCGGAGGGGTGGGAAGCATGATAATGTCCAATATAAGTTTTGACAGTTCATCCGCTATGTTATTTACATTTTTTGAAGACATTTGTCTTGTTATTAATCAGACAGAGAATATCATTTTATTTAACAGTTTCAGCCGTGAAACGGCATGTTCGATCACCGGTACACCAGCAGTCGACTTCCTTGACTTTGAAAGAATTGCCCGTAAAGCTTTCCAGAATTCCTGAGATAAAACCTTCATCGTATGTACAAACCTCGTAACCGATATCCGGTAAACCGGAGCAGTCAAGGTCCTCGGAAACAGTGAGAATAAAGCTTCCTTTTTCCAGGTCTGCCTCTTCAACACGCAAAATGCCGATGCTCATATCGCGGAGTGTCTCCTGGAGACTTTTTATAAAGGCGTTAAAATCTGTAATTCCGGAAAAAATGTTGCTATAAAATTCCATACCTGCAAGTTTTCCGGCTTCATAAAAAATTTCCTCGGTCTTTTCCGTTCCAATATACTGCTCCATAATATCCCTGAATGTAAACTGCATGAGACGATAGACCTCCAGGCGTGTATTCGGACCGAGATTGGGGCGTCCTTTTGCAATATCTCCCAATAAATCCCATGAAAATTTGTATTTCCGCTCTGCCATATCGGACCTCCTTTGAATTACATGAAACCAGGAATGTATTTTCCCTTTTATTAAAAATGAAAAAAATTAAAAAGTCAATTAAAATCGTTTTTTATGAGAGAAAAAACCGGAATAGGTAATTAAAGAAGATATTTTACACGAAGCTCATTATGTGAAAAAATTTTATTGAGTAATCCATAGATATGAACGAACCTGCGGAAAAAAGGAGAACCGGTCCGGGTCAACAGGCACTATGGCTTAAAAGAGTACTAGAGTTGATGCAGCTTCCCCCTTACGAAGTTGCGAACAAAATCAATATGCTCCCGCATTGCGTAATAAGCGCCTTCCGGGTCATGGTCTTTAATGCAGTGATATATTTTCAGGTGGGTTCTGATTATCTCCTCTATGCTCTCAGGCTCGCTGTAAAGATGATTGAGGTTTTCTTTTATCCCGTGAAATAGAAGATCGTAGAGGTTTCTCATTATGTTTATCTGGATATTATTTTTTGTGGCAAAGGCGATGGACATATGAAATGAAACATCTGCGTCATTCCCGAGACCTCCCTTGCTCTGGTCCTGGACCATTGCATCGATATATTTTTTCAGATCCGAAATATCTTCATCTGTGGCCCTCATTGCGGCAAGAACAGCGGCGTTGCATTCAAGTCCCATTCTCACCTCGAGAAGTTCTTCCAGAGTGGCATCCTGCCCGTTCATAATACTGGCCAGGGGATTGGATTCCGATGCAGGTGATGCCACAAAAGTCCCCTGTCCCTGCCTTTGCTCCAGGAGGCCCATTGAAACCAGCCTCTGGATAGCCTCGCGAATAGTGGGACGGCTTACTCCAAGCAGTTCCGCAAGTTCACGCTCAGGCATTATCTGCTCCCCCGGTTTGATTTCACCTTTGTAAATCAGGTCTCTGATTTGTTCAAGTACCAGGTCGGCAATTCTTTTTGGTTTAACCGGTTTCAGGTTTAATGTCATTAAAATTCTCCAGCTAAATGTATAGAGAAATAAATTTATATCGTAACGACTCAGCTATATAACTGGTGTGTCTTCGCCGACTTCGGCAGCAGGGACACATTGTTGAAATTTTATTAAATATATATTTAACCATTGAACTGAGCAGTTACCTAAAATCTTTTCTTTCAAGGTTAAGATAACAGTTCCTCTTAAAATACCAAATGGTGTATTAAAGTAATATTAAGTACTCTAATAATTCAATTAATTTTTTCAATGATCTTAAGAAAATTACCCATTCTAAATAATAACACCGCTTATGAAGCGGTGTTATTATTGATTAAGGAGGTGATTAAAGCTCAGCCTCTACCCGGGGCCTCATGAGATAATAACTCGTCAAAAAAAACAAAACGATCTATTCGGTCAGTCATTGCATTCATGCAGTTAATTATAGGCCATCGCAGGCAGCCATGTGACAATTTCCGGCCATATAAGAACGGCAGCAAGACCGATCAACTGCAGAATAACAAAGGGGACCACTCCTCTGTATATATCAATTAATTTCACTTCGGGCGGAGCCACTCCCCGAAGGTAAAAAATCGCAAAACCCACAGGCGGTGTGAGAAAGGACGTCTGCAGGCCAACGGCAACAAGGACCGAAAACCAGACAAGTTCCGGATTTGAAATAACATTATACCCGTTAACATTGATGTGAAGGGAACTGATAACCGGGGCAAGGAGAGGCAGGATGATCAGTGTTATCTCAATCCAGTCAAGGAAAAAGCCGAGAAAAAACACAGTCATAAGGATGACGCCGATAACCCCATAGGGCCCGAAGGGAAGTTTTCCCAGTGCCATCTCAATAAACTCATCACCCCCCAGGCCTCTCAGAACAAGGGCGAATGCGGTAGCGCCGATAAAGATACCGAAAATGTATGCTGTTGTATTAAAGGTCCCATAGACAACCTCTTTAATTGCCGTAAAATTCAGCTTTTTGTTTGAAAAGGCGAGGACCATTGCGCCGAAGGCCCCAACGCCGCTGGCCTCCGTGGGGGTTGTTATCCCGGCAAATATAGATCCCAGGACCGCCAGAATCAATGCTGTTGTGGGGAGAATCGTTTTGAAAACATCTATCACCACACCAAAGGAGAGGGGTTTCAGGTTCTCTTTCAGCGGCGCGACCCGGGGCTTCATATAGGCATATGCAAGGACATAGATAATATAAAGGGTTCCCAGAATTATACCGGGGAATACAGCGCCCATAAAAAGGTCTCCCACCGAAAGCCCAAGCTGGTCGGCCATTATCACAAGCATTATGCTTGGAGGGATGAGGATGCCGAGAGTCCCCGAAGCGCACACAATCCCCACTGACAGTGTCTTATTGTATCCCTGGTTAAGCATGGCAGGGAGAGAGAGGAGTGAGAGAAGGACCACGGAAGCCCCGATGATTCCCGTAGACGCTGCCAGGATTATCCCGATGAAAATGACATTGACTCCCAGTCCGCCCCTCAGTTTCCCGAAAAGCTCCTGAAACGAGTCCATCATTTTTTCGGCAATCCCCGACCTGTCAAGCATGAGCCCCATAAATATGAACATGGGCACCGCTACAAGCACCCAGTTGTCAACAAGCTTATATGTCCTGTTAGAGATCATGCCGATATAGTCCCATCCCAGGCCTGTTGTTGCTCCCAGGTAGGTATCCGCCAGGTATCCGATGCCGGTGAACAGGATGGCAACACCTGCAAGGACAAAGGGGATGGGGAACCCGGTAAATAACAGGAGAATGAAAACAACAAACATTGCCACAACAAGAATTTCAGATACAATCATTTTATTTCTCCTTTTTTCAACTGCTTGTAAAGCCTTATCTGGGCGATAAGCCGTGTAACTGATGAAACGGCCAGAAGGAAAAACCCGGTACAGACAAAGGACTTGATTATCCACCTGAACGGCAGGCCCGTAGGTGAGGCCGATGATTCATTGACCCTGAACGATTCGAAGAAGAGCTCATACCCCTTGATTATTCCCACAATGGCAAAGGGGAGGAGCAGGAATATAATACCCAGTATATCGAAAAAGGCTTTTCTCTTATCCGACATTTTTTCATAGACGAGATCCAGCCGTATATGGCTGTCCTTCACCACCGCATATGAGAGGCCTACCATAATGCCTACTCCATAGAGGTGCCACTGGAGCTCCTCAAGGGGCACCATCCCCCGTCCGAAAACATATCGGAGTATTACCTGCACAAGAATGATCCCGATGAGGATAAAGTTTAACCAGGCAGTCCCCTTGCCGATTTTTTCAAGGAGAGTGTCTATTTTATGCGTAAGATCCATCTCTTTCTCGGAGATGTCATCTTCCGGCAGAGGCGTTTCTTTAACAACGGCTTCTTCTGTATTCATAGATGTATTCTCCTTGTTGTAATCCGTATATTATTTGAAGATAATATTCGGGTAAAAAATGATTTTAAAAATTGTATGATAGTTAGATATAATTCCATTTTTAAATCCTTTGAAGCTATTTCTCAAGGAAACTTCTTTTTTTATTTATTAAAACTTAAGTCTGCAATTTCCTGTAACCGCCTTTCGGTTTTATTCCGTTGAACCTGTCTCCGGCCTCATGTTCCCTGCCGAACAGACAGGTTCCCGGAATAAAATTAATCTTTCCTGGAGAAGATTACCTGGGTAAAAACCCTCTTTTCTTCCAGTACGTGTAGTCCGTTCTGAATTTGTTCAGATCGGAGTATATCTTTTTAAACATGGGATCCTTTTTGCTCTGAGCAGCCGCAACTTTTTCCCATTCTGTTTTAAACAGATCCAGCATTTTCTGGTCCCAGTAGACGTTTTTTACTCCTCTTTTCTTTTCGTTCTCTCTGATTACCTGCCCCTGGATTGCCTCGGTATAGGCGTAGGAGTCTGCCGTGGCCGCCTTGCACATCATCTCAATTGCGGCTTTCTGGTGGTCGCTGAGCCCCTTCCATACGTCCTTGTTTATCAGCAGTTCGAAAACCGTGGCCTGCTGGTGCCAGCCCGGGTAGTAGTTGTATTTAACGACTTTGTAAAAGCCAAGCCTCTGGTCGATGGCCGGCATTGAAAACTCGGTTGCGTCAATAGCGTTCTTCTCGAGAGCGGGGAATATCTCGCCGCCCGGGAGGAGGCTTGTGGAGACTCCCAGGTTCTCCATTACTTTTCCCCCGAGACCGAAAAACCTCATCTTAAGACCTTTAAGGTCTTTTGAACTTTTAATGGGTTTTTTAAACCACCCGGAAGTTTCGGGAGCAATAACAGCGGCAACAAGGACCTTTACGTTATAGCCGGCCTTGTCGTACATCTCCTGGTAGAGTTTCATCCCGTTTCCATACCAGAGCCAGGCAAGGTATTCCCCGGCTTCCGGACCGAAGGGCACTGCGGAAAAGAGCGGTGCGGAGGGTATTTTCCCCTGCCAGTATCCTGCGGTTGAGTATCCTGCGTTTATCTTACCGCTTGAAACGGCATCAAGGATCTCAAACGGCGCAACGAGCTTATTCGGTTCATAGACCTTCATTTTTACGGAGCCGCCGCTTGCGGTCTGTATCCTGTCAGCCATCCACTTGATTGATGAGCCGAGTCCGGGAAGTTTTGTGGAAAAACAAACGGGGACTTTCAGAAGAACAGTCTTGTCTGCAGCGGTGCTTCCCCCTGTTGATGACTGTTTGCAGCCTGGTATGATGAATACAGGCAATGTTATGCAAACAGCAATGAGTGCTATTTTTTTTGTAATTCTTATAATCATTAGATTTTTACTCCTGTTGAATTAATGTTCTTAATTTACGACTTATAAACACCATTGTACAGATATAAAGTAACCACCTCCTGTATTAAAGTTGCACATACGATAAAATTTGTATAAATAAATTGGTCTAATTGGTATTACCATAGTGAATATAACCCATAACCATAAGCTAAAACAAATACTATAAATGATAAATTGGTAATACCAAATACAGTATAGATAATATGCTGACGGTATTTGCATTCTGTCAAGAAAAAAACGGAAATAAAGAAAAAAATACTTGTTATTATTATATGAAATATGCAATATGTGTATATATATAACAAGAGAGAAAATTATATAATGATTAAAGCAATTGGTAATACCTCATGAAAGAATATATTAATTGGTATGACCAATTGTGTGAACGGCTTTGATATTTGAGAAAATGAGAAGGGTCTTTCCGATAACGGGAGTCACAATAATATCGAGAGGTACTGATGAATTACAGATCAATTGAGCAATGGTTTACAGAATCGGCCAGGGAAGCGGGTTCGGTGGTATTTGATGCGAAGAGTCTTGATTCGGCGGTATCGTATATTGCAGGACAGGTAAAGGGGAAATTGATGCTGCCGGAATTTGAGTCTTCAGAGAGGTCCGGTCTTCCCGGGTTGCTTGAAAGAAAAGGTGTCCGGCTGATCAGGGATAACTACCGCAGCCTGGGCCCTGAAGGGGAAGGGGGAGTAACAGGGGCGAACTTTGCCATTGCGGAGACAGGGACCTTGGTCATTGAGAGCACGTCCGAGCCCATACGCCTGGCTTCTTCTCTTCCCGAAAAACACTTTGTTCTGCTGGACAGGAGAAAGATCATAGAAGGATCTGTGAACGCAGTGCCCATACTACGGGAAATCAACGGGAAAATGCCGAAAAACTTTCTTGCCTACATTACCGGTCCCTCCCGGACTGCCGATATCGAAAGGGTCCTTACTATCGGTGTTCATGGGCCCAAGGAGCTTCACATTATTTTAGTCTCGAACTTCAGCAAAGACATGATGGAATCGTAAAAATTAACCGGAGAAAGATATGAACCATCGAGCGAAAACGTACAACAGACGAATCAGCGAGGCAATTGGACAACCGAGGCTCCTTGAGGCCCTTCACCGGTTCGGGGACGCATACCTTGTTTCACGGGAGAAGGCTTTTCGTGAATATGACTTTGATGCACTGCGCGAAGAAATTGCAGAAATGAAGGACAGGGTCATAGATGATAACGGGGACTATCTCAATCAGTTTACGGAAAACGCGAAAAAAGCGGGAGCACTTGTCTTTTTTGCGGATACCGCCGAAGATGCCAACCGCTATATAGGTGAACTTGCCGTTCAAAAAGGCGTAAAGAAAGTGGTGAAGAGCAAAAGCATGGTCAGCGAAGAAATCCATCTTAACCGTGCCCTCAATGAAAAAGGTATTGCGGTCAATGAAACAGACCTGGGGGAATGGATCGTCCAGCTGGCGGACCAGAGGCCCAGTCATATGGTTATGCCGGCCATCCATATGTTCCGGGACCAGGTCGCGGAACTCTTCAGCAGGGAAACAGGAGAGGTTGAACCCCCTGACATAGAACATCTTGTTGAGGTCGCGCGGAAAAAACTTCGCGGAGAATACCTTGAGGCGGATATGGGGATCACCGGTGCCAATGTTGCCGTTGCGGAAACAGGGGGGATCCTCCTGGTAACCAACGAAGGAAACGCCCGGCTGGTCACAACTCTCCCCCCGGTCCATGTTGTCCTGGTGGGAAGAGAGAAGCTTGTGCCCACACTGGAAGACGCTGAAAAGATCTTAAAGATCCTCCCGAAAAACGCAACGGGACAGAATATCACATCCTATGCCACCTGGATAAGGGGAGCAGTCCCCGGGGAAGAGGGTGAACGGGAGTTGCATATTGTTATTCTTGATAACGGACGGAGCAGGCTGGCGGAATCGGAGGCCTGTAAAAGCGCCCTGAGGTGCATAAGGTGCGGTGCCTGCGCCAACGTCTGCCCCGTCTACCAGACCATCGGCGGACATGTTTTCGGGCATATCTATATCGGGGCAATTGGAATTATCCTTACGGCATTTTATCATGGTCTCGACAAGGCGGCGGAAATAGTCAAGGCCTGTATCGGGTGCAGATCATGCGTATCGGTATGTCCCGCGGGGATAGACCTGGAGGGGATAATACTCTCACTCCGTGAAACCATCGGGGAGAAAGAGGGGATCGGCAGAGGGAAATCCCTGGTCTTCAAAAACATCCTCCGCAACAGGAAGCGCTTTCACTCACTCCTCTACACCGCGAGAAAGCTCCAGGGCCCGGTAACCGACAGGGACAGGATGATACGGCACCTCCCTCTCTTTTTCTCGGGACTGACCAAATGGCGCTCTCTTCCTTCCGTGGCGAAAACATCTTTCAGAGAGCTCTTCCCCGAAATAAAACAGAAGATCGAGAAACCGGTGAAAACGGCGGCCTTCTACGGGGGATGCCTCAACGATTTTGTTTACCCGGAGATGGGGACTGACCTGGTAAAGGTCCTCAACAGGCTGAATATCAAGGTGACTTTCCCCGGGGACCAGAACTGCTGCGGGGTACCCGCCCTCTATTCAGGGGACAGGGAGACGGCTGTTGAGCTTGCCATGCAGAATATCGACGCCATGCTGGGGGACGGGACGGATTACGTGGTTACCACCTGTCCCACCTGCACCATGGCCCTCCAGCGGGACTTTGCGGAACTTCTGAAAGACGACCCGGAATGGTATTCACGGGCGGTGGAGCTCGCGGAAAAGACCATGGATATATCCAAATTCATCTCAACGGTGGCCCAGGGGGCGGATATTTTTTCTGAAACGGATGAAACAGTGACCTATCACGATTCATGCCATCTCAAAAGGGGCGCGGGTGTCTGGAAGGAACCGAGAGAGCTTCTGGAGAAAACAGGGCGGAAACTGGAAGAGATGTCCCGTCCCGACAGGTGCTGCGGATTCGGGGGTTCCTACTCGTTTACCGCCCATGGAGATATCTCGGAGCAGATACTCAAGGACAAGCTCGATGATATCGCGTCAACCGGCGCCGGGGCCGTGGCTGTGGACTGCCCGGGGTGCCTTCTGCAGATCAAGGGGGGCCTTGATAAGGAAGGGAGAAGCGAGAAGGTGAAGCATACCGTTCAGCTCCTGGCGGAATCGCTGACCCCTGAGAGCCGGAACAGTAATGCATGAGACGTGACAGATGCCGTTGCCGGTAAAATCTGAATGACAGACGGGTGTGAATTAAATTCCGGGAAAATTCCCTGAAATCAAAAAAAGTTTTAATGAACCAGGTTTCAGAATCGTATTAATAGTGAGGAATAATTGCATTCCTGATCAAAATACCGGGAGGTTGAACATAATGAGAACCACCATCACTATTGACTCGGAACTTCTTGAAAAACTGGAAGAGGCTGCGGATACACTCCGTCTATCAAATAATGCACTGATCTCACTCCTTCTCACGCGTATCATCAGGAAAAACGAGTTTGAACCCAGGCCCTATGAAAGAGTCACCTACCAGAAATTTGGAAAGGAGTTTATTATCCTGGAAAAAGAGCATATTAATATAGATTCTGTTTTTTATGAGAAGTATCTGGATTTAAGAAGGAATTTTAAGTTTTCCGTTTCCTGGCTTATTGGATTTGCCATCAGGCATTATCTTGATGAACTTGTTTATGATTTGAGTAATCCCAGGAATCATAAAAAGATCCTGGATAATTATGCAAGAAATTTCGTATATATTACACGAATGCTGGATACTGTTCCCCTTTTTATCTCGATTCTGGGATTTCCGGATCAAAAAACCCTGGAAAGACTCATGCTCTAACCAAAACCACATCAAAAAAGTTAGAAAAATCCTTTCATAAAAAACCGGCTTTATCCCGGAATTACAATCACGCCCTGATAGACTCTTCAAAAAATTATTTACAGACTTATATACATAAGTTATAGTGTCTTGTCTCTATCTGAGTTAAACCAGTTTTTGTTTTGAGATGTTGGGAGACCGGGAAAAAACACCGGTTTCGGTGAGAAAAGAGAAGACCCCCCCGATATTTATCAAGCCTGAATGTTCCGCGTGCAGTTGAAATTACCCGGTTCCACCAGGTAAATGAGAGGTATGAGTGAAATTCTGGAGAATGTTGGATGATTGAGGTCCCAAGAGTCATTCTTATTAACGAAAAGCTTAAAAATTCCATGGAAGATGCCGTATAACCGGATTGCAGTTTGTGCTTCCCGAACAATGGGATGGTTATAAGCAATAGAAAGAGCATAAAAGGTCATCACGTGACTTAAGCAGGGAGAATGTGCGAAGTAAATTTTACCCTTGAATAAGAGTAATCAGAATTATTAAAATGGAGGAATCTACAATGTATTATGTTCTCAGATGCCCCCTTCTTGTTACCGAAGAAGACGAGCTGCTTCTTTCGGAAATCCAGAATCATGAAGAGGTGGGTGAAACCGGAAGACTATGTGCACCTGTAAGCCCGCGCTGCGGGGTCCCGGTTGTATCAATTTTGCAAAAGTGTTCTCGATCATATGATAGATCAAAAAGTTATCCTGAGAGGGATGAGATTTATTGAGCTTCTCAGCGTATAAAAAAGGAAGAATTTTATGAAAAAATATTTGGAATACAGAGACGATAAAAGCGCCAAATTCTGGGAAATTACCGTAACAGGCAATTCTCACACAGTCCGCTACGGAAAGATAGGGAGCGGCGGGCAGAGCAAGAGCAAGGAGTTTCCTTCGGCAAAGGAGGCCGGAAAAGATGCGGAGGGACTCATCCTCTCAAAAGTGAAGAAAGGCTACAGGGAAGCGAACCAGGATGACTCTTCTGCAAAAGACGTCGACATCACAGAGTGGTGGGAGGGTCTCGATAGCACATGGCAGGAACTGCTGAAAGGAGCGGCAAAGATCAAGGCCGGTGTGGGTGAGAAAGAGCTCCGCAAAATAAAAAGGCTGGAAGAGCTGGAGATTTTTGCTAAATATACCATATCAGATTTGCAGCCGCTTTCGTTCCTGGAAAACCTTGAGGAGTTATCAATCTATTCGCAGAAAAATATTCGCAAACTTGCTCCTCTGCAAAAATTGAAAAATTTGCGAAATCTTGAAATCTATAACAGCAGTGTTTCAGATCTTTCCAGCATCAGCGATCTAACCGGATTGCAAAATCTGTCGCTTTCCCGGACAAAAGTTAAGGACCTCTCTCCGCTTAGCAATTTAAAACAGCTGCACTCTTTGTGTATCGATAATACAAATGTTTCCGACCTGTCGCCTTTAAAGGATTTGGAAAACCTGGAGAAAATCGAATTCCGGGAAACGTCCGTTGTTTCCATAAGGCCCATCCTCTCCCTGTCAGGATTGAAGACAATTATATGCTGGGACACAAAAATTTCGTTCCGGGAATATCTTCACTCCTTTGATGAGGGAACTTTTTCTGAGATTCGTATCAGGTGTGATTATCTCAAGTCCGGTCTCTTTTTAAAAGAGATACAGAGGCCGGAGTTTTCTCTGGAAGAGCATAAAGAGAGCGTGGGGCTTGCGGCCTCTTTTGCCATAACAAACGAGTCTTCAAAAGAGTCTGTCTCTCTCCTTGCTCATTGCTTAAAAAATCTTCCCGGTTCTATTCCCGAAAATCGCATAGCCGAAATCAAAAACAAATTCCAGCAGGATAAAGGAAAGGGGTATTTAGCAAAAATAGATAAGGAACTGGATGCTCTTTTGTCAGGATACAGTCCCGTTAAAGGATCCGGAGCCCCAGTGGGGTTGTCCCGCGAAGTGTGGGATGAGATCTCTCTGGCGGATGATCAGAGCCGGGCAGTGGCGAAATACATCAAGACCATTTTCCCCGATTCGGAAGAAAAAGTCATTCAATTACTAATGAAGCAATTTGACTCTGCGGGGCTGACAGAGGATGGCTTCCTGTATTTAAATTTTAGACTCGTAGAATATGATCATATAATCACGTTTACATTTTTTCCCCCGGTAGAGAGAATTTTACCCTTTGTCAGTTTGCAGGCCCTGTACAATATACACGGCGAGATTCAAGGAGAATGCCTGGGCGGAGGGCTTCTCTGTTGCCCTGCCCGTACTATGGTATCGGACTGGTTTGAAGAGGGCGACGATTTCCTGATTGGTATGGATGACTTAGATGACTTTTACCCCCTGGTATTCGATGTGGGGCAGAATGCCATGGTGGCCCATCCCGGTAAAAAGAATAAAGGTGGTGAACCGGCTCTCTTTTTTCTGGACCATGAAGAGGGAGAACCCTTCGCTCTATCCAATGCCGAACAATTATCGGCGCGCCAGATCTTTCTCATGCTGATTGTCCAGTATCTGGGAGCGAAAACATATTTTGAAGAGGTATCTTTTTAATTCTGATTTTTCACGAAAGTGTTCCCGGTTATATGAAAGATCAAAAAGTTATCCACCAATTTTAAAGAAGAATTTTCAGGAGGTCAAATGTACTATATTTTAAAGCAGCAGGATGAGGATGAGAATTCCGGTTATATGGAAATTGAAGAGGGTAAACACTGTAAAGGTTTCAGGAACTGGGGAGTAGGGCGCACAACATCCACTGTTCCGTCGGATGATGTGATCATTGATGTTGTCCCTTATGACGGTTATCAGGGCGATCCGCCCGATTTTTCCGATTCCAGTATACCGCTGATGTCCGAACGTTTGCGTAAGGCGCTGGAAGGCGCCGGGGTGGACAATATTCTCTATCATCCGGTGACATTGAAAAATACCGAGACCGGGCAGACCTATCCCTACTACGCCTTCAATCTGATCGGTCGCGTATCCATGGTAGATTTGAAAGCATCGGATATTCAGAGTTACGATGGGGATTATACCGGTGACAGCAGTATCAAGAACCTGGTACTGGATGAATCAAAAGATCCCGGGCTTTCCCTGTTTCGTTTGGAAGAGAATTTCTCGATTGTTATAAAAGAAGAAATAAAAAAACACTTGGAGTCCTGCGGGATTGATACATTGAAATATATTGCACCGGAAGATTATTACGCCCTGTAGTATTGAGGAGAGTTTGTATCTATTTTATAAAGGTTAATGGAGATAAAAATGCCAAAAAAAACACGACTTGAATACACAGATGAAAAATCCAACAAATTCTGGGAGATCGAAGTCTCAGGTAACAGCCATACTGTCCGGTTTGGAAAAGCCGGTACAGAGGGACAGAGTAAGACAAAGGAATTCCCGTCGGAAGAAGCGGCGCAAAAAGATGCGGATAAGCAGATCGGGGGAAAGCTGAAAAAGGGGTATCTTGAGAAAAAGACCGGAACAGGTTCAAAAAGTCCTCAGAAGAGCGGGAAAACCGGCCAGGGGACCGGCTATTCCGGGATACTCAACGCGAAGGATAAGAAAGAGCTTCAGAGAGCATTGTGTGAGCATTTCTCCTCTCTGGCCGATACTCCCGGCGCGGAAAAAATTCTTGAGATGGTTATGGGCACTGCCTCTTCCGCGAAACTCGAAGACGGGAAACTGGTGGTACATTTAAAAGATAAGGCCCTCACCGCGTCACCGCCGGATAAAAAAGCAAAGTATGGCAGCTACGGCTACCTTTTTAAAAACCATGCCCGCCTTGAATGTGCGTCCCTGGACCTGGGTTTCATTACCGCGGACCGCTACTTTGATGATCTGGAGGAGGATGAACTGGAAGATGAGCTTGGAGATTATTATGATGAGTTAAAGGATATATCCCTGAAAAAACTGAACATTCTTGTGCGGGAGAACTCGGATATATGGATGCCCCATCCCAAAAAGAAGAATCCCCTGGGGAAACCGCAGTTGATCGGTATCCTTCATGATGAGGGGAGTGATGCTTCGCCCTATAACCCCGGCGGATTTTTTCTCTTAAAAATAGCCGGTTATTTAAAGCTGAAGGTTTCATTGCCTGATGCCCCGCAGGAGAAGAAAGCTGCCCCTCACTCTTCGCAAACCCTTTCCTTCTCTTCCGCTGAATTTTTAAAAGAGACCGTTGAGACAGCAGACAATTTAAAAAACGACTTACCGGAAAGTGGAATTCAAATTTTTCTTACGCGGGAAGATAACAATACCGCGTATATGTATAATGATGAAGAGGAAAAACTCTTTATTTATGAAATCAAAAATAACAGGTTAATGAAGGCAAGTGAAATAGCCTTGAAAATGGAAATGGGAAGTTCTTCATCTATCCTTGATGGTGATTACATATATATATCCGGTTTTTCAGGGGGAATTTCAGGTGGAAACGCGTCTATTCTTGATATAAGTGATTATAAAAATCCGAAGCATATCCCCGTGAAAGAACAATCTGTAAATACCCTCTGCGTGAGAAAGGGAATTATCTATTCCAACCGGTACAAATATAATGAAGAATACAATGAAAAAAATAACTCCTACTTAACTCCCGGTGACATTGAGATGCCGGAAATCCCTAAAGGGAAAAACCTGATCAGGCATTGGAATGAAGAAGAATCACCGGGAAATCTTCGGTGCCGGGAAAACCCGGTATACCTGGCGGACGGTATCTATGTCCGGGAACTGACCGGCAAGGAAGCAGTGAGAAAAACCTTAAAATTCGGCCAGAATTGTTTACTCATAACAATAGATGATACCCTGGTGGGGTTTACGGATGATGATACCGTTGCCTTTGATATTTCTGATCCACTGGAACCAACAATTGTAAACAGCAAAAAGAAAGAAAACTACCCGGTCCAGCCCATTGTTTTTCCCGGCAAAAAATGTATTGTTTTGCTTGAAAGAAATTTCGCGATTTCGGTGACAACAGTTGACCGAAAAATTACCGGCATACAAAAACTTCTGAAAAATTTCAAAACAGTATTATGGGACAGGCTGGGCGATATTATCTGGCTGCTGCTGGAAGGGAAGAAGAGTTTTTCCCTTGCTGCAGTCCAGATTGACGCGGTAGAATCCAGAGTGATTGTCGAGCCAATGAAACTGAAGCCGGAAAAAGATATTCCTTTATATAAATGGCGCTGGATGAAGGTTGACGGCAACAGGGCGCATTTCTTTCTGCATGGGGAAACAGATGAGTATATAAGTTTTCATTTAAAATAAGGAGTTTTCTGAAACCTGAAGACTCTGTGCAGCTGTAATGCCGGGTTGAAGTTTATTCCACCGGAAGATTATTACGCGCTGTAAGTGCTGAAAAAAAAGGAGGTACATCAATGTACTATGTATTAAGCTGTCCGATTATTGTTACCGAGGAAGAGAGGTTGCTGCTTTCCGAAATCCAGACAGATGAAGAGGTTGGCGACATCTGGAGCTGGGATTCCGGGGAAAAATTTGAGCCCGATGAAGAGAGCAGCATTCCCTCCCCCATCGAAATGGAAGTGAAGTTCTTTCGTGGATATAAAGGGCCTCCCGAAGAGATGAACGATCTCGATGTATGTGTCATGTCGAAGCGCCTTTCCCATGCGTTGACCGGTGCCGGAGTGGATAACATTGACTACTACCCGGTTGTTTTACGCCATAAGAAAAGCGGTCAAAGCTATGATTATGCGGCTTCAACATCATCGGAAAGATAGCTGCGGCGGATATCGAGAAATCGGCAACAGGAGGCCTTCTGGTATTCCGCCTTGCGGAAACAACCGGGACCATACTTGTGCATGAAAGCGTACGCGGCTATATTGAAAAGCAGGGGATCAATACGCTGAAATTCACCGCTCTTGAAGACTATGAATAACAGCCAGGCGCCCCATATTCTGATTTTTCACGAAAGCGTTCTCGATTACCTGGATGAGCACGCGCCGGATCTGGAAGGTATGGAATACCAGGAGCTTCTCAGCGTTTGAATTGGAGACATCCCGGCAAAGCCGTGGATTTACTTATTTGATTTTAAAAAAGAAAACAAATGCAGAGTGAAGACTTACAAGACATTATAAATGATGTAAAAAAAGATTTTATTGTCAAGCTGGAGAAGTTTCTTGAAATGGAAGGGCCTCGAGATCTCTGGTACGGCTGTATAATAAATCCATACGGTGTAACAATGTGTAACGAATTAATGTTCGTTAATAGTGCAAAAAGTGCAATGTCAGCAGATCCGGAAAATTACAGTAATCCAGCCCGTCTTTATCAGTTGCGCTGGGAGTATGAAGGTTCAGGTTTATTGGTAGCAGATTTTTTTGAAGAACCTTTTGATAGTAATGAAAAGTTACAGTCATTTATTGAATCCCATAATAATTTATCATTTGAGGAACAGGTTTCTTCGCCTCTGACAGGTATTATGCACTCTCTTCTATCCTGTGTGGAGGAAATAAGAGAGGTAATGGCCCTGGATCTTTATCTTACCAGGGATTTTTATGTTGTCCTATCTATAAATGGGAAAGATATTGAAAATCCTCCACCCTGGCATGGAAAGAGTTATGATCAACCACAGCCAATGAAAAAAACTCGATATGGTAAAACATCCGAAAGTCCGGCAAAAGTATTGACCCTTGAAGAAAAAACGGAATTTCAAATTAAAATCGAAAAAGCAATGAAGTTGATACGTCCTCATGAAGAGGCAATGGCAAATCAAAGGATGATTTCCGAGAGGATGTTAGAAGAAATTAAAAATAGATGGAGTGATTATAAAGAACGGAGAGAATTGCTTCGAAATCTCAGGCAGAGGAGTGATTCTGATTATCGCAAAGAATGAAACAGGTCTAATGCGGATCCCCAAGGATCCCGCTTGAACATTAAACAGGAAGAAAATTATGAAAATGATAACAGGGAAACAACTGAATTCACTTGAAAAATTCAGCCCGGGAAGCGGGGAATACATGGATTTCAGTGATGAACTTATGGTCGATATCGGAGAGCTCACAGCCCTTGATACCATGGCGGGTAACGACCAGGGGCTTGGCTGCCTCTGGGAATCCCGGACTCCTTTTGGATTCTTCCATTCCATGAAACATGAAATTATCAGGTATTTACACTGGCTTTTGATATTCCGTTCCTTTCAAAGGGGCGCGTCTCTTTCCTTTGAGGAAGAGATATACTGTGACTATCCGCGGCAGGACCCCTGGTATCTTATTGTGGGAGAGCATGACCAGATGCATTGCCTTGTATCCGAGGTCAGAGCCTCCGGGCAGGTGGAACCCACACGGTACCGTTCCAACGAGCATTCAAAGAAAACGGCCTACTCAAACATTGAGAGATTTGTTGTCAATCTGCAGGTTGAACGTCTGTGCGGTGAATATCTCAACTGGTTGTCCGGGACCGGCGAGTTTGACTCCTATCTTGACCGTCTTTCTGCCATAGATTTTACGAAGATCGAACAGATGATCAAGGGGGAGCTCCTTAAACACTATGGCTCCGCCATAGAGTCGAAAACGGAAATCGGCGGCGTGCAATTTGAATGGACCGGGGGGCATTACAACAAAGAAGCATACGGGCAGGGTTTTTGTTATTCTGCCCCCCTGCGGTAAATTTTTTTAAGCTGTACCAGGTAGTTATTTTAAAAGGGTTTTTCCGGGGAGAATCTCGGAATGAGTAAGACTGAAAATGAAAAAGAGAATGATAGGAGCTGAAAGGGACGTTCATGAGTAAATACTATATACTGGAAAGCAGGGAACATACCCTGGTGGGTATGATCAGCTACAGGAACTCCGGGTGGGGGACCCACTTTACCCGGGGGGAACTCCTTGAGGAAAATTTCGGCGAAGGGGAGATCCTTGTGGAGTTTGAAAAAAACCATGATCAGTTGCCCGATTATTTTGAGCTGTCAGCCGTACCTGTTGTCAGTGAAAATTTTGTTCGTCACCTGGAAGCTCTGGCCCCGGAGAACTTCCAGCTTTTTCCGGTCACAGTGAAAATGCCCGGCAGGGAATTATCCGGCTACTCCATTATCAATGTAGTGGGACGTGTTCCCGCTGTGGACGGGGATGCCAGTGATTGTAAAATGTATGATGGGGATATTATGCGGTTGAATAAACTGGTCCTGAAAAAAGACCTGGACCGGGGCCTGGATCTTTTCAGGGCCGAAGAATATCCCCTGGCCATCTTTATCTCAGGAGCTGTGAAAGACGCATTAGAGGCAGGTTCCCTCACAGGGATGCGGATCACTCCGGCTGATGGCTGGAGCGATAAGCATAGATTCTGAAAATTTTACTATATTTTGAGGTATTAAAAAGCAGGGGATCGATACCCTGACCTTCATCAAACCTGAAGAGTATGTGCAGCTGTAAGCCTGGGCTGCGGGTGTGTCCCGGTTGATTCCGCCGGTCTTTAAAAAAGCCATTACTTTAGTAAAACTCTTTTCAGAACTATTTTCATGTTGTTTATATACTGATCCTGTGTCCATCCGCAATCAATTATAAACTGCTCCCAGTTTTGCACAGAGATCTGTATGAAAAATATATCCACAGCTTCTTCTACTTGCAGCTTTTTCGTGAATGTTCCTTCTTTTTTTAAATACAGGACAACAGACCTGACAGCATCTTTTAAACAGTCCAAAATACTCCTCCAGGCAACAGCTGCTGCCTCATCATTGTCCTTAGTGAGCAAGAAAGCTTTTGATATCCCGTAGATCTCAGGTATATAGTTGCCCCAGACATCCACAGTAGCATCAATCATCTCTGCACCGTTTGCGCTATTATAGAGCCGTTCAAGCCTCTCATTGAGCCCTTTTACCTGATCAATGTATGCTATAGTTGCAATCATTAAATCGGTTCGAGTTGGAAAATGGAGGTAGACAGCCTGCCGGGATACACCCGCGCGTTTTGCTATATCACTCATGCGCACACCGAGTCCCTGGTTTTCTTCAAGGAGATGCCATGTAGCTTCTAAAATGTCTTTTTTTGTCTCTTTTTTATCAAAATTCATAAAAAAATATTATCAAGTGCTTGACATGGTGTCAAGCATTTATTACTTTACACGGTGTAAACTTGACACTGTGTCAAACATAATAAAAAACAATATGAGGTGAAAAACATGCGTAATTCCAGAATTGAATCAATTTTATTATTCGTTGGAGGATTGATTGCTCTAGTGATTGGAGCTTTAACTTTAATTGTACCGGTACAGTTTCACTCTTCGACAAATATTGACCTGGGGGCTCAGATAAACCTCCTTAATGAAGTGCGAGCACCGGGCGGTGGATTGGTTGCTATTGGTATTTTAATTCTGCTTGGGATTTATCTGAAATCACTCAGATATACATCACTGCTTGTTGCAGCAACAATCTACCTTTCATACGGTACTGCCCGAATAATAAGCATAATAGTTGATGGTATACCGGCAACAGAACTTATACTGGCCACTATTCTTGAGTTAGTAATTGGCCTGTTTGCTTTCTTTCTGTCAAAGCGACACAAAAGCCAGGTTGAACTGACACGTGCTATGCAAGCGGGTTTGTAAAATTAAATAGAGTTCTAAATACTGGATGTATATAAAAAATGACTAGAAAAACAAGAAAAGACTTTTTCGAACATACAGCGGCATTTTCAGGAACACTATTTGGTTCTTATATGCCTGGAGCGCCGCAAGAAGCCGCTGCTACTCCTGGCATATTTCCCGAAAGACAATGTTTAAGTAAAAATACAAATGATAAACGTATACTTGTTGCTTATGCAAGCGAGTACGGAAGTACAGGCGATGTCGCAGTTACAATTGGGAAGACTTTATGCAAACAGGGGTTTAATGTTGATATATTGCAAATTAAAAATGTTAAGGATATATCAGGATATGATGCATTTGTCATTGGCAGTCCGATTCAGTATGATGATTGGAAAAATGAAGCAAAGAAGTTCATAAAAACTTACGGGAGCAGATTGCAAAATTTTCCGGTAGCCTATTTTTTCACATGTCTTACACTATCAAAAAGGAAGCGAAAGAATCTTGATGAAGCAGAAAAGTATGCTGATAAGATCAGTAAAACCTCTGCATGTGTTAACGCAATTGATGTTGGGAAATTTACCGGTGTATTGGATTACAAAAAAATTCCCTTATTTACTTCTCTCGTAGCCCGGTTTATTTTTTTCTTTTTAGACATTACAGAAGGTGATTACAGGGATTGGAAAACCATTGAGGCCTGGGCACGTAAAGTTGGAACAAAAATTTAATCAACCATTGCTTGCTGGCAACGGGATTTCACTGGAACGTCAAACCTGCATATGATTCCGACAGGAATCATATGCGATGTTTCATATTAAAGAAAATATCGGCACCATCATGGTCCATGAGAGTGTGAAGCATATTGAAGAGCAGAGGATCAAAAAAGTGATGGAAAAATAAAAAATATATTGACAACAGAGGGATGTAGGTTAGGAATCCTAACTAGCATGGCTTTTGCCATCCAACACCGGTACCCGGTACCGGATCTCAGAAACCGAGGAGAAGATATGACACAGATACAGAGATATATCGACCAGCATGAGCAATTACTGAAAATTGCCGGTGATATTGCAGAAAAACTCCATGAAAACACGCTGAAACAGGATGCGTCCCGGGTCCGGATTCTCCTGGCTGAATTTGCCGGCAAGCTCAAGGTCCACCTTGCCATAGAAGACAAATCTCTCTACCCGTACCTTCTCACCCATGAAGATGAAACGGTGAAGAGCACCACCAGGAAATTCATAGAGGAGATGGGGCACCTCTACCAGGCATTCAGTGATTATCTTGAACACTGGCCCGGGGCTCCTTCCATACAGAAAGATGCCGGTAAATTTATAGAAGAAACAAAAGAGATAGTCAGGGCCCTGGAAAACCGGATTGACCGGGAGAATAGAGAGCTCTACCCACTGGTGGGACAGGCTTAATTACACCCCTGCCATATAACAATCACTATATGCAGAAAAGGAGAAAGTGAAATGACAGATACCCCGAAAATACTGGAATCCTGGAAGTATGCCGAAATTGCTAGCGCCTTCATGAACAAGCTGGAAAAATTAACCAATGATTTCGAAGAGGCAATAGATGAAAGTGACAAAAACGTACTGCCCGGCTTCATTACCCGGGCAAATGACCTGATTGACGAATACCACGCAACAGCCGAAGATTTAGCACAATATGGCACCGGTATTAAAAAAAAGCAGTTCCTGGAAGACCATGAAGATGATATCGATTATCTCAAAGACCAGATTGGACAGGCAAATGAAAAGCTGGGGAAAGCTTTCGGTTAAGGAGAATTTAAAATATGACGCATTTTCACCTTAAGCAAATCATAGAGGGGCGCAATGTACTATTTTCTTAGCTGCTTTGGCCCCCGGGACCGTGACCGTGCCAGCCTCACCAATATTCCGCAATTTGACGGCGTATACTGGAATATGGGCCAACGTATTACCCGGGAGTTACCCAGCCCGATTCATATTGACCTTTATACCGATGAAGGTGATGCAATGGTGCCGATGTTTCATGCCGGTATTCTGCTGATGGAAAAGAAAATGGTAAAAACCCTCATGGATGCCGGGGTGGATAACCTGCAGCTATTTACTGCAATTTTGCATGACAGGGAAAACAGCAGAGAATACGATAATTATTTCGCGGTCAATATCCTGGGTGCAATTGCCGCCGTTGATTTTGAGCAATCCAATTACACTGCCCACGGTGAACCGGTGACCGATGTGGATTTTGAAGGATTAACCATTGACGAATCCAAAACGGATAATGCCTCTATGTTTCGCCTGGCTGAATCTGTATCCGGCATAGTGGTACATGAAAAGATAAAAACTGCCCTGGAATCGGCCAATATTCCCTACTTAGATTTTATTCTTCCGGAAGATTGGATTGGCTGAAAACTTCCACACGCTGATACCATACGTTTCCGAGGATACTGGAAATTTTAAAATAACAACTTTTCAGGAGATCATTCATGGAAAAAATCTATAAAAGCGTACACTGGGAAGAAGAGAAACAGCAATCATCTGCTCTTACCAGCGGGCCCGTGCCGGAGAAACAGCTGCCCTCTCTCACCTTTGAGTATGAAGCAAATCAATGCAGGGATATGCTGAAAGGACATCCCCTGTTTAAGGATTATGGTGATAAAAACTGGGAAAATATTATAATGAAAGTGAGCACCCCGGATGGGGAAGTCACGGTCTATATGAAAACCCATTCCGATACAAACAACTGGCTGGTTTTTCCCCGTGAAGAGCTGAGGGACGAAATCTATGAATGGATCATTGATACCCATTTCCCCGAAGAAAGGACCAAACCCCCGGATGATTCTGAAATCGATGACGCCCTCTACGCCATGACCGAAGAAGAGGATCTCACCCTTCTGGAAAACATCTGCCAGCGGGGTTTTGACATCAATGATCAACGCCTGTTGGATCACATCGACTTTGAATATCCCTCCGCCGAAATGCTCCGCGGCATGGTGGCCCTGGGCTTTGACATCAATGCGCCGGATGATATGGGGGAACCCTACTGGTTTAACTGGGTTATGAACATTGAAGATAGCGATGCAGTAGAGGAGCTCTCTGAAATACCCGGTCTTGATATTAACGCGGTAAATGAGGACGGGGACACAATACTCCACCGTTTAAATGCCTGTACCGGCAGTGGAGATGTGGATGAAGGACAGGATCTCCTGGGGAGGGAGCTGGCGGAGATATTTGTTGAGAAGGGTGTTGATATTCATAAAACAGATAATGCGGGTGAAAACGCACTCTTCAACCTCTACGACTATCCCCTGACCGTTGAATACCTGGTGGAACAGGGTATTAATATCAATCAGAAAAATAACAAGGGAAAGAGCCCTTTTATAAATCTCTGCGGATATTTGCTCAGGAGAGATGAGGGTGATCTTATTACAGAAACATGGGTCAGGCTGGGCGCTGATATAGAGGAGGAATACACCGGTTCCAATTCTTCGAGACATGGCTGGACTCCCCTTCATTTCGCGGTCAGGGGGGGGCAGGTTCCCATGGTAAAAGAACTTCTCAAACAGGGGGCGGACCCTTTACATAAAACTGCAAATAATGAGACACCCCTCTCCCTTGCCCTTGAAACAGCAAAGAGTGAGATGGTTGAGCTTATCCTTCCCTATTATACCGATGTCATGGAGGACCATGAAATAATAAAAAAAATGGTATACTATTTCGTGGCCAACCAGCAATGGCAGGATGCCGTTACCTGGGGAGAAAAAGCCCTCTCTCTGGAAATAAAAGATGAAAACACCTGGAACTATCTTTCCGGGGCTTACCTGAAGAACAGGCAGATTGAAAAGGCAATAGATCTCTCCCTGGAAGCAGTTGATGAGTTTGGTGTAAGTAACAACCTCATTGATACCGTGGTGTACAACTATCTTATTACGGGACAACCGGAAGAGGCGGTAAAATTCTGGGAAAATAACCGGAATACATTTATTCCGGATCAAGATCCTGCTGCAAATATACTGGCCCACATCCTGGTGGCCTATGACCAGACGGGCAAGTATCAGGAGGGAATTAACCAGGTGAAGCCCCATTTTGAAAAAGCCGACGGGACCCGTATATCAAAAAATGGGCTCCTCCATTTCAATATGGCCTGTATCTATGCAAAAACCGAAGACGTCGAAAACTCTGTCCGCATGGCCATCGGTGCAAAACAAAAAGGGTACACATTGAAAGATTTTGAATGTGATGACTTTGATGCCGTCAGGGACCATGGTTTTTTCACCCTCTTCCTGACTTATATTGAGGATAATCTTTTATATTATTATTTCTCAAAGGATAATAAAAATATTGTTCTCTATACCCGGATGGATAGTGAATTTGGTAAGTATATTTTTGACGGGAAGAAATATACAAGGGAGATAGAAGAGACAGACTCGGCCTTTGACATGCTGAAAGAGTTTTATGGGGTCCGGGAAAAAGCAAAAGGGGAGGGATACACCGAAACAGAACCGGATTTCAAATCACCCTGGATCCCCTTTTTCGATGACCTGTTTAAACGAATCGCAAAAGATACCACCGAACCCCTGGGGGAACTTCGGGTTGAATGGGATTTTGTCCATGACGATGACCCGGAGCTCAACCCCATGGAGAGGCCCTATTATGCCTATTCTGACAATGGTTATGAAATTGATCATCTTGACTTTATCTTATATATTCCCAAAGCCGGTATTCACAATGCCGTGGTCAGGGAGGCCGTGAAATTAGAGTCATTTAAAAAACTCAAAAAGAAGGAAACGGTAAAGATTATCCAATCGGAACATGATAGCGGTGATGAATTTACCTTTCTCTGGGAAAAGAAGAAATGACTGAGGTCAAATTCTTTAAAAACAGAAAATTATTATTGACATTCCGGGGAAACCTGTTTTCCATGCTCCTATTATTTAAAAAAATTATATTAAATGGTATAAAATATTAATATCATTTAATATAATTACAACAGGAGTAAGTTATGGGTGAAATGAATGAAGTTAAATCAGAGAAAGGATTAAGTATTACTAAAATACTTCTCGCAGTGCTGGGTGGTCTTATCACCCTGGGATGTGCCGGTTTTGTTATTTATATTCTGGTTTTCTATTCAGATAAGATGGGATAAACTCTTTCCCGGAATGCAATATCTCTGCGGCAGGTTTTGTCTTTATTGGAATTAATGCAAATCCTGTCCTTACTCAAATTTCTTCCCCTCCCTTAACAGGGGAAAGTAGTGGGCGTTGATCCTTGCCAGTATGAGGGAACCGACAAATGTTGTGGCTGTAAGAAGGGGGATTGTATAGTGGATCTTCCCTGTGAGGCCCACGAGAAAAAATACCATCGAATAGGCCTCCTTCTTTACAAGGTATTTTGTCCTGTGGATAAATTTTACCTTGCAATCGTCCGGGGGAAGCTTTGAGATAAATTCAACATCATAAGCCTTAAGTGATTGTGACCGGCTGAATTCCCTGAGATACATGAGAACAATGCCTATCATGATAATAAGACCGGCGATTGTAAGAACAATGGTTGAGAGTGTGTAAATCATCCCGAAATCGAGGTAGTTCACATAGTAGATGGCAATAATCAGGTAGATCACCGCGATATGGTCGCATATGGTGTCGAGCCAGCCTCCCAGCCGGGATGACCTGAATGTGAACTTCGCCACCTCGCCGTCAACCCCGTCGAAAATGGACGCAAGCTGAAAAAGTGTTCCCCCCAGGGCAATGCTCCAGTACCTGTTCCGGAAAACCAGGTATCCCGCGAGCATCCCGATAACGAAGTTCAGGAGGGTGAGGGTATTGGGATGGACCCTTGTTCCGGCCACAACTTCGCTTATGGGCACGGATATCCTTTTATTAATATTTTTTGAAATATAGCCCTCGGTTGTGTCCAGGAGTCTCTGTTTGACCATGGATGATGCTTTTTTAATCTCCTGCGGGCCGTCTATGGGGAACTGTTCACCGTTGAGTACCGGTTCATAGGACTTTTTCTTTTTTTTAAAGTACTGCTCAAAAGAATCCAGGTAGTGTGACTGCATGAAGAGGTTGGAGGGCATCCTGAGGTAATTGACCTCGATATCCTCCTCCTTATCGAATATGATGACAAGGGTCTTTATCCTGCCGATATGTTTTTTAATCCTCTCCCGGTAAAAACTCAGTTCCTCTTCCGAAAGGTCCAGGTGAATTTTATTTACCCCCCCCTTTGCCAGTACATTGATAAGCCTCTCGAAGGGATAGAGGCCGCATATTTTCCTGTTATGGGGATATTTCCCTCTGCTGTAAATATAGGCTGTATCTGGAATCATGGATGTTAAATTATATTCAGATGTTTAAATAACAATTCTTTTTTTAAAGTCCCATATTTCCCGGGTTCATGATATTTTTCGGGTCCAGCTGCTTTTTAATTGCTCTCAGGATATCCGTCTCCCTTTTTCCGAGATAACTTTCCATCCAGGGTGAAAGAAGTCTTCCCACACCGTGATGGTGTGAAAGTGATCCCCCCGCTTTGAGGATTGAATCGATAACACCCGTAAGAAACTCCCTGTACCTGTCTAGGCTGTGAAGTTTCATGATAAAAATAAAGTAGAGATTTGTCCCCTGGGGATAGAAGTGGGAGCAGTGGCTCATGCAGATGATGTTATTTCTCCTTTTTACATGCTTCCTCACAGACTCATGGACGTGATGGAGGTTGTCCCATTTTACCGATGTCTCAAGAGTGTCTGTGATAATCCCGTAATCCAGGAGGTCTTCCCTCATGTAGGGGTCGGTATAGCGTCCCTGTTCCCACATCTTTACGGGCTGTCCCGTAAGGGAGACACCTTTGAAACCGCGGCAGATGGCTTTCACCTGCTTTTTAACGGCGGCGGTGCGGCTTTTGTGGCCGTCAGAGCTGCCGATAAGGAGGGACCGTTCTCCCGGTTTGAGGCTTCTCATTTTCATGAGGGTATCCAGAGGTGTCCCTTCGATGCCGTAGAGTTTCAGCGCGGCATCGGTCTCCTCGGGGTCGGATATCCTGAGCACCGAGGGCTTCCCGAACTCTCCCTGCATGATCTCCCTGCAGGCGTTCACGGCTCCCTCCCATTCCGGGAAGATAAAACTGAAGTATCTCCTGTTCCGGGGCATGTGTCTGAATATCCTCAGGATCGCTTCAACCATCACGCCGAAGCATCCTTCGCTCCCCTTCATGATCTCATTGATGTCGGGCCCGGTTGCGGCGGAAGGATAGTCCCGTGTCCGGACACTCCCCGCGGGGGTAAGATATTCCTGGGCCAGGACGAGATCGGAGGCGTCCCCGTAGTAGGTGGACTGCTGCCCGGAACCCAGGGCCGATATCCAGCCACCCACGGTTGAATACTGGAAGGACTGGGGAAAATGACCGCAGGTATAGTTGTGCTCTGTTCCGTGGGTCTCTGCGGCGTTGTTCAGGAGTGCTTCAAGTTCCGGGCCCCTGATTCCCGGTTCAACGGTCACTGTCTGGTTGAGTTCGTTTATGCCCAGCAGGCGGTTCATGTGGGTGCTCATAACCAGGGTAATCCCCCCCCGGGCCGGACTGAACCCGAAGTTCACCGAGGAACCGCCGCCGTATGTATAGAGAGGTAGTTTTTTCCTGTTACAGTAGCTGATGATATCCTCAACATTCTTCCTGTTTTTCGGGTGGACGACAATGTCGCAGAGCCCCCCGTGTTCTTCTCCCCGGAGAAGTATCTCCTCCTCTGCGGTCTTCCCGGTTGAGTATTTTATCCTCTGGTAGTCTTCGAAAGATATGTTATTTTCACCGACAATTTTCTCAAGGGCCCTGATATCTCTTTTTGAAAGACGCTGCTTCTGACTGCTTCTGGCCGGGGCATCGCCTTCATTTTTCCTCTTATGGAAAAATTCATCTGTGAGTTCTAGCTTTTCCTTTAAGAGTGAGTAAAGCCTTTTGTTGGGATGTTTGTAGATGCGGGGATCACCCCACTTGAAAATGGAGCGCCATGAGTTTTCAGCAGGAGGTGTCTCCCTCCATGGGGGGATAAAATCTTTTTCTTTCATTTCTTTCTTCTTCAACTCGGAACTCGAAACTTGGAACTTGGAACTCAAAACATTTCTTACTCAATCAGGGTAACCTCAATGATTCAATAACTTCTTTTACTTCTCTTCTTCTCCTGAAGAATCCCCATTTCAGCTCTTTACCCGCGGCCTTTGCGGCTTTTTTCAAAACACTTTTCCCCGGATTTCCAAGGGTCCCCAGACCTGTCCTTCTCAACACCACATCCTTCAGGGTATAAGCCATCTCATTTTTTACCGCGTATACAACCTGCGCGAGGATTTCTCCGTCGCTGTTCAATATTTCCGCGTACTTCCTGTTTTTCCGGGCAATCTCCAGGACCTGCCCGTACTCGGTGCCGTAGTTCCTTGCGAGGTACCTGACGCTGGTTTCTTTAAAGTCACTGTTTCCAGCAACAGCGGATTCAATGAAATTTTTCATATCTTCTATTTCCGAACCGGAGAGGTGCTCTTTCTCCGTTCTGGATTTAATATGATCTCTTCCCAGTTTCTTTTCTATGAGGTCTACTACTTTTTCTCCCAGGTTCCTGCTGGTTGTATATTTTCCCCCTTCAACGGTGATCAATCCTTCAATACCGTTTGTACTGCTGTCAAATATTTCATACTTCCTGGATGACTGGTAGGTGTCCTTTTCAGGATCTTCCACAAGGGGCCTCAGGCCCCCGTAACAGGAGAGAACATCTTCATATTGTAAGCTCCCGTCACCAAATGACTGGTTGACTTCATGGATCAGTTCCCGGATGCTTTCCTCTGACACCCTGTAATGATCGGGATCACCGGTGTAGTCCTTGTCAGTGGTCCCGATAAGTGTGTGGTCCCTCCAGGGGATAAGAAAAAAGTGTCTGCCCGAGGGTGTCCGGGAGGCTATGATGTATTTGTTGACCAGCTTTCCGGTTATGATGTGGATCCCTTCGGACCTCTTGATCTTATGTGATCGGTTATTTTCTTTCATGGCCATGTTCAGTGTGATGTCCGCCCAGGGCCCGGTACAGTTGATAATGATTCCGCCCCTGAGTTCTTTGACTCTCCTGTTTAACCTATCCAGGACTTCTATTCCTGAAATTCTCCCCTCACGGTCTTTGATAAAGCCCTTTACCTCCGAGTAGTTGGAAATATCAGCACCCTGTTTTACCGCGGATTTCAGAAAGGCGAGGGTCAATCTCTCCGGAAAGATGTTCATGCTGTCATAGTAGATTACGGCACCGGTAAGATCTTCCTTTTTGATATTGGGTTCCCTTGCAAGGGCCTCTTCCGGTGAAAGTGACTGGTGGCCGGGGATCTTTTTGCTCATATCGCTTACAGCTCCCCTGTCGTAGGCAAGAAGATCATAGAGCATCATACCCGATTTGAACATAAGCTTGCTGCTTTTTGAACCGCCATATTCGGTAATGAGGATCGGTACCGGGTAGACAAAGTTGGGAGCAATGTTGCCCAGGATCCTTCTCTCCCTGAGTGATTCTCTTACAAGGCCTATCTCCATGTTTGCCAGGTAACGGAGACCGCCATGTATGAGTTTGGATGTGGCCGCCGATGTTGCGCCCCCGAAGTCGTTTTTTTCAACGAGAGCGGCTGAAAATCCCCTGCTGCATGCCTCGTAGGCCACTGCGGCCCCTGATATCCCTCCCCCGATAATAACAATATCGTATTCTTTTAATTCATTTTCTTCAATAAATCTTTTCATGATGTTGATGCTCTGACCCCTTTATTCTCCGGAAAGAAGGATAACAATACGAAAAATGCTCTGACCCCCCTGAATCTGCTCTGAGCAAGCTTGATAACTATCCGCGAAGGGCTCTGACCCCTGAATTATAAACATGGGAGCTATCTTTGTCAATATTTATTTCATGATGTTATAAAATGACAGGTAAAGTGTCTTCAATCCGTGACCATGAGCAGGATATTTTAGAATTACATAAAATGTTAAATTATTTTCTTGACAAATTATGGGCTGTAAGAGAATGTTTTTACAGAGTTTATTTGAAACTCTTTTATTGAGCGAGTCACATAACTTTCATATACCATCCATTGGACCGCCGGGCATGCTTTGAGTATGTCCGGCGGTTTTTCATATTTTCTCTAAAAAATTTATTTTCTTCATTAAGCTCAAGGAACATTATAATGAGCCAATTGCCGGTTTTACCCTTAAATCAATAATTCTTGACAATTTTTTTACATAAAGGATTTATATCCAATGATAGGGAAAACCGGTAAACTGTTGAGGGTACCGGTAAACCCGGAACGGAGAATGAATCATGGGTAAAAAAGCGGACCTTGATTGGAAGAACCTTCCATTTGGTATAGTCAAAACTGATTATAATATCAGGTACCACTACAGGAACGGGAAATGGTCAGAAGGTGAGATGGTCAAAGATACGGACCTCACTATTCATATTGCCTCTCCCTGCATCCACTACGGACAGCAGGCATTTGAAGGGCTTAAGGCGTTTGAAACAGCCGAAGGGAACATTGTGGTCTTCAGGGCGGATGAAAACGGAATGAGGCTGCAGAAGAGCTGCAGGAGAATATTCATCCCGGAAATCCCCATGGACCTGTTTCTTGATGGAATAAAGAAAGTTGTCAGCGCCAACTCAAGGTTTGTGCCTCCTTATGGTACCGGGGCAAGTCTCTACATCAGGCCGGTGGTCATAGGGACCGGCGGACAGGTTGGTCTCGGACCCGCATCGGAATATATCTTTATTATCATGGTTACCCCTGTAGGCCCCTACTATAAAGGGGGATTCAAACCGGTTAAAGCGCTGGTTGTTGAAGAGTATGACAGGGCCGCGCCCCTGGGTGTGGGTGACTGCAAAGTGGGAGGTAACTATGCGGCGGGTCTTATGGCGCGGCAGTTCGGCCTTGACAAGGGATATCCTATCGCGCTCTTCCTTGATCCAAAGGAGAAAAAGTTTATTGATGAGTTCAGTACTTCCAACTTCATGGGAATAAAGGGCAAAAAATATATCCTTCCCGATTCAAAAACAATACTCCCCAGCATTACGAACAAAAGCCTTGCGGTTATTGCGGAGGATATCGGCATGACCGTCGAAAAAAGGCCTGTTGATATTGAAGAGGTTGAAAACTTTGACGAAATCGGTGCTGTGGGAACCGCGGCAGTGATAACACCTATCAGCGTGATACACTATAAAGGGAAGGATTTCACATACGGAGACGGGGAGAATGCCGGGCCCATAATAACAGACCTCTATAAAAGACTGGTTGCAATCCAGACCGGCGATGAACCTGACAGGCATGAATGGCTGATGAAAGTCGAATAACAGAGGTGCCTGATCTCTGGCACCTTTTTTATTTTATTCCCCGCTCGTCACTTTTTCCGCCTGAAGCGCAAGATACTTAACAAGAACCTGCTCTGATATCGAACCCTGGTTGACCAAAATAATGCCGATCAGTCCTCCTTCATTTTTCTGTACTTCCAGGGCTTTATCAAGTTGCTCCTGTGTAATTTCTCCCTTTTCAAGGAGTATCTCTCCCAGCAACGGTCTCGCCATTATGTCCTCCCCTAAGCAGTTGATATTTTTTTTGATCAGTTCTGGAACACCCAAATCATGTACCCTTATATATATCTGAAAAAACAGTATACTACAAACAGTTTTTTAATTTTTTTCAAAATTTAAAGTTACTGCTCAACCCCAGCGTAAGAATAAGCATGTTAATGATGTTTTAGTAAATACATTTATTTCTGCCATTACTGAATAGTTATAATTACCATCCCTATAACAGTCTCTTCACGGCCTGTTTCCAGAGGGCAACCTCTGCTTCTCTTCGTGCTTTGTCAATGGAAGGTTCATACCTTCTGACTATTATATTGGTTTTTGCGATCTCGTCAATACTCTTATAGATGCCCGCTGTGATTCCGGCAAGGTATGCGGCCCCCAGCGCTGTTGATTCCGTTATCTCCGGAAGGAGAACAGGAACACCGAGGAGATCGGACTGGAACTGCATCAGGTATTCATTACCGGTTGCGCCGCCATCTACTCTTAACTCGGTGATCTCTTTTCCCGAATCCTGTTCCAGGGCTTCAATGACATCCATGGACTGGAACGCTATGGATTTAAGGGCGGCCCTGACGATCTGCTCCCTGGTCGTGTCCCGGGTAAGACCGAAGACGGCGCCCCGGGCGTCCATTTCCCAGTAGGGAGCTCCCAGGCCCGTGAAAGCCGGCACAAAGACAATCCCGTCGTCATTCCCCGCGTCCCGTGCCATCTTTTCACTCTCGGAGGTATCGGTAAAGAAACCCATATAATCACGAAGCCACTGGTTCACGGCCCCCGCGATAAACACGGAACCTTCCAGGGCGTAGACCGGTTTGCCGGAGTTGTCACATGCAAGGGTCGTCAGGAGCCCGTTTTTTGATATAAGGAAATTATCTCCATTGTTCTGCAACAGAAAACATCCCGTACCGTAGGTGTTTTTCAGTGTGGATTCGAAAACACAGTTCTGGCCTACCATTGCCGCCTGCTGGTCTCCCGCAATACCCCCGATAACGATACCGTCAGGGAGCCCGGGAACATTTGATGTCTTTCCAAACTCAGACGCGGATTCAGCCACTTCCGGGAGTATTGATCCGGGGATGTTCAGGATCTCCAGCAGTTCCTTTGACCACTCTCTTTTCTTTATGTCATAGATAAGGGTCCTTGAGGCGTTGGTATAGTCGGTCATGTGGGATCTGCCTCCGGTGAGGTTCCAGAGGACCCATGTATCTATTGTCCCGAAAAGAAGTTTCCCTTCATCAGCCAGTTTCCTGATCCCCGGGACATTTTCAAGGAGCCATTTGATTTTCGTCCCCGAAAAGTAGGCGTCAACAACGAGGCCGGTCTTTTCCCTGAAGGTCTTTTCATGACCCGCTTCCTTGAGGCTGTTACAGATACCGGCAGTACGCCTGCACTGCCAGACAATTGCGTGGTAAACCGGTTTACCGGTGTCCCTGTCCCAGAGAAGGGCGGTCTCCCTCTGATTGGTGATCCCTATGGCTGCCGCATTTTCTCCTCTCAGGTTGCCTTTCCTGAGGGCCTCCGGGATGAGGGCATAAATGGATTCAAGTATTTCCCGGGCATCATGTTCCACCCAGCCCGGTTTCGGGAAATGCTGTGTAAATTCACTATAGGCGCTGGACAGGGGCTTTCCCTCCTCGCTGAAGCAGAAAACCCTGTTTCCCGTAGTCCCCAGGTCCAGTGAAATGATAAATTTGCCGCTCATATAAAAATTAAAACATAAAAAATTGTGAGTGTCAATCAATAAACCGGAATGTGGTTATTTTTTTTGAAAATGAGATGTTGTTTTTCCGGAGTGCAGGCGGGATCACGTGACCCCGCCTGCTACAGGGTCCCTGCAGCCTGAAGAGATCCGTATATGAGTAACAGGGAGAAAGCTACGGAAATTGCCAGGAAGAGAAGAATCCCCATGATAGTGATTTTTCGTGAATTCCCGGGGTCTGGCCCCCTGTGAAATCTGTCATACCGGTGATATTCCTCTGAGAGATATTTAAGGCCGCCCCTTTTTTCACGTAAAATAATATTTCGGGCATAATGTCTTACCCATTGCGGCATGTTGCCGTTTATGATAAAAGAGAAATAACACCTTTCCAGGAGTTTGATATCGCCCTCTTCTCCATGCCATTCAAAATATGCCAGCTGGAAGATCTGGAACTCTCCCACGTCGAGGAGTGAAGAGGCGCAGGCAACAACATCCTCCTCTGTTACCCCGGTGTCAAATAAGCGGTGGTAAACATCGGCGATAAAACCCTTCAATGTTTCATTCTGATTGTTTATCTGCCGGTCCATCTCATCTCTCTTTTTTTGTGGATAATATAACTCAGTGGAGATATTGAGACAATAGGGGATACCCTTTCCTTCGTCGGGAGAAAACCTTTTTTAAACGGAGGGTTTTTCCTGCTTATCATTAATTAAGTTGAATCTATCCGATCACTGCAGCCTCTTTAAGAGTGAACCGGAAGACCGTTTTGTACAGGGTAATATAATATGACAAAATCCCGGCTTTTTTCCTTCAATTTTCACGCAAAAAAATGCGATTATAGTAGTATAAAGAAAAAATCGTTCTTGTTAAAGGTTTCACAAAAATTAAAATTGTCATTAATAGAGTCATTTAATATGGAAAATCCACTGTTTGAAAAATTCAAGTCGGAAAAGAGGCAATGCCTCTATATCGCGGAGATCGGGCTTAATCACAATGGTGATATAAGTACGGCAAAAGAACTTGTGAAATCAGCGGCAAAAGCCGGGGCGGACTGTGTGAAGTTTCAGACCTTCATCCCCGAAAAGATGAATTCCATCTATACCTCCTCGCTTTTAAAATCGGGGAGGGAAGAGGAACCTGATAAAAGCCAGGTGGAATTCTTCAGGAATTATCTCCTCACTGAGAGTGAGTACGGGGAACTGAAAAAACTTTCCGATGACCTTGGACTGGTCTTCTTCTCATCACCCTTTGACAGGGAATCCGTTGATCTTCTGGAAGGGCTCGATGTTCCCCTCTATAAAGTGGCATCCTCGGAAGTGACCAATCACAGGCTGTTGAAAAGGATCGCAGAGACAGGGAAACCGGTTATACTCTCTACAGGCATGGCAGGGAAGCCGGATATTGCCGGTGCCCTGAAAATTTTCGGAAACAGGGATTGTGATGATATCGCCCTTCTTCACTGCGTTTCACTCTACCCGCTGGATCACTCCGCGGCCAATTTAAAGAGAATAAAGTCCCTGAGGAAGACCTTTGGCAGGGAAACCGGTTTTTCGGACCATACCCGGGGAAGTGAAGCAGCCCTGGTTGCGGCCTCACTGGGGGCCAGGATTTTTGAAAAGCACTTTACACTGGATGATGACTTTGACTGTCCCGACAGGGATGTTTCACTCAATGGGGAGGGCCTGTCAGCTTATATTGAATCTGTTGAGAGGGCGGTGAGGATGCTGGGCGGCGGTGAGATATCCTTTGCCGGTGATGAGGCGGTAACTGCCCGGGCCGCGCGAAGAAGTATTTTTGCAGGGAGAGAGATCCCGGAGGGTAAAGTCATTATGGATGATGACCTGGTAGTTTTAAGGCCCGGCATTGGAATTCCGGCTTCCCTGATGGAAAACATTGTGGGGAAAAAAAGCTGTGTTGACATAAAAAAAGACTTTATGATAAGGGAAGAATACCTGGTTTAAAAAAGGAGCATGAGATGAATAAACGAGCAATGATTGCCATAATACTTGTTGCGGCTGTAACCGGCTGTTCGGCACTGGCTAAAAAGGAGAGTGATTTTTTCAACGGTAAGGAGATAAAAATGCTGGATGCCACAACCTCCGCGATTGGATACAATTACGGATATGATTCGGAGCCGGACCTTGACTATGTTTTCTCATTCACCTACAGTGAAAAAGGCGTGAAAAATAAGCCTGCAAAGTTAAAAGGCGCCCTTGATACTTATGATAACAGGTCCCTGGTAAGGTTTTATGAGAAAGTCTATATTCTTAAGTTCAAGACAATCAAGGTCAGGGGCAAATACAGGGAGAATAAGAGGTGGAAAGAGTATACGCATGTGAACAAGTATCTCCTCCCCACCCTTGAAAAATATATTCAGCTCCTGGAGGGGCAGGTGCTGGTAAAGGTCCCTGAGTACAGGAGCAGAATTGCTTCAAGAAAAAAGGAAATCGAAGCGGTTTTTACAAGGTAGCGCGGTCCCGTGAAGATAGCACCGTTTATATTGTCCCTCCTTCTCCTTTCACCGGGTCAGGGGAAAAGCCCGGGGGTCCATGTTCTGTGCTATCACGGTTTTCAAACAGATAAGAACAGGTTTTCCTTTCTTCTTACTGAGCTTAAGTCACAGCTTGATTTTTTCAGGAAAAGAGGATTCAGGTTCGTGACATTTTCAGATATTGATAGCGGCAATTTCAGCGGAAACAGGAATATCCTTATTACCGTTGATGACGGAAACAGGAGTGTGTATGACGCATACTATCATGTTTTCAGACCCATGAAGATAAAGCCGGTACTTGCGATTTACCCGGCAGTTACCGGCAGGGAAAAATATGCCCTTACATGGAAGCAGCTCAGGCGCCTTTCCGATGATGGCTGCGAGGTTGCCGCTCACGGCTATTCCCACAGGTATTTAAACAGCAGGCTTTACAGAAAGGAGCGGAGGGCGTTTGAGAGGGAGATAAGCACCTCTCGGAAACTGCTGGAGAGAAAACTGGGAAGGTCTGTGGATATTTTTGTTTATCCCTACGGTGTAAAATCTCCCGAGGCGGTAAAAGCCCTTAAGAAAGCAGGCTACAGGTACGCCTTTACAATAAACAGCGGAACAATGTTCCTGAAATCTGCCCGGGGAGATTCGGTTTATGACCTTCCCCGGTATATGATTACCCGGGGGACCCGCAGGCTCATCCTGGACCGGATAGCACGGAAAACAGGCAGTGAGAAACAGGTCCTTGCACTGAACAATCACGGGGAAAAACCGGTCCCGGATATGAAATCCCTTATTATCAAACCGAAGAAAGTACCCGAACCCCTTGATGAGAAGACAGGGCCCGTGGTTGTATACCGGGACAGGTACAGGGACTATGGAAGAAAGAAGGAGAGCTCTCTCATTAAACTCGGCCTGAAGGACTCCCTTGTTGAGATTGATGAAAAACCGGGGGTCTCTCCTGATAATGGTTATACGTCTTACAGGGACGGAAAGTCCGGCCGGGAAACAGAGCTTGTCGCCGGTTTCGGGATTGTTGATATTCCCGGTACCCGCGGGATATACGTGCACACCGGCACCGGTGTGAAAACATTCCGGGATTACGGGGATACAAAGAAAGAGGGGAGTTGCCCGGTACTTACAAAATTAAAAAGCAGTTATAAGAAAACAGCAATCTCCGCTTACAGGTATTACTCCCTCTGGATCGACCGGCTCAGGGCGAGGATGCATGCCGTAAAGAGAAAAATCGAAAAACTGATAAATGATGTCTTTACCTGATACGGACCGCTTCCCACTGCTTCCTTATGCCCCCCACCGTATAGAACCCCTTGATGACTTTTCCGTTCTGCTCATAGGTCCCGGAGTAGTTCTGTGTAAAATATGACCCGGACCCTGTTCTCTTCAGCTCCTTTGCCGTGGTGATTGAACGGGTGAAGGTGATCCTGTTACTGGAGATCCGGATATACTTCAGGTATTCCCAGACCCCGTTCTTCCACTCCGGGAACTTTACGGAACCGTAGAGTTTCCCCTTTGAGACAAAGAGGTTGAGAATACCCTTATGCCCCGAGGCCACAATCCTGTAGCCGCCGATAAATTTTCCCGGTATACCGGAGATGCCGGTCTCATCATCGGGGGTTTCCGGAATAATTTCTATCCGTTTCACTTCCCGGACAGGTATCAGCGCCAGTGTATAATCGGGGTCAGGGACTTCGAGGGCCTGTCGCCTTGTCCCATGGCTTTCACTGTCCCGGATACAGAAAAGAGTATTGCCTATGAGCAGTATCTTTTTCCCCCGGTAGAACTTTGAGTCTGAGTCAACGATCAGGACCGAATATCCAGGAAGAAGGGCGGCAGAGAGGGCCATGAGTACCAGGAGTGCAGCCGTAACAATAAGTGCCGGTTTAATAAATCTTCTGATGGTCTTTTTTCCCTTCATGTTCTCTATTCAGGGTTAAGTTATGATATCAGTCAAGCTAAAGTCATGAAGCAGGTCAATTTTTGTTAAGTTTCTCCTGCCGGAGCCCCCTCTTTTCGAACTTTACCGCCGTATCAGGATCATCTATGAGCCTGTAGATATCCGCAAGGAAAAAGTAGGTATCGGTATTCCGGGGATTGATTTCAATGGCCTTCCTGAGGTTTTCTATTGCACGGTTAATATAGAAGATCCTCTTTCCCGGCAGCTTCCTGTTAAAGTACAAACTGCCCAGGTAGAGGTAAGCCTTTTCATAACCGGGCTTTATGAACTTCAGTTTTTCCATGATATCCGCCGCTTCCCGGTACATCTTCCTGTTCCGGTAAATGTCCGCAAGTCCCACATAGGCTTCCGTATATGCCGGGCTCAGTTCAATTGCCTTGTTGAGATTTTCAATTCCTTTCTCATATTTTTTCTCACCGTAAGCGGAGATCCCCGCGTCATAGAACCGGGCGGCTTTTATTTTGCCGGTCTCATAGCTGTTCCTGAAGTGCTTTTCGGCCTTTTCCTTTTTTCCCCGGAGGAGGTAGTAGCGGGAAAGCTCCAGGTTCGCTTTGATATCATGGGGCCTGAGATCTACAGCTTTTTCAAAATGGGAGACAGCAAGACGGTCTTCCGCGAAAAAACTGTAGAGTCCGCCGATCTTTGTGTGAATATCTCCCTGCCTGCTGTTTATGGCAAGGGACCTCTTAAGAAGTTCTATTCCCTTCTGCCTGTTGTTTCTCATTATGTATATATCCGCCAGGATGTTTAAAGCTTCAAAGAGGTCCGGGTTGCCGTCAAGGGCCAGCTGAAGGTTGAGGATAGCGTAGTCGTACATCTCCGCCCTGAACTGCAGCTTCCCCTTCCTAAGATAGTAGGCGGCAGGTCTCCTGGGGTTACTCTTCCCCTTCACCTCTCCGGGAGAAACTGAAATTGAGAAGAGCAATATTATAATTAAAAAAAAGTTGAAATATCTTATTGACATATTCCGCATCTGTAATAAATGTGTATCGTCTTTAATGGTCAGGTAGCTCAGTCGGTAGAGCAGAGGACTGAAAATCCTCGTGTCGGCGGTTCGATTCCGTCCCTGACCATTTTTTCATGCCCTCACATTCCCTTCATTAATAATAACGGCCGGTTTGGTTATAGAGTTGCAGATATTTTTCTTTGGAAATTTTTTTTATTCCCGAAAGTGTAATTATAACGCAAGTACTGGTTTCGTTCCGGGTTCCGTATTGATGATTCTGTCCTAACGAGCGCAACGTGGCTATCTGTTATGGCTTATTAGTGATTTAACGAGTGATGCGAGGATGTCTGTTTATAAAATGTTCGCTGCTTAAAGGAACATTGTAATTTATGACAAACAGATCATGACGTCGCTCCACTCCTCAAGGTGACAGAGTCTTTAATGCGAAACTCTCCGTACAATCTCCCTCAGCTTCTCTTTGCCTGCAGGGGACAAACCCAGGGAGTCAATCACTCCTTCAAGCTCCTTCCGGGACCCGTATCCTCCCGCGAAGCCGTTTACCCGTGCCGCGGCCGTTGACTTGAGAAGATCATTCATGAGGGGATAGATCTTCAGGAATTCATCCTTGATGCTTTCCCGCATCTGCAGGTAATACTTTTGATGGTAGTTTTCCGCCCGGGTGAATTGGGAAGCCGGTTTTATTCCCGTATGGATTTCCCTTCTGACTCTCTCAGCTGTTTCCGCGAGGCTTTTCTCCGCGGTCTTCTTCTGGGATTCGTTCTTGAAAAAAATAAAAGACCGGTACTGATTGCTCATAACGGCCCGTGTGGGATCGTGCCCTTCCCAGAACTCGTCCAGGAGTTCCCGGTAGCTGATAATATCAGGATCGTAAACGATCTCTATTGCCTCCGAGTGATTGCCTATGCTCTTATAGGTGGGTCCTGGCGTTGTTCCGCCGGTATATCCCACCCGTGTTGAAATGACCCCTTTGAGAAGCCCGAACCGGGCATCGGGACCCCAGAATCACCCCATGGCAAAAAGGGCGGTTTCGCTTCTTTTGTGTTTCACTTTATCGATTTGAGGGATTTCCCCTTTCTGAGACGCGTTGAGCAGCGGCCTGTTCATATTATCCTTCTCCGGAAAGTCAGCAAGTATCCATATAATGAATAAACCTGCGGGAATAAGCAATAATTTTTTTATCATGATATCCTATCTCCGTTTTCATCGATAGAATTTTTAATACTTTAAGGATAGGGACAATGGATGTGGCAATTGTTACAGAATCAGCCCGTAGCCACGGGCTGATTATAAATAGTTTAAGTAAATCACCGCTTAAACCTTAAGCCGTTAAAGTGGAAATATTACCAATATTAAAAATTTATTCTGAATGTATAATGCGATGGTTACTATAAAATTGAATTTAATTAAGTTAAATTACTCTTGACCTTCTGTAAAATACCCATATTCTGGATGCCAATTTAATAAGATGTTCTGCTTTGAAATGATAATAGCGAATCATAAAAAACGATTTAACCAGGGCGCATCACATTATACCACTGATCGCTATCCCGGTCGCGGACAATGTGTGCGGAAAGTCTTGGAGCTTCTTGATCCACAGCAGGACGATGTCATACTCGATCTTGGTTGTGGTCCAGGGATCCAACTCATTGAACTTGCTCATTCAATTAGATCGGGGTATGGAGTCGATCCGGCGGAAGAGATGATCCGGCGGGCGAGAGCCGAAGCCGCTGGATATGTAAAAGTGTCTGAACTCCTGCCCGGCGGCGGGCTGTTTGTTCTTGGTGACCTTATGTTCAGTGACGTCCCTGAGAAACATCAAGATCTCTTTGAGTTTAATGAAACATGCATTTTAAAGAAAAAAAGATAAATATAAGCGATAAATTATTGTAAATAAAATGCAATTAAGTATTAATATTGTATCTCTCATAATTGGCACTGCAGTTATTTTAGGATTATTTATTTCCATCTTGATATTAACGGTTAAAAAGAAAAATAAATCACCGAATATTATTTTGGCTCTTTTTCTTCTGACTATAACCTTTCCCCTTTCGAATGTTATTCTTTATGAAACTAAGGCTTTCCAGTATATGCCGTATCTGATACGATTGGGCGAACCTTTTCGACTACTCATAGCCCCATTTTTTTATTTTTATACTATAGCATTAACTAACGGCAGAATTAAGTGGAACCGATTCTTAATACTTAATTTTATTCCTTTTACAGCCAATGTCATTTTTCTATTACCGTTTTATATGGAGCCATCTGACATAAAAGTCAGGTTTATTATGGGCCATTATTTTACGCATAAAGTATCTTTTGTTGCTTATCACTTCATCTTCTTCATTATAATGCTGATACAGTTTGCCTTTTATCTCTTTCTGGCAAAAAAAGAGATAAAACATTATGAAGTAAAGATAAAAGATACTTTTTCCTCAATCGAAAAAATCAGCCTCTCCTGGCTGAATTCCTTTGCCAATGTGGCTCTGGCATTTTGTATCTTCCTTCTTGTATTTTGTGCATTTCTCTTCATTTTTGTTATCATACTTGGGCCTTTTAAAAACCAGTTTAGTATTTCCATTCGCCTGTTTCCGAATATTGTTTCACTATTGCTTATAGTCATTGTTTTTAAAGCATTGCGTCAGCCGCTGATATTAAGCGACTTTTCCGAAGACAGGAAATATGAGACTCCATTGGAAAAATATGAATTATCTAACCTGATTCCGAAAGATGCTGAAAAATATTTGCAGAAACTCATCCGGTATATGGAAGAGGAAAAACCATACCTCCAGCCTGAACTAGCTCTTAAACAGATCGCAGATAAATTGCAAATCCCGGTACGGCATCTCTCGCAGGTAATTAATGAAAAGATTGGTATGAATTTCTATAATTACATTAATTCATACCGTATTGAAGAAATAAAAAAGTATCTCTCCGATCCTGATTTTAAAAAGGAAACCATTCTCAATCTGGCTTATGATGCCGGCTTCAATTCGAAGTCCACCTTCAATGCTGTTTTTAAAAAAGCCACTGGCCTGACCCCTCAACAATACCGCCGGACAGCATTTAACTAAAAAAATGTCCGAAAGGATGCTTTCGGACGACAAAACCACTTCATCGATAATATTATATAACCAAATGAACCAGACCGGCGGATAGCATCCCGGTCATAAACAAAGTTAACCTTAAAACTCGTTATCAGGAGGTAACTCATTATGAGTTTGTTAACCATGCATGGTATTTCAAAGACATACCAGGCAGGAGAGATTCAGGTGCCCGCATTAAAAAATATTAATCTCGAAATCGATGAAAATCTTTTTATTTCCTTTATCGGTCCCTCAGGCAGCGGCAAAACCACGCTGCTTAACTTGATCGGCTGTCTGGACAAACCTACCGAAGGTGAAATTTTTATTAATAATGAGAATGTAAACAGGCTGATGCGGAAAGAAGCGGCGGAATTCCGGGGCAGAAATATGGGGTTTATATTCCAGAGTTTTAACCTGGTGCCTGTGCTGACAGTTTATGAAAATGTGGAATACCCCCTTGTCATGGTGCAGAAACTGCCGGTATCACAAAGGAAAGAGAGAGTTCTGAGACTTCTCGAAAGGGTCGGCATGATTGATAAAAAAGATCAATTGCCCAACCAGATTTCCGGAGGGCAGAAGCAGAGGACTGCCATAGCAAGGTCGCTGGTATTAAATCCTAAAATTGTGCTGGCTGACGAGCCTACGGCAAATCTCGATACCGGAACGGCATACAATATCATTAACGTTATGCACGAAATGAAAAAAGAATTCGGAACCACATTTATTTTTTCCACCCATGATCCGAAGATCGTCGGGGAAGCAGAGATTATATACACCCTGGAAGACGGTATTATCATCGGTTCTAAAAAAGTTCATTAAAGGAGACAAAAAATGAAAAGCATCTTGCAGATTGCACTAAGAAATCTCTTCCGCTATAAAAGGAGAACATATTTAACTACCGGTATTGTCATTTTCGGCGTTGCCCTGGTGATCGTTTTTTCCGGATTTTCGAATAGCATGAAAAAAGATATGATCAGCGCAATAACAGGCGGACTTTTGGGAGATATACAGATCCATGCGAATGGTTATGTAGCTTCTATTGAAAGCCTGCCTCTTTATCTTAACATAAATGAAACTCATTATCAGAAACTAAAAAAACTTCTGGATCAAAATCCAAACATTGAAGCTTTCACTCCCAGGATCAAATTCGGTGGCATGGTCAGTAACTATGCCAGAACTTCAGGGATGCGTTTCCTCGCAGTGGATCCTGTCAGCGAAATGAAGGTTTGTACCAATCTTCCGTTAAGGATTAGTCCATCCCCGGATCCGGAAAAAGGAGTCATACAAAAAGGTGAAATAGTGATGCCGTCTCTTATCGCAAACGGCATGTCTATCAAGAAAGGGGATGAGGTTGTCATTCTGGCCAACAATAAAGAAGGCTCAATCAATGCCGTACCATTAAAGGTCGCAGGTATGTCAGATTCTGTTACAGGTCCGAGCGGACGCGATGCTTATATTCATATTGATGATGCCCAAACTTTACTCAGAATGGGCAGCATTGAGATAAGTGAAGTGGCGATAAGACTTAAAAATTTTGATAAGTTAAAAAAAATCCAAAGGAACATCTCTCAGATTTTATCCCAAATTGAGGATGAAAACGGTAAAACCATATTTGAATCCCATACCTGGCAGGAGCTTTCCCCGGTTGTAACTTTCATCAATGTAATGGATATTTTTAGAATAGTATCCAGATTAATTCTGATAGTAATAGTTTTGATCAGCATTATGAACGTAATGATCATGTCGGTTTACGAGAGGGTGAGTGAAATAGGCACAATAGCGGCAATCGGGACTGTCCCCTCAAAGATATTATCTATATTTCTTTCTGAAGGAATTATCATGGGATTTTTAGGGACCGTTCTTGGGATTGTCGCCGGTTTTATTATTAATTGGATAATCGGTCTTATGAAAATAAACATGACCCTGGGGCATATGATGAGGCTGACGCCGCACCCCTTTGTTTATGCAGGTGATATTGTCAGCACCTGTGTTATCGTAATCATTATCGCAGGATTGGCAAGTCTGGAACCGGCGTTAAAGGCTTCCAAACTTGAACCCGTGGATGCCATGAGGCATAATTGAAAGATTAAGGAGGGATCTATGAAATATAAGATTAAATTGCCGGTATTCGTCATCATAATATTTTTTTGTTTAATATTGAATGTATTCCCGGGGGACAATATTTCGAAAAAAGGAAATAGAATATTGGAACAGATCGACAGGAGCCTGATGCCTGTTTCATATGAATCCTACAGAAAGCTTATTAATATTGAACCGGATGGAAGAAAAAAAGAATTCGTATTATATACGATTAAACGCGGAGCGAATAAGCTTGCTATGCTCTATTTATCACCCCCGATTGACAAAGATAAGGCGACCCTTCGTCTGGGCGATAACATGTGGTTATATATGCCAAACATCGGTAAACCGCTCAGGATCACAAGCATACAATCAGTCACAGGCGGTGTCTTTAGCAACGCGGATATCATGCTGTTGGATTATCACGTTGAATATAATGCTGTCAATCTGGAAGAAAAAGATGATGAATATTATCTTATGCTGAAAGCTAAAACCAATGCCGTGGCTTATGACAAATTAAAGATGTGGGTAAAAAAAAGCGGGACAATCGTTAAGAGTATCAAAAAGGTTGAATGTTACTCCGCATCCAATATGCTTTTGAAGACACTGGAATTTAAAAATATAAAAGATTTCGGAGGCAACCTGGTCCGTCCTTCGGTAATCGAGACATACAGCCCTCTTTATAAAGGGTATAAATCATATATGATTATTTTAAAAGTTAAGGAAAGAATATTTCCGCATGAAGTATTTTCACTTAATTATTTACCGCGGTTAAAGAATTTAAAATGAAAACAATAAAGTTATTATTGATTCTGCTTATAATCTCCAGGACTGCATTTGCTGCAGATGATGATATTGATGTCTCTAAGATCACAAATATCCCCGATATTGAAAAAACGGACACTCAAGAAAACAACATAATCGAACTTCCCCTTAAAATCAGCGGTATTCTGGATGGGAAATGGCAGATATATCAGCTGAGAATAGGTTCGCCGTATTACAAACTTAATTATTACGGTCAGGAGAATATTAATCCAAATCTATCTTTATATCTTTTTGAATTATTTCTCAATGGTGATTATTCAGGCAAAAATTATGGGCTTCATATAAAAACTCATAGCACATATATTGACGAAGAAAATAAAGATTTTACTGTGTATGAAGCGTATAATTATTTAAATATCGGTTCAATGTTTTCCCTGGAGTTTGGTAAAAAGATATTTGGATGGGGGAAGGGGTATATAATAAATCCTGCAGGATATTTTAATCCAAAAAAAGATATTGAAAATCCGGAACAGGCACAGGAGGGAATACTTGCTTCTCAAATCGAGTTTACAAAAAGTTTTAATTCGGATATATTGGGAACCTTTGCATTAACATTTGTCGTTGTTCCCCCATCTCCGGTTATTAATGACACATACGGTGAGTTGGGAAAGACGGAATACGGCGCTAAACTGTATTTTCTTTTCCTCGATACAGATATCGATTTTTTATCTTATTATATTGACCAAACTCATTATCAGTACGGATTGGATTTATCAGGAAACATAGGGGATTATTTTGAGGTTCACGGAGAATTGAATTATTTTCATAATAAATATGTATATCTTTTTGAAAATGATACTATCTTAAATCCAAAAAACAAAAAAGGTATAAGTTATCTTGCCGGCTTCCGTTTCGTGCCCCGGTATGATCTCAAAGTTATTGGTGAATATTATCATAATGACGCCGGATTGAGCGAAGATGAATATAAAGATTATCTTTCTTTTATGGAGAGAAGCTATGAGAGTAATGATCCGGCTATAATACAAAAAGCAAAAGGAATTGTTAAAAGCAATTTAAAATCACAGATGCTGATGAAAGATTATGCATATATGAAGATAACAAAAACGGATCTATTCGGTATTCTCTATCTTTCACTATCGCCTTATATCCTGTTTAATATTCGGGATAAGAGCTTTATCACCGGTCCGGAAATATCATATAATCCATTTTCAAATTTTGAACTGGCTTTAAAACAGTTATCTTTCATAGGAAAGGATGATTCCGAATATGGCAGCAAACAAAATAGATTGATGTATGGATTTGAAATGAGAGTGTATTTTTAAATTAAAGGTTATTATTTATTATTTAGCAATAAATTACTGCTGACCAGACCAGTAAGTGCGGCATTTGGAGAAAACACTTTTTTTTTTGCAATCTTTGCGTCCCGGCGGTTCAGAAAAAGTGTGAATGAAAATCCTTCAAACAGAACTCGCACCGGAAAGGCTGAACCGAATAATCGAGTCATCCGATAAATTTACACTGATCTCATAGCCGAGAAAATCCGAGAGGGATTGAACAAGGGGAAGACCCAGGCCGCTGTGCCCCGATCCGGAGGTCCGCGCGGTGTCCTTCCTCCAGAACCTTTCGAACATCCTCTCCAGGTCCTCATTGTATCGAATTAAGATCTCCTTTGAGATCTCTTTCCTGGATTTATTGCTGTTGAGAATATTTTTAATAAATTGGGATAGTTTTCTGGGACGAAGAATTATCGGGGTACCCAGACTTATATCCCAGGTCAGTGATTTGTCAAATATTAATCAGATTGAGTTTTCTTCTCTTAACGGGAATAATATAAATTCTAACATTACGGGAAGATGACTAAAAAATTAAAAAAATTTTGTCCTATTCATCTCTAAAATGCACTATATAATGATAGATCATTAATAAGGATATGTCCATACCGTGGTTGGCGGCGGTATATCTTTTATTATGTTTTTAATGAATATGATTATTATGCATAGATGAGTCGTTACATCCGGACTATGAAAAATAAAAACTTTACACTTGAATATCTCCCCAATTCTATTATCCTGAAATTACATCTGGATGAACTTGACCTCATGACTTCACCTAAGATCGCACCGGGTATTGAGTCTGTGATAAAAAATATCAGTGACACACATCTTATCATTGATATAGACAGGCTGGACTATATCGACTCCACGGGCATATCGCTTATCTTTTCCATAATAAAGACATGCAGTAAGAAGGAAGTGATCATATCCATAATCTGTAAAAATGAGAAGATCAGGCAATTCTTCAGTCTGTTCAGCATGAACTTCAACTTTACCTTTTATCCGGATATTGAAGAAGTCTTTAAAAAATTCCCCGATAAGTGATTTTTCTAAAGTTCCGGTTTTTCTGTTTTAATCTTCACAGGACATATGGCAAATGCCTGTGGGGGTATCCTTTACAAAGGGGAAGTATTTCTTCCTGAAGCGGATGGCTACGTTTACAAGGGATATCAGTACCGGGACCTCTACAAGGGGCCCGATGACCGCGGCGAAAGCCTGTCCCGAATCTATCCCGAAAACGGCAATGGCAACGGCAATTGCCAGCTCAAAGTTATTGGAGGCCGCCGTGAACGAGAGGGTTGTTGCCTGCTCGTAGCTTGCTCCTGCTTTCATCGAGAGGAAAAAGGAGACCAGGAACATCACAAGAAAGTAGATGGTAAGGGGTATGGCTATTCTCATAACATCGAAGGGGAGCTGGACTATATATTCGCCCTTGAGGGAGAACATCACAAGTATGGTAAAGAGAAGAAAGATAAGAGTCAGGGGGCTGATTTTCGGGATCAGCTTCTCCCGGTACCACTCTTCATTCTTCAGTTTTATTCCCGCCAGGCGTGTTATCATTCCCGCAAGAAAAGGGATGCCCAGGTAAATAAAAACCGATTCCGCGATCTGGCCCATGGATATATCCACCACGGTGCCTTTCAGGCCGATTAATCCCGGAAGGACCGTAATAAACAGGTACGCATAGACCGAGAAAAAGATTACCTGGAAGAGGGAGTTGAAGGCGACCAGCCCGGCACAGTACTCCCTGTCGCCCTCTGCCAGGTCGTTCCAGACGATGACCATGGCAATACACCGGGCAAGACCGATAAGGATAAGCCCCGTCATATATTCGTGCCGGCCGGAGAGAAACGTGATTGCCAGGAGAAACATCAGTACCGGCCCGATGATCCAGTTCTGGACAAGGGAGAGGAGGAGGACCTTCCCGTTCCGGAAAACCTCATGGAGTTTCTCGTACTTGACCTTTGCAAGGGGCGGGTACATCATCAGGATGAGGCCCACGGCAATGGGGATATTTGTTGTCCCCGCCTGGAACGAGTTAATGATATCTTTAATCCCCGGAAAGAAATATCCTGTCATGACTCCCGCAAACATGGCGGAGAAGATCCAGAGTGTGAGGAAACGGTCGAGAAAAGATAACCTTTTGCCTGTTTTTTCCATGAGAGCCTCCTTGATTACCGGTTAATAAAAATAGCTTTTCAGCTGCAGGCGTTTACCTTTTTTCTCTTAAGGTAAGCAGCCATTTTGATCCTGTCTTCCCTTGCCTCTGAAGTAAGGGGCAGTGATGCCCGCAATGCCTCTATAAAATCATCTTCCGGGTTTTCCGGATCTCTCTGCAGCCGGTAGTAGTTCCACCGGTTCTCACGCCTGTCATCGAGCCAACCGCTGTTTTTCAGATAAGCCAGATGCCGTGATACCGTTGACTGGGGGAGCCCCAGGACCTCCATAAAGTCACAGACGCAGTATTCCTTTCCGTCAATGAGTATGGCCATTATCCGCAGACGCGTGACGTCACCCAGAGCCTTAAAAAGTTTTTCCACCCTTCTCATATGGAACCAATATATCCGCATAAGCAGATGGATGTCAATAGATTTTCATTTGTTAGTGATCTGTGAAAATCTTTCTCTTACTCTTCTCTGTGTCGAATTTATCGTCTTGACAAATAAATTCAGGACCGTATTTTTGCAAAAAAAATATGAGGGAGTGGAAGATGATTGATCCCCGGCTGATACGAGAGGACCTTGATGGAATAAGGGCCATGCTGAAAAAGCGTCACATGGAGGACGCGGTTGATGTTGACTACCTGAAAAAGATTGATGAGGAGAGGCGTGAACTCACCCAGGGATCCGATGAACTGAAGAGCAAAAGGAACAGGATCTCCAAAGAGATCGGGAACAGGAAGTCCCGGGGCGAAGATGCCAATGATATCATGAAAGAGGTCCAGGAGATCAACGACCGGATAAAGGAGATGAGCGACCGCCTCGCCTTTCTTGACGAAGAGTACCGGGAGCTCCATCTTTCCATTCCGAATATTCTGGACGGTTCTGTCCCTGAAGGTGCCGATGAAAAAGACAACGTGGAGGTAAGGAGCTGGGGAGAAAAGAGGGAGTTCTCCTTTGAACCGAAACCCCATTATGAACTGGGTACCGATTCCGGGATACTGGACTTTGAGAGGGGAGTAAAGATCTCCGGCGCACGGTTCTATCTCTACAGGGGACTGGCCGCGCGCCTGGAAAGGGCCGTCATAAACTTCATGCTGGACCTGCATACGGGAGAACACGGGTATACCGAGACATTCGGGCCCTTTCTTGTTAACGATGAGAGTATGACCGCTACGGGTCAGTATCCCAAGTTCAAGGATGAGTATTACAGAATGGAGAGGGACGGCCTGTCGCTCATACCCACCGCCGAGGTGACCCTTACCAATATTTACCGGGACGAGATCCTCAATCTTGAGGAACTTCCCGTAAACGTTACCATGCAGTCCTCCTGTTTCCGGAGAGAGGCCGGTGCCGCGGGAAAGGACACCCGGGGACTTATCAGGGTCCACCAGTTCCAGAAGGTTGAGCTTGTTAAGTTCGTTGATCCCGAAACATCCTTTGATGAACTGGAGAAGCTCACCTCCCACGCCGAGGAGGTGCTGAAGAGGCTCAACCTCCACTACCGGGTGGTCCTCCTCTCAAGCGGGGACACCTCCGCGTCCTCCGCCAGGACATATGATATCGAGGTCTGGATGCCGGGGCTTGACAGGTACCTGGAGATATCATCCTGCTCCAACTTCATGGATTACCAGGCCAGAAGGGCAAAGATAAGGTACAGAAAGGCAAAGGGTGAAAAGCCTGAGTACCTTCATACCCTTAACGGTTCGGGACTTGCCGCGGGGAGGACCCTTGCCGCAATTATGGAAAACTACCAGAGAGAGGACGGCAGCATCGAGATCCCCGAGGTACTGAAGCCTTATATGAAGGAGTGAAGATCCATTGGGAGTCCTTTAATAATATTAGAATTATTCACATCATCGTAGTTAGATATAAAGAAAATTTTCTTCTGCTAGTTTTTTGATATTATTTCAAAAGAATTTATTATACAGAACAGATCCTAAATAATTGATAGATAGTATTTCTCATGAAAATGGAAACTAGAATGGAATGCTTTTTTTATTTGATATTGTAATAAGAAGTGGTGGACAAAAATTCATAATTGATATAACCAGTCATATGTATAGTGTGCATTAATCCTATGCAGTTTTAAAAATGATGAAAATATCAAAAATATTAGAAGAAATTGGTATTTCAAAAGAGAATGATTATTTTTATCTCTTTAGTGATAATGAATGGAAGAAAAAAATACCTATAAGATTGCATAAAGGACTCATAGAAATAAATCCACATAGTTTTCTCCTTCATGAAAATAAAATTATCGCTTTATTTTTCATCTTTACATCAAACGAAAATGTAAACATTAAAGTACTCTTTAAAAAAATCTGGAATTTGGGGGGGAGCCCGATAATTTTTATCATATCTGAAGATGATTTAAAGATATATAATGGATTTTCATTTGATACAAAAGAATCTCGTTTTGATAAACTTAAAGTTGGAAACAAAGACGTAACAAGAGAAAATATTAAAAGTCATCTATCTATTTGGGACATTATTTCCGGGAAAACATTTAAAAACCTAACAACAAAAAAAACGCAGGTTGATGAAAAATTATTAGAAAACCTTGAAAATACAAAAGAAATCCTTATAAATAATGGATTAGATAATACTTATGCACAAAATATTATTGGCAGATTAATCTTTTCAAGATATTTACTCGATAGAAGAGTAAAAATAAAATCAAAATATTTTACTGATAAAAAGAGTTTTCTTGAATTAATAAAAAATAAAGAATTGCTTTATGAATATTTTGATTATTTGAAGACAACTTTCAATGGGGACCTATTTCCTGTAAAGAAAAATGAAATTGATAAAGTAAATGGTCGACATCTCAAATATTTATATGAACTTTTTTCAGGAAGTTATATACATAATAATGGAATACAAAAGTCTCTATTCGAAATGTATGATTTCAATATTATTCCAATTGAATTAATATCAGAAGTTTATGAGCGATTTATTGGAAAAGAAAATCAAAAGACAAATGCCGCTTATTATACTCCATCATTTTTAGTTGACTACATACTTGAAAAAACTGTTAAGCTTCATTTGAATGGTAATAAAGCATGCAAAGTGCTTGATCCTTCATGTGGTTCGGGAATTTTCCTTGTTGAATCATTGAGGGCCATAATTGAAAATAACCTTGATAGACAGGGAAACATACAAAAAGAGAAATTAAAGCAACTTCTTATAGAAAATATATTTGGAATTGACATTGATGAAAACGCAATTAATTTAACAGTCTTTTCATTATGTTTAACACTGCTCGATTATGTTGAACCAAAGGATATTACTAAATTCAAATTTCCTGAATTGTTAAACAAGAACCTTTTTACTGCTGACTTTTTTGATACTGAGCATTCATTTAATAAAACTATTAATAATTTAGACTTTATAATAGGGAATCCACCATGGGGGAGCAATAAAGAAGAACTTCATCTCCAATATATCAAATCAAAAAATATTCCAATAAGTGATAAGCAAATTGCTCAAACGTTTACCATAAGGACAAAGGATTTTTCAAATAAAAAAACGAAGTGTACCTTGGTTCTACCAAGTTCATCTATCCTGTACAACCTCAACGCAAAAGAATTCAGGTATTATTTATTAAATTCATTTTTTATTAAAGAGATTCTTGAACTATCACCGGTAAGAAATCAGATCTTTTCAGGGGCGGTTGCGCCGACTTCAATTGTTTTCTATCAATATTCACATAATGTGAACATAGAAAATAATGTTGTATTGCATACCTCTGTTAAACCGAATATCTTTTTACAATATCTGAAATTAATTGTAATAGAAAAGAATGATATAAAACAAATCAAGCAGCATTACTTCATTAAGTATGATTATCTATGGAAAATAATGCTTTATGGAAATGTTTTAGATTTTTATCTGATTAAAAGGCTTAAAGAGGAGCATGATAATCTTAATCAAGTTATAGAAAAAAGAAAACTTCTTTTTGGGCAAGGTTTTATTAAAGGAGATAAAAAAAGAAAATTTCACCCAAAACATTTACTTGGCAAAATATTCTTAGACATGAATAAGAAGCCATTATCAAAATTTTACATAAAAAAAAGTGAATTGAGTGTTTATAATGACAAAAGTTTGATTTATCGGCGTGGCAAGTATGAAGGTAAAATATTTAAACCACCATATGTTTTATTAAAAAAAGGGTTTTCTAAGCAAAATTTTTCAATTGTATCTGCTTATACTGAAAATGAGTTTGTTTTTACTGATTCGATTACAGCAATAAAAGGGAAGGCGGATGATGGGTCACTGTTGAAGAATATTTGTGGCTGTTTAAATTCATCATTGTCCAGTTATCATTTTTTATTACAAGGTTCATCTGCTGGAATTGAAAGAGAGCAAGGTCATAATAAAGATGATAGATTTACTCTACCTATTATAATAAACAATAAAATCAGTAGCAAAGTTGATATAATACAAAACCTCTATAAACAGTTGTATTCAGAGATAATGTATAATTATAAAATAGAATCACTTATTGAATCTGAACAAAAAAAATTAAATGAATTAATATTAAAATCATTTAAATTTTCAGATTTGGAAAAATCATTAATAGATTATGCAATTCGAATTACCATACCGCAGATAAATAACAAACCGGAACCGTTAGAAAGAACATCATCCGAACAATTACACAAATATGCAGAAATATTTTTAGACCACTTTGCTTCGAGATGGAATGGGAATCCAAATTATTTTGCCATAGATATTTATTATGATAATAATATTGTTGGAATGAACTTCAAAGTATTAGATTCTAAACCTGATAATAAGGTGAAAATATATTCTGATAAAAAGGTTGAAGAACTATTTCAGCTAATAAAACTAGGAGAAGAAAAAATTACCGATGTTTTTTATAAGCAGAGAGATATCCGTGGTTTTAATGAGTTGTCTTTTTATGTGATAAAAGCTAACCAGTATAAAAATTGGCACCATGCAGTAGCTCATGGTGATTTGCTTGAATTTGTTGAAGCTATGCTCCAAGCAGAAAAAGAAATTCCATAGAAAAAGTAATATGGACGCATCTGTTTTTAAACATAGTTTTGGCTCTCATCTTGATTACATTAAGATAGCATATGTTTTTTTGATTGAGGCATATGAGGATTTGATTAGAAATAACTACATTGCTAATAATGAAAATAGAATTCGTGATGATTTAGTAAAAATTGCTAAATTAAAAAAGAATACAAAATTTCCTTTTCGTTGGATTACGGAATTTCCTGATATTAAAAGAAATAATAGAATTGATATTGATTTAGCTACTCCGCAAAGCTTACTAGATGATTCAAGTGCAATTAAAATTGAATGTAAAGTTGTTGGAGTAAACGAATATATTGATTCAAAAAAAACATTCAAGAGAATAAATAGTCCAACGAATGGTATTATGAGTTTTATTTCTGGAAAATATTCACCTAAGATGCCTTTAGCAGGAATGATCGGGTTTGTTAAAGAAGGTGATATCAGTGTTAAAATTGATCGTATTAAAAAGAAACTTCAAGAACATCAAGATATAGTAACAATTCAAAATTTAACACACTTTACAATTTGTAGTAATTTTAAATATAGTTATCATTCAAAACACAAAAGATCTAATCTGAAAGACATTTCAATCTATCATTTGTTATTTGATTTTTCGTAAGAATGAATAGGCATCTATAATTAAACAAGTATATTTGAATTATTGTATTGTTGATATCATATGGTAAATTAATGCTTCACATTAAACCGGATTTTCTCGACTGGACCCTCGTAAGACAGGGGTTCTCCCTCTCTCTCGCAAGGCAGGTCCCCCTGACCCTGGAGGGAGCGGTCTCCTGGCTTGAGGAGAATCCCTTTTATAAAAACATCCTTAACGATATCTCCCGGGCCGCGGACGCAATGGGTGCCGGTTCCCCGGAGGTTTCCGGGAATGATATTATTTTCACTCCTTCCGGAATATCCGGAGGGAGTTTTTCCCTGGATACTCACCGGGAATCCGCCCTTTCAGAGACGGTGCTTTTTGCCGCCCCTTTTTTATTCGGCAGGAAACAGAGGACCCTCCTTCACCTGAAAGGTGTCACCCATCCCCTTGTTTCATTTTCAACAAACCAGCTCCAGGAGACCCTCTTTTCCCTTCTGGAACTTCAGGGTTTTTACGCGGGAGCGGTTTTAAAGCGGTATGGTTTTCACGGATCCGGTGAGGGAGAGGCAGAGGTGCGGATCTATCCCGGGGAAAAGACCGGTTTCACCTTTAATCCCCGTATTGATTCATGGGAAACACGGGACGGGGGCATTGTCTTTTCCGGGCCCTATATGAAGGATGCCGGGGATATCCGGGAGGTTCTTTCCCATGAAAAGGGCCTTGATGAGAGCAGGGTGAGGATCCTGGAGGTGCAGAATTCAGCGGGAGAGGGGTTCTATCTTTTTATTGTTCTCAATATTAAGCTTTCCGAAACCGGGAAAGAAATTCCCCTTGTTCTCTCCGGCGCGGTGGATACCCGCAGGGGGAGGGACAATTTTGAGGATGAGTGTTACAGGACACTGACCCGGCTGAAAAATTCGGTGCGGGCCATGGATGAAGAGAGACTCCTTCCCGCGGAACTGGTCCGTGAGATCATGCCCTACTCATTATTTACCGAAGGGATTGTTCCTGAAAAAATTCTCGAGGTTTATCAAGATAGTTCAGAAATTCAGGCTACTGCGGAACTGGTAAAGAGATTTCATTTGTTTTGACAATAATGTTTGCTCTCCCCTGCAGAGGAATTTTTTAAAAGTGAGGATAAGAGGATGAAAGATCCGAAAGAAGTTTTTGTTAAGCTGTTTTCCTTCCTGGTCTCCACCGATGAGGACCGGGAGCTTCTTAATGCCATGGCATCATACGTGTGCCATATTGAGACAGGGGACCGCGAATATCGTGTGGTCCTGAACACGCCCGGCAAGTGGTACCTCCTGCACGCGTATCCGCCCCGGGACTCCGACCTGAAACCATCAATGCCCGGGGACTACCTCAAAATTATGCGTCACCATTCAGACCTGATGCTGTCGTTATGCTTTATGGCCAGTGATGTTGCCACAACACTGGAGAAGCAGGTTGCCGAGGATATTGGTGTCTCTTTCTGGTTTCCCGATTGGTGCGATCCCTATGACTGGTTACGTACTCTTGTACAGGATTCTCCTGTGGCCGGTGACGAGGAGATTGATGCAATTGATTTTGTTCTTGGTTTTTCTTTTGGTTGTTACTTCCTGACAGGCTCTGACCAGGAAGACCGCCGAATGGTCTTTGTGGACCGCGATTCTCCTCTTCAGGGACTTGACGAGCTCTTCGGTAAAACGCAGGAGTCCGGAGAGGGGAAAGGATCCTCAGAGTACTCCCGTTTTGCCCGAATGGAAGTTGGTTCCCTGTATCTGAAACTTGCCTATCGGTTCGTTGTGGAAAGCATAAAAATTTATAAGGTTAAACTGGTGTCCGGGGGGAGCCGAAAGTCAGATACCATCAGTGGACTGAGCTCTCTGATGGGGATCAACCTGGAGGAAGCCCGGGACCTTGTGGAACGTTCGCCTGTTATCATAAAAGAGGGGATTGAGACCATGGATGCGGCCAGAGAACTCGTGGAAAAACTTGAGGAACTGGGGGCAGTGGCTACGATGAGTGATGAGAAAAAATTTCCCTGATGAATTCATTAAAGATTGTCTTTATAATACTTCTCCTGTTAACCTGTCATTCATGTAAAAAGGACTCTCACCTCTCGCCGAAAGAGCTGCTGGGGAAAAAACTTTTTTTTGATGAGAACCTGTCATCGCCTCCCGGGCAATCGTGTGCAACCTGCCATGACAGGAAAGGAGGATGGGCCGGACCAGATTCAAAAATCAACAGGGAAACCGGCATATACCCGGGGGCCCTGAAACCAAGATTTGGAAGACGCAAACCCCCTGCAGCGGCATATTCCGGGTTCAGCCCTCCACTCCACATTGACAAAGAAGGAAATTTTATCGGAGGCCTTTTCTGGGATGGCAGAGCCACAGGCTGGGAGACAGGAGACCCCCTGGCAGAACAGGCCATGGCCCCCTTTTTAAATCCACTGGAACAAAATCTTGCAAACAAAGAGGAAGTCATTAAAAGAGTGATTGCATCAGATTATGCTGATCTTTTTGAAAAGGTATGGGGAAAAGGCGCACTTTCTCTTAAGGAGATTGATAAAACATATATATTCATTGTTCGATCCATTGCCTCATATGAACGGTCCATTGAATTGAATCCCTTTAATTCCAAATTTGATGACTTCTGGAAAAAGACCGTAAAGGCCGGCCTGGATGTAGAGAAAATTGATGCAGAGAATCAAAACACCTTCCGTGGCCTTGGTCTCGGTGAAAGAGAACTGAAAGGTCTTGTCATATTTAATACAAAGGGTAAATGTTCTCAATGTCATGTCTTAACCTCTGATGGTACACCGCCACTCTTTACTGATTTCACATATGACAATCTCGGTGTACCACGGAATCCGAGGAATCCATTTTACAGGCAGGATAAAAAAATCAATCCCCTGGGGATAAAGTGGACAGATCCGGGCCTGGGTGAATTTCTAAAAACCGTACCAAAATTCAGGAAATACGCCCGCCGGAACCTGGGCAAACACAGGGTACCAACTCTGCGCAATGTTGACATGAAGGAATCGGATAGATTTAACAAGTCCTTTATGCACAATGGCGTCTTCACCACCTTAAAGGAAGTTCTTGATTTTTACAACACCCGGGATATTGCTGAAAAAAACTGGCCGAAACCTGAAGTAAAAGAAAATGTCAATACGGATGAATTGGGAAATCTGAAATTGACTGATGCAGAGATTGATGATGTGCTGATATTTCTTAAAACACTCTCCGATGGATAAATTTTAAGCAGAGATTTAAAATTATCTTAAAAAATACCCGCCTTTTTCAGTTCTTCTTCGGAGAGTTCGGTTATATCAATGATGTCTTCCAGGGAGAATCCCTTCTCATGCATCTTTCGGGCATCTTTAAGCCTGCCTTCAAGAATTCCTTCTAATTTCCCTTCAGTTATACCTTCCCGTTTTCCCTGTTCTGTCAATCTTTGAGCTAATGACGGCATAATTTTACCTCCCGGGATTTCCTTTTCATCTATTATGTCGGCCAGTTTTTCAAAACTGATGCCCTTTACATGCATTATGTAGGTCATATCCTCGCCGGTTTCGGCATGCGGTTTTAATGATGAGTTGAGTTTAACCTGTCAGGCAACATCTTAATAGCCCAAAAAAAGCAAAATATTTCGAGAATATTCTTGATGACATTACCCTTCTGAGAAAAATGGAATTGCAGATAATAATAAAAAAGAAACAGGATGTTATTAAAAAGGGTATTCCATGTTTGACTATATTGTAATAGGTTCAGGTTTTGGGGGAAGTGTTTCCGCCATGCGGCTTTCTCAAAAGGGTTATAAGGTCCTTGTCATAGAAGCGGGAAAAAAATGGGAGGATGATGACTTTGCTGACCGGAACTGGAATTTAAGAAAATACCTGTGGATGCCAAAAATCGGTTTTTACGGAATCCAGCGAATGAATTTACTCAAGGATGTATTAATACTGGGAGGATCAGGTGTCGGCGGGGGAAGTCTTAATTATGCCAATACATTATATGTCCCGGAAAAAAATTTTTTTAAAAAAGACAGCATTAAAAGACTGGAAAAGAAAAGGCCGCTTATTCCCTATTATGACCTTGCAAAAAAAATGCTTGGCTGTACGGAAAATCCCTGCGAGACCGAACCTGACAGAATATTCAGAGAAGTCGCAGAGGAATATGGAAGAGAGGAGAGCTATACTCCAACCTCAGTTGCGGTATATTTCGGAGAAGAGGGGAAAAACAATCCTGACCCCTATTTCATGGGAGAAGGGCCTGGGCGCACAGGATGTGAGCTATGCGGAGCCTGCATGACCGGCTGCAAAAAGAACGCAAAGAACACACTTGTAAAAAATTATCTCTACTTTGCGCAGAAATTCGGCACTGAGATAATCCCGGAGCGGAAGGTTATTGATATTGTTCCCCTTTCCGAAGAGGGAGATGATGGATATGAGGTGACAACTGTCCGCACCACCGGCCTTTTCGGGGCCTTTCATCGGGAAACATTTAAAACCAAAGGAGTGGTTTTTTCAGCCGGAACCCTTGGTACTCTTTCCCTTTTATTGAAATTAAAACAAACAGGAAGACTTCCAAAGCTGCCTGATACAATCGGCAAAGAGGTCCGTACAAATAGCGAAGTCATTGCCGCGGCACGGTCCAAGAGAAGAAAAGCAGATTTCTCAAAGGGGGTGGCAATAACATCAAGTGTCTATCCCGATGAAAAAACCCATATTGAACCGGCCCGATATGGACGGGGCAATGATATTATGGCATTTTTAAATGTCCTGATGACCGATGGGGGAGGTAAAATTCCCCGGCAGCTGCGTTATCTCGGAAACATTATAAAGCACCCTCTGCTTTTCCTCCGGACTCTTAATCCTTTTGGCTATGCTCATCAGGCAATTTTCATCCTTGCCATGCAGACCCATGATAATTACATTGACATCCTGCGTAAACGGCGCATCCTCTGGCCCTTCAGCAAATCACTTACCAATGTCCAGGCCACTGAAAAGAAAAATCCTGCATATATCCCCATCGCAAATGATTTTACCCGAAGAGTCGCCAGACGGATAAATGGATTTGCTGCAAATGCAATAACCGAGGTGTATATGAACGCTCCGATTACAGCCCATATTATGGGAGGCTGTTCAATAGGCCGTACATCTGAATCGGGAGTAATTGATGAGCAAAACAGGATAAAGGGTTATCATAACTTTCTGGTCAATGACGGTTCCCAGATACCTGAAAATCTTGGTGTAAACCCCGCACTTTCAATTACTGCATTCTCTGAGCGTGCAATGTCCTTTATTCCGGTAAAACCGGGAGAAAAAATCAAATTATTGAAAGTTGAAAAAAAATGGAAGATCAAGGACATTATAAATCCTCCAAAGAATACCTCAAAGTCAAAACAGAAAGGCTGATTTATGAAATAAAATTATTTCCATGGTTGGATATGAAATTCCCCAGGCTGTAGAAGATATAAGCTGCCCTGCCGTCTTTCCCTGCGATTTTCTCCACCGGTTGAAGGATATGGGGATGGTGCCTGATGACCAGGTCCACACCTGTTTGAGGATAAGTGTTACAGGACTCTGATCCGGTTGAACAATTCAGTACGGGCTATGGATAAAGAGAGCCTCCTTTCCGTGGAACTGGTCCGTGAGATCGAGGCCACGGCGGAACTGGTTAAAACGATTATATAGAACTATGTGTGCATATGTTCAGAAAATAAGAAAAAACCGTCATAACGAGAATAATAGTAAGGTTTTAATTTAAATCCCATATGTATCACTTATTATAAGCACTATAATTGCTAATATATACAATACATAATATATGTCAAATAATTTATAAAATGTTTAAAAATAGTTGAGTTTTTCCCGCTGGTAACGGTAATCCCACACGTATTTTTCTCCCGGCAGGCATGTCGTCATTATCTAGAGCCTCAACGAAGATGCCGGGGGGCTTTATGAAAAAGTATCTGTGTATATCAGGGATTTTTTTCCTTATTACGTTCGTATCAGCGGAAAGTCTAAAATAAAAAAATAGATGACATTCCCAAAGTAACACCGTATCCTTTTCTGAAAAGGTCCTGAGAACTTTTTTTTGTGTATTGTTTTACTAAACAGTCAGGTGAAAAGAAGTACCGGATCAATCTGTGAGAGGATTACCCCCGGTCTCCCCTTCAATGATCTTTATCTCCGGGAACCCGCCGTTTCTGAAGAGGACTTTTTTTATCGATGACACCCTGGCTAAAAGGATTTTTACTTTTTTCTCAATCTGAATCTTCCTTCTGCCTTTGGATTTTTTCAGCTTCTCCTTAAGCCTTTCAATTTCATCAAAGAGGGGGACTGTCTGTATCACCCGTTTTCCTTTTCGGTCGCTCCTGATATTTACCGTGGTAATGGGCAGCAACCTGAATCCCGGTATAATTTTTTTCTCCTTTTTTGTAAGGACCGCCGTTACCACCACAGAGTCACGAGTACTGGCCCGGAGATTCTTTCCCCCTATCCTCACACTGCTGCTCTGGTTGGATATGAAGTTCCCCAGACTGTAGAAGATATAAGCTGCCCTGCCGTCTTTCCGTGCGATTTTTTCAACCGGTTGAAGGATATGGGGATGGTGCCTGATGACCAGGTCCACACCTGCTTCCACGTATTTCCTGATCAGGGCCCTGTCCTTTTCCAGGGGGACAGGGGAGTACTCTTTCCCGGTGTGTAAAACCATCACCAGGTAATCACACCGCTTCCTGATATTTTGGATATCCTCCAGAATTTTTTTTCCGGAATAGAAATTGTTTATGTAATAACCGTTCTGCTTTTTAGGGATCCTGTAGTTTAATACACCGGTATATCCGATGAATCCAAACCTGATCCCGTTGATCTCCTTCACAACTCCCTGCCTGGCGGCTTTTTCGGTTGAATCAACACCGAGATAGCTCATGCTGTATTTCTTCAGGTGCTCCAATGTGCTCCTGACTCCCCTGTCGCCCTGGTCGAGGATGTGGTTGTTCGCGATGAACATCATGCTGAACCCTCCCTTCTGCATGGCGGGTATCACGTCCGGGTAACAGTTGAATATCCAGGGAACGCTTTTAAAGGGGGGGGATACGGGGAACTCCATATTGCCCACGGTGATGTCCGAGCTCTTCAGGTACGCGGAGGTTTTTTCAAAGAGAAAGTCGTATCCCCTGTTGTTCAGGGTACATTTTTTTTCTTTCGATTTTTTTTCGTGGTGCCGTGCCGCGGTCCTCACCGGCATATGCATGATTATGTCCCCGGTAAAGGAGAGAATCGCCTTCCTCTCCGGTTTTGAATAGCAGCCGGTGGATAAAAGAAAGAGGAGAGAAAAGGAGAGTAAAGTGTTTTTCATTGGGCCGGATATATTTTTATTCATGCAAAAATTCGTAAATTAATTTTATCAAAGGGTGTCTTTTTAATAATCACTTTTACATTTTATGCATAAAATATGTCAAGAGGTATTGTTTTTAAGAGAGGTTCCGGAAATATATTCTTCCTTGGGATTTCGAACTTGTACTTTAAGATATGTCGAACTCCAGGTTCGAAATATCTTAATATTCCAATAATCACGGGTCCGGATTTTCAGTGACACTCTATTAATTTTATGATTGCAAATTAAAAGCGGCTTTTTATATGTCAATATTTCAGTATTTATAAAAAAATAGTAACTACTCAGCTATATATGAAATAAGATGAACTAATAAACAAAATATACCTGATATGTGCCCGCCGCCTTCGGCGGCGGGCACATATTATTGGTTTTTTATTATATATACATATTTTGCCATATAGCTGAGTAGTTAAAAAAAATAAAAGAGCTAGCATCTTAATAGATCATTATGATTTTATTGAATAAACAGCGAAAATCTCTCTTTAAATTCCTTCTTTGTGCACTTCGTGATCTTCGTGGTGGGAAAAATCTTACTCTGAATATTTTAAAAGTTATAATTATCGGAACTCTCACAGGCCTCATCTCCTGCGCCACCCTGAATGGAAATAAGAACGGAAAGGAGATCGAGAAGCTTAAGTCGGAGAACCATGTTATCCGGAAGAGGATCCTTCTTATTGAGCGGAGGAACAATATCCTGGAGGAAGAGAACATAATCTTCAAAAAGGACCTCAAGCAGAAGGACGCGAAGATAAGGAGTCTCGATTCCAATATGACTTCACTGAGGAGTAAATATAAAAATGACCTGAATCTCTGGACAAAGAAATATGAAAATATCCGGGAAAAAAATGCCATACTGGAAAAGAAGAGCAATGAAAAGATCAAAGAACTTACGGAACTGAACAGGAATATTGAAGAGACCTTTACGAAAAAAGTGAATGAACTCAATGACCTCTTACGGACAAGGGAGCGGATGTACGCGGGGGATATTGAGAAGCTCACAAAGGAGTCTGCTCAGAAGGAATTTGATCTTTCGAAAAAGATCGAGGAGCTGAAGAAGACCATAAACGTAAACGATGAGAAAATACTCTCCCTTGAAATAAGTATCAAGGAACTGGGGAAGCTCCTGGAAAAGCAGAAATCCGAAACAGGGGAGAAGGACAGGACCATTAAAGAGTGTCTCGAAAAAAACAGCATGATGAAAACCGTGCTGGACAATCTCAGGAAGAAGCTTGAGGAAAAAAGCAGAGAGATTGAAAAGCTCACGTCCCTGAATGAAAAGATTGAGAAGAAAAAAATCCCGGAAAAAGAAAAGTAACGGTGAAGGAGAGACCCGGACCGGGAAAAAAGGCCGGAAATGAAGAGGAGATAAAAAGATTTACGTGAATAAGTACAGGTTTATCAGTACAATTCTTTTTATCTCTTTTTTTTCCACGGGAAGCGCATTTGCCGGTACTTCTCTCAGGATCGTTATCACGTCAAATCTCTCCGGGGCTTTCTCGCCGTCCGCTGAAAACCAGGAAAAAAATGATCCGGTCATTCTCACCGGGCAGTCGGTGATTTCGGAAAAAAAGAAGGGGGCCGATATTTATATCGACCTGGGGAACGCCTTCTATCCCGGTGTTATCGCAAAGTACAGCTTCGGGTCAGCCATGATGGACTTTTTTAAGTATACCGGCTGCGACCTGACCCTTGTCTCCTCTTCCGACCTGATGCTGGGGACCAACACCCTTGAATTTCTCCGGAAGGGGAGCAGTACCCGGCTTGTATCGGGGAACCTTTTGCAGAAAGGGAAAAATATCTTTCTCCCCTATCGCCTGGTAAAAAGGAAGAACCTCCGGATCGCGTTTATCGGCCTCTCATCCAGAAAGATCTTCGTAGACATAGCGGAGAAAAACCTCTATGAAGTTGAGCTTGGTGATGAGCAGGATATATTGAACAGGGCGCTGGGGGATATTAAAAAAGCCGGTATTGAATACGTTGTTCTCCTGTCGGGCCTTGATGACAAAACAAATCTTGCTCTCCTGAACAGGTTTAAAGAGATCGATCTTGTCATAAGCGGCGCGGACAGGAGGAGAGGGATTTTCGATGAAAGGATCATGAGGATGGATGCGGCGGATTCCCGTTCCCTCATAGGCGCTTACAGGGGATCGGGCTACTATCTCCTGGACCTCAATATGGACGGGAAAATTGAAGTGAAAAACTTCCGGTTCTTCAGGTCAGTCTACCATAAGACAGAGAGCAAAAGCTACCGCGAGTTCATAAGCAGGATCACCCGGTGGAAGGAACACTACCTGCAGAAAACAGGGAAAATAATTGCAGTTGCAGAGGGGAGGGTCATCAGGCTCAACGGCACTCTTGCCTCACACCTCATGAGGGACATCTTTAACACGGAGATCGCTGTTCTCATGAGGGACTCCGTAACATCATTTACAGGCGCGGATTCCGTCAGTGAGTCGAGTATCCTTGCCGCCATTAATGATATTTACCCTGTGTTTGTCTTTACCCTGAGCGGAAGCGAGGTGCTCAAAATAAAACCGTTTCTGGAGAGGATGATCACAACAGGCATTAAAGAGAAAAAGGTACAGGGGTACGATATTAGCCCGGAGAGGCTCTACAGGGTTTCCGCGACCCAGCCGGTTTTCGAGATGATGGAGAAGGAGCTCGGCAGAAAAATAGAGTATACAAACACCTGGAAAAACCTTGCCGAGATTGTGGTTTCGGACCTTAAGGGTAAGAGGGCCCTGCTCAAAAAAGATTTCGGCTACATTGACAACAGGTTCCGGATGACCGTTGATGTTCTGCTCTCAAACTTTTTCCAGAGGAGCACAATCAGGAACAGGGACAGGATTGACCCGCCCACGGGCCAGTCCGGGGAGTCTTATGAGAGATGGGGAGTTGAGGACAGGATTGACTTTACCCTTTATAACAGGTATCACAGGTTTGTGCTTACACCCTATATCCATTATGTAAAAGAGGGAGAGGAATATATAAATAACCTCCTCCGGGGGACTTTTCTCTACAGCCTTAACTTAGGATGGCTTATTCATCCCTATCATAAACTGCAGGCTGATTCGGTTGTATCACGGGACGAGGGGAAGAGGCCCACCATTATGAGGGAGACCGTGGGAGGAAACATCGAGAGCGGTTTTATAACCGGAAAGATCGGTATCGGTTTTGAAAAACATATCCATGATGAACGTGAACCTGCCATATACGGTTTTGAGGCCCTGCTGACCGTGAAATATGATTTTCTCAAGATGTTTTCTTATTCGCTCAGCCTGGATTCTTTTGTTTCGTTCAGTTCCGCGGAGAGGATCATGCAGGACCAGGGTTATCTCAGGGGTGAGATCGAAAACAAGCTTTCGCTAAAAGTGACAACATTGATAGATCTTTCCTTCAAACATAAGTACTATCACTATTACCTGTTTGAAGAGGATAAGAAGTTTACCGAGTCACTCTTTGTCACTTCTCTGGACCTTAAGACAGACTTTAAGTTATTCTAAAATATCTATTCCAGCTTGAACTTCTCCAGGGACTTCTCCATGCCATGGGCTATTCCTGTCATGGTTGCCGAGTATTCATTGATCTTGTTAAGATCATTGAGGAACATCTTTATCTCGCTGAGGAGGGATATGATGTTTTTTGATATTTCCTTTATGTCACCGGTCTGTTCATTGCTCTTCCGGTGAAGGTCTTCAATGATCTCATTGACCGTGTTTGAGATAGAGATGATCTCCTTAATTGAAACGCCGATCTGCTGCGCCGATGTGAGGCCGTCATTCATGAGGAGGTTGCTCTTCTTTACAATCTCGGCGGCATGTTTTGATTTCTCCTGTATCTCGTTGAGCTTTGCGGATATTTCCTTGGTAGAACTGGTTGTCAGATCGGTGAGCTTCCCGATCTCAGACGCGACCACGGCAAAACCGTGCCCGTGCTCACCGGCCCGTGCCGCCTCAATCGAGGCATTCAGAGAGAGGAGACTTGTCTGGTCGGCAATATCGTTAATGGCGCCGATAATATGGTCGATCTCGATGCTGTCCTTTTCAAGCCGGGTTATAATGTCTCCCGCTTTTACCATCTCCCGGGATATCTCTTCGATTTTATCAACTGTTTCGGCAATTATTTCACCGCCTTCCGACGCGAGCCGGACGTTCTTAACTGAATTATCAGAGCTCTCCCGTATGGAACCGGAGCTTTCAAGGATCTCTTTTTCGATTTTCGCGATGTAGTTTTCAATATCATTTATCTGTGAAGAGTGCTTGGTAATATCTGAACTAAGTTTATTTATGGATTCGCCGATATGCACGATGGAGTTTGACACATATCCCGCGCTCTCTCTCAATTCCGTGAAGGAGTCTTTCAGCATTCCGGTTGCGCTGTTATACCCGGTAAAGAGTCTCATGATTGTTTCGTCACTGCTTGTCTCATTGATTGAGGCAGTGAGGTCACCGGAGGCCACAGTTTCAATTGAATTGAGAATACGGTCCACATTGAGGTCCAGGTCCCTGCTGTAAATTTCCCTCTTCTCCTTCTCTTTATTGAGGACTTTCATGTAGTAGTAGATGGCAATGAAGGTAACCATGGATACGGCGATAATATTCATGCCGAAGAAGAATGTTGTGGCTCCGTGTGATACCCGGTCCAGTGCCAGTGAACTGAAATAGCTGTCAGAGACAAGTGAAACGATGACTAATGTTAAATAAGTAAATATCCAGAAGATGGAGCCCCTGGCGCTTTGAAGAATTATTGAACCGAATGGCGCCATGAGAGACCAGAGCATGACCGAACCGCTCTTATAAAACCCTCCCAGTACCCACTGGAGCAGCACCGGTATTATCAGTATCATGGTAAGCTGGACAATGAGAAGGACCCTGTAGGTCTTGAAGAAATAGTAGAAGAGAAGCGCAAGGCCCACAACAGCCGAAAATATCCAGGGAAGGTACATGGCCGTATAAAGGCCGAAGTAAACATAGATACCGCCCCATCCAAGTCCTGCCAGAGTACAGGCACTGCTTATTATCAGAAGAGCCGTGACCTTCCCGGAATCAACCTGCTTTTCTTTTTCCGTCATTACATCAATATGTACATGTTCATCCATGACTACCCGGTTGTTTGATTAATATTATCCATGACTCCCCGTTGCTTGCTGTGACAGGGAGATGGCAGCTTTATTTATTTTTCTCTATTTTTTGAAAAAACGTCTTTTTATACAGGTACAATTTACATAAAAAATTTTTTTATTTTTTTCCCATTACTGGTTCTTTGTGATCATTCTCTCTAAAATAATTTGATCGTTTTATCCAGATAATTTAATCATTTATATTTTGTATACGAATTTTTTATATATTTAATAAATTCCCCGGGAGGGGGAGACCTGTCTTTTTTATGGCAGGTTATCTTCGAGAAGTCTCAATTCATCGTTGAATTTGCTGTTAAGGTTTTCCTGCAGGTCGGTAAGTTCTTCCAGTTCAGTGTAGAGCCGGTTGATGGTGTTTCCTGTTTCATGTATCTTCTTTGAGAGTTCACTTATCTTTTTCCCGTCCCCTGATGAAGAAAGTTCTATCATCCTGTTGTTGAGGCTGTCCAGCGTTGTTTCGTTCTTTTCAATGTCATATTCAACTTTTGCGATCTTTTCTTCAACGGGCTTGAGTTCCCCGGACTTCCTGCTGAGGACATGGGCCCTCTGCTTTCTCAGGTCCTTTTTGCTGATGTTCCCTCTTCTCTCATCAACCGGTTCCGGTTGACCGGATGGTTTCAGTTTTTCACTCTCCCATCCCACCCTGTTCAGAAAGTCGCTATATGCCCCTTCGAAAAGTATTGTCTCTTCGTCCCGGAACACGATAAACCTCTCCGCAAGGGAGTTGAGAAACATCTCGTTATGCGTTACAATGATGACGGCACCGGGAAAGTCATCTATGGCGGCAAGGAAAGCGTCGCATGATTCCATGTCCAGGTGGTTTGTGGGCTCGTCCAGGAGCAGGAGATTTGACGGAGATGCAAGGAGCTTGCCCAGGAGGACCCTGCATTTTTCCCCTCCTGAAAGTACCGAGATCTTCTTCAGCGCATCATCGCCCTCAAACATCATGGCCCCCGCGATATTTCGTGCCTGCTGCCTGGGGGCCCCGGTCTGCATTATCTCCTCTTCGATTGTCAGTGAATGGTTCAGTTTTTCCGTATTGGTCTGCGCGTAGTATCCCATGGATGTGTTGGAGTGTGTGTGGATGTTCCCTTTCAGGGGTGAGAGCTCTCCGGCAAGGAGCCTCAGCAGCGTGGTCTTCCCCCTGCCGTTTTTCCCGATTACGCATATCCTGTCATGCTTTCCCACGGTTATGTTCAGGTCTTTTATGAGAGGGGGAGTGTCCTTCTCATATGAAAAGGTGATTTCCCCGCCACTCATTACGGTTCTGGCATTGAAGTCCCTGTAGGCGAAGGAGAACTCCAGGTTCTTGATGCTTTCAAGCTTTTCCAGGTGCTCCTTTTTCTCAAGGGCTTTTATCCGTGACTGAACGAGGCCGGCAAGACGTGCCTTGGCCCTGAACCTGTTTATGAAAATCTCCGCCTCCTTTCTTTTCTTCTCATCGTTGAGCCGGGTTTTCTCATGTATCTCCTCTTCCCTGGCAAGCTGCTCGTAGAGCTTTTCCGTGGTACCGGTTATTTTTCTTATCTTCTTTCTGTGTATACCCAGGATATGGGTCACCACAGAGTCCATGAATCCCCTGTCGTGGGTGATCAGTATCATCTCCCTCTCCCACTTTTTCAGGAAGTTCTTGAGCCACCTTATTGAGAGGATATCCAGAAAGTTTGTTGGCTCGTCCAGGAGGAGCATATCCGGCTCTGACCCCAGGACCTTTCCCAGGTTGAGCCTTATCTGGTATCCCCCGGAGAGTTCATGGGGGTCCCTTTCCAGGTCTTCCGAGGTGAATCCCAGCCCAAAGAGGATCTTCTCTATCCGCCAGGAGTCGTCTTTCTGCCACTCCGGGAGTTCCCGGCATCCCTCTTCAAGGACTGTCTTCCCGGAAAACCGGATCTCCTGTTTCAGATAGCCTATCCTGTAATCCCCGGGGATAACGATCTCGCCGGAATCGGGATGGTCGCTGCCGGTTATTATTCTAAAAAGGGTCGACTTCCCGTGGCCGTTTCTCCCGGTGAGGCCGATTTTTTCTCCCCTGTTTATCTGGAAACCGGTGTCATCAAAAAGTCCCTGATTTCCGAATGATTTTGAAAGGTTTATTGCTTTGATCATTTTCTTTTGGTAGCTATTTAACTCTCTGACTATAATTAATGTCAATTAATGCCGGCAGGTTTTTTTTTCAATGAATAAATGATTTTTCACGGGTTATCACCCACAAGGGGATTTTTGTCCGGGGGACCCGGACCTGGAAGAGTGTAAAGGGGCATCAACGCTCCTCGAAGGCGGGGTGAGGCATCTCATTATGGTAAAAATTTATTCCCCGAAAAAACAGAAAGTCCTTTTCTCTTTTATAAAAAAATATTAAAGTGCATCCTGTAGCTTCTTAAGAATAAAGAGTTTAGCAAAGGAAACAATGATCAGTCCCTGCGAAGAGAAAGACTTTTATGAAATCCATGCCATTATTAATAATGCAGCCTCCGCATATAAAGGAGTAATCCCCGAAGACATGTGGAAGGACCCTTACATGTCCGAGGAGGAACTGCGCCGGGAGATCCGGAGCGGGGTGGAGTTCTGGGGATACTCTGAGGGTGATTGGCTCATGGGAGTCATGGGGATACAGGACGTTAAGGATGTGACCCTCATCAGGCACGCCTATGTGAGGACCGAACGGAGGCGGAAGGGGATCGGCGGCAGGCTCCTGGGGGAGCTTCTGAAAAAGACAGAGAAGCCCGTACTCATAGGGACCTGGGCGGACGCGGTCTGGGCCATTGACTTCTATAAGAAGTTCGGGTTCAGGAAGGTGAGTGACAGGGAGAAGGACATCCTCCTCAGAAGGTACTGGCCCATCCCCGAAAGGCAGGTTGAGACCTCGGTGGTGCTGGCAGATGAGAGGCTGGGAGAGGTGGTGTGATCATTTTCCGCTTCAGATCTTTCCCTCCATTTCGTCTTTCAGCCTGCTGAAAAAGGTCTCCATGAACCTGTGCCTTTCCTCAGCCAGTTTTTTCCCGTGGTCCGTAAGCATCTTGTCTTTAATATGTCTCAGCTTGAACATATACTCCCTGTATGCCGAGTCTTCCCGGCTGTAAGCCTCGGTCGCGTGGATGTTTTCTGTGCTGTTGTGGAGCCGCGCACCGATCTCCCCGGAAAAGAGGAAGGCCCTGCCGATACCTGTTGCGCCGATTGAGTCGAGCTTGTCGGCATCGTAGAGTATCCGGGCTTCAATTGTTTCCGGCGGGTGGCTGTTCCTGTACCGGTGCGTGAGGATGCAGTGGGATATTTTTTCGATCCTTTCCCGGTGGAGGCCGATCCCTTCCAGGAACTCTGCGGCTATCCTGCTTCCCAGCTCCGCGTGACAGAGCCTGCCGTTTTCCGTGTTTTCATCTTCCCGGGCCACATCGTGGAGGATGGCGGCCACCTTTACGATAAACCTGTCGGCACCCCCTTCTGTCTCCGCGATGATATCAGCCGTCTTTATGACCCGCTCAACATGGTCCCAGCCGTGGCTGGAGTGATACTTCTTCATCCTGTTCCTGGCAAAGTCTTCCGACTGCCGGATAATTTCGGCTTCCGTGGCGGCCATCAGTCGATCTTCAATATACTTAAGAATGCTTCCTGGGGCAGTTCCACGGAACCCACCATCTTCATCCGCTTCTTTCCCTCTTTCTGCTTTTCTAAAAGTTTCCTTTTCCGGGTGATGTCACCGCCGTAGCACTTGGCCGTAACATCCTTTCTCATGGCCGAGATGTTCTCCCGGGCGATGATCTTGGCGCCGATTGCCGCCTGGAGGGGGATCTTGAACTGGTGGCGGGGTATAATGTCCTTGAGTTTTTTGATGATGTCCTTGCCCCGCTGGTACGCCTTCTCATCGTGTACGATAAAGGAGAGGGCGTCCACCGGTTCGCCGTTGACCAGGATATCCACCTTGACCATCTTCCCCGGCCTGAAGTCCTTGATCTCGTAGTCGAAGGAGGCGTAGCCCCGTGTCATGGACTTGAGCTTATCATAGAAGTTGAAGACGATCTCGGCAAGGGGTATCTCGTAGGTGAGCTGAACCCTCCGGGTGTCAATATACTCCATGTTGAGATGGATCCCCCTGCTCTCCGTGACAACCTGCATGATGTTCCCGATATAATCACTGGGAGTGACAATGGCGGCTGTCACATAGGGTTCCTCGATCCTCTCGATCGTCCCGGGATCGGGCATGTTCACCGGGTTGTCGATGACAAGGGTTTCCCCGTTGAGCTTTATCACATGATATTCAACGCTGGGGGATGTGGTGACAAGGGAGAGGTCGAATTCCCGTTCAAGCCTCTCCTGGACAATCTCCATGTGGAGAAGGCCAAGATATCCGCACCTGAACCCGAACCCCAGGGCGTATGAGTTCTCCGGTTCAAAGAGGAGGGAGGCATCGTTTAACCGGAGTTTGTAGAGGGCCTCTTTCAGGTCTTCGTAATCATCGCTGTACATGGGGTAGAGCCCGGAAAAAACCATTGACTTGGCTTCCTTGAATCCCTTCAGGGGTTCAGGAGTGGGACGGGAGGCAAGGGTGACCGTGTCGCCGATCTTTGTGTCAACAACCGATTTTATTCCCGCTACAATGTAGCCCACGTCTCCCGGTTCAAGAGACTCCCTCTTTTCAAGATCTATCCGGAACACTCCCACGTCCGTAACGGTGAACTCCTTCCCCGTTGACATCATCTTTATGACGTCATTTTTTTTCACGCAGCCGTCAAAGATCCTGACCTTGATAATAGCGCCAAGGTACTGGTCGAAAAACGAGTCAAAGATAAGGGCCTTCAGGGGGCCCTCTTTGCTGCCCCGGGGCGGAGGGATAATTTCGATTATCTTTTCAAGAAGTTCATCAACCCCGGTCCCCAGTTTTGCCGAGGTATGTACGGCGATTTCCGGGTCCAGTCCCAGGCTTTTATCGATGCTCTCCTCTGTCATTTTAATATCGGCGCTGGGCATATCTATTTTGTTTATCACGGGGAGGATTTCCAGGTCATTGTCAAGGGCGAGATAGAAGTTGGCAATAGTCTGGGCCTCAACACCCTGGGAGGCATCAACAAGGAGGAGTACCCCGTCACAGGACGTCAGGGCCCGGGAGACCTCGTATGTAAAATCCACATGTCCCGGTGTGTCGATGAGGTTGAAGATATAATCCTCACCGCTTTTTGATTTATAGTTCAGTGTAATGGCATTTGATTTGATGGTTATCCCTCTTTCCCTCTCAAGGTCCATTGTGTCGAGGATCTGGTCCTTCTGTTCACGGGAAGTGAGGAGACTGCATTTTTCTATGATCCTGTCGGCAAGGGTGGATTTTCCGTGGTCGATATGGGCAATTATGGAAAAGTTTCTTATATGGTCTAGGTCCATCTCCGGTCCCGGTCCTCTTTGTTTAAGTTTCTTAACATTTGTAATTACTCAGTTGAGTGATGACAATTTACGTATTATTATAAATAATACTATTTCCCCGTAAACATGATTCTTATACTAAGATTGAGTCGTTACTATTTTGAATCAGGGAATAATCCGGCATTGTATTAGGCAAGTACTTTTTATGAGGTGTAATAAAATCAGTAACAATTCAATAACCTGAATCATTTCTTAAATCTTTGTTAAGATTTGTGGAAATAATACAGCTAAAATCGATTTATGTAAGCTTCCGTGCCACAATAATCGTAAGGTCGTCATTCAGCAGGTCCCTGTCAATAAATGAGTAAAAATTTTTCAGTATATGGTCCAGTATTTCATGGGACGTTTCGCCTTTCGCGCTGTTCAATGAATTAATCAGGCGGTTCAGGCCGTAGAATTCATTCTGACTGTTCATGCTCTCGATTAAACAATCTGAATATGCAAAGAGAATGTCGTCTTTTTCAATATCAAAACTTACCGTGCTGTAGTATATTCCCTTGTTAAAGATTCCCAGGGGTTTTCCTTTTACCGATTCCTCGTCTATAGCCAGAATTTTAACACTGTCGCTGCCCTGCTTTTTATACAGAAGATCGGGATGCCCGGCGTTGGCGTATTCTACCCTGTTGCCATTCAACCTGAGGATCAGGCCGGTAATATAATTGTCGAGATCTCCAATCTCATCAAACATCATATCATTGATCCTGCTTAATGCCGCACCCAGCTGAATGCTGTTCATTCTCCTGAAGATCCTGTAAATCATGGGTTTGGCAAACATGGTAATAAGCCCCGAGGATACACCGTGGCCCGAGACGTCAAAGAGTGACAGCCCGCTGAGCTTTTCTCCGTTATAGTAAAAGTCGTAAAAATCACCGGAAAGACCCATAAGGGGTTTGAATGTCAATGCAATGTCCCATCCGGAGGAGTCTTTGGGGATGCCGGGGAATATTGAAGACTGGACATTTGAAGCAAGCTCCATGTCTACTACGGCAGATTCATGAAATGCTTCGAGTTTTGAATTGACCTGTAAAAGGTCCCGGTTCATCTTTTCAAGGGTTTTCTTTGCCGATTTTACCGTCTCCTGTTTCTGGGTTGCTTTTTGAGAAATAAAGATAATTGCAAGAAAGGAGGGGAAAAAACACGCAATAAAGAAAAATTCGTTCTTTAAAAATCCTGACTGCCTCCCGTAAACAATGGCATAATATGAAACAGAAGCCTGTATCAAGGATGCTCCAAGAGACAATACTGCTGTCTGCCAGAGCATGGAAAATGAAAGGACAAATGTCAGGGCCACCAGCGCAAAGATGAGACCCAGTATTCTGATTTCATGAAGGCTGTATATCCAGAAAGTATACATGATAAAAAAAAGCCCCAGCTGGAGAAAATAGATGAGCCTGATAAACCTTTCTGTGATCTGGGACTTCAGGTGAGCCATGAAAATAAAAATTATTGTGCCTGAGATGACCACTATGTAGAGATAAATGATTTGTCTGTAGCTTATGCTTGTAAGATTAAGGATTTTCGCTGAGAGAGTGGCGATCAGTGAGATTATATAACCGGTTAAAACAGAAAAACAGATGATAAATAACCTGTTTTTTCTCTTCCTGTTGACTTCCGGTGTTAATTTTTTTTCCATTTAACTCTCTTTGAGAAGTAAAGGAGCAATGTGCAGAGGTTTCCTTTTCTCTTTAATGTTGTTTAAGTATACAGCAAATTAGTTATTTATGCAATTTATTTTTATGGGAACCTCTATAAATTAATTTTAGTATTTATAATGAATGCTCCCTCTCAAACCGGTTTTTTGAGTATTTCATGGATAATGATTCCCGCAGCCACGGACGCGTTAAGTGAGGATATCTTTCCGGGGAGTTTAACGGAGACGATCATATCACACTCCTCTTTTACTATCCGTCTCATGCCCTTTTCTTCGCTTCCGATGACTATGATGAGGGGCCTGTATCCGGCTGCTCCTGAGGGGGGGGTGTCCCCGTCCCCCGATGTTCCTGCCAGCCAGAACCCGGCTTCCTTTGCCCTGCTGAGAAAACCTGTTGTGTTGTTTACCGTAAGAACAGGGATGTACGCGGTAGCGCCTGCTGAGGATTTAACCACGGTGGGAGTAATGCCGGGTGAGTGGGATTTTGTTATCATGATCCCGTCGCAGCCCAGGGCCTCGGCGCTCCTTATGATGGACCCCACGTTGTGAGGGTCCGTGAGCTGATCGAGGAACACGAGAACGCCTTTGTTATCAGCCGTTTTCCTGAGAAGTGTATCAATATCTTCCTTCCCTTCATCTCCGCCGGTACCACCGGTTTTTCCCGTACCTGCCAGGGCGACTCCCTGGTGGACCGATGAACTCCCGATTTCAGAAAAAAATTTCTTCTCAGGGTAGCTTATCTTTATTCCCCTGTTCTTTGCTTCGCTGACTATTGTCCGGATAATTTTTCCGTGGGCATTCCTGTTTATAAAGAGCTCCAGGTTTTTCCCGGATACCGCGCTCCTGATGTATTCAAGAACGGGGTTCCGCCCGTAGATTATTTCTTTTTTATCCACCGTGTACCGTCTTTTGTGTCCTCAAGAACAATTCCTTCCGCAAGGAGCATCTCCCGTATCTCATCCGCCCTGGCGAAGTCCTTTGCCTTTTTCGCGTCACGCCTCTCCCGGACCAGGTCTTCTATTCTCTTCTCGTCAACTTCACCGGTTTCTTTTCCCGGGAAGAAGATAAATCCGAAAACAGAATCAATCCGGTTCAGTTCATCAATGATCCGGCTGCTGTCACCGGGAGAGAGTTTATCCTCCGAAATGAGAGAGTTTATGCTGTGAACAAAGTCGAAGAGTATCCCCAGTCCCCCCGAAATATTCAGGTCATTGTCCACTGTCTCCACAAAGCTCCGGTTAAAGTCTTCGATGATTTTTTCCAGTTCCGGGTTGTCTCCGGCTGTTGACCTGTTGTCCCTGAGACGGACCACCAGGTTGTCAATTCTCGAAAGGGCGTGGCCGGCCTGTTCCAGCCCCTGGAGTGTGAAGTTGAGCTGCTTTTTATAGTGGGCGGAGAGCAGGAGGTACCTGATAGATCGTGCCGGGTAACCCTTTTGGAACAGGTCCCTGAGGGTATAGAAATTCCCTTTTGATTTTGACATCTTCGCTCCATCTACAAGAAGATGTTCAATATGTATCCAGTGCCTGACAAACTGTTCCCCGTACGCGGCTTCACTCTGGGCAATTTCATTTTCATGGTGGGGAAAAATGAGGTCCACACCTCCCGTATGGATATCGATTGTTGTCCCGAATATCTGCCGTACCATGGCGGAGCATTCAATATGCCAGCCCGGTCTTCCGCGCCCCTCTGATATTTCCCACGATACGTCTCTGTCACTCTCCGCTTTCCAGAGGGCGAAGTCCCTAATGTCATCCTTTTCGTATTCGTCCGTATCGTAACGGAGTCCTGTCTTTATTTCCCTTTTATCAAGCCTGCTCAGTTTCCCGTAGTCATCAAATTTTGAAATACTGAAATAGAGAGACCCGTCCTTCTCGTAGACGATACCCTTTTCGTCAAGTTTCCGGATAATATCGGACATTGCCTCAATTGAATCGGTTGCCCGGGGTGTGTGTTCTGTCCGCTGGATGTTCAGGTCGTTGCAGTTCTCCATGAATATATCGGAATATTTTGTAGTATACTCCCTGAGGGATATCTTTTCTTCCCTGGCCCCGGCGATTGTCTTGTCATCCACATCGGTAATATTCATGGCATGGTCAACACGGAAGCCCCTGAATTTCAGGTATCTCCTGAGAAAATCATTAAATACGAAAGTCCGGAAGTTGCCGATATGCGCGTAACTGTACACGGTGGGACCGCATGAGTATATGGTTACCGGGGGGTAATCTTCAATTTTCTCTTTCTCAATGCCGCCGGGTATAAGCCTGTCAACGGTTCCGGTAAGTGTGTTGTATATTTTCAGGGTCACGCCATCCAGTCAAAAGTTATCCGCACTGTTGTCAAATATTTTTTAAGGTCGGGGATTGCGGTTTTCTATTCATTGGGGAGGACGACTTCTTCTACTTCTTCATAAACAGACTCTACGATATCCTCGGTCTCTGCTGCCGGCCTGAATGTAATATCGGCGGGGATTTCTATTTCGTCGAGCCTCTCCTGGTTTGCGTTGATATAGGCGATGAACATGTGGAGCTTTTTTATATATTCAATGAGTTCTTTCAGTTTTATATTTTTTCTCTCGATGGTTTTTTTTGATTCTTCCGCGAGTTTTCTGAGTAACACGGTCTGTTTCCTGAGTTTTGCCTGAAGTGATATGGCAGCATCATAGTATTCCCTGTTGACTTTCTGGAAATCTATTCTGGCAAGAACAACTTCGTCTTTGTCCTTCTCTTTCTCAATAGATTCAAGGATCTCGTTGAGTTCCTTCATGGAGAAGAGGTCATCGGCGGATGTCTGTATCCATTTCTTGCCCTCTTCATCCGTGAATTCCGTAAGGTCAGGTATAATATCTCTCTTGATTCCCTTTTTCATAATATTATATAGATACTTCTCTTTCTCTGAATTTCGGCTAATTTTTTATAAAATAATACTTATTTTTTGTCAATACTTAGTGTTATAATGACTGTTCAATTATATGGATAAAAATATACAGATTCCTGGAAATAATAATAATCTGAACTTTAAAATCCCCCGGCCTTCGGCTCCCCCTTTATTAAAGGGGGAAAGATTGCGGCAAGAGCCCCCCTTTATTAAAGGGGGAGAGGGGGGATTTAATAAGAAAATATTACCTGATTATTATTGACAGAAAATTGATGAAAAAAATACTATATTTAATAGCTGAGTAGTCGCGTTGAATAATGAGATTATTAATATGATAACTGAAATTAAGTATTCCGAAGAACTTGTGGACCACCTGGGAAGTCTGGGAACTGCAAGATTCAATGAACCGTTGAAGAATTACACGACGTTTAAATGCGGGGGGAATGCCGATATCCTTATCTATCCTGAAAAGAGGGAGAATATTTCAAAAATAATCAAGGCGGCATGGGAAGAGAGGGTCCCCGTTACGGTCATTGGCGGAGGCTCAAACCTTCTTGTCGGTGACAAGGGAATACGGGGTATTGTACTGAGGATAAGCGATGATTCTCTTGTAAGCAGTACCTTGAGTATCCGGGATGACGGTATAATATATGCCGATGCGTCGGTGCCAAAAGACAAGTTTATCGACTTTGTTATTGAAGCAGGCTATAAGGGGATAGAATTTATGGCCGGTATCCCCGGATCTATGGGCGGTGGAATTATTATGAATGCGGGAACGGACACAGGTTCTTTTATTGATATCCTCCACAGTGTAAAGATTGTATCCGAAAAAGGGGAAGAGAAGTGCATTTCCGCAGAGAGTGATATGTCTTCCTACAGGTCATTTGATGCGGGAAAAGGCTCTATTGTTACCGGCGGATATTTCAATCTCAGTAAGACGAACAGTCGGGAAAATTTAAGAAAGAGGGTGGATGCCATTCTTCAGGAGAGAAAATTAAAGCATCCTCTGCACCTTCCGTCAGCAGGTTCTGTCTTTAAAAATCCCGAAGGATTTTCATCATGGAAGTTGATTGATGATGCGGGGCTCAAGTGTAAAAGGATTGGAGGGGCCATGGTTTCGGATATGCATACAAACTTTATTGTAAATGTTGAGAATGCTTCGTCAGCCGATATTAAGAGCCTCATTGAGGATATTCAGGAGACAGTCTACAGGATGTTTGAAGTAAAACTTGAAACCGAGATAAGGATGATAGGAGAATTCAACTGACAGGTTTACCATTTTTTCTTTAAACCGAAGGAGAGGTTATACCCGGATTCACCGGTTGAGAAGAGATAATCCTTCCCGTAACTGATATAAACTTCAAACTGATCGAGGACTATGATCCTCAACACCGGACCCGCAACAATACCCGCTTGTCTTCCCGTAAGATCATAACCTGATCCCTTGAAAAGAGTCCCGTCAAGATACAATCCCATATAGACATATTCTCTGAGTATGGATGTCCGCAGTTCGTTTGCCACTGACCCGATATTCCGTGAATAATAGGACCTGTTCATGAAACCTTTAAAACTCCCTGAGCTTACGGCTTTTTCATGATAAAAAGGAACGTCACCCCATAACCTGTTGTATTCGGGCACAACCTGGTAAATTGTCTTTCCGGGCAGCCTGAATTCCGATTCTCCCATAATTTTTATTTCATGAAATATTCTGTTCCGGTAATAGTAGCTGTATGTTGCCTGAAGTTTCTGACTTGAAGGTTTCAGGTAATCAAAGGGAGTTCTGCTTAAAACCATCCCCAGTTCCATAAAGGGTATTTTCTGCACTCCTTCTTCAATAATAACCTGGCCGGTCCTCTCTTCGTCGTATGAACTGTCAAACTGAATATTATGCTCAATGCCAGAGCCCGTAAATAACTCAAATCTTTTCAACAGAGTGATTCCCGGGGCAAATACGGATCGTATCAGCCAGTAATCATAGGTAAGAATTCCCAGGTCATCCCGTGATGATTTTGATCTGTATATATTGCTGTACATATGTGGTGTAAAGATTTTCCGGAATAGAGGGGAAAAATAGTAACTTACATCAACCTGGAAGAACTTCATATGGGGCGGGTTTTTAAATTCTCTGTCAAGGCCGTACATTATTCCCGCGGAGGTGCCTGCTTTAAACCTGTCATCAGGGGCGAATAAACCATAATTGTAATAGCTTACTCCCGGGATCAGTCCATTGGTGTAACTGGAACGGAGGTGATAATCCACATATCCTTTTTTCCTTTTCTCCCGTGAAGTTTTTTTGCCGGAAATATAAAATTCAAGGTGGAACCGGTTCCCGTATTTGCTGAAAAACGGCAGCTGGGTTTCTCCGATAACGGGCAGGTTGAGTTTTCTATCGAGCTGAAAGTAGGATTTATCATAACTTTCCGATGGAATTAACCTGTAGCTAACTTCCGGGAAATTTTCTTTCTTTTTGATTTCACGGACGATTCTTTCCACCCTTTTAATATTGAAAACATCTTCCTTCAGCCTGTACCTGTATTTTAACTTCAGTGTTTTCAGGGTATCAATATTGAGAAAAACGATCCTTCCAAGATTTCCTTCATCTATATAGAGTGACAGTTTTTCCCTGTTATTTTCTCTCACGTAAATTTTTACAATTGTGTAGCCCCGGGAAATATAAAATTTCCTTATTTTCCTGATGATCTCTTGCGCGGGTAAACCGGTGAGAGGTCTTTCGGGAAGGGAAAGTGTCTTAATAATTTCATTATCCCTGAATATCTTCATCCCGGTTAATAACAGGGATCTTTCTGCCGTATATGCTTCAATGGCGGTAGATGTAAATACAAGGAGAAGGAAAATCTTTAACAGGTTTCTCTTAATCATAGCGAGGGTTATCAGTTTAATATCTGCTCGTCAAGCCGAACATAATCTAAATAATTGCAATACCCGGGGTATCCTGATAACTTTGTATTTAAAATGGTAGTACGAAGATATTTTATGAACAGTAATTGGTTTTAATTGTTTTCATTAATGTTGTGATTTGTTCATCCTTCAGGGAATAAAACATGAAGTTGGCTTCTTTTCTTCGGCTGATGATATCCGCTTTTCTGAGAACAGTAAGATGTTGAGAGATATTGGAAATTGTTGATCCAAACTGTGTCTCAATTTCTCCAACATTCTTTTCTCCTTCCATGAGATAGCAGAGAATTTTCAACCGTATAGGATGAGCCATGGATTTTAACATTTCTGAAATTGTGTCAATCTGTGTATCTGAGAATATGATATTCATTTGCCGATAGTATTACATCTATTTTAGTATTTTTTTATATATTAAATTCCCTGTTGGATTTGTCAATTTATTTTTAAATTTAAATGAGAGAAGACCTGTAAAATTAAGCGGATTTTCTTTTAAATTCTGTTTTGGTATCCGGTGTGAAATATTCCATGATATTCAGCAATATAAGGATTTTTTCAACTGTTAGGGAGATTCTCAGCAGAAGAATGTTCCCTCTTAATATGAGATGGTGTTTCGCATGTATTAAGAATCCCACAAATGATGAGTGCATATTAATTGTCTGGGTGAGATCAAAAATGATATTTTTACCCGACATCTCCTTTTCAAACCTGTCACTGAAAGAGGAAACATCTTCAAACCTGATATCTTCCGGAAACGTCCATGTTTCCCATGTATTAATATCTTTCTTCAATTTTTTGTCCCCTTTTAATCCCTTAATCGAGGTATTTGCTCTTTAACCGGACGGGTGCCGGTATTATTATTTTCGTCCGGATTTTAATTATTATAAAGGAAAAAAGGCAGAGATCTGATATTTAATAATCTTACACTTTCCCCATATCTCCTTTCTTACACATCTTTCTTGTTCTCGGTGTCAGATTTGAATTCGGGACATACAGTTTTTTCATCGTAGTAAAATACTTGAAAAAAGCGGCATATTAGTTTTTTTTGTATTAAAAAAGATAAAGGTCAAAAACTGTGAAACTGGTTAAAGGAAATGATGAGAATATAAGGCATGTTAAAGCTGATTGGGACCACCTGAGAAAGCTCTTTATCATGCCCGACACATCGGATAAATTTATTGAGTTCGGACAGGACCTCCTTGATCTGATCCACAGCTTTTTTCAGGACAAAGGCGGTATCCACAGTGCGATTTCAATACCTGAGCTCCAAAAACTCTTTTCCGATATCCATATACCCCAGAGCCCTCATCTCCTGAAGGATGTTTTGGGAGAAATCAAAAATAAGATCATTGCGCATTCGGTAAAGGTTGGAAATCCCTATTACATCGGGCATATGACCAGTGCCATACCCTATTTTATGATACTCATACAGATGATCATTACCGCACTGAACCAGAACCAGGTGAAAATAGAATCGGCAAAAGCATCTACTTTTGTCGAACGTGAATATATTTCATGGATGCACCGCCTGATATACAATAAAAGTGAGGATTTTTACAGGGAAAATATTCAGAATCATGAGGTCTCACTGGGCAACATCACCCTTGACGGTACTATGGCAAATCTCACTGCCATGCTTGTTGCGCGAAACAAGGCCTTCCCCCCTGAAGGGAGATTTCCCGGAATACGGAAAGCGGGACTCCATGAGGCATTCCGGTATTACAACTGTAAGAAGGCGGTCATCCTGGTGTCCAGGAGAGGGCACTATTCATTTGACAAGATTGCCAGGATCATGGGGATAGGGGATGAAAACTGCATCAAAATCCATGTGGGGCAGAAGGACAAGATCGATATACGGGAAGTGGAAAAAACCGTAAGTGATATTAAGAGAGCGAATAGTACCGGTGGCGGGAAGATAAAGATCATCTCCCTGGTGGGGATAGCGGGAACAACTGAGACAGGAAATATCGACAACCTTACCGAACTTGCAAACATTGCCGGAAAAAATGATATCTATTATCATGTGGATGCCGCGTGGGGCGGGGCCGTTCTCCTTGTTGACGATTTCAGATATCTGCTCAAGGGTATTGAAAGGGCCGATTCCGCCGCAATTGATGCGCACAAGCTTCTCTACTCTCCCGTTTCCATGGGAATGGTTTTCTTTAAAGATAAGCATGACCTCGTGAACCTCAAACACTCTTCCAATTATATCATCAGGACAGATTCTGTTGATCTGGGAAGGTTCTCCATAGAGGGGTCCCGGCCATTTTCTTCACTGGTACCCTGGACGGCCATGAAGATCCTTGGCAGGGACGGTTTCAAGATAATCTTTGAACATGCCTTTGAGCTGACATCTTCTCTCAGGGGGATTGTTGAAAGGCACTGCAATTTTGAGCCCATGAACCACCCGGAACTTTTCATATTCAACTACAGGTTTGTTCCCAAGGAGGTCTCTGAAAAACTGAATTCACTGATGCTGAAGCTGGGTGGAACAGACACGAAGAAGGACCCGGCAAACAGGGAGAGAATAAGAAAGATAAACAGTGTCCTCAATGACCTGAACATAGACCTTCATAAAGCTGCCCGGGATGAGGACAACAGCTTTGTTTCCCGGACGACAATTGATTCTCCTCTCTATTTCTACCAGAGAATTGTGATACTCAGGTCAGTGACAATAAATCCCCTGACCACCCCCCGAATACTCAAAGAGATCTTAAATGAGCAGGATAAGCTCGGCCTCAGGATCTATAACAGTGATTACCGGGACAGGTTTAATGAAATTTAGACCTGCGGGACCATCTCTTCTTCTCTCCTTATTGCTGTCTTTTTCGGCAATCAATATTTTTGGTCCCTCCGTTCTTTACGCGGGGGGGCATGATAAATGCAGATGTCCTTATTTTATCTTTTCAGAGGGAAACATTTCAACAGGAACGGGGAATGAAGAAAGGAAAGTTGAACTTTCGGGAGAGCTCCTGGCTTATGACTGTTCCGGGAAAAGCATCTACTATCTTACCGGGGCGGAGAGTGATGATCCAAATGATGCCGGTCCCGTTGAAAGAAGCTTTCATCTGGGCTTTTTTCAACCAGGAAATGAAGGGGAGGAGAGAAAATTCGCAGCAGAAATTAAGCTTCTGCACGCCAAAGGGGGTGCTTTTAAGGTTATTGCCCGGGGAGAAAATGTCTTTATACTCAATGGTTCCGGTATCCTCTACCATGTTAACTTAAACAGCATGGCTGTTTCACAGCGAGAAGGGGTTTCTGACGCGGCACTGGCGGGCATGACCCTTGTTTTACTTAAAGAAGAGGGGCGTGTCCTGAATATAAACGGAAAACATCTTCCGCTGACAATTACGGGAAAGTCCAGGATTAAAAGTGTTGCCGATAACAGGCTTGTTTCACTGACAGATGGTGAGGAGACAGAGCTTGTGGATACGCTTACCGGTGAAAGTGTTTACCAGTATTCATCAGAGGGGACCTATCTGGTTTCCCCTGAGTACAACCTTATTATCTCAGCCCATGAGGAGGTCCCGGAGATCTCCCGGCCGGGGACCCGGCCCATGGTTTTTTACAAGGTCTTTATTGATGGTATTGAAACCGGCCGGACAGAAACAGGTATAAGCGGCGCGGAAAAGTTTCTCCGGACACGTGTGACTCCCGGCGGGTATCACGTTGTAAGGCTTGAACGATGGGAACTGAAGAGAAACAGGTACCGGCGGTCAAACAACCTCTACCAGCCTGAAAGCTTAAGGATCTATCTGCCCCTGAAAAGAACAATAAAGCTTGAAGTGAAATATAACGGTTCACATTACAGCTTCAGTAAACGGGCTCTGAAAAAGTAATTTTATTTTACCCTATTGTCATTGACAAATGAGCTTTTACCCCTTATGTAAGGTCCAGGATTATGAAAAAATCATTTATTATTCTCTCTGTCACATTATTGATCCCAGTTGCCGGCTGCAAGCATGAACCGGTCAGGAAGGAGCCGTCCCCGGCATATAAGGACTCCCGCAGTAAAGTCCCCGGCTCAATGGAGGAAATCTCCCGCAAGGATTCCTCCGGTGAGAGAGAATCAACGGACCTTCCTGACATTCGGCTGGAAGATCTTACGGTAAAGGAGGAGAAGATAAGCTGGACTTCTCCGGTGAATATCGATTACCGGCAGTATGAGAAGGGAGCCCCCCTTCGCCTTGTTGTACAGAACAGTCATTCGGACCGGATTAACGACCTTGCGGTCAGTCCCGACGGAAGGATCATTGTCACCGCCTCCTCGGACAGAAAAATCAAGATCTGGAGCATCGAGGGAACTCTCCTTAAAACCATGCAATACCCGGGTAAAAGGATCAGGAGGCTGATCATAACACCAGATGGCAGAAGGTTTGCCGCTTCTTTTAAAAACCGGCTGATGGTCTGGAGTATTGACGGCAGGGTCCTGAATACATTTGAAGGAAAGGATTATAATATCAGCGACATGAGCATCACCGGTGACGGGAAAAAAATTGTCACATGCACCGGTAAACGGTTTTTTGACATCAGGGACCGGGACTTTAAACCGGTTAAAAGGAGAGAGACGGGCTCTGATATTGACAGGATTGCTGTAAGCCCTGACGGGAAGCTCATAGCAACGGGAGGCCCTGCCTACAGGACCGGTGAAGGATGGCGGTCATATTCGGCGCTCTGGAACGGGGGCGGAAAGTTCATAATGGACCTTGATATCGAAGGGGCCGGTTTTGGCCCCAGGTTTAAAAAGAGTGAGAGCAAAAACTCAACCGGTGATATTAAATGGATCGTATTCAGCCCGGACAGCAGGTATGTTGCAACTGTGGGTGAACGGCACTATATCAATATCAGAAAAACAGATGGAGAGCTTATTAAGAGTATTAAATTTACTTTTGCCAATAGTTGTTTCTTTTCCCATGACTCCCGTGAACTCATTACTTCAGGGTCTCACCATGTCAAGATATTCAGTTTTAACGGCAGGGAGAAGCTGTCAATATACATGAGGTCCGGGAAGGAGAGGGGGAACGTTGTCTCCTGTTTCGGCATGACCCCCGACGGAAGAAGGTTCGTAACCGGGTTCAGCTATCCCGTGAAAGGCCTTGTCCGGATCTGGGGCAGGAAAGGAAGGATGACCGGTTCATTGGGAAAAAGGAGCAGGGAGTTTAAAAGGGTGCTGCTGGACCCCGGCTTCAGCAGGATAATCCTGGAACCGGACAGGAGGAAGAGCATATCCTTTGTCTGGGACCTGAAGAACAATACCCTCAAAGAGCTGGATGAGAGAATAGGCTTTTACAATGACGGGACGGAATACTTCTACTATTACGGCCGTTACAATGCCTTCAACATAAGGGGGAGCAGAGGGTCCGGTAAGTTTAAAACGAGTTATGGGGCGGGGATAATACCCCTTGCGGACGGCAGGTTTGCCAGGTGGAATCCCTCCTCCGGTGCCGTGATTATCCATGACCTGAAGGAGAATCCTCTCAGAAGGATTAAATACAGGCATTACAGCACCTCGGGTATCGGGGGGCCTTTTTCCTATGGGACTGAATTCAGTCCCGATGGAAAGTACTTTCTGCTGGAGGACTATACCAATCACGGAAAGATGAACTTTGTCTCATTGATTGATATGAATGGAAAAAAAATCCGGGAATTAAATGCCGAAACAAAACTGGCCACAGCTTCGGTGAGCTTCGACGGCAACTACATTGCCGCGGGGAATGAAGACGGAACGATCCGCATATGGTCACGGAACGGAAAAGAAATAAGAAAGATTGAAAATGTCTCCGTTGAGATCGACAGCCTCTTCTTCAGCGGAGGGAACAGGTATCTTGCCTCAACCTCTCAAGACAGAATGATAAGGATCTGGAATATTAAAACAGGGAAATTTCTCACTATACAGCTTTTCAATGATAACAGGTGGATTGCCTGCGATGAATCTATGAGGTATGATACTTCCCCCGGGGGGAGTGAATTTATCGCGTTTGTCAGGGGCCTGACTCCCTTTTCAGGGCCGGAGGTTGAAAAAAAATATAAAAGGCGCGGTCTGCTTACCCGCTTCTACAGATAAAAAAAGCATTATCCCCTCACGGGGGATAATGCCTGTTCCAATCTATTGTTAAGGGGTAGATGTTTACTTAATTGAGTTAGCCGGCTGCTATTTGTAATCGTTGATCCTTTCACTCTTCTTCTCATCCAGCTCAATAACCTCCTGGAGGCTCTTGAAGTGAGGAGAATCAACTCCATAGATCAGTTCAACAGCCTGGAGCATGCTTCTGTTCTTCTTATTCTTGTAGAGCATGATATCTTCCTCTGTTGCGTGTTTGTACTTTGTGAGTACTGCTTCCATATACCCGTAGCAGCTTGCAAGGTATTTGTACGCCCATACGTCCTTCTTGTTTTTCTCAGAGAGAGTCAGGTATCTTTCAAGGATCGGGATGCACGGCTTGAAGTTATTCAGGTCGTAATTTGTGGATACATACATCTGGTAGAGCCGTGACTGGAAATTTATAAACCTGGCGTCCTTCTTTACTTCAACTGATTTTATGTCATCAAGATAGTAGATAGACTTGGTGAAGAAGGTTATTGCTTTCATCTTGGCTTCATACTTTTTCCTGGCAATAATTCGCTGTTCCTGGTTTTTCCTGTCAATCTCCTGCCAGTAGAACCTTTCGTTCAGGTGTTTTTTGCCCTTCTGTGCTGTTTTGATCTTAGATACCTCGTTCTCCATATCCTCCAGGATATCCAGGCCTGTTGAGTATTCGTCAATTGCCAGCCTTAAAAGGTTTTCAGAATACTCCTTGTTCAACTTCTGGAGTTCCCTGATGGCTTTCACATAGGGATGGAAGTCTGTAGTCCTCCAGCCGCCGGTATCCGAATCACCGCCCTTTGCCGGTTCTTTCACCGGGGTGGTCTTTTTATCACCGGCTGTTCCCTTCCCGGTACCGGTACCCTGGGCAGACAGTACTGTCTGAAACAGCAGTGAAAGGATAAAAGCACAGGCCAATCCTGTTGCATGGCTCTTCTTAAATATTGCAGATTTCATAAAAAAACCCCTTTTATTCGCAGATAATTAATTGTTATTTTTATCGGCATATTTTGTTCAAAAATTAAGGTATGAAATGAACAAATTTTCCAGTTCCCCTCGATACAATTTGCCGCACTTTATAAAGAGCATAAAGCACCTTATTAATAAATCGGCAAATCACCCGGGGAACACAACTAGTGCTGAGCCCGTATGATTTTGCATATTTATTTAAGTAATTACTAAAAATAATTTATAAAATTTACAGTATTATGGCAAATTATTAAAGCAATATTTGTTGACAGTTTTTACTACCGGATACCATTTAAAACTCATATTATGGACAAAACAGCGAAAAAAACAACAAAAATAACCTCTGAGAAGTACTGCGACTATTGTGACAGGACAGGTATCGTTTATACTTCGGGATTTGAGATGCTGGGAACAGTCCCCCTCTCCCCCTGCCCGAAGTGTGTTGACCCCAAATGTCAATGCGACAAGAAAGAACCCTACTACTATTACAATGACGATGAAATTAAAGACTGTCACTGCAGGGAGACCCGGATCAGGATAGACAGGATAAACAGGATCTACGGCAGGTCCGGTATCGATAAAAAGTACAGGTGGAAGCGCTTCAACGACTTTGAGGCCGTGAGTAAGCTTACCAATGAAGCGAAGAATATGGCCTACGATATTGTCAGGAATTTCCCTGACGTAAAAAAGGGGCTCTTCCTCTGGGGAAACCCGGGGACAGGGAAAACACTCCTCTCGTCGATTATCCTCACTGAGCTGATAATCCGGCATGCCATAGAAGGTCGTTATATCTCCATCTCCCGGTCATTTTTTAACAGGCTGAAAGCAACCTTCGTTGAGGGGTCCAGGACCTATGGGAAGTCCAGCGAGATAGAGAAGGAGCTGGAAGATGTTGATATTCTTGTAGTGGATGATTTCGGTGTGCAGAGGGATTCGGAGTGGGAGCAGGAGACCCTCTACAACCTTGTGGACGCGCGGTACGAGGCCGAGAAGTTTACGATTTTTACGTCAAACGGCAATCCGCGGACCTCCTTCAAGGAACTCTCCCAGGGGAGGATACTCTCACGGATCAAGGAGATGAGCCGCATCATGGAACTTACCGGTAAAGACTACAGGGAGAACCTGTAGTGCCGGAGGTCTATATCGGGATCGGGACGAATATTGGCCACAGGGAAAAGAACCTTCTTGATGCCATGGAGAGACTGGGCGGTATCAATAAGATTGAGATTACCGGCAAGAGCTCCGTCATGGAAACAGAGCCGGTTGATTATCTTGACCAGCCCTTTTTTCTGAACCAGGTGGTGAAAATCAGCACCACCCTTGAACCCGGCCCGCTCCTGGATCTGCTGAAAGGCATCGAGTCTGATATGGGGAGGGAAAGCAGTGTCCCCAAGGGCCCGCGGATCATCGATCTTGATATCCTCCTCTATGATGACAGGATTATAAAAAGTGAAAAGCTGACCATCCCTCATCCGGAGATCGTAAACAGGAGTTTTGTCCTGGAACATCTTCTTGAGCTTGATCCTGACCTTGTGGACCCGGTTACGGCATTAAAATACAGGGAGGCCGTTAAAAAATAAGTATGGACCCTGTGAAAAGACTTTCAGGTTCCGGTTTAACCGGATCAGGCCTTTACAACGGGGATCTCGTCCCACCGGGTCGTATATCTCTTTGAGAGGAAGGCCCGCCTCATCTGCCATTTTTTCGATACTCCCTCCGCTGCAAAAGAAAGACTCTCTCTTCCCATGGACCTGTTGATCCTGTCCAGGGTCCGCATCAGTGAGCGGTTCTCCTCCATCTTCCCGAAGGGGGTGAAGAGATCAAGCTGTGTCTCGCTTTCGGGTGTGATATCGGAGAGCATCACCCCCACCTTCTTGTAGCGGTAGTTCTCCCTGTATATTTTTTCCAGAAGACCCCCGGCGCATCCCATGAGGAGAGGGGTGTAGGAGGTGGCAACGGGGATTCCGCACCCGGCGGCGTTGGAGTACTGGGGATCGCCGGTAAAGGGATTGGTTGTTATGAAAACCGTTATGAATGAGGCGATGCTCTTCTCCAGGCGGAGCTTTTCCGCTCCCCGGGAGGTGTATGAGGCAAGGGCCTCTCTCAGCTGGCCGAGGTCCCGGACGGGGGTCCCGAATGACCGGGAGCAGACAATCCCCTGCTTGGAGGGAGGCGCTTCTTCCAGGGGGATGCAGGGTATTCCCCGGAGCTCATAGACTGTCCGGAGCCCCATTATTGTCATGTTTTTCTTTATCCATTTGTCAGGGGCGTCCCGGAGGTGAAGGGCGGTGGAGATCCCGTTCCTGTGAAGGAGCTTTGTATACTGCCTGCCCACCCCCCACACATGGGAGACCTCTATGCTGTGGAGGAGGGCGTCTGTCTCCGGATGGGAAGTGATGTTGAATGTTCCCCGGTGTGAGGGGTTCCTCTTGGCAATCATGTTTGCCAGTTTTGCCAGTGTCTTGGTAGGGCCGATACCCACGGAGACGGGAATGCCGGTCCATTGTTTTACTGTTTCCCTTATGGTCCTGCCCGTGCGAAGGATGCCCGGGCCGGCATCCTCCAGCAGGAGAAATGCCTCATCTATGGAGTAGACCTCCATCTCCGGGGTGAAGGTTGCCAGGCACTCCATGACCCGCCTGGACATGTCTCCGTAGAGGGTGTAGTTGGATGAAAAAACGGCTATCCCCTCCTTTTTAATGAGAGGCTTCAGCCGGAAGTAGGGTTCCCCGAAGGGCATCCCCATTTTCTTCACCTCCTCCGATCGCGCCACAACATTTCCGTCGTTGTTGGAGAGCACCACCACCGGGGACCTCCAGAGGGAGGGGTCGAAGACCCTTTCGCAGGATATATAAAAATTGTTGCAGTCCACAAGGGCATAAACTCCCTTCATTCCTGTTACCTCACTGTATGTATGACATGTATCACAACCCCCCACACCTCGAAACCGGATTCGGGGCCTACGGCTATGGGTGCGTAGCGGGGATTTTCGGCTTTGAGGAACGCCCTGTTGCCCTGGATAATAAGCCGCTTTACGGTGAGTTCGCCGTCCAGGGCCGCTATGACAATGCTGTTGCTCACAGGTGTCTCGGCCCTGTCCACTATCAGGGTGTCCCCTGAGTATATTCCCGCCCCTGTCATGGAATCACCCGATACCTTTACGAAAAATGTTGCTGAGGGATGCTTTATGAGCAGCTCATTAAGGTCCAGTCTTCTGTCAATATAGTCATCGGCAGGGGAGGGGAAGCCTGCGGATATCCGTGCGGCAAAGAGGGGAAGTCTTATCCGGGTGTTGCATTTCACCCTGTAGATAGCTTTTCCGGTAAAGGGGTTGTTCATAGGTCTTTTTGTCTCCTGTTGCGGGGAATCCGGGGGTCGGAGCCCTGTCTTAATAATATCAATATAATAAAGAGCGGGTATATGTCAACAAATGTTTAGTATGTTTTTCAGGAAAAGTCCAGGGGTCAGAGCAAAAATTTTTGGATTAAGAAAACAAAAAAATGGGGGTCAGAGCAGAATCTAATGTGACATAATCCTGGATAGAAGAGAAAAATTAATCTGTTGTGGGTCCTTAAAAGATAATTGTATGTGAATTTTACCGATGCTCTGACCCTTTGCTTAGTTTTGAGGCGGTATTTGCCAAGTGCTCTGACCCTGATTCCCGGTTTGAATTTGCCGGTTGCTCTGGTCCTCCGGTTTCGTATATTTTTTTTAATCTACCGGGACTATGCATTCAGGTGAGTTGTTTTTCGGTGAATTGACCAGGTCAGATACAGGGTGATACTTCATTTCATGAGAAGGGAAGGGTTTCAGAAGGGAAATGACTTCTTCAGCGGGGTGGTTCTCCGTATCCAGCCAGGTGTTAATATCCTGTTCATGGAGGATCACAGGCATCCTGTTGTGTATCGGCTCAAGGAGCCTGTTGGGGGTTGTGGTAATTATGGTGCATGTTTCCAGGACTTTCTTCTCTCCCGATACCCACTTTTCATGCAGACCGGCCATTACCATAAGTTTCTTGTCTTCAAGGTATACGTAAACAGGATGTTTCCCCTTTTTCTTTTTTTCCCATTCGAAGAAGCCGCCGGCAACAATCAGGCATCTCCTGGCAGAGAGTGCCTTTTTAAAGCCCGGTTTTTCCCCAATGGTTTCAGCCCGTGCATTAATCATCCTGTACCCTGTTTTCGGGTCCTTTGCCCAGTGAGGGACCAGGCCCCACCTGAAGTCTTTCAGTATCCTTTTCTTATTGCAAAAGACAATTGATGGTATGGAGTTTCCCGGAGCAACATTATAGCTGGGTTTCGCAGAAGAATATATTTCATCGATGTCATAGTATTCTGCAATGATATTAAGGTATTCGGTATTTGCAAATCTTCCGCACATTTTTTAATCCATCAGCCTGTATCTGTTGTTCATAATATACAGTGGATGGTCAAAATTAAAGAAAAAAAGATTTGTACCTGATATTTTTTTTACCGGTTGGTAACTATTCAGCTATCTGACTAAAAATATGGGGGACACATCAGTTATTTTTTTCTGTTAACATGTCAATTTTTATACAGAGCTGAGTTGTAATAATTTTTAAAAATTTATTTTTTTAGAATATTCTTAATATATAAAAATAAAGAAAAAATTTTATCTTGACATTTCTCTTATTTCTTTTATCTTTTTAGAAATAAGAAAATCATCCCAATAACAGAGGTTTTAATTGCTGAAAAGGTCTTGTTTTCTTTTTCAAGTGCATGAGTTTTTGTTTTGCAGATAATAAGTGCTTTTTAAGCGGGGTTAAATAAATTAGCAATTACTAAAAAATTTATTGACGCCGATTAAGATAAATTCTATGTATTCAAAAATTTAAAACGGAGGAAAAGTATGAAGAAGTTTTTAACTCTTATTGCAGCAGTAGCGATAATGATTTCATTATCATCTGCTGACCTTATGGCTACAAAAAAGATTAAAAAAGCCCATGATGGTAAAAAAGGCAAAGACGGAGCTAAAATTAGCTGTTCTTACTGCCACAAAAAGGCCAAAGTCCCCAAGCTGAAAAAACCTAAAAAATACACAGGACAAAAAACAAATCCTTATTGTATGAAATGTCATGCAAAAATGAAGAAATAACCAGATATAATCTATATCTACTGGTTCATTAAATGAGGATGTCTTTAAGACATCCCTTTTTTTGTCTTCATAAAAGACCTGTTTATTGTTGATCTCTACGTGATTTTATCATACAGCTGAGTAGCAACTACACAGGCACAGGTTATAAGTACAACCAGTCATAAAAAAATATTGACAAAAAATTAAAAATATGTAGATTGAGCAGAGATGAAAAGATTTGCCTGAAAAATAATTTTTCACTATTTTCATAATTCCAGGTATCAAGTTATACAGGTCATACAGATCAGTTTTTGGAACATGATGGCTATCTGTATAAATACATAAAAAGCGATTTAATCCCAACATATTATAGTTTAGTTGCTCTATTAAATAGAGGGGAGTGCTTTTGTGATAAAAATTTTAACCTACATATTCTATAGGAAAAATATTATATGTAAACTGTCTGGTGTTCTGAAACACCCATTGCTTTTGCTATTGGTTATTCTGTTCATAAACGCCTGCAGCGTCCTGAGAGATCAATTATCCGGGGAAAACAGCTCATGTGCCGCATCAGACTGCCACATTTTTACTGTTCTGAAAACTTATCCTCCGTTAAGCGGAAAACATGCTCTCCACCTCTCCCGGGATAATATCTTTTGTGACAATTGCCACAGTAACTATAATTCATTCCTCTCCCATAAGAACGGGACGGTTGATGGATACAGCACTTCCGTTAATATTGTATCTTTCGATTCAATTAATCCTTCCGCTTCCTGGAATAATTCCACAACAAGCTGTGAAAACCTCTCCTGTCATACAAATGCCGACTGGTACGGTACGGCATCATTCGGTTGCACCGGCTGTCACTATGGCGGTAGCGGGATAGATCCTGTTTTAATCAACGGAAACGGTATAGAGGGGAAACATCAGAAACATGTTTCGGACATGGGGATACCCTGTGAGAAGTGCCATTTTAACTATAAGAGCATGTTGACCCATGCCGACGGTTCTCTTGATACCGATAACAGTTCGGTTCTTATGACATACTTTGATACCTCCAATCCTTCCGGTTCCTGGACGGGAGATACCGGAGCTCATACCGGAAGCTGCGCTTCTCTGGCGTGTCACGGAACATCAACCCTGGATTGGTACGGCTCTAATACATGGGTCCTCCCGGCATGTGATTCATGCCACGGTGCACCGGCAGGGAACAGGAGGCAGGTGACCGGAACGGGAGGTGATTTTGCAGGTAACAGCTCCATCCTCTCCCTGCATGTGCGGGGAAGTTCCGATCCCACGGATGAGCAGTGTCAGGTGTGTCATGAAATGTCTGCCCACACGGGGGGGACTGTCCGACTGAAAAATGCGGATAACGGAGCGGCAATAGTATACGACTCTTCCGATATATCCTCTCTTGAACCATTCTGTCTCAGCTGTCACGATTCGGATGGCGCCCTGTCCGGTTACGCATCTGGGGGATCTGCAGATAATCCCTTCAGTGACGGTAATAATCTCGGGATGCCCCCATATCCTTATTCAAAAAGAATTTCCGTAAGCTGGAATAAAGTTAACGGTCACGGTCCCAACGGAGGTCATGGGCAGGGAGACAGGCTTACCTGTCTTGGTACCGGGGAACCGGGAACCGGCTGCCATGGCAATAACGGGAGTATAAATGCTCACGGTTCCACCTGGGATGCAATAAGTACAAAGGAATTCAAATATGATCTTCCGGACAGCTATTCCGAAAGCTATTTTGATCTCTGTTTCAACTGCCATGCAGGCTACCCCGGTGTTACCAAAGAGGATATATTCGGTGTTAAGCCGGGTGGAGTATTTGACTGGGATTACGGTCCTTCCGGAGGACCTAACGGCAACAACCCGCCCTATTATACCGGTGCAACGACCACCCATTTTGCCGATATGGGAGATACCGGATCGGGGCTTTTTTATGATGATTCTTTCTGGGGTGATCAGATGAATCTTCACTGGTCCCATATAGGTATTCAGGCATCTGACTACAGGGGGACCGGTGTTGATTCCGGCATAACCTGTGTAAACTGCCATGATGTCCATGGTACCTCTACAGTATACGGAATGGTTTATTCCGAGATAGGGTATAGTAATGGAGCCGGTGCCGGTCCGGATATTTACGGTAAAATGAATGATGGCTTTCCGGGAAATACAAGCGGGTATCCTGCATATTGTGGTGGTTTTGCATGCCATGATGTATTTACAGGTTCCATGCATGTGTGGTTTTACCCCATGAACGAGTAGTGCCGGGGTATGAGGTGAAAATTTATTACCATTAATACTTATTATGAAAAAATATATTGACAAAATTTTAAAAATATGCACGTTATTTTTTTTCAGGGATTTCTCGATTAAAAAAAGATCACAGCAAAATGGAGAGTTTTATTTTTGCAGATATTGCTCGGTAAATAATTCAACGGGATTAACTTATTATGAATCAATCACATATATTCCTTAAGTTATCATGGTTACTGGCCACAGGATTCCTGATTTTATTCATTACTGCCTGCAGTGACCTCAAAGACACGGTTTCCCAACAGGGGAATAACTGCGCTGCTTCCGATTGTCATACCTCAACACTTCTTAAGCAGTATCCCCCCGATTCCGGTCGGCACACAGAACACCTTTCTACAGGGTTAAGCTGTGACAGCTGTCATTTTAACTATAATGAAAATGCCCTCCACAAGAACGGAGTAAAGGATACGGATACCGGGGAGGTGATTGTTTTCTTTAATCTAAAGAACACAGCTGTTTCCTGGAACCAGCGGATAACAACATGTGAAAATAATTCCTGTCATAAAGATGCTGACTGGTACGGATCGGCCGTTTTCGGATGTACCGACTGCCATTCTGTTCCTGAAAGCGGATCGCACAAAAAGCATTCCGGAGATCTTTCCTATGAATGCACGGAGTGTCATAACGGGTACCGGTATGATCCTTCGCATACAAACGGGACCCTTGATAACCCGGACAGTTCGCCGGGCATGATGAGTTTCGGTACCCTTAATCCATCCGGATCTTACGATAACAGTACCGATACCTGTTCAAACCTTCAGTGTCACGGATCAGGCACACCCCGCTGGGGGAGCAGTTCCGAATGCGGAAGCTGCCACGGGAATCCCCCTCTCACCGGGGCTCATTCAAAGCATGTGACCGATTCCGGTTTAGCATGTAATGAATGCCACCTTGAAAGGGGAAGCGGTACCTCGTATCATGCAGATGGAAATCCTGACGTTAATGTCACAACGGCAGTCAATCCTTCGGGCAACTATACTCCGGGAGTCCTCCCGGGCACGGGTACCTGCGACAGCCTCTACTGCCACGGATCGGATACACCTGCATGGGACGGAACGGTCTCCTGCGGAAGCTGTCATGGGACTCCTCCCGCTACCGGTGCGCATTTGCGGCATGTGAATGATATGGGGTACAGCTGCAGCAAATGTCATAACGGGAATGTCCACGGAAGTATGGCGGTAGAAGTGGGTTTCGATGCCACTAATCCCTCGGGGAACTATGTTCCGGGAAGCAGCCCCGGTACAGGCACCTGCAACAGCCTCTCCTGTCACGGGTCCGGTTCGCCTGCGTGGGACGGTACCATAACATGTGATGGCTGCCACGGGAACCCGCCCCTCACCGGGGCTCATTCAAAGCATGTGACCGATTCCGGTTTAGCATGTAATGAATGCCACCTGGAAAGGGGAAGCGGTACCTCGTATCATGCAGATGGAAACCCTGACGTTAATGTCACTACGGCAGTCAATCCTTCAGGCAACTATACTCCGGGAGTCCTGCCGGGTACGGGTACCTGCGACAGCCTCTACTGTCACGGATCGGATACACCTGCATGGGACGGAACGGTCTCCTGCGGAAGCTGTCATGGGACTCCTCCCGCTACCGGTGCGCATCTGCGGCATGTGAATGATCTGGGGTACAGCTGCAGCAAATGTCATAACGGGAGTGTCCATGGAAGTATGGCGGTAGAAGTGGATTTCGATGCCACTAATCCCTCGGGGAACTATGTTCCGGGCAGCAGCCCCGGTACAGGCACCTGCAACAGCCTCTACTGTCACGGGTCCGGCTCTCCTGCGTGGGACGGTACCATTACATGTGATGGCTGCCACGGGAACCCGCCCCTCACCGGGTCTCATTCAAAGCATGTGACTGAATCCGGGTATGAATGCAGCCAGTGCCATTTCAGCAGGGGGAGCGGTACTTCATATCATGTAAATGGAAATCCCGATATTAATTTCAATTCTTCGCACAGCCCCAGCGGTCACTATTCGGAGGGAGCCTGTTCGAATATCTACTGTCACGGGAATTTTACGGGAGGTAATAACGGGACCATACAGCCGGTATGGGGGGAAACGGTAAGTTGTTCAACTAACAGCTGTCATGGGGGAAATGCCAGTGGAAACCCCGCATGTTCGTCTGTACCTGACTCAAAACACGGGACCCATATATCGGCTATCATGAACATGAACAATCCGTCAACCGGTTTAGTCTATACCGAGGAAGAATCCTGTTCCGTTTGTCACAGCGGCCATGGTTACGGAACATCAAGCCATATAAATATGAAAGTTGATGCGGCATTTGACTATACACCGCCGGAAGGCCTTGCGGGGACCATTCTCTCCGGGGGGGATTATGACACCATTTCGGGAAAATTCCAGAATATTGCCTGCAGCAGCACATATTGCCACGGGAACTTTGCAGGTGGGAATGCCGTTACGGTCAACTGGGGCGAATCGGTTTCCGACCCGGGATGGTGCGGGAGCTGCCATACGACATCTCCGGTGAGCGTAAAACATTCGGAACACCTTGCCCTTTACCCGGGGGAGTGCGGGTACTGTCATCAGGGGTATACTTCTTCATCTGCTCCGGCCGGTCATGTGTCGCTGGTGAAAGATGTTAAATTTAACTATCCTCATTCACTGTCAATATCATCGTCATATGACAACGCTACAAAAACCTGCTCGGGTGTCTACTGTCACGGGAATTTTCCCCCGGTAACCTATACGAACAGGTATGATGTGACAGCTGTAATAAATCCCGGTAACAGTGACAACCCGGTCTGGCAGGATTCTTCAACGGCCCCCTGTGGTTCATGTCACGGGAATCCGGATAACAATTATTCATCGTTAACTCACGGCGGGCATACAGATGCAATAAGATCTTATGCAAAATCCATATTTTTCGGGAACCCCCTGAGTATTGAAAGCTGTGATGCCTGTCATAACTATGGGGACGACACCGAAAGATCTTTTGATACTACCAGTACCCAGGGAAGTTACAATACCGTAAATCATGCTGATTTTTCCATTAACGATTCGGGAGTCAATGATGATGTTAACTTTAAGGCGGATGACTCAGACCTTGCTTCCCGTATAGGAAGTCTTGTGGCCTCAAAAACCAGCTGGGACCCTGCCACCACCACATGTTCAAATTCCTGGTGTCACGGGAACTTTTCCAATGGTGTTGACATCACCGGTTATAACGGGACGCCAGACTGGCTTAACGGGACAACCGGAACCTGCGGTACGGAGGCATGTCACAGTTCAGATATCCATGGCAATTACGGATGCGGCGGTCATTGTCACGGTTCCAGCCCCAATGCGGAGCATGTGAACGGAACAATCGGTTTTTAACAGGCAGCGATGAGTCCTTTTATTTACTTCAGACTGAGAGGGGCTTTTTTGGTGGTTGGGTATCAACTCTGAATATCCGAATCACTCAATTGTCATTGGCAGAGATTAACAACTGCCGGGGGTTGATTTTCAGATTAACAGTTTCTTCTAAATTAGTAAAATACTAAACAAAAAATAATTTATGATTATAAAAAATGCTTGCAAAAAGAGAAGACGGGAAATCTTCTTGAAGTAATTACATATTTAAAACTGTTCCAGCCAAAAGATTGAGAAAAATACACAGATCATTTGGAAGAGCTGCAAATTAATAAACATTCAATTTTACTAAAAGTATTCGGGTGTTACTCGTTATGAATAGAATATACTGTATAAAAATATCTGTTCTTATAATAATTTCTGCATTATATTATTATCCGGCATTTGCAAAAACGGATATTGACGGAATGTTTGACCTTTCCACCTCTATCTATAGTACAATAAACGAAGATCGATCAGACACCGACACTAACTACAGGCCGTATGGCAGCCTGCTCCTTAACATTGCATTTAATGATAAGTTCAGTTTTCACACTAATGACAGGATTGTTTACAGAGGACTTGAGACAGAGAAGGATGCCAATGAGGACCCGGAAAATCTTGATCTGAATGCTTATTACGGATATATTAATTACAGGGTAAACAATAAGGTCAATATCCAGCTGGGCCGGATCATGGATGTTGCCAATCTTGTTTACTCATACTATGACGGTTTAAATCTCAGGTTTAAAACCGATTTGGGAAACGGGAGTTTTTGGACAAACGTCTACGGAGGGCTTCTGGTCAATGATGACTATCTGGATGATGAAGAGACTCTTTATGGATATAACAGCTTCGATGTAAGAAATTTCTCCATTGAACAGAGAACCGGAGACTATATTTGCGGCGCGCAGGTTAATTATTTTCTTAAAAGAAGGTTCATTGTCTCACTGGATTACCAGATGACGATGAATGATAATTCCCTTGCGGAGCAGTATGTCTCCCTGGATTTTGATACATTTTTTTCTCAAAGGATTAAACTTTATGGATTCGGAACATTAGATACAATTGAAAAGAAACCTTCGGCATCACTTGCCGGGATCAGGGTGAATCCTTTGAAGCTCATTTCACTATCCGTTGAACATGAATACTACAGGCCGGTATTTATTAAGGACTCCTACTGGTGGCTTTACTTTGAATCTCTGGCACACCAATCATACAATGGAATTCTTTACTTTTTTTTCTCTCCGATCGTTACATTGACAACAAAGTATTCAAGACTGATATATGAGGGCGACAGCGAGACGGGCAATGATATTTCTGCGACTCTTGAAGACAGAAAAATTCTCGGTTTCAGCATTTCTTTAACAGGTGAATTCCTTAAGGGGCCTGAAGGTGAAAAGAGAACCGGTATGGGTGCCATTGAACGACGATTTTTTAACTTCATAGATATAAGAGCCGGAGGCGGAATGGTACAGTATACGGAGGATCCTGAATCCGGCGATCTGTCATCGGGTTATCTTGTGCGGGGTGATCTTGGAATCAATTTCGACAACCGTCTGATAATATCGGCTGATGCCGAATATTTTAACAACCCGAAGTACCTGTATGATACAAGATTTTTTATATCCGTAAAATATCTCTTTTAACCGGGGTAATTGCCATGAAAAAATATAACTATATGAAATTTATTCTTTTTCTTGCACTGGCAGCCGCGGCATCTGTCCTCTATTCCGGGGAAAAGAAACTTTTTCCTCACATGACCCATGGGGAAAACGATGTTGAGTGTAATACATGCCATCCCGGTGCGAAAACGAGTACACAGTCAAAAGAGAACCTCTATCCGGAAAAAACAGTCTGCGCAGGGGAATGTCACGAGAAGGATATTCTGAACAAAGTTGATTTTACCGGTTCAAAGCCGAAATGGAAGCTCATTTTTAATCATAAAGTACATGTTGAACAGGATATTAAGTGTGTTACCTGCCACGCAGGTATTAATAAAAAAGATTTCCAGGCTGGAGATGCGTTCCCGTCTATGAAGGTATGTTTTAAATGTCATAACGGTGATGACGCGGAGAAGACCTGCACCCTCTGTCATGAAGAGAAGGTCCCTTTCCCCCATAAGCTCCACATTCTGGACAATAAACTTGCATGCGATGAATGTCATAAGAACATCAAAAAAAGTACAACCACCAGGGGGGGCAGGGATATCCCCCCGAAGAATGTCTGCAATGACTGCCACGAGGCTGAGTTGAAGTTCTCTGATGTTACAGACTTTCCTTACAGGCAGACCTATGAATTTAACCACAAGCTCCATGTCGTCGGCCAGGAACTGGGATGCAGGGAGTGCCACAAGGCATTATATGAGAAGGAGCATCCCCGGCAGGCAGAGCTTGTCCCGAAGATGAAATACTGCTTTGAATGTCATGACAACGATACGGCAACAAAGTACTGTATGCTCTGCCATCTTAATCCCACAAAACCCAGAGACCACTATTACGACTGGGACAACATGCATAAGAAGAGCGCAAACAGGGATATGCAGAATTGTATCTCCTGTCACCGGAGCAGGCAGTTCTGCATATCATGTCATAAAGGGATCAAGAAACCGGGGAAAACACACAGCCCTAATTTTGAGCTTACACACAGGTTTGAGGCAAGGACAACCCTTAAGAATTGTTATTCATGCCACAGCAGAAGGCAGTGCGCTTCCTGTCACATCTCATACGGTGTGAGTTCCGGCAGTAAAACAAAGATCAAAAATATTCATGGTCCCCTTGGAATATGGATAAGCAGCAGGCATAAAAGAGCAGGGAGGCTCCGGATATCCACCTGTAAGGTCTGTCACGTGAAAGCCGATTGTTACGGATGCCATAATCCGGCTTATATCGGACCAAGAAGAAGATGATTTTTTTATTCTTATAAAAATCGGAAATTGCCATGTTTTGTTGTATCTTAACTTAAGATAAAAGGGTATACATTTTTTTAAGCTTCAAGTTTCATTGACTGATTTTTTAAGTCACAGGGTTTTATGGGGGATTGAATGGTTTCCCCGCTATAAAAAAATAATAGGAGGCGGTAAATGAGAAATTTGAAAGGAAATAAAATCAGAGTTTTTGCTGTTTTTTCTGTTTTTGGAGCGACACTCTTTTTATCCGGAACTATTTATGCTGTGGTCCAACTTGCAGTTGTACCTCAGAAAATCGGTCTTAAGGATGTTGAGTTCAAACAGCTCAACAGGAAGAATTGTGAAGAGTGTCATGGCGAGTCACTTGCCGATAAGCACCACAAGACGAAAAATGCCGTATCGGGGAACTGTATTTCCTGTCATGATGTCAAGACGGGAAAAACCACACAGGTTATCCTGAAAACCAATTGCGGAGATTGTCATACAAAAAGTCCTCATCATTCAACCCAGGAAGCGCTTAACAAGGAGTGCACAGGCTGCCATGAGAGTCCGGGTGTCAGTGATTTCAGCATGAGTATTCCGAAGTACAATCCTACAATGATAACGCCCACTAAGGATACATGCAAAAAGTGTCACAGAGACGGAGTTGTCAACGGGGAAAAAGTTTTCGGAATTAAGGCAACGCATCATGGGATATCTTACAAGGATTGTAATGTCTGTCACGGGGACAACAAAGCAAGCCAGGACATCCGGATATGTGAAAGATGTCACAGTGTAAAAGCAATTCATGAAGTAAAAGCGCATGTTGAGAAAACAGCCTGTATACACTGTCATGATACGAAAGAGGGCATAAAATACGGGAATATGAAGAAATAATTTTTGCAGACAGGTAAAGAGTAAAAAAAAACCGCTGAATTTTTTTCAGCGGTTTTTTTATTGGTGCGCCCGGCATGGGCGCACGCTTGGTGGTGCGGTGTAGAGCCATTAACGGCCTTTCTGGTAATACACCTAGTCCACTACGGGGGTTGATAGTACCAACCGTTAGCTTAAGGCAAGGGTGTCCACCGTGAGGTGGAATCTGAAGGAAGCCGACGGCAAAATCCCGGCCTGACGAACAGGAATCACATAAGAGGCCGGTCAGAGTGGGTAAGTTTGCCAAACAAAACAAAGCCCATACTATCAAAGGTCTGACAGGTAAATGTGGCAGGTATATGGGAGGAAAGCGTGCGTTCTTACCCGGGGAGGTCTGGCAACAGGTGAAACTGATGAACTTCAGGATCGCAACCCATATAGCAATATATGGCTGAGCTGTCAGAAGTCAGCAGAGGTCATAGTACTGTGGAAGGATAAGAGAAGCAGGAAGGACTGAACATTAAGAGGATATTGAAATCCGAATTTTGAGTATCATGCGGTGACAGCAGCCAACTCATTAAATGAGCCTTTGAGGGGACGTGAGGGTGAAGCCCTGAGAGAAACCGCAGAGAGCCGAGTATGATACCAGCGAAGAAAGATGGAAATATCAAATGGACAAAAGATGAGTAATACACTATTTGATAGAATCTTATCAAGAGAGAACATGATGCTGGCACTGGGTCGGGTGCGTCGGAATCGTGGCAGTCATGGTGTTGATGGAATGACGGTGGATGAACTTCCAGCCTATCTTGTGACAGCATGGCCATTCATCAGAGGTGAATTACTCTCCGGTACATATACACCTCAACCGGTCAGAAGGGTAGAAATACCCAAACCTGACGGTGGGATCAGACTTTTAGGAATACCAACAGTGCTGGATCGTCTGATACAGCAGGCTACAGTGCAGGTTCTTAGCCCTGTTTTTGAAGAAACATTCTCAGAGTACAGTTATGGTTTCAGGCCCGGGAAAAGTGCTCATACCGCCATCTTAAAGGCAAAAGAGCATATAGAACAGGGCTATACCTGGACAATAGACATGGATCTGGAGAAATTTTTCGACAGGGTGAACCATGACATCCTGATGTCCCGAATAGCACGAAAGATAAAGGATAAGAGAGTCCTGAAGCTTATCAGGAACTATCTGGTATCTGGAGTGTTGGTGGAAGGGATTAAAGTATCTTCTGAGGAAGGGACCCCCCAGGGAGGTCCCCTCTCCCCGCTTCTTGCCAATATTCTTCTTGATGACCTTGATAAGGAACTTGAGAAGAGAGGCCACGTCTTTGTTCGATATGCTGACGATTGTAATATTTACGTCAAAAGTGAAAGAGCAGGATTAAGGGTTATGGCAAGTGTAAGAAAACTGCTGACAGGAAAGTTGAAATTAAAGGTCAATGAATCAAAAAGTGGAGTTGATCGACCTTGGAAACGGAAATTTCTGGGCTTCAGCTTTTACAAGATCAATGGTAAAGTCGGTATAAGAATTCATCCAAAATCTATCAGGAAATTTAAGGAAACCATTCGTAAAATAACCAACCGGAACCACAGCCGTAATTTTGAGGAAAGACTTCAAAATCTTGCGGTTGTTACACGTGGCTGGATAAACTACTTTGGAATTGCAGAAGCCAAAAGAGTCATGGAAGAGATTGATATGTGGACAAGGAGAAGACTTAGAGCCTGTCTTTGGAAACAATGGAAGCGTATTAAGACAAAACATGATAATCTTGTAAAACTGGGAGTCAACAAAGCCAAAGCATGGGAATGGGCCAATAGCCGAAAGGGTTATTGGAGAATTGCCGGTAGTTATATTCTATCGACAACTTTGACTAATAAATTTTTTGAAGAAAAGGGATATAAGAGTCTGTTAAAACAGTACAGGAAAGTACATTGTGCTTAATGAACCGCCGTATACCGAACGGTACGTACGGTGGTGTGAGAGGACGGTGAGTGAAATAATCACTCACCTCCTACTCGATTCGTTTTAAATATTAAGCTTTCCTGTTTATTTATACGCAATAAAGTTCAATAAATATTCAGTATTGAACAAAAGGAATAAAGTTATTGACCGTGTTAAGTAAATCGAATAGTACTTTACTGTTATGGGAACGTTTCATAATTAAGTTATCTTATCGTTATACTATATACTGGAGAATATCATGAGACGCGATGTAAATTCGATAATTGAGATGAAGAAAAGAAATGAAAAGATCACCGTTCTCACCGCGTACGATTTTTCTTACGCGGCCATTGTGGATGCGGCAGAGATTGATATCATTCTTGTGGGTGATTCAATGGCCAATGTCATTCTGGGTATGGAATCAACGGTTGAGATAAGCATGGACGAGATGATCAATCACAGCAGGGCCGTGGTAAAGGGTTCTGAAAAGGGGCTTGTTGTGGGCGACATGCCCTATAGAGCATACCAGGATGACAAATCGTCGCCTCTTGACAATGCCAGACGGTTTATAGAGGAGGCGGGATGCCAGGCGGTAAAGCTTGAATGGTATGACAGGGTCCTGGAAGTTACCTCTGAGATTATCAACGCGGGGATCCCGGTGATGGGACATATCGGTTTTACTCCCCAGACTGCGGATAAACTGGGAGGGTCCATTGTCCAGGGAAAAGACCTGGAAGGAGCAAAGTCACTGATCGAACAGGCGGTAAAGCTCGAGGAAGCGGGATGCTTCAGCATTGTCCTGGAATGCGTTCCCTGGCAGATAGCGGAGGTCATTACAGAAAAACTGAGCATCCCCACCATCGGGATAGGTGCGGGTAACAGGTGTGACGGACAGGTCCTTGTCCTCAATGACCTCCTGGGGCTCTTCAGGAGGTTCAGGCCTAAATTTGTCAGGGTCTACGACGATCTTTTCGAGAAGTCGGTTAATGTGATAAAGAGATTTAAGGAAGATGTTGAAAAGGGGACTTTTCCCTCTCCGGAGGAGAGTTTTTCCATCAAGGATGAGGATTTTGAGAAGATAAAGGATAAGCTATGATTTTTTCTCACAGGCGAGGTCACATGACCTCGCCTGCAAAATCCTATATGTGCAGAAAGCACCTCTCCAGTGTGGCCATGAGCGCCATATTATAATCATTTGCCGCTTCAATGACCTCCGCGTCGTTCATTGATCCCGCAGGCCAGACAATGGCGGAGACGCCCTCTTTCCCCACCGTGTCGATGGAGTCCCTTTTGGGGAAAAACGCGTCCGATGAGAGCACGGCCCCCTTCAGATTGTGTCCCTTCTTTACGGCCTTGTCGATGGCCTGTTCAACGGCCCCCACGCGTTCCTGTTCCCCGGTCCCCACGGCAATGGAAGCCCCGTCCTTTACGAAGACGATCCCGTTTGATCTCACATTGATGTTCAGGTACCAGGCGGTGAGACAGTCATCCATCTCCTTCACGGTGGGTTCCCTTTTTACCGTATAGTCGGACCCGTTGTTTTTCTCCGGGTCGGAGTTGGGTATCATGGGGTCTTTTACGAAATCCGCCGCCGATTTTATTCGTGTTAGGTAAGGGACCTCTATCGTGATAGTCCCGTCAGCCATGTTTCTCAGGTTGTAATATCCGGCAATATCATCCCCCATATATCTGGGTATTTTATCCACATTGGATATTTTTGCCACTCTCAAAGAGTTGTTCAGTTTTTTTGTCCCTTCATTTCTCTTGAGAATCTCAAGGGCGTCACTGTCGAAGTCGGGGGCAATAACTCCTTCAACAAAACTCTCCATTATCGCTTCGGCGGTTGACGCGTCAACCTTCCTGTTAAATCCCACAATGGACCCGAAGGCACTCCTCTCGTCACAGTCCCGTGCGATCCTGTATATCTCCGCCAGCGGTTCCCCCGATGTCTCAACCTTGAAACCGCAGGGATTAACATGCTTCATCACCGTACATGAGGGCCTGTTGAAATATTTCAGGATGTTGAGGGCCTGGCTCATGTCCTGAAGGTTCGTTAATGAGAGCCCGGCCTTGCCTCCTTTCAGTATCTCCATATTCCCCAGTGACAGGTTCTCTCCATTAAGCGGTGCGTAAGCGGAAAAAGGCTGGTGGGGGTTGGTTCCGTATCTCAAGGCGTAGGGGACAAGGGAGAGTTCAATCCTTTCGTCACCTATGATGAGAGATGCTTTCTCCGGAAAATCGCTTTTTATGGCAGTCTTGTACGCGTCTTTAAATGAAGAAACATCAGTTGGCATGTTAATACTCCTTATTTGTATTTCTTGGCTTCGAAATTGTTTTATTTTCATTTATTACAAATTTTGTAACTGCTCTGTTGTATGATTATAAAGAATTATCTCAATGTCATTCCCGCGAAAGCGGGAATCTATTTTCTGAAAAAAATGGATCCCGGCTCTTCGCTACACTTCGGCCGGGATGACAGACTTGTGAGACATCCTATCTGTTCTTTTCTTAATAACATTTATAATATGATCATTCTTATAAAAAAGTTGAGTAGCTCTGTATAATTGTAAACAATATCTACCTCTCCCTGTATCGTACGATCTCCACAGCCGCGTATTCAACATGAAACTGTTTCATGGCTTCCGGTTTTTTTACCCTCACAAGAACAGAGTCGGCATTAAATTTTCCAAGTATTATTGCAGCACTCTCTTCGGCAATGGTTTCAATGAGATTGAAGTGCCTGCTTTCGATTAAAGTTTTCAATTCACATTGCATTTTTGAATAGTCTTCCGAATCTTCAATCCTGTCCGAAAGCCCGGCTTTCCCTGTGTCTGCCCGGACTTCCAGGTCGATAAAAATATCCTGCTTATTGGTTTTTTCATGGTCAAGTATCCCCACGAGGGCCGAAAAGCGCGCGTTGCGGAGAATGATTTTATCTTTGCCGGCCATTGCTCCTCTACTCAGTCAACTTCAGGAATTCCTCACGGGTTTTTATATCCGTCCTGAATAACCCCCTCACCACAGATGTGATGGTATAGGCACCGCTCTTTTTAACACCTCTCATTTCCATGCAGAGGTGCCTTGCCTTCATGACTACCGCGGCCCCCTTGGGTTTCAGTTCATTCATTATTATCTCGGCAATTTCCGTAGTGAGCCTCTCCTGGACCTGGAGTTTCTTGCTTCGGTTCTCCACAAGGCGGACAATCTTGCTTAAACCCACTATCCTCTTGTCCTGCGGTACGTATGCTACATGGGCAGTCCCGAAAAAGGGGACCATATGGTGTTCACACATGGAATAAAAGGGTATATCTTTAATGACAACCATCTCATCATGCTCAAGCTCGTGGACCTTGCTCATGAACTCGGCCGGATCAACTTTATTCCCGGAAAATATCTCGGTATACATTTGGGCAACACGCTGGGGTGTTTCCTTGAGGCCGTGTCTTTCGGGATCTTCCCCGATTGCGGAAAGGATCTCCTTAATGGCATTTTCAATTCTGACTGTATCCATGCTTTTTCTCCGTTATTCTTTCAAATTCCCTTATTCTTTTCCCCCTATCCCCCTGTTCACCCCCTAACCCCCTGAGGGGGCACAAGAGTTCAGGAAATGGATCTTTCGCCCCCTCTGGGGGATGGGGGGTCTTTCTCTGTGAGCTTTGTGTGAAACCTCTTTCTTTACGACCTTAGCACCTATACGGCAATCTCTCCCTTTATATGATCATGGGGATCATATCCCGTGAGTTCGAAATCTTCATATGTGAAGTCAAAAATCGAAGTTATTTCCGGGTTTATCCTCATCTCGGGAAGGGGCCTCGGGTCCCGTCCAATCTGCAGCTTTATCTGCGGTATGTGGTTGAGATAGATATGGGCATCGCCCAGGGTGTGGATAAACTCACCCGGTTTCAGACCGGTGACCCGGGCGATCATCATTGTAAGAAGTGAATATGACGCGATGTTGAAAGGAACACCGAGAAAAATATCAGCGCTCCGCTGATAGAGCTGACACGAAAGTCGGTCCCCTGAAACATAAAACTGGAAAAAACTGTGACAGGGGGGCAGCGCCATCTCATGGAGGTCTGAAACATTGAAGGCGTTAACGATCAGCCTTCTGCTTCCGGGATCATTCCTGATATTTTCAATAACCGCTGATATCTGGTCGATCCCTTTCCCGTCTTTTCCCGGCCAGTTTCTCCACTGGTAACCGTACACCGGTCCCAGCTCTCCCTTTTCATCTGCCCATTCGTCCCATATTGTCACACCATGATCATTGAGATATTTAATGTTTGTGTCCCCCCTGAGGAACCAGAGGAGTTCATAGATTATGGACTTGAGGTGGACTTTTTTTGTGGTCAGGAGGGGAAATCTCCGGCTGATATCGTACCGTGCCTGGTGTCCGAAACAGCTCAGGGTCCCGGTCCCGGTCCTGTCGCTTTTTTCCACTCCGTTTTTGAGAACATATCCGGCAAGTTCGAGGTATTCTTTCATATGACCACTATTAATAAAAAGATAAATACAGCTTCCCTGATCCGGCAAATGAGTCAAGAAATATTTAAGATGGGCGGGGGGATGTTTCCTTTAATTTTTTCATATAACATTTTAAGATTTGCCACAGATATTCCTCTATTTCTTATTGCCTTTATAGCAGATTTCATTGATTATATGTTTAAGGAGTTATATGTATATTATCAATTCATGGATATAAAAAAGAAAGGAAAAAATAAACCTCTGTGTCTCTGTATCTCTGTGGCAAATTAATAAATTTAAGAAATAAATTAAGAAAAAAGTTTGATTTTATCGGGAAGGTTAAGAATTTTAGTATATAGTAAATGTACCTTGAGAGGAGAACCAGATGGAACCTAAATGCTTCAGACATCCGGATGTTACAGGGAAATATTACTGTTCAAAATATAACAAATATATGTGCGAAGAATGTCTCGCGTGCCTGGACCCCAATATCTACTGCAAATTCAGGAAAATGTGCATGATCTGGGAGATAGCAAAGTTCGGGACCCCGGAACAGCAGGAGAAGGCATACGCGCTGAAGAAGGAGAAAACCGGGGCGGAGGAAAAACCGGTATCTGCAAAGATCAGGTTCGTTCCTGCGGACAAGACCTTCAGTGTTGACACCGGTACGACCATACTGGACGCGGCAAGGGACAATGACGTCTATATAAATGCCCGGTGCGGCGGCAAGGGGGTCTGCGGCAGCTGCAGGGTGAGGGTGGAGAGCGGCAGTGTGGATTCCCGGCCCACGGCGCTCTTTACGGAGGAAGACAATGAAAAAGGATTTGTCCTGGCCTGTACTTCACAGCTCACAGGAGACGTTACCGTTGAGGTCCCCGATGAAAACAGGGCGCGGGCCCTTAAAATCGTTGAAGACGCTTCCCCTATAAAGGAAGATCTTCTCCGTGAGAGGGAGATAAGTCCCCTGGTAAAGATTGTTTCCCTTGAACTGGTCCCCCCGTCACTGGATGACCCTTCCAGTGATCTTGACAGGACACGACAGGCATTCAGGTCAATGGGGATTGATCTTACGGACCCCTGTATCAGCCTCGGGGCCCTCTCCGAACTCTCCTCAATGCTCAGGAAGCATGACTGGAAGGTGAATATTGCCCTCCTGGACAGGGGATTTACCCGGGAGATCATCCGGACCACCGGGTATGATCATGAGGAAAAATACTACGGGCTGGCCGTTGATATGGGGACCACCTCCGTGGTGGCGTATCTTGTGGAGTTCCCGGGGGCAGAGGTGATCGGCGTGGCGTCCACGCAGAACAGGCAGGTTGTATGCGGTGAGGATGTCATATCGAGGATCATCTGCGCGAAGGGCGAAGAGGGTATGGAGAAGTTTCACGGACACGCCATCAGGACCATCAACGACCTTGTCAGCGAACTGGTTACCGTGGCGAAGATCCGTCCCGACCGGGTCCTCTCATTTGTTCTGGCGGGAAATACGGTGATGACCCAGGGGGTGCTTCGGCTGGATCCCGGCAGTATCAGGACAGAGCCTTATGTGCCTGTTGCGGTGAGGTTTCCCGTATGGCACGCGGGGGATATCGGCATTAAGATACATCCCCTTGCCGGTCTTTATGTTATCCCGGGGAACGCGGCATATGTTGGCGGGGACATCACTTCGGGGATAGTAGCTTCCGGTCTTAACAGGCATGATGATGTTATTATGTTCATCGATGTGGGGACCAACGGGGAGATGGTTTTGGGCAACAAGGAGTGGATGCTCACGGCGTCCTGTTCCGCGGGCCCTGCATTTGAAGGGGGCGGTATCCGGCACGGCATGAGGGCCCTGCCGGGAGCAATCGATGGTGTTGAGATAGATCCCGGGTCCTTCGAACCGAAGTGCTCGGTGATTGACGGCCTCCCTGCTGTTGGTATCTGCGGCAGCGGCATGATCACCCTCATGGGGAACATGTTTCTTACCGGGGTGCTGGATTCCTCCGGAAAGTTTAACGAAGAGATCCGGTCGGACAGGATCAGAAAAGGGGACTATGGCCCGGAGTATGTTCTCTCCCGGAAGGAGGAGAACGGGATTGAGGAGGACATCTCTATCACCGAGAGCGATATATCCATCCTGATGCAGAGCAAGGCCGCGGTCTACAGCGGGATTACCACACTCCTGAAGAGCGGCGGGATAACCATGGACGCAATCAGCATGTTCTCCATTGCCGGCGGGTTCGGAAAGTATATCGATTTTGAAATGGCAGTGGTCATGGGGCTCCTTCCCGATGTGGACCGGGAAAAGTTCCACTACCTGGGAAACAGTTCCGTTGCCGGCGCCTATCTTGCCCTGGTATCGGATGAAGCAAGAAGGGAACAGGTTGAAGTTTCAAAGAAGATGACCTACGTTGACTTCTCGTCGTCGAACCTCTTTTTCGATGAGTACCAGCAGGCAATGTTTCTTCCCCATACGGAACTCCAGAGCTTCCCCACTGTTATGGAAAAGCTGAACTCCGGGAAGGGAAAGAACGGGAAGGGAAAGAAAAAGGAGTAAAAAATGAGCGCCGATAACGAAGAGAGAATAAAGGAACTGGAACGGGAGATCGCCGATATTAAGGGAAGGATGCCCGCCCATTCCATCAATCCCGCAATGATCATTGAGCTTGAAGAGCTTGAGGATGAACTTGAAAAACTGAAGAAGAATAATCTCAGCCCCTGAACTCTCCCCGGAGTCTCCGGGATATCTCTTGTGTCAGCCTCATGACCTTCTCGGCCAGCTCTTCGGTAAGAGTTCCGGTACCGCAGCTGGGGGTAAGAAGAGATTGTTCCAGAAGGGCATCTTCTTTCAGCCCCCTGCTTTTCAGCTGGTTTAACAGGGCGGTAAACTTTTCCTCAACACTATCAATTGTTGCCGCTTTTGTTTTCTCAACAAAAGTGGGGACTATTCCCCACGCGATGATCTTTCCCGCTTCAAGGTATTCGCCCAGGCCGTCAGAGTTTACGAACTTATCGGACACGATCTCATCATCCGCGTCAAAGTTGATAATATCTATTCCCAGGCCCATGAGCCTGTTCCAGTCCGCGTTGCCGCAGCAGTGCATGCCCGGTATGCCCCCCTCGTCACTTATTGCGTTTATGACCTCCCTGAAGGAGTCGTATGTCTGTTCCGGCTCCACGGAGTAGAACCCGGAACCGATCACCGAAAGAGAAGGTTCGTCTATGAATATAACAACATGGGGAAAAATCTCCCTCAGTGTCTTTATCTGCCACCGGGCGATCATGATGCAGTTCTTTACGATGGCGTCGTAAAGATCGGGTTTATAGAAAGCAAGCTTCCCGTCAACACTGTCGGTGAGAATGCCATGTGTAAGGGGACCGACGATCTGTCCCTTCACGGCAAAGAGTGAGGAGCTGTCTCTCCCCTTCAGGTATTCCGTATAGGGACCAAAACCCCTGCTGAATTCAGTGACAAGTTCAAAGTAATCAACATCATCACCGAGTACTTTTGTATAAAAGCGGTCAAGTTCTCCGGGGAGGTCTTTAGACGTATCAAAACCGGATTTTCTCTTCTCTTCATCGATAAAAAAACAGGGAAGCCTTCTGCTGTACTGGTTGTTCATCTCTTCAAGAAAGCTGAGTTTCGGCAGCTGCGGCCATATGGGGATTTCGGGTATTGTCTCATCAAGAAGCTCCAGGAGACTGTCTACTTCAGTATGAGGATAACTTCCAATGGCTGTTGTTCTTAATTCCGGTTTTTTGAGCATCTTCTTTTCCTTTTTTTAATAATAATTTAAAGACTTAATATATCTCTCTTTCAATGGGGTCAATAATAAATTGCTTTTTTGGAATCCGGTACAAATAGCCATGATTTGCATGCTCTGACGGTAAACCTAATTATTTGCTTGACACGGATTTGCCCGGATTTTCATAATTCAAGCAGTATAAATTACAGTAATGATTTTAAAATTATTTGACCTATGGAAAAATCCGAAAATATTATAGAAATCTGTCACTATGGATGCGTGTCTTTTAAGAGGTAATGGATGAATGTTAATCTTGTAATTCACAGACAGCTCAATGCGAGGGATATCCTGGTCGTAGGTGATAAGTGGAAGGAACTTTATGACTTTTTCCAGGAGGGGGCAAAAAAGTACGGGATATATTTCTACAATTTTAAAGAAGAGAGCACTCCCTTTTATATTGGAAAATGCACCGCAAAATCTTTCAATATCCTGGGAAGGGTCTGGGATGAACTTGATGACTGTGAAAGGTCGGCGAGCTGGCTCGGGAAGGACATATCCATAATAGAAGATTTTAAAAAATTCAACGAAAGTGAACCGGAAGGGAGTTCCTTAAATCCCTTTAAAAAACTCACAGGCAAAAACCAGAAAAACAGGATAAAGAGGTTCCTTGATAACCTCAAAGTCACATTCACATACCTTGACACCAGGGAGGAAGCCAGGGTCCTGGACAAGATAATATCCGACCTTGAAATCATTTTCCAAAACAAATTGATAGAGAGAGATATACTGAGCAAATCCTGGATTGACACAAAGGACTTTAATGATCCCGAACATGCAAAGGATTATGTGATAAATCCCGTATACAATATTAAGGGATCTTATATCCGTATTGATGAAACACTTTTCTTGTAACTTACGGCTGTTCTTCGTATCTTTTTGTCCTAATTCTTCCTTGACAAAGTCCTGCCGCTAAAAATCATCGTAATCTACTCAGCTTTTTGGATAAAACAGATGTATTAAATAAAATAGAAGCAATATGTCCCCGCCCCCGTCGGCGGCGGGGACCAAAAAGTTAAATTTTTAAATACAAATATTTTT
>JBNKTL010000005.1:0-7083 GCA_050298055.1 Spirochaetota bacterium
CTTGGAACAGATAGACGGAAAACCCTCGGGGCAGATAAGCACTATGACAATCACAAACTATGCGGCTCTTTGAGAGAAAAGAATGTGACCCCTCACGTAGCAAGAAATATTCATGCCAGGAGGCATAAAAGTGCTATTGACAGCAGAACCACCCGCCACGCGGGCTATGAGATAAGTCAGCGAAAACGAAAACGTGTAGAAGAAATATTCGGATGGCTGAAAGAATTTTCGATAATGCGTCGCCCTCACTTCAGGGGGCTTGAACGTCTTGATTATCATTTTAAACTGGCAGTCAGTGTTTACAATATTATGAGAATAAAGAATATACTGGCTGTTCAGGTGGCGTAGCGGATATTAAATATTAATGAATGGCAGGTATTTGAGTTATATACAACCATATGAGGGTTTTTTGAAAAAACTGCTACTGATAAATAAATTTCCAGCAGTCTTGTCGGCCATAAAAAGTGTGAAGACACTCTTATTTACCTGTTTTTCAAGAGACTGTTAATATTTATATTTCAGCTAAAAAATATTAAATTAGAGAAAAGAATAAAGTTCTATGAAAAACACAAAGATGATGAAGATAAGATAGGAATAAATATCTTAGAGATACTCGATAAGTATGATAACATTCAAAAAGCAGAACTATTAGGTAAATTGTTTTTTTTGCACTTAAATAACGAAATAGATTTAACAACTTTTCTTAGACTTTCATTTATGATTAATAAAGTGTATTATGATGATTTATTATATTTACACCAGTTTAATGGCAATGAATGCATAACATTTAATTCGGATGAGGAACCAATAATCGAATCATTAAATCAATCTGGTTTTATAAAAAATTGTGGGGTAAACAATGCAAGTCGATTAATTGGTGATAAAACTTTTCTTTATGCAATTAACAAGTATGGTGAAATAATAAAAATGTTAATAGCAGTAAAAAAAACAGCGCACAACTCAACTTAATCGCTTGCGCTCCTCGGCGCAAAAGACTGCGCCAGCGGTACTCGACCTACGGTATGTTGCCCTATTTACTAATTCAAAAATTTTCTTGCAAAAATAAATCCAGCTCCTTTTAAGTATTAAAATTGTTCCTGGCAAAATCTGTTATATGCAATTCTCGATTTATCGATTTTTCAATTTTTTAGGTTATGGATAGGATTTGATTCATCATTTTACATCAATAAAAACATTAGGATTAATTCTGAAGCATGGGACAATCAAGTTTAAACGTTCGGACTTGGTCAATGATCCACTAGATGGATTTTCAAGTTCTTTTCAGAACTCAAGAAGACTTTCTTTTATTTCATGTTTTACTAGAAGAGATGATGATTCCTTGCCAATGTGGTCAATGTATACAGAACGATTTGCTGGTGTAAGGATTAGTTTCCCTGAAGATCTATTTGGAAGTGTTGAACAAAATCGTTTTGGTCTCCAAATCAGAAAAATTAAAGAAAACCCACTTAATCAGGAGGCGCCATTCCTTACTGGACCAGTGGTAGATTTGAAACATTGATAGAAGACATTAATAAGGAATAAGATAATCTTCCAAAAGAAGTTTACATAAAATTTGATAGAAAAGTTTTGTCTCAAATGGAAATTTTACTTGGTCCTAAAACGGATGAAGCTGATTTATTGATTGTTGAAGCTATTGTAAAGTCATTAACAACAGGAGTTAAATCAATAAAGAAAAGTACAAAACAAATCAATTGATTTAAACTGGAAAACTTGAATATTATCCACAACATCACCAAGTGTAACTGAGAGAATTTTCTATTCTTATTTACAATAAAAACTTGACCTATAACCATATATTGGTTACATTCGTTTATGTACAAAATTATTATCAAAAAGAAGATCTTAAAAAATATTCAAAAAGTACCTATCTCAGTTCAAAAGAAATTTGGGAATTTATTAGAAGATCTTCAAACAAAAGGTCCGTTTAGATCAGAATGGCCAAATTATAGTAAATTAGGTAAAAATGAATATCACTGTCACTTGTCACAAAAATGGGTGGCATGCTGGTATCATGAAAAAGATACAGTTTTAATAGAGGTATATTATGCAGGCAGTCGTGAAAACGCCCCATATTGAGATTAAGATTAAAGGTGATATCCCAAAAAGAATTATTAATGCTCTTAAAGAAGAATATGGCAAAAATGTAAAAATCTTAGAAGATAAAGACGATGAACTTGTTGATGTTTTTGAAACTGACTGGTATAAAAGTATAAAGGCAAAAACATCTCCGGGTGACAATATGAAAATTTATCGTGAAATTCATAATATGACCCAGGAAAAACTCGGAGAATTACTCGGTGGTGTACACCGTCAGCATATCTCAAATATGGAAAGAGGGAAAAGATCAATCAGCATTAAGACCGCGAAAAAATTATCAAAATTATTTAAAGTTTCTCCTGATAAATTTATTTAATTTTTTAAGGCGGGGTTGCTGAATATAACCTGGCGCAATGTGCTGTTTCCCTTTGATCGTCTGGTCTCCTGAACATTACGGCTATGCTGAAATATAATAGAGTAAAGGAAACTACGGGAGAGAGGGAGTTTTGGGAGGGAATTAAATAATTAATCATCAGGTTAATTGTTCACCCCTTTTTACCAAAATAAAACTCACATTTTACAGAGATTTCTACTTGAAGTTTTTGATATAATCAATATGTTTATATCATAATATAAATTTGAGGAAAACCATGAGCGCATTAAAAGAAGCTACAATAAATACGATAAAACGTTTACCGGAAGATTGCACAATTGAAGATATTATGTATGAAATAAATTTCGTTGCCCAGGTTTATGACGGTTTACAGGATTCAGAAAACGGAAATGTCATATCAACTGAAGAGCTTATAAAAAGAGTTGATTCATGGGGCAAATAAGGTGGACTGAGAAAGCTTCAAATAATCTTGAAGCAATTTTTGAATATTTAACACACATTCTTCTCATGATACTCCTATCCGCCTCCCCTCTCTTTTCACAGGAAACCGAAACAACCGGCACTGAAGGCGAAATCTTCAAAGAAAAGGAGATCTTTAAACTCTCCGGCTCATACAAAAACCTCTACCTCCGGACCGAGACGGATCATTATTACGGAGACAACTTCTTCTCTTCGGGAAAAAAGGTCCTGAAGGCAGACCTGAACAGGCTACGGCTCTCACCGGAGTTAAACTTTAATGATATTGTTATCATCCATGTTGACTATGACAATGAGCTTATTTGGAGCAACTACAACAAAAGCTACGAGTTTGAAAACTACTGGTTTGTGGAAGAGTATAACCAGTTCGCGGACCTGACCTGGGAGCCCCGGTACACTGATACATACTACTACAGGACAAAAATACACCGGGCCTACGCGAAGATTACCCTTGCGGATTTCAGGCTTACCCTGGGACGCCAGCAGATCCGTTATGGGAGCGGAAAACTCTGGAACCCCCTGGACATCCTCAATCCACTCTCTCCCACGTTCGTGGAAGGTCCGGAGGAACAAAAGGGGACCGACGCCCTGAAACTGGACTACTATCCCGGAGATTTTATCGAGCTCTCTCTTGTCTTTGATCCAAAGCGATACGATGACAGGATCGATGACGTGAAATTTAAAAACAGCAATTCCATTGCCCGGATAAAAGCCACTTTCTCTGAGACGGACATTGCCCTCCTGGGAGGGTATGTTTCCCGCAGGGAGACAGGAGGGATGGATATATCAACGACCCTCCTTGACGGGATACTCAGGGGGAGCCTTCTCGCCTCACGGCCGGAAGAGAGCAGTACCTTCCTGGTGGGCAACGGGGGGTATGAATATACTTTCGGTTTCGGGCTGGACCTTCTCTTTGAATATTTCTATAACGAAAAGGGGCTGAACAGGGACCCGGACCTTCTCTCTGAATACCAACAGAGCCTTATCTTCGGTATTAACCGGGATAACTACTTCATCCTCTCCAACAGGAACATGACATTTAACCGGCATTACCTGGGGCTTTCCCTGGGTTATGACTTTCATCCACTGGCAAGGGGTGAGATCTTTTCAATTTACGATATTGACGGCAGGGGATTGTTCGGCTCTTTTTCTTTAAAGGTCAACCTGCTTCAAAACCTTGACCTTTCCCTGGGTGTTATGGCAGCTGCGATTTTTGAGGGGAGCGATTATACTTCCGATTTTGAGGAGTTTGAAGAGCATCCCCTGTATACCGGGTCTCTGGTCTTCTATTTCTAAAAAGAGTTTACCGATCCTGTTTTCCCGGACACTGCTTTTGCAAGGTATTCTTCCGCTTCTTCACCGGGGAGCGGGTGCGCGAAGAAATATCCCTGGCCGTAGTCACATCCCATCTCCTTAAGAGAAAAGTAATGCTCCTCTGTTTCAACGCCTTCAGCCACAACCTTCTTTTTCAGGTTGTGGGCGAGTTCTATGACCGATTTTACAATCTCTTCACTCTGCTCGTCGATGTGCATCCACTGGACAAAGGATTTATCGATTTTTATCACGTCTATGGGATAGTAGAGAAGGTAGCTCAGTGATGAATAACCTGTTCCGAAATCGTCCATGTAGAGGGAATAGTTGTTGGACTTGAACTGGAGCATTGTAAGGTTTGCCGTTTCCACGTCATCGAGGATAACGGACTCGGTTATTTCCAGGGCAAACCGGTCGGTGGACATTCCGTTCATGTTTATGATCTCCGTTATTCTTGCGCAGAGGTCTTTCTGGGCAAACTGTCTCGGCGACAGGTTTATATTGAGCCTGGGAAGACTGTTCAGGGGGAACTTCTCCTGCCACTGCTTCAGCTGGGAGGCTGCCTCGGAAACAATCCAGTACCCGAGAGGTACAATAAGCTGTGATGATTCTATGGCCGGGATAAATTCTGACGGAGGTATTACGCCCCTGTCCGGATCGATCCATCTTATAAGGGTTTCGAACCCTGTAACGCTGCCGTCGGTGAGGGATATGACCGGCTGATAGTAGAGACTGAACTCCCTGTTTTCAAAGGCCCTGTAAATTCTGTACCCGTAACCGGAATCGTTCTCCTGGCAGAAAAACTCCTGGTCGATCACCTCTCCCGAACTGTCCATCTTCTTGATCCTGCAGTTCTTATGAACGATGTTATTGAGGATCATGTTCTGTTCCGATGAATTTTCCATGATGGAGGTGATAAAATTAACAAGCCGCTCCTCGCTGATCTTCAGGTTATAGTCCTTTTCATTGTAGTTTATTTTCAGGTCGTGTTTTTTTTCAGGGGAGAACTTCATGTTTTTTTCGGCCATGACCTTGTTCAGTTTTGCCACCAGGTATTCCATTGTGCAGGGAGTGGTGATATGGTAAAAGAAGTCCGCTTCAAGCTCTTCAAGGTATGATGAAGAAACCCCTATGGGTGAAAAGAGAACAATGGGAGTATTGAAATTATTATCAATGTTCCGGATAATTTTCGATTTTGATGATATATTGAGCCTGTTTTCCGGGTCTCTGCAGAGTATCAGGTCGGGTTTGAATCCCTCCAGGGCGGTTTTATCTTTCAGGGGCAGTTTTACAGTGCTTACATTGAAGTTGTTGGTTGAAAGAATTTCTTTCAGGTCATCGTCTGTTGAAATTGCGTTATCGATAAGAAGTATATTGGTCTTTTTCATTTTTTCAATCATAAAACCCGGTGAAAACAGGTTAGAGTATACCAATTTTATCTGTAAATGTCAATTCATAAAAGCTCTGTTACCGGTCCCGAATGTCCCTTGCTTCCCTCATATTCCTGATCTCCGTAACTTTCAGTTCCAGGAACCAGATGGGGGGAGTGAGAAATCCCTTCCCCGAATAAATATCCCTTTTCTTTATGATCTTCTCAAGGCCTGTTTTAAGCATATCCGGAATGTAGTCGGAGGAAATCCCGGTAATTTCAGGAACAAGAAGAATTCCATATACCCGGTCCGGCGCTGAACGGATGCTCACTCCCAGGGGGAAGGTGAATTTATCCGCATGTCTCTTTCTGAAGAACCTGAGTTTTTCTTTTTCTTCCACGGGGACCCAGACTGAGATTTTCCCGTCTGACAATAGGACCCGTGCGGAAGCGGAATGTCCCGGAGCCTGTGCGATTATCCCATTTACCAGTGTCTTGAGATTGCTTTCTGTCCCGTTTTTCTTTATGGTCCTGTTTCCCGTAATCCGGGTGTACTGTTCATCCATAGTGTAAGGATCAACATCTATTTTTTTCTCATCATAGAATATTTCGTCGTAGGGGCTCCCGGAGGATGAGAGGCCCTTTGATATTCCGTTTTTCCATGGTTCAGCATACGCGGATGACCGGAAGAGGCGCCCGTTTTCAAAGTAGAGATGGACTTTCTCTCCGTCCGGTTTATAGATACTGCTGTAATATGAAGCATGTCCGCATGTTCCCCCGGTAATCTCCGAGAGCCTTCTTACTGTTTCATTCTCATCACCCTTTATGCTTCCCAGTGTCAGGCCGTGTATTTTTATCCCTCTCTGTGAAGCCGCAAACGCGTGGTCTTCGGCAAAACCGGAATGTCCCGGATCAGAGTTGGTTATTATCAGTATATGTTTCCCGGCCCCTTTTCTCCACCGGGTGTTCTTTACGGCACGGGCAAGGCTTTTTACAAAGTCCTTTTTTCCGGGCCTTCCTTTCGGTGACAGCCTGTTCAGCTCTTTTTTCAGGCTGAAGAGTGAAGTGACCGTCAATGCAGGCTTTTCAAATGACGTGCCATCAGCATAGGGGTAGATGGTGATTCGGGTACTGATACCGTATTCATCAATAAGCTTTGAAGAGAGACCGGTTACGGCCTTCTTTATTGTTTCCCAGTCGTTATTGACCCTGTAAGAGAGGTCCAGCAGAAAGACCAGGTCAAGGCTCCCGCCGCTCCTGATCCGCTTCTGGTCCGGAATATGGATAAAGATTTCCCGGATTTCCTTCTCCGCCAGCCTGAAGAGGCTTTGAGACCGTGAGGTGAACCGGGTGATGACTTTCTTTTCCCTTACGGAGTAGAGGATGCTCCTGGAGATATAGGTTTTTTCCGTTTTTGAGAGGGACCCCGCCAGGATGTAGTCAAGATACCGGCTTTTCCCGAACATGGCGAGAT
>JBNKTL010000005.1:7093-141103 GCA_050298055.1 Spirochaetota bacterium
GTGAGGGTTTTTTCCGGCGAAAGACCCAGCCTCTTCATGTCGATTTCCGTGTCCCGGGGTGACTGGATATCCACACCCTTTCTGAAGAGAGCACACACGGAGAGGAGGCGGGCATACTCTTTACCCGAACGACTGTTGAAGAATGTTGATGGATTATTGATCCTGTAGGGGAAGATCGCCGTTTCGGCATACAGGTTTGCTGCAGGAACAATTGCTATCGTTAAAACCAATGCTGTGAAGAGCTTTTTCATTTATCCGGTCCGTTTAAATAAAGGAACCTCTGTTTATTGAGGTACCCATAAGCTTATGCAAAGTAGTGTTATTAAGCTCTTTTTGCAAGGAAAATATTAGTTTCCGGTTTCCCGTTGAAACGGATACATTTTAAATTTCGGTTGAATAAGATATCTCTTTACGGGGTCAAAGGGGTGAAACTCCTTAAAAGCCCCGCAGGGTACCTGCCATAAGCGTGCGAATTATTTTCCCCGAAAAATAATTCGCACTCGTTGAAACTTGCTTATTCAAATTATTCTTGACATTCGGTAAAATTTATTTTAGAATTGTCACCATCACTGGATTAATTTTTGCTGTTTAAACCACGGAGGTATTATGTATTCATTAAGAATTTTTGCTGCTGTTTTGACCATAGCTTTTCTTGCAGTTTCATGTCAGCCCAAGAAGAAGGCAATGACAATGGAAGACTATGTCAAGATCGATATGGAGATAACGTCTACCGATATGAAACCCGAAAGCAAGGAGAAGGTCGTTAAGAAATATGGCTATACCCTTGAACAGTTTGACGCATATGCAAAGAAGGTTGAGGCCGATCCGAAGCTCATCGAAAAGAGAGGAGAGTTGATGCTGGAAAAGCAAAAAACCGAGAAAAAGTAATAGATGGATATAAGCTGTAAAAAGTGCGGGCAGAAGTACCATGTACCCGATGAAAAAGTGCATGACAGACGCCTCTACTTTAACTGTGAAAAATGTGGTTATAAAATAATCTTAGACCGGAGGGGGGAGAGCTGGTCGTCTTTTCGGGGGCTCTCCCTGGAAAGGTTTTCATCCAGGGACATTCTCGAGGGTGTATTCTACTCCTTTAATATAAGAAATATTCTCTTCACCTTTTTCCTTCTGCTTATCTACACGGCCATAATATTTATCCTTTCGCTTCTCTTTACCAAGAACGCAGGTTTTATTACGGGCCATCCAGCCCTCTCTGTTTTTCTCATTTATCTCTTTGTCCTGCTGATGGTCTATTTCTTTGATATTCATCTCTACATGCTCTCAAAGAGCATATACCATGATATCAGCTATAATGAGAACCTTTCGTTTTCATCAATTGCGCCGGAGATCAATAACGATATAAAGCCGGTATTCATTATCTCAATCGGTTTCATCATTCTCTTCAGTATCCTCTTCTTTCCGGTTTATCTTATGAAGAGTCATTACAGCCTTGTATACGAGGGGATTTTTCATATCATCAATCTTCTTCTTATTGCGGTGATACTCTTTACTTCTTTCTTTAAAGGAATCATTTATTCATTCATTGCTTTCAGGGTAAGAACACCAAAGGAGAGTTTAAGGGGCCTCGCCGGTTTTTTTCGCATAGAAAACCTGAACATTCCCTTCTACTCTCTTTTAATCGGCGCTGTAAGCCTCTTTGTCTTCATTATTGCCGCTGTCCTTCTCGGGGGCGGTACCTTTGTCCTCTTCTCTCTTATTGCCCCCACTCTTGCCGGGGGAACAGGGATGCAGTTTGGGAAACTGCATACGGGGCCGTTGACCGGGGGGCTGGGGGATCTCACCGCTTTCGCAGGAACACTTTTCGCGGGGAGCTCCGAGGGAATAACACTGGTCATACTCTCTACGGGCCTGGTCTTCCTGTTTCTCCTTTCCTATATGATCAACCTCTACCAGTCACTCTCTTCGGTTGCTGTTTTCATTATGGAGAAGAACCCCGGAAGGAGCGTGAACAGGATCGCAATACTCCTGGTGGCGGTCCTCTTTGCCGCGGCAGTAAAGCTTGCGGTCTTTTTACTCAGGTAATCTCAACTTTCAAGGCGAAGGAGCCTGGCGGCGTTTTCTCCCAGTATGTTCTTTTTCTGGTTTTCCGGCAGCCCGGTATTCTTCACCGAATCCATGTATCGTGAGAATTTCAGCAGGGGATAATCGCTTCCGAAGAGGATCTTTTCCGGGCCCACAATATTAACGGCTATTTCATAAATATCGTCCCTGTAGAGGAAAGGGGAAGCAGCCGTGTCGTAATAGAAGTTTTTAAATGTTTTTTGAATTTCCGGCATCAGCTCATAAAAGAGAAGGCCCCCGCCCCAGTGCGCGAGGATCATCTCCACATCGCTGTACTCCTCAAAAAGGCCGTTGAGCCGGGGGAATTCAGGGTCATACTTTCCCGGGTAATGGTGGCCCACAGGTTCGTTGACATGGAGACAGACGGGAAGTTTGTATTTTCGCGCGGAGTTCATCACATCATTGAGGTATTGGAGGTGCCCGTCGGTGAGGCCGTCGCTGTAGTACCCGATTTCGCCGATCCCGAAAAAACTGTTTTCACTGAAGTATCTTACATATCCTTCAACGTCCTTTGTGTCAAGAGGGACCGAACCGAAGGGAAGGATTTTCCCCTGAGACATCTCATATATTTCACTGAAGTAACTGTTCTCCTGGTCACAGAATTTACTCTCCTTCCAGGCAAAACCCATTGCCACGGCATGGTCAACGCCGGAACCATCCATGGCATTCATGAGAGCCCTGTGGTCCGCAAAGGTCACCCTGTCATTGGCGTAGAGGTGTCTGAAGTTATCATCACGAAGATATTTTTTTTTATCATCCGGGACTTTTTCCGAAAAGACATGAGTATGAGCATCGATAATCATTCTGTTTTCCTCTATCTTCTCTTTTTTCACATTTAAATTTTCCTGCAATCACTTTTTAAGTGTTTTTTGAGTAACGAATCAGCTACATATAAGAATAATTATATTCAATATAAAAATTGCTGGTATGTCCCCGCCGCCAACGGCGGCGGGGACATACTGTTGATATTTTACCCAAAGAGCTGAGGAGTTACGTTTTTTTCTTGAAGAAAAAAAATGATATGTATATGATGTTATGTGACTCGTTATTTACAGAAAACATGAGGTTCCCCTATGAAAACTGTCTGGGGTGTTGAATGGCCCATAGCTACTCCCGTTGAGGCAATATTTGTTATTGTGGTGGTACTTCTGATACTCTTCATCTTCGTGGGTATCAGGTATTATGAAAGGCTTAAGAGCGAGAGGATACACGACACTCAGCTTTTCCTTTTCAGGCTGAAGAGAAAGGGGTTCTCAAACTTCCAGATAAAGATCATCAACAACATGGTTGAGATCCTCAGGCTGTCAAATATACTGGATTTCTTAAACAACCCGGAACACTTCGATTCGGCGGCGGGAATGTTTCTCGCGTTCCTCAAGGAGAAAAAAGAGAGTGAAGAATCGCTCCTCTCAATATGCAGCGAGATGACCCTTATCCACGACAGGATCTTCTATCCTTCTCCCTACAGAAAACCCCTTTCCGGCATGAACGATATTGAGACCGGGCAGATACTCTATTTTTCAACGGAATTCAGGTATGTCTACATAGGCAAGGTTACGGGAAAAACCGGGACAGAGATCAGCATAAGAATCTATGAACCGAGAAAGAAACTCCAGCCCCTCTCCGGCGGAATAAGGATCGATGTATTCATGATACGGATCGGCGACGCGGAGTACAGCTTCACGACACAGACAAAATCTCTCGAAAAAAATATCCTGACTATCGGCATGCCCGCTGACTATGTGAAAGAGAAGGAGTTCAGGCATCCCTATATCGATATTATCCTGCCCTGCAGCATCAGGACCGAAGAGACCGGCGCGGAGAGCAGGACAGATATTTTAAACGGGACCATTTTCAAGATCAATGAATATGAGGCGGTGGTGAGGGTGCAGAATAAGCTCAACTACCGGAAGAAGTACTTTCTCGATTTTGAAATAGAAGGATATAAGACGGATATTCTCACACAGATCCTGGCAAACAGGACCGTGGAAGAGGAGAATATCCTCTACTATACCCTCAAGTTTGAAAAGCTCAGTGACGCCGCAAAGGAGGTCCTCTTAAAGTTCGTCAAGGACCATCTTTAAAAATAGTCGGGGAGTATTGCCTTCAGTTTTTTTACCTGAGCGCTCTCCCTTTTCTCCTCAGAAGTTATCACCGCGTATTTTGACGCTTCTCTGCATCCGCAGTCCCTCTTTTCACCCAGGGAAAAGATAATTCTTTTCAGGACATTTTTCGCGTGGCTGGAGTTCGTGATCAGCCTGTCAATGACCATCTCAACAGAGACATGCTCTTCATCCTCCTTCCAGCAGTCGTAATCGGTGCTCATGCAGATCACCGAGTAGCAGATCTCCGCTTCCCGGGCAAGCTTGGCCTCGGGGAGTGTTGTCATGTTGATAATGCCCGCTCCCCATGACCGGTAGAGGTTGCTCTCCGCCACCGTTGAGAATGCCGGGCCCTCCATGCAGATAAGTGTTTCACCGGTATGCAGCTCTATCCCCTCGCCGGTAATTGCCGGTTTGAAAATATTGTGAAGCCTTTCACAGAAGGGATGACCGAAGGATACATGCCCGGCAACCCCGTTCCCGTAGAAGGAGCTCCCCCGTGATTTTGTCCTGTCGATAACCTGGTTTGGAAGTATGAAATCCAGGGGCTTTATCTCCTCCTTAAGGCTCCCGCATGCGGAGAAAGCCACGATCTCCTCAACACCGGCCATCTTCAGCGCCGCGATGTTCGCCCGGTAGTTGACTTCCCCGGGAAGATGAACATGTCCCTTCCCGTGCCGGGGAAGGAAGGCGGCCTTTTTCCCTTCAATCTCCGCGATGACTATTTTGTCCGAGGGCTTTCCCCAGGGTGTGTCAATATCCCGTTCTTCAATGACCATGATGCCGTCAATTTCATAAAGGCCGGAACCGCCGATGACGCCGATTTTTGCTTTGTTCACGATGTTCTCCAAATTAAAAATTGATATTATTTCAGTATTAATTCCCGAACTTAATTTTAACTTAACTCTCTAAAGATGAGCCACAGAGACACGGAGGCACAGAGTTTTAATTTTGAAATAAATATCAGTGTTCAAGAATTATTTTTATTAAAATATATTCATGTGAATTTTTTCAATAGAAAAATATGTTTTTTTCGCGGGTTATCACCTGCGGGGATTTGTCCGGGGGCACTATTTTTTACTCTTTATTTCCTGTTTTTTCTGAGCAAAAATTTCAATCCAGGGAGTTTTATTAAATATTTCTCTTGAAGCCTTTAAAAATTTATTTTTTACTTTGATACTATTTTTATATCCATAGTACTTTGCGGCATAAGATAAATTACCATCAAAAGGACTTTTTAATGAAATAAACATATCCCTTTTTGTTACTCTATCAAATTCTATTACGTTTTTTGGTGTAATTATTCTGCAGTATCTGTACTGCATCTCATCCGCGTATTTGTCTGAAAAATTTTTATTATCGGTAAGGGTAAAGCTACCCAGAAATTTTATTTCATTTTCTTTTATTTCAACTTCAGTGAGCTGAATTAGTTCTTTTGGGAAAAAGTATGTTTTATCCATGCTTATGAAACTGTTATATAAACCTCTCCCGTTATTATTTGAATCATCTTCAAAAAATGCCGCAACTGCTCTATAGGTACCCGGTTCAACATTCATTAAATAATTGTATATACCATAATCAAAATTAGATTTGAAGATTTTATTTTTCCCGGGATCATTTTTATCAATTTTTACAAAATAGACATTCAATGGCATCCACGCACATTCAAAATATGGCTCGTTAATAGATATTTCCAGACCTATTATTGACGTTCCCATTTTTCTTTCAGGCATATCAATTCTCAATATTGACAAACAGCCATAATAAATCATTGAAAAACTGAGTATGACAATGCCGAGAGTGGTTTTGAATGACTTATTTTTGAAACTCATTTGTACTCTTGCTTTTGTTTTATAAAATGATAAAACACACCGGAATCTAATTGCTATTATTTTTTTTGGGATGTCAAATATTTTTTTTATAATTGTTCATTCCTTCTGTCCTCCATTTCCAGGATCTTCTTTAGGATTTTAATTAGTAGGCTCTGACCCCATGTTTGTTTGAAAATTCTTCTTTGCGCTTGCCTTCCCTGGCGCGCTTCTTTCTCTTTTATAGAACAATGTTTGCAGGAATGAACTGTTGTGAAAACGGCAGGCGCCTGCCGAATCAGGGGTGGGCAGGTAAGGAAGAGAGAAATGTGCTATGATGAATTAATCTTGACATTATGTGGTTAGATGGTACGGGTTGGGAGTGATGTGGTGTTTTTGATTAATAAGAAAATGAAGAGAAGTTTTTCATTATGCTATTTATTTTGGAGTTAAAGAAATAATGAAAATAAAATATTCAATAATCTTGTTATTCTTTTTTATGATAAATTCTTTATCTGCCGGTTCTTTTTATTCAGAAGAACCTGTTTATTATGACAATGATAACTGCTATATTGGAATAAAACCTAAAATTGAATCAGGATTTTTTTCTAAATCAAAAAAAATAACATATTATATATCAAATTATTTAATTTATAATACACTATCAAAATCAAATAAATATATATTTCTTCCTGACGAAAATCGTCACATTACAAATTTAATATTTGAGAAAATTTATGATCAATCGAAAAAGAAAATAATATTCAATATTAATGCTGTAGATTCATATAGTGGAATTAAAATTTTAAATAATGATAATGTACAACCTCGTAAAACTTTGAACTACTTGCTTTTTGTTCAAACTATTGAAATGTCCAAAATAGAACCTGATGTTATTGAATTATGGATTGCTGATAAGAATGGCAATAATCTCAAAAAGATAAGAAGATTGTTAAAAAATGAATCATGGCATATTGATGTAAAAAATCAAAAGCTAATTATTATTAAACAAGATTATTTAAAGTCAAAAGTGATTGAATATTTGCTAAAATGAATTGGTTTCTTCTAAATATATTAAACAATCCAACAGGTAATAGAATATGCGATACGATAAATTCATGACATTGTCACTCATGACGTTGTCACTCATGACATTGTCACTCATGGCATTTATATTAAGTTGCTCTTTTACATCTGAGAAAATGAACAATTTTGCGAAAAATATAATAGTAAAATATCCTGTCCAGTCAGTTGTCCTTATTCATCAAGATCCAAAGATAGGTGATTTTGCTATTTTAAAAGATGCATCAAATAACTTCAAAATAACCTATGAGGTAATGGATATCTCCAATGACTTATTACATGTAAAACTATTAATAAAACAAAAACCTTCAGGTCCCTCATGTCAATTTATCTCTTTCAGAGAATATTTTTATGAGCTTATAATAGATAGAAATGGAAAGGTGCAAAAAGCACTATTGGTCGACCCTGTTACAAAAGAAAAAACTGGCATCAAAATAAATAAAAGTAAAGAATCAGGAATAATTAAAGGAAAATTTGAAGATAATTTTATCCTAAAAACAGATACCGGGAATTATAAATCAAAATTATTCTGGTCATTTGATAAAAAAAATAAAACATATCATGTGGCATTTTTAAGCAATGATGTTTATTTTGTTGTTGTCAAACTTATGACAATGAATGAAATAGAATTTGAACAATTCAGGAAATTATCAAATACTGATAAGTCCTTATACAAAACAAATGATTCGCTTGTACTTTTTAAACAGGGTAACAGGAAAAAGTAATAATTTTCGGTTCAACACTTTATCTATGGAATTTCACAAGTAAATAATCACCTCTATTCTTCCCCCCCTCTCTCTTTGGCCAGAAGGTGAGGGCAGCAAAAATCTCCCAAATTACGTAAATTTCTTGAAATAAAATTAAGAGGGTAATAATCTAGGTCTTTATTTCGTTTCCAGGAGGATAACATGGATTCACAAAGCAGCGCAGGACTGGAGAAATTCGAACCGGAAAAGGAACTGAGCCTTGAAAAGTTCAGCTCTGAGGAGCAGGCCAGGGTCAGGGACATTGCCGGGCAGATAGATATTGAAGATTCACAGGCACTTGTTCAGTACGGGATCTCCGCCCAGAGCAATGTATCACAGTTCGCCGATACCATACTGACCCAGGTGAGGGCAAAGGACGCGGGCTACAGCGGTGAAATTCTTACCGACCTTATGCTCACGGTGAAGGATATGAAAGTCGATTCACTCTCATCGGGGAGTTTCCTCTCAAACATACCCATAATCGGGTCAATGTTCGGGGGGATAAAAAAGTTTATCGCCCAGTTCGATTCAATCAGCGAACATATCGATGAAATCATTGATGAACTTACAAAGGCAAGGATGCAGCTTCTCAAGGACATCACTCTCCTTGACCAGCTTTATGACAAGAACCACGATTACCTGAAGGAGCTTGACCTGCATATCATGGCCGGCGAGCTTAAGCTCAAGGAGATACAGGAGAAGACCCTTCCGGAACTCAGGGCAAAGGCCGAGAGCTCCAAGGACACCCTGGACGCCCAGAAGGTGCAGGACCTCAACCAGATGATCAATCGGTTCGAAAAAAAGCTCCATGACCTGAAACTGAGCAGGATGGTGGCCATACAGTCCCTTCCCCAGGTGAGGCTGATCCAGGGCAACGACCAGGCACTTGTGGAGAAGATCCAGAGCTCAATCCTTAACACCATCCCCCTCTGGAAAAACCAGATCGTTATTGCAATCGGCCTTTTCAGGCAGAAGAAGGCACTTGAGCTCCAGAAGGAGGTCTCCGAGACCACCAACGACCTTCTCACAAAGAACGCCGAGATGATGAAGGAGAGCAGCATAGAGATCGCCAAGGAATCGGAAAAGGGGATTGTTGAGATTGAGACCCTGAAGACCGTCCACAACAACCTTATCGAGACCATTGAAGAGACTCTGAAGATCCAGAAGGAAGGAAAGGTCAAGAGGCAGGAGGCCGAGAAGGAGCTTACAAAGCTTGAAGATGACCTGAAAAGCAAGCTTACCCGGATACAGGGAGATGAGCTTCCCGCCGGGCAGTAATATTCGGGAGTGTAATTCATGAAAGTCCTGGTTCCCCTTGCAGAGGGATTTGAAGAGATTGAGGCCGTAACGGTTATTGATGTTCTGCGAAGAGCGGATATTGAGGTTGTGGTCGCGGGTATCGGGGGCACCTCCGTTAAGGGCGCGCACCATATCCTGGTTACCGCGGAGAGTGAAATAGGCGGGATCCATGAGTCCGGTTTTGACGCGGTGGTCCTTCCCGGCGGAATGCCGGGAAGCGCGAATCTCAGGGATGACGGCAGGGTCCTTTCGATTATCAGGAGTATCCACGGGAGAAAGGGAATCGTCGCGGCCCTCTGCGCGGCGCCCATTGTCCTTGCGGAGGCCGGCGTTATTGATGAAAAGAATGTGACATGCTACCCCGGTTTCGAAAAGGAGCTCGGCGGCGCCAGTTATAGCCCCAAACCTGTTATTGTTGACGGTAATATTGTCACGGGAAAGGGCCCCGGATGCGCCATCCCCTTTGCCTTGAAGCTTGTGGAGATCCTCTCGGGGGAAGAGAGAGCCCGTGGGCTGAAGAACCAGATGCAGGTTTACTGGATGTAGGGGGGCCTCTCAAAAGAGCTTTTCCTTTTTCCCCTGGCGGTATATAAAGATGAGCACCCGGAAAAATAATACATATAAAAAGGGAGCGTATATATACATAGAGGGGGATGAAGATATTGATTCCGTTTATATTATCGAAGAAGGCAGTGTGGGATTTGAAAGTTCCAACCAGTACGTAAACAGGTTTACAAAAACAGCAAAGCCGGGTGATATTATCGGGTTTATTTCATCACTGAGCAACCAGCCGAGAATTGAATCCGCGTGCGCCCTGGCCGATACACGGGTGGCGGAGTTATCAAAGTCCGGCTTCCTCAATATTCTCCGGAAGAACTCCGACATTGCAATAAAGATCATCAATTATTTTGCCGACGAGCTCAGGCGCTATGATAACCTGATCTTCGATACGGAGACCGGTCAGGATACTCACTCCGGCGATATGAAGATCTATAAACTGGGTGAATACTATTTCAGGGAAAACAGCTACCGCCACGCGTTCTACATCCTGAACAGATTCCTCCAACTCTATCCCGGGTCCGGCCTCAAGGGACAGGCCAGGACAATTATTGATAAAATTGAAAGTACGGGGCTGCGGGCACTATCCGAACCCATAAGAAAGGGACTCTCAGAGGAGTATGTGAATGACCAGATCATATTCTGTGAATATGAACCGGGTGATCAGCTCTATATCATCAAGGAGGGGAAGGTAAAGATCGTCAAGTATAAGAACAACAATGAGATCATGCTTTCTGTTCTCAAAGAGGGGGATATTTTCGGAGAGCTTGCCATCGTATCGGAAAAACCGAGAAACGCCACAGCCATAAGTTTCGGCAGAACAAAACTCCTTCCCCTCACAAGGGATTCGCTCATGGAGCTCATGAACCACTCTCCTGACATGTTGAACAAGATCTTTACCTCCATAAGCAAGAGGGTCTGGTTTACTTATATCCGGCTTGAAGCAAAGGTCCATAAAAAACCGGTTACCCGGATCTATGCCTTTCTGGAAGATAAGCTTCTGGAAGAGGGGATCTCACTCAGGGAGAAGACGCCCCATGTATTCAAGTTTGGCATCAATGAACTGCTCGAAATGACCGATCTCACCCAGGAGATGGTGGGTGATTCCATGGAGGAAATACTCAAAGATCCAAACCTTCACTTTAACTTCGGGCAGATTACCGTTAACGATCCCAGCGAGATATCATCAAAGGCGCGCTATTTCAGGACACGGGACAACCTCTTCACGGGAGAAAAGGGCCTTCCCGCGGGGAGCAGGGAAAGTTGAAGGGCCCCTGTTTTTTCATTGACTCCTGAATATTTAATGAATAAATGTTAATGATGAATCTGTTAAAGAACAATATATTAATAAATTACAAAAGTTCCGGGGTTAATAATGAACTATACAATGGTGAAGCAGTTTTCAAATGCTGCAATAGATAATTTCTTCAAGTTTTTCTTTAAGATCGTTGATTTCGGAAAGGTCATGTATGAAGCCCTCTGGGCTTTTTTCGATATCTGGGTGGCATTTTATCTTATTTTTTATAATTCCTTTATGTATCTTTATTACCTGGTCCTTTTTGGTATCGACAGGGGGTCCATCGAATCGCGATACACGGTCCTCTTCTGGAAAAAGGCGCCCCGGGGGGTTTCGCGGACACCCGGTGTGATACTCTCCAGGGAACCAAACCCCATACCTGCCATGTACAGGACAACGGCGAAGAAAACATCACAGGCTGTATCCGCAACCGCGGAAACAGTTTCCCGGGCAACAGCCGCTGTATCGGAAGTTCCTGACATGGTTTTTTCATCCGGTTCAAGAGGGAAAAAATCTCTTTTCAAATCAATAGGGGAAGCTCTCTCAAATTTCTTTTCTGCCCTCAAAAGGGCCCTTTTAAAACCCTTTGAATCTCTTGCGAATTTCTTTACTGACAGGGTGAAACCTGTGAGGGAAGAGGGGCAGACAAAAGAACAGAAGAGCAAGAGCCTTATCGATGAGTACCTCAAGGAATATGAAAGAAAAAAGAAATAGTTAAGGCTTATCTTTATCACTCCTGTGCCGGTAGGTAATTATTCTTACCTTTTCAAGGGTAATGAGTCCCTCTGTTACCGTTTCGTCAAGAAAAGGGAGGATGAGGTTGATCTTCTCTTCAGTGTCCACTATTTCTATGACAACCGGCAGGTTGTCGGAGAGTACGAGAAGCTTGGCAGAGTGTATCCTGCTCGACGCGCCGTATCCCATGATTCCCCTCAGGACCGTGGCCCCTGCCAGGTTAAGTTCTCTGGCCTTAAGAACAATCTCCTCGAAAAGCAGGTTCCCTTTGTACCTGTCCTGCTCATCGACGTAAATCCTTAAAAGTAATCCGTTATCCGGCAGTTTCATAATACTCTCCTGTTATAAACAAGATATAGGTGCTATTTAATAGTATATGATTCCTTATCAAGAATGATGTCAAAGATAAACCTGTTTCTGCCCGTATTCAGAGGCGTGTGAAGAACGAAAACGCCCCTGAATTCAATAATCTTGCCGGGTATCAAAACGGAGGTATCAACATCACTGCCCGCATGGATATGATATTTCACTTCAAGCTGCTGTTTTTCCGGGTTTTCATACCCTGCGATAATCAGGAGATCTTTCCCGTACCTTTTATTTTTCCGGAAAGACTCAATGATGCCCCTGCCGGAAACGGTCCTGGTTAAGATCCCGTCCAGGAACCGGTCTCTCAGGATAACCGGTTCGGAACTCATTTTATTGTAAAAAACGGTATTAAGATCAACAATTACATTCTCTTCGGTGCAGTCAGCAGGTGTGCCCGCGGCTGCAAGGAGAAGAAGAGTGAGCAGAAGAGATTTCCATTGTGCAGGTCTCATTGTGTGTAATTATCAGTTTTTCCTCAGAAAATCCAGAATAAAAAGCCTGTTGTTCCTCTGGATCGTAAGTTTTTCAATCGTCATCCCCCGGCGGGAAAAGACATTTATGAAGTCATCAACGGTGCTGGTATGTGCGCCGTTCAGCGACATGATAATATCCCCCGATTTCAGCCCGTAGATAATACTTCTGGGGGAAACATATGAAACGGCAATAATGTCCCGGTCGGCATTTTCATCGATTTCTATGCCGTATTTCCTGAAGAGCTTCGCGAGACCTTTCTGTATCTTTTTAAACCGGTGCCTTTCCCTCAGGGAAATGGTGAAATCTGAGAGTTTCCCGTTTCGGGAAACAGTGAGAAGTATCCGTGAACCCACCTTTCTGTTCCCCACATACTTTACCAGTGAACCGAGAGAAGTTATTTCTCTGTGATCAATACTTCTTATGATGTCACCTCTCTGGAGCCCTGCCAGGAACGCGGGAGAGTTCCGGGTGACGGATATGATCTCAATAAGAGTCCTTTCGCCCCTTGGCGCCAGCCGTTTCTCCCGGGCGATAAATCCGAGCCAGCCTCTCCTGACCCGGCCATGCCTCACAAGCTCACTGTAAACCTGCCTGACAATGTTCGAAGGTATGGCAAAACTTATTCCCTGGTAGCCCCCGGAGACGGTCCTTATGGCGGTATTCAATCCCACCATTTTCCCGTAGAGGTTCACCAGGGGCCCTCCTGAATTACCCGGGTTGATGGACACATCTGACTGGATAAAATCTTCAATATCGGCAAACCCTATGTTGTCCCTTCCCTTGGATGAGACGATCCCCCCGGTAATAGACTGCTTGAGGCCGTAGGGGTTCCCTATGGCGATCACCCATTCGCCGATTGACAGCCGGTTTGAATCCGCAAAAATCATGGGAACAAATGATATCCTCTCCCTGTTGGATATTCTGAGAACGGCAACATCTGTCTTCTCGTCGGAGAGATAATATCTACCCTTATGAAATTCTTCCGCTTCGTAAACTTTACCGAAGGCATCGGTTATTTCATAGAAATCTCCCTTCTGAACAACATGGTGATTTGTAACAATATCGCCGGAACCCGATACGATAGTTCCGGAGGCATCGGCAACCTTAACGTACTCTGTTTTTCCCCTGAAAATTTTCCGCCTGAAAATGCTTATGGTAACCACAGAGGGACGGGCGATTTTCGCGGCTCTGGTGAAATAGTAATTAATGTCTTCCGGCGTAGAGGAGAGGGGAAGGGCCGGCAGCAGGAGAAGAAAGATTATGTTGAGAATTATTATCCGCATTCTTTTTACTCGGTAACCGCATTAAAATAGTCCGTATCAGTAGTAATCCTGTATTTGCCGAGGTCAATTCTTTTTCCTCTTGGAGCATGTCTGTAACCGTTGTCTTTTGGTTTCAGCCCGGTAAAGAGAGAGTAGACGGCAACGGCAATGCCCTCGGCGATAATGTCCTGTTTTTGTGTAAGGACAAGCCGGTCAAATCTCTTTCTCAGGTATCCAAGTTCTATAAAGGGACTTACGGCATTCATGTGAAGGGGAAGGATCCAAACGCCGATATAGGGGCTGCCGGGAAAGTATGCCCTGTCCTCGATACCGTTCATTTTCAGTGCGGTGAGGATATACCGGATTATTTCGTATGACGCGTATGAATTGTCACCGCCATAACCCTCCATTCCTCCTTCACGCCGGTATTTTTCAAACCTGCTCCTCTCTCTCTCCCAGAATTTTCCTTCCGGGACCACGTCGCGATAGTCCTTTGAGTAGGGTGTGCCCGGTTCATGCTTTACGGCGTCCTTTTCCCAGCCCTTATCGTCTCTGTATGCCCATGTTACCATGTTATACCTGTAGCCTGTAAAGTCTTTGCCATTGGTCCTGTAATGCCTGTCCAGGGGAAAGCCCGTAAAGTAGTATGAGACATCACTGAGAAACCACCTGAAAGGGCCCCGTCGGGGGTCCTGGATAAACCAGTTATCCAGTAATTTCCGGTTAATTTTTTTTCTTACGCTTTTCTCTCCTTTCAGGTATTGAAGGCCTTTCTGAAGGAAACTATAGGGGGGAACAATCACGGGATTAAGCCCCATCTTTTCCCGGGGAGGATTGACGGCATGGTGAAGAGAAAGAACAAGATGGGGCCTGAAGCTGTTGATCCTGGATATTCTGCCCGGCCTGTTTCTGCCGTCCTTACCGGGAAAATCAAAATACCTGAATTTTTCATTTGGATCATTCAGTGTATACTCCTCCTTTCTGCTGAGTGACCTTCCCCTGGATTTTTGTGTCAAAATATAGATCCTCTCCGGTTTTGTGTCAGTATATTTTTTCAGTATGTTCCTGAATTTCCGGAAATCGCCTCCCGGAGCGCAGTGGAGAAGGAGCCGGTATGCTTTTTCCGCGATATTGTAGACTACGTCACGTTCCCTGATCCCGCGGAAGGTGGCGCCCTCTTTGTAATCATCCAGGTATTTTCCGGAGAGAAGGTCGTACTTGTCCCCATACTTGGAAGTGGGATGCCTGCATACGCCGCCATGTCCCGGATCAAGAACTAAGCGGTAGAGAGGAAATTCGTACTTATATGATCTTTCTCCGGGCAGAAAAAGAAAGACCGCTATGAGTACCGATCGAAGTATGGTTTTTGTGTGATGAATAATCTGAAACATTATTAAGAAAATTTATTATTATGCGGTTGAATGGCAAATGAAATTTTTATTTTTCAGGTACTAAAAAAAAGGGGACTTTGTCCCCTTTTTTCATAATTCAATCTCTGTTATTATCTTTTGCTTATTTAGGAGTTCCGCCTCCACCTCCCGATGGAGCTGTTTTTTGAGCCGATCCGGTATCATATATTCTGTTGAGGTTATCCGCTTTCTGGACTTTATACTGGTCTTTCAGTTTGTCCCTTTCATCAGGCTTGGAGAGGGATTCAAGTATCTTTATGGCATATGTTTTAGCTACCCTGTAGTGAAGGATAGAGCTGACATAGTTATGGCCCAGGAAGGAGGATTGTCCGTCATCAAACTGCCCGTAGGAAATTTTCAGTCTCATCTGGTTCTGGAAAAGTTCTTCGGTTTTATTGGGGTCAGACCGTGTCTGCTCATCAAGGTGAAGTTCAAGGATCTTTCGCGCGCAGACGAAGAGCATTTCCTCGGCCTGTTTTTTATATTCTTCGGATATCTTTTTCATCATGTCATCGATGAACTTTTTATTGTTTTCAAACCAGAACCGTGAATAGATCACGTTTCTTCTGTAGTAGAGTTCCATTGCCAGCCTGTAGCCGTTATATGCTTTCTGGTAATCGGCATCCCAGCCTTTTTCCTTATTATTTGAAACGATCACCTTCAAAAGATAGATCTGGTTGAGGTTCTCTTTCATCAGCTTCTCTACGACTTCGATTGCCTTGAATTTTGCAAGGTATGAGTCTTCCGGCCTCTGGTCGGCTTTAAACTCTTTGCTGCTGTATGTTCCGTCAGCGTTTAATGTTGAATCGTTAAGCTTGGCTTTGTATTCTGAGTCTGTTATCTGAGAGAAGATTGATGGTGATACTGTTAACATTAAGACGATAATTAAAGACGATATCTTCCTGAAATCCCTTCTTTTCATGTCAAAACTCCTATTGATATACTTGTTAAAATAAAAATTGCCCGGGCGTCCCTGCCCGACATAATCAATGAGTAATTATATAGAATTAAAATAATATAGGCAACTTTTTTTTTATTTTTTTTTATAAAAATTATATTGTTAATTTAATTTATTATGTCATTTAAATTTTCAATAATATCAACCTGGTCCTGCATATAAATCATTTTTTCATTCCTCGGGAATGGATAAAAATAATTAAATTCTATGAAAGTTTAACTCATATGGTCAGCCTTATTCCCAGGTTCAGACTTTCATCCTGATACTTCTTCTGGCTGTCACTGGCATATGTGGAAGCAACATGTGTATATTCAAAGAATATATTCAACATTTCATTGATCCTGAAACCCAGTCCGATTCCCGCAAAACCGGTTGAGAGATAACGTGTTTTTTCTGAAACAATTCCTCCATATTCCGTACGATACTGGTCTTTGAATGAAAACCCCAGCCGGGCAAAAGGGACCGCATGTATCAGGGAAGTATTTATCAGGATGATCAACTGAGGCCCCCAGAAGGTTTTGTCCACATCGGCGTCACCCGCGTCCCTTTTAACGGTAAGTTTCTCTTTACAATAATAGAGACCGGTACCGAGAAATACGGCGCCGAGGTTAAATCCCACATTGAGAAAACCGTTATAGTTATAACCGCTATGTTCGGCATCAACGTCATTCAATTTTTCTTCATATCTTCCGAACGTATAACCGCCGGAAAATCCCGTATCAACGAGGGCGAATGAAGAGACGGGAATCAGCATTAAAAGTAAAATGAGAAAAGAACGGTATTTCATAATTTTATCACCCTGTTATTAGTCTTTTAAAGATGAAGAGCTGTGTGTTTTTTTGTCAAACTTTTTATAGTTTTAACAGCAGTTCAATTCCCTGTTTTCCCGAATGGGTTTGTCTCCGGATGAAGAGAAGAGCTCTCGGAAGGAGACCTGGATAGTGTGCACATATGGCCGGGTCGTCGCTTTCAATCTTCAATAATGACTATCCTTATGTCCATTACATTCGTGTTAGTGGGCCCGGTAATGACCAGGTCATCAATGGCCTTGAAAAAATTGTATGAGTCGTTATTCTCTCTGTATTTTATCATATCAATATTCTTTTCCCGGGCCCTGTTCACTGTTGTCCCGTCTGCCACTGCCCCCGCCGCGTCCGTTGGGCCGTCACTCCCGTCTGTTCCGATACTTGCCATTGTAATTTTTGTGTCACTGATAAGGTCCGCAGACTGTATGGCGAATTCCATGTTCCTTCCCCCCAGCCCGCTCCCCTTCACCACAACGGTTGTTTCTCCGCCGCTTATTATACATGCGGGGGGAGGTGCGGGATGGCCGGAAGCCAGCACTTCCTTTGCAATTCTCGAATGCCAGGATGCAACATCGGATGTTATCCCCTCTATCTGTGAAGAGAGTATCAGTGTATTGTATCCCAGTTCATCCGCTTTCTCTTTTGCCGCCTTCAATGAAATAATGTTAGAGGCCACGATGAGGTTTGTTACGTTCCTGAATATTTCTGAATCCGAACCGGGGTTTTCCGGGACTTTTCCCTCGGTCCCTTTTTTCAGATAATCGCTCACTGAGCCGGGGACTTTATCCGTGAGCCCGTATCTCTGAAGGATTTCCGCGGCGTGGGAGAAGTTTGAATTATCGGGTACAAAGGGCCCGGAAGCGATAACATCCATGCGGTCCCCTACCACATCTGATATCATAAGATTTATCACTGTTGCGGGGTATGCCGCCGCTGCCATGTTTCCCCCTTTGATGAGGGAGAGATGTTTTCGTACGGCATTAATTTCGTGAATTGCCGCCCCGCTTTTCAGGAGCAGGTCGGTGGTTGCGCGTTTTTCATCAAGGGATATTTTTTCCGGAGGAAGGGGAAGAAGGGAGGACCCCCCGCCGGAGATAAGGGATACAACCAGGTCCTTCTTACCCGCTCCTTTGAGGATACCCCGTATCTCCCCTGCTCCCTTTACCCCGTTTTCATCGGGTACCGGGTGGGAGGCTTCGATGGTTTTTATTATTGAAAGGTCTTCCGTGTAACCGTATTTTACCGATATCAGGCCGCTCTCTATTCGCTCCCCGAGGATATTTTCTATTGCCCGTGCCATGGGAGAGGTCGCCTTGCCTGCTCCTACAACCAGTATTCTCTCAAAGCCGTCGAGGTCAAATTCCGCAAAAGATTTTCCTTCCGTTAAGAGTGCCAGAATGTTTCCCCTGAGCTTGACATGTGATTCAATTGCGTTTTCCGGGTTTACCGCGTCGATGGCTGCAGTATAGATTTCCCTGAGCTTTTCTCTGGTATTCATGGCCCACCTGCCTTGTGATCTGTTATCCTGATTCGATACAGGAAATTTGGCAGAATGTCAAGGGACTTTTTGGAAGGGATGATATTTCAATTGTCGGTTCAGCAGGACGAAAATGAGAAAAGCGCCGGCAAGGAGAGGGATCCCCGCCGAATACTCACCCACTATGATATAACCGATGGAAAAGAGGGACATATAGACGAGAAGTATTCCCAGGACCCAGTTGAAGAGCAGCCGGATAATTGGTTCTTCCCGGGACATATCCGTTCCGGCTTTGTCTCTCACTGCCTTCCATCCCGGTCCTCCCGGATAGACTTTTTTGTAAAAGGAGATTAATCTTTCCGCATCTACCGGCCCCGTCAAAAAGGTAACGGTTATCCATGAAACGGTTGTCAGGCCCACGATAAAGAAGAGGCTCTCCGGAAATTCTATATGGAGAAGGTATTTGCTCAGGGAATATCCGATAAAGGGGGCGACCATTGCCGTTATCTCCGACCACGCATTGACCCTCCACCAGAACCATCTCAGGATGAGAACAAGCCCCAGTCCCGCGCCGCATTCGATGATAAATTTCCAGGCGCCGGAGATGGAGTTTATGACCAGGACAAGGAGGCTGGAGAGGAGTACCATGATCAGGGTAACGATCCTCGAAACCCGGACATAGTGCCTGTCACTGCCGTCATTCCTGATAAATCTTCTGTAGAAATCGTTGATAATATAGGATGTGCCCCAGTTAAGATGGGTCGATATGGTCGACATGTATGCGGCGAGAAATGCCGCCACAAGGAGCCCCAGGAGCCCGGGGGGAAGATGGTCTTTCATGGCCATGATAAACCCCGCTTTTTTGTCATCCGCTGCAAGGTCGGGATAGAGGACAAGGGAGCAGAGCGCCACAATGATCCAGGGCCAGGGCCTCAGGGCATAGTGGGCGACGGTGAACCAGAGTGTTGCCAGAAGGGAATGTTTCTCATCTTTAGCGGACATCATCCTCTGGGCAACATATCCTCCTCCCCCCGGCTCTGACCCCGGGTACCAGGAAGACCACCACTGGATAAATATATGCGCCGTAAAGGCGGAAAACGAGAGTGCCATAACACCCCCTGCGGCATTTTCCGGGGTCAACCCTACTTTCGGGAAGAAAGAAAACATCTCTTCGGGGAGCTTGGATTTCAGACCGGCAATACCTCCGATCTCCGGAAGGTCCAGAACAAAAACGGCAAGGGCAATGCACCCCCCCATGGCAATTGCGAACTGGAAGATGTCCGTAAATGCTATTCCCCAGAGCCCCGAAACAGCAGAGTATATGCCCACAAGTATCATTGCGGCAAAGATATAGGGGAAGAGGGCAGATTCGGGTATGTTGAAGACAATCTTCAGTATTTCCGCCAGGGCCACATTCACCCATCCCATGATTATGACATTCATGAATATTCCGAGATAGAGGGCCTTGAATCCCCGGAGAAAAGCAGCGGATTTACCGGAGTACCTCAGCTCTATGAACTCAACGTCGGTGAGAATATCCGCCCTCCTCCAGAGCCGGGCAAAGAAAAAAACCGTGAGCACATTACCGGCAACCATGTTCCACCAGATCCAGTTGCCCGATATTCCACCGGACGCGACCAGTTCAGTTACCGCCAGGGGTGTATCCGCGGCAAAGGTGGTGGCAACCATTGTGGTCCCGGCTATCCACCAGGGGAGCTTTCTTCCTGAGAGAAAATATTCCTCCGGGTTTTTCCCGGCTCTTTTCGAAAGAAAAAAAGCGATGAAAAGGCTTATGGCAAAATATATTGCAATGAGGAGAATATCAGGGGTTTCCATTAAATGATGCTTTTATTCGTCAATGTCCCTGTAGTAGAAGTCCACATCAAAACCGCCGTAGCTTGAATTAAAGGAGAGGTTGATATTTTCGTAGAGGGTTTTCAGCTGTATGGGGTCATCATTGTATTCGGGAGGTGAGAGCGTGATTTCATGGTCGGTATACTGAAGCTGGTTTGCGATTGTACCGGTTATCAGGTTTGCGAGCTCACCGGCAACATCAGGGTGGTTCTTTCTGATTGTGGTGGCATTTTTGCTGCCGATGAATTTTTTTGTAATGAGGTTCAGTGTGCTTTTGGGAAGGTTGATGATAATTTCACCTTTCAAGGTCCCGTCTATTTCAACATGGACCTGGGGATCTTTTTCCCGTGACTGAGATTCATAGACTTCCTGGATCTCGTTGTCTCCGAGGAAGTTCTTGAATATATGATTTACGGACCGTGTGATTATCTTTGAGAAAATATCATACTCGTTCATTCTGCAGCCCTCAAGCGACTTGATTTTCAATTATGTCATATAGATAAAATAAAATTTCTTTGCAACCATAATATTTTTTAATAAAAATATTTATGACTGGTTTTGTTTAAAAATTGGCGGGGACATATTCCTGGTATTTTATTAAATAAGCAAATTTATGCCATACAACTGAGTAGTTACAAAAACATATAAAATAATTATATTTTTATTCATTGACATTTTTATGTTATTTAAAGAAAATTTGCCCTGTAATGACAAGAGAAACGATGAAGCGTTTATCAATAACAATTCTCATTATGATTTTTTTCCAGCTGTCGCTGCATGCCGCGGACAGGAGGTATCTCGTCACAGTAAGTGTGAAGACACAGGTGACTGTTACCAGGAAGAAACCCTGTACAAAAAAGGTTAAAGTCCGTAAAAACGGACGATGGATTTACGTAAAGAAGAGGGCCCTGTGTCCGGAAGAGACGGAAGTCTGGAAGAGGTACAAGCTGAAAAAGATCTTTAAAGCTGACAACGTAAAGGAAGCAAGGGAAGAAGCAAAAGATCACTATGACGATGAAGGCTACAAGGAAATCAGAATAATCACAGTTCGACTTCTGAACTAGTGTAAAATAACTGCTCTTAAATCTCCGTTTGTCAGGTTCGTCATTTTTAACCGGGTTAGAGTATGACTTTAAAGGTATCTCCCATTCAAAAATTATTTATTATTATAACTCTCCTTATCATTCCGGGTTATGGAATTGACGGGTTTGCGCAGGAATCCCGGGATGGATTATTTGAACCGGACAATGCTTTTTACATAGCGGCAGTAAAGAAGAAGAAATACCGAAGAAGACCTGTAAGAAAACAACAACCCGAAACTGCTTACCCTGAAATAAGAACAGATTTTATATCACTGGGAGGGGGATATATTGATTACGACTGGCAGGCCGGTTCTTTCGAAGCGGCTGATAAAGGAAAATATGGGAGAGCGCTTGCGGGGATCCAGTTCAAAGTAAGTTATCTTTTACTGGGGTTCTCTTTCAATTATACACAACTCTCCTCAGAATATACGGGACGTATTCCTACAGGTGAAACCGTTGACGGGGAACTGGATACTGTTCATGCTGACGCGAAGTATAAAATGGGATTTTCCTATGCTTTCAGTGAGCGGTTCCACCTGGTATTGCCCTATACCGGTTTACAGTATAAGTACTGGAGAAAAGATGGGAACCCGTCCGGTTACAGGACGGATGAGCGGTATGAGTGGTTCCAGGTACCCGTTGGAATGCATCTGCAGATACAGCTTTTCAGGGGATTTGTCATAGGTCTTGACATCTCCGGCGGTGTGACCCTGGGGGGGATGGCCACAATCTTAACGCAAAAAAATACAGATCCCTTTAATGAGCAAGTCCCGGAAAATGAATATCCCATATTTAAGATGGAGAACGGCTGGTTTTACCGGGGAGAAATGCCCCTGGAGTTTTACCTGGGCAGGAGGTTTGGCCTGGAAATCAGCCCCTGGTATGAAAGGGTAAAGCTGGGGAACCGGGATTCTCTTGTGATAAATGCCAGCGAGACAATTTCACTCTCTGAAGTTGAAATAATATCCTATGGCGTTAATTTATTATTTAAAATCTATCTTTAATCTGCTAATTGTATGATAAAAAAAACGATTATTATCATTTTATCGATTCTCTGCTTTTCATATGGTCTGCATGCTCAGGATTTTGATGAAGAGCTCATGGGCTGGCAGGATACCTTTACTCTTGAGGGAGGGCTTAACTGGCAGAAAGGGACCACCGATCAACTCCTCTATACCTATACTTTTGATTACAATACAATATATGAAAACGAATGGGACATGGCTTTGGCTATAGCCGGAAATTACGGGAAAACCAATGACTCTCTCAGTGAAAATGACCACCGGTTATCAATTAATATCATGAGGCTGTTATTCAATGCCCGGTTTGCCATTCTTTATTACGGTTCCATTGAAACAGACACCATGCAGAACATCTATACGCGGTCAATAACAGGTCTTGGGCCAAGGCTCTGGCTACTGAAAAACAGGTATGTTCATTTTTCAATCTATTCGTATCCGATTATAGAACACACAAGGACCAGGGATTTGCTGGAATCTGAAATTTTATACAGAGAAAAGAACAATGCAAACATGACATTTTTCATTAACGAGGAACACTCAAATTCACTTGCCTTTGATTACCTCTATATCCCCAACCTTAAAGAAACATCGGATTATCGCTCGGAATTTTCAGTAATACTGACTTTAGCCATAGAGTCTAACCTGAGCATAAGTAATACATATAAAATTGAGTATACATCCAATCCCCTTGAATCTGAGTTTACAGAGGTTGAAAAGAAGAACTACAGCAATATTTTGTCGGTTAGCATTTCTTTTTAACAGGGAAGTTGCATAACACAAAGGATATCCTCAGAAGTTCTTAATAAGTTTGACCTGGTTCCCCTTGTCATTAAACTCGATTTCATCAAAGGTGTTTTTTGCCATTGTAATCCCCCTGCCGTGTCCAAGCAACATCCTGTTTACGTTATCTGAAATTTCCTCCATGACTTTCCTGTGGTTAAAACCTTTCCCTTCATCTTTGACTTTATAGACCACTTTTTCGGGACTGACCGAATACTCAATTTCTATCTTTTTTTTCATTCTCTCTGGATCTTTCTGTCTCTCTGTGAGGAAGTCCAGGTAAGTGCTGTTTGTTACCGCTTTACTTTTTTCATCAAAGGTAATTCCGAGGTTACCATGTTCAACCGCATTAATGATTATTTCACGAAGAGCAATTCTCAAGAGGTTGACACTTCGGACTTTCATGTATTTAACCAGGTTTCTTGTGACCCTGTAGCTTATATCCTCAGCTGCCACAAGGGTGCTCTCGATGATAAATTTCTGATTTTCCGAAACAAAGAACTTCATCAAAGAGTCTTCAAGGATCCTTGAGGCTTTGCCAAAGATCTCATCTTTTCCTTCAATGTTTATATGCTCAAGCTTAACCTGGAGTTCCTTGGGCTCTGAACTTATGGAAGATCTGAACATTGTTTTAAAAGTTACCGGTTTATTGCTCTGTGAAAAGATTTCCAGTTTTTCCTGGACGAGCTGCCGGGTTACCGCGTTTTCTTCATTGCCTCTGTAAATGATGTCGAAGAGTGACCGGGAGATGACTTCATCCTGGCTGATATTCAGAAGACTGCTGATAGTCTTGTTCACGGAGAGGATCTTCCAGTTCCTGTCCATGGAGAAGATAATTTCATTTGAACCTTCAACAAGAAGACGGTATCTCTCTTCGGAGAGGATAAGTTTTTTGTTGGCCTGGTTGAGATTATTCAGATGCGTTTGTAAATCTATATTTAGTTCATCGATCTCCCTGTTCGCCTGCATCAGCTGTTTATCGAATTCATATCTTTTCAGGGCAATCTCGATGGACACATGAAGGTTGTTCTTGTTATAGGGCTTGATCAGGTAGCCATAGGGAGTAAGATCTTTGACCCGCTTGATGAGATCATCATCAGCATAGCCCGTTGTAAATATTATCGGGACATCGTACTTCTTAACCAGCTCAGCATGTGTTTCAATACCCGTGAGCTGTCCTTCCAGGTATATATCCATAAAAACAAGGTCCGGTTTTATGGTTTCAACACGCTGAAGAGCTTCTTCACCTGATGAAACCGCGGTTACCACGGTGTATCCGAGTTTATAAAGAAATTTTCGTATCAGGTGAAGATCAACCAGTGAGTCTTCAACAATGAGAAGGCGTTTTTTCCGGTTTTCCATCAGGGTTTTCACATTAATTTTAAATTATATAACAACTGTACAATTCTGCATAATGTAAAAAAAAATTTCAATAAATATTCAGTGCATTGTCGTTATAATTAAATTGCCCGTTCGTGACGCTGTTATAACAAACTCATTGTGACTGATAACCGAAGATTGTCCGCAGAATTCAATTCCGTATTCAAACCCGTATCTATTTGAAATAAAGACAGTTCCATGATAGTCCTTGATCCTCTTTTTCCAGTATTTCTGGACATCAATATACTGCTCCAGCCAGTTTGTTGAAATGAGGAGCCATTTTGTTCTTTTATCTATATGAAAGTTCACAAAATCATCAAAATTAAGGTCCATGCATATACCAAGTCCAATCCTCCCCAAAGATGTGTCGATTGTGATATAACCCTTATCTCCCGGACGCGCCCAGGTAAAATCTGTCTCGAAGAGGTTTACCTTTCGGTATGTTGCGAGGAGTTCCCCCTTGTCACTGACCAGGTTCTGAGAATTATAGATGTACCCGTTATCCAGTTCCGGATACCCGTATGCAAGGAAGCAGCTGTTATCAGAACAGAATTGTGAAAATATCCTGAATGTTTCTCCCCGGGCATCTTCGGAAAAGGGAAGGAGGTCAGATCTTTGAGGCCAGATATAACCTGTTGTACACATTTCGGGCATGAGAATCAGTCGTGATTTTTCATCAGCAGCTGCCCTGCAGAGTTCAATGAGAGATTTTCTGTTTTTATCAGGTTTGCGGTATTCAGGTTTAAACTGTATTGTTGATGCTTTCAGCACGTGGTTGTTATATACTCCGTAATTATTCCCCCCATCCCCCAAAGGGGGTGCAAGATTCTTTTTACAATATTCTTATGCCCCCTTTGGGGGTCAGGGGGCTAACCTGGCGGTATAAATGTTTCCTTATCGTCTTTGTTGCAGATTAAGAATCCAAGGAATAAAAGTGTTTTCAAAATAATACAATACATAAAACTAATTAATTGACATAATGATCAAATTAAATAAAGATTATCAACAGAAAAAAATATTTTTGAAAAGAATATCTTTTCCCGGGCCCTTCGGAGGTATGAGATGAAAATGTCAAATGAGGCGAAAGTGGGTATGATGATAACACTGAGCCTTACGCTTTTTATTGTGATGATAGCGCTCCTGTCCAAGGTGAGCATAGCTCAAAAGGGATATACTCTGAGGCTCTACTTCGGATTTCTCAACGGGCTGCGCGTGGGTGCTCCCGTGAAGATCGCGGGGGGTATAAAAATCGGGCAGGTAGAGAGCATTTCCCAGTCTGCTGAAAAGACCGAGGTCAATGTGTGGATAGACAGAAAATACAACCTGCTCAAAACAGCGAGATTCGCGATCTTTACAACAGGGCTCATAGGAGAGAAGTATGTGAATATATTTGTCCCGCCCTCTGTTAATGTTGATGACTTTCTCTCGGACGGCGACAAGATCTATGCCATTGATCCTGCCAGTTTTGACCAGATGATGCTGACTTTCCAGGGTTTTATGCAGGATAAAAGCGGCGGAGAGATCCTCGCGAATATTTTTCAGAATTCCAAAAAGTTTGTGGAAAACCTCAACAGCATCGCCTATGAGAACAGGCAGGATATCCGGAAGTCCGTTCTCAATGCGAAAACAATGTTCATAAACCTTGCGGAGCAGACAAAGGTCCTCATGAACCAGATGAACAGGTTCACCGGCAACATGGCCATCCTGTCAGAGAAAAACAAGGAGGAATTTTCCATTGCCGTGAGAAACCTCTCGGAAGTCACAAGGAGTCTCAATAAAATAATCTTCAGGCTGGAAAAGGGGAAGGGGACCCTGGGAAAACTTCTCATGGAGGAGGATATTTATATCAACCTCAAGGACGCGTCAATCTCCGCAAAAGACCTCTTCAGAAGCCTCTCCCGGGACCCGTCCAAACTTTTCTACAGGCCGAGACAGCAGTAATGGTAAAAAATAAAAAAGTCTTTGCCTGTGTCTCCTGCGGATCAGAGTTTTCAAAGTGGTCGGGGAAGTGTCCTCTCTGCAATGAGTGGAATTCACTTGTTGAGGCAGAAAAAAGTCACTCAGGTAATTCCGGGGAAAAACTTGAGATCATAAGCCTTTCGGCGGTAAAGAGTGAAAGTACAGAGAGAATAAAAACAGGACTGGGTGAATTCAATCTGGTCTGCGGCGGGGGGATGGTCCCCGGTTCAATAATTCTTGTGGGGGGCGAACCGGGAATCGGGAAATCCACCCTGGCCCTGCAGGTGGCCGGGTATGTTGATACTCTCTATATATCCGGTGAAGAGTCTCCCGTGCAGATAAAGCAGAGGGCCGAAAGGCTGGGCATTGATCCGGGAAGAGTAAGGATATCAACATCAACTGATATTGATGTCATTGTGGATACCCTGACCACCGGGAAAATAAAAAAGAGTTTTCAGTGTATCGTTGTTGATTCAATACAGACCATACAGTCAACGAATGTTCCCGGTATTGCCGGTTCCGTGAGCCAGATCAGGAGCGCTGCGGCAAAACTGGCAATCCTTGCAAAGAAACTCGCCGCTCCGGTAATCCTCATAGGGCATATCACCAAAGAGGGGAATATCGCCGGTCCGAAACTCCTTGAGCATATTGTTGATACGGTGATCTATTTCGAGGGTGATTATACAAAGGATTTCAGGATACTCAGGGCGTTTAAAAACAGGTTCGGGTCCGTAAACGAGATCGGGCTTTTCAGAATGACCCCCGGGGGGCTTGAGGAAGTCAAGGAGAAGAACAGGGTCTTTCTCAATCCTTTTCTTTCAAGTTCACCGGGGAATGCCGTATCTGCTGCCATTGAGGGGAGCCGGACCATTCTCTTTGAGGTTCAGTCCCTTGTGACATTTACCGGTTTCCCCAATCCCCGGAGGATGGCTGACGGTCTTGACCTTAACAGGCTCATCCTTATCACTGCTGTTCTTGAAAAGCACGCGGGACAGAAACTCAACTCCTTTGATGTTTTTTTAAATGTCTCGGGGGGATTCAGGATAAACGATACTGCCGCTGACCTGGCAGTTGCCATGTCCGTGACATCCAGTCTCAGGGAGCAGCCTGTTCCCGACGGGATAGGGCTCCTGGGCGAGATATCTCTCTCCGGGGAAATACGGCCCGTATCTCAGTGCAACAGGAGGCTCATGGAATTTAAGCATTCCGGTTTCAATACTGTTTTTATCTCCCACAGCGACATGAAGGACGCGGAAAAATCGGGTTTTAAGGGAAACCTTGTAGGAGTTAAGGATATTGCCGGGGCCATAGACAGGCTTTTTTAAACCTGGCTAACAGGACCGGTAATTAAGAGATGTGAAGCAAATGTTAAACCTGATTGAAAATGAAAGGAAATATTTACTCTTTGCAGATCCCGGTCATTTTCATCGTATATCTCTGGAAAATAATAAATTCTCTCATCTCAAGCCGGGAAGTGGTACTTATAATATTTCCGTTGCAGCGTGATTTCAGGATCTTCAGGGCAGCCTGTTCAAGTTCAAAGCTGTCCGGAGAAGTCAGATGAAGGATACCGCTGGCAGAAGTCTCTGAAGCAACCACTTCACCATCGCCTTTGACTGCATTCGTTGAACCTGCACTCTGAATTAAGACACAGCCTGTTAAAAGTATCGGGAGAATCCCCAGAGCAAATAATTGGAAATTTTTTTTCATAGAAAACCAACCTGATTATATAACGTAATTTTTATGGACTGTTTGTTAATTATTAACAATAAATGATATGAAATGGATGTCAATTTTTTTTTGATGCGAATATTTTTATTTATTGAGCCAGCCGGATATCATTTAACAGATACTTAAAGAGAAAAAATTCTTGCTATAAATGAATAGGTCATCGATAATGTATATTAATTACATGTTATGTAACTACTGTAAAGAATAGACATGTTAATAAATAAAATATAATTGATATGTCCCCTCCGCCTCGGGCGGCGGGGACATATTGTTGGTAATATTAGTATACTATAAAAATGAAATTTAAAATAAAAGAATATCAGAGCAGGTTCAGTATTAAATTCTCCGAGAGTTACTATGTCTACAGGAAAAAGCTGAGTAAGGCCTGGGACAGGTTTCTGGAGAAGGGTCATGAGAAAATGACCATAATGTTTATCCCGCACAACGAAAAGAACATATTCAATTTTCAGATATCAAAGTTTATCATTTCATTTTTTATCATTCTGTTTTTCGTGGTCATCGCAACATCATCGTACGCGATTATCAAAAACAATGCTGTTAAACGGGAAGAGCAGCGGCTCCTGATGACCTACGAGGATATCCGCTCACACCTTCTGAGGTTTGAAAAACTTACAAACAATATTGAAGAACAGATTGATGAACTTAAACCCGATATTGAAGATCTTTATGAATCTGCGGCAGGAACTGAAATTACCGAAAACCTCTGGACTCTTGCTGACTTTGAGAAAAAGGAACTGAGTGAACTTCTCAAGATGAGGAGCATACTCCCCGAGGAGATTTTTACCATAAAGGAGATACAGAAAGACCTCATCTGCTCTACAAACACCATAAAGGCAATCAAGAACTTTATCAACGTAAGGAGTAAGGTCATCAAAGACACTCCGTCCATTGTCTCGAACCAGGGGCATATTACATCACTGTTCGGATGGCGGAGGTCTCCTTTCGGGCATGGCAGGGATTTTCATACGGGCATTGATATTGCGGCGTCTCCGGGTACTCCCATACGGGCCACAGCACCCGGTGTGGTTGTTACCGCGGGCTGGAACGGCGGATACGGTTTCACGGTAAGGATCAAACACAAATATGGCTTTGAAACGATTTACGGACACTGCAGAAGCATTGATGTACAGATTGATCAGCAGGTCAGGAAGGGCGAGGTGATCGCGTATGTTGGTCAGACAGGTAACGCTACGGGTAACCACTGTCACTATGAGATCAGGCTTGGTGGAATTCCCATTAATCCCTATCCCTACATGAGCAGAGTCTGGTAATATCCGTCATAAATTAAAATATCATAATATATTATGGCCGCTTATATTCTCATCATTGTGCCGGGTGTAAGTGAAAGTTACAGCTTATATAAAACTGCTGTTTATCTCAGGATTTGTGTTTACACTGGTTGCCCTCTATTCCGAAGAGAGCGGATTTAAATCAAGCCTCCTTAAATTTATTGAAAAAAACTCTGTAAAAGATGAGACACTTGCCGGAGACCGGCCTTCTCAAAATGGCGAAAAGAAACCGGGTTCCGGTTTACTGCTTCCCGGTGAGAGTGTTCCCGAGTCTCTCGATTACAGGGAGAGTGACTGGTCAAATTATGTCATTACTCCCGCATACCGGGTGCAGGGCCTCACGGAAACCCCTCTTATCCTTTATGGGAGCGATGATGTAAACGTTCTCACATACGGGTCCATGAAACTGAATCTGACCTACGGAAAGTCGGTATTTACCGATAAAAAGTATAAACAGTTTGACGATGACAAACCGCATTCAAGGGTCATTGACTCGGGATTTGTTCCCGAACAGGAACTCCAGCTTCATATTGAAGGAAAAACCGGAAGAAGGATGACTCTCTTTATCGATCACGACAGCAGAAAAGAAGATAATATCTACAGGATGAATTACCGGGCCCTCAAAGATGATGAGATCATCCGGGACATCAACGCGGGTGAAATAGACATCAAATTCGACCATTCAAAGTACGCGGTCTATGACAACAACAGCGCCAAAGGGCTTGGATTGGACCTGACGTTGAGAAAGAACAGGCTGCAGGTAAAAACTTTCGGAAGTATCACTCTGGGAGAAACGGAAGTAGAATACTTCAGGGGAAATTCATCTCCCGGCAGCTTTAAATTGTCCGAATACCAGTATCTGAAGAGATCGTATTATCAACTTGAACCATTCAGAAGATATGATAACCTGGGAAGTATACCGACCGGGTCCGCGTCATACACATCTCTGAATGTATTCACCTCGGCGCCCGCGGACCCGGCAGGTTACTCTCCCTATTCGGTAAAAATCAATCCTTCCGGCTTTGAGATATACCTGGATGACCAGAACCAGTATAACAACTACAATGCCATCCGGCTCTCAATTGACAACGGGTACTACACAAAACTTTCATCGGGAGAGGATTACATCATAAACTATACTACTGGTGTCATTACTTTCAAAAACACCCTGCCTGAGAATTCCCGGGTGCTTGTTGCGTATACTCTGAAAAGCGGGTCAACATCGGACCCGGGTGTTATCGCGCCGGGGGACGCCGCTCATCCCGGGGGAAATTTTACCGGGAAAAACTGTGTTTTTATCAAGTATGGTTATTCCCTGGATGAAGATTCCGATGAAGACCTTGTTCTCGATGGGGGAGAGGACAGGAATGGTGACGGGAAACTGAATCTTGATATCTACGAGATAAGGTCTTTTTACTATCTCGGGGACAAAAATATTCTTCCGGATAATTTTCTGCTGCGGTTTTATAATGAAAACCGTGTAATGGAAACGGGTGATGCCGCTCTTCTGGGAAAATACAGCGTGGACTATACTGCGGGTCTCCTGAAGTTTAGATTAAGAGAGCCGTTCAGGCGGGTCGTGACGTCTCATTATTCCGCGTCCGCCGCGTCAACCATATACTCGGAGAGGCAGACCGGCAGTACGTATCTTGATTCGCACTATTCGGCGCATGTTGATTACTACCGGGAAGCCAGGAGCTTCAAGTTGAAGCACTCTAATGTTATCCACAACAGCGTAAGTATAAAGATAGACGGGAGCAAAATAAAGGAGTCTCTCTATTCCGTTGACCAGACTTCTGGCTTCCTTGTCTTTCTCGATCCCAACAACCCTTTGATAACAGGGGAGACTGTCATTGAGGTAAAATATGAGTATCTTCCCCTGGGATCGGAGAGCCAGTCATTTATCGGGGGTGTGAGGGGAGATTACACGGTAAACAGAAATCTCAACCTGGGAGGAAGTGTCCTCTTTACACGGTCCGGTTCCAGTGTTACCATTCCGGATATAAACAGCAGCCCCTCACAGACTGTGGTCCTTGAAGGTGATGCCACGCTCCACCTGGGAGAGAAAAAACTTGCCGACCTGGCCAATATCTTTACGGAGAACAAGAAAAAAAGCGTCCCCCTTGAAATAAATGCGTATGCTGAATACGCCAGGAGTTACAGGAATGTCAATACCTTCGGTAAGGGACTTATTGATAACATGGAATCTATTGATGAGATAATCTCTATTTCCCTGTCGGAAAAAGACTGGATCCTCTCCTCAATGCCATCGGGATATTCACCGTCTGACAGGGGACTTCTTTATTACTATTTCTACAGGAGACTTTCCAGTCCTGAAAAACTTGAGGGGACTTCATTTTCGGCAACGGCAGTGAGCTACTCCACAAAGCCGGGCCCTTTTAACGTGGCAACGGGACATGTGGCAAACAGCATTAAAAAGGAAACATCACAGAGGTCCCTGGTCTTTGACTTTGACATGTCGGGGGCAGGCAATGTCTCCGTGGCTACGAGGAGGCTCTCAGACACGGCCGTGGATTTTTCTGGTCTTCAGTATGTTGAGATCTGGTACAGGTACGAAGGGACAGAGGATATTTCTCTTTCGGTTGATATAGGCAGTATCAACGAAGATTCCGACGGTGACTCGGTCCTCGATACGGAGGATGAAAACGGGAACAGTTTTCTCGATACCGATCCCGGGGCAGGTTATACGGAGGATACAGGTTACTCTTTCAATGGAAATAATGCAACAATTGTCGGTTCCGGTCCGGGGTTAAATTCTGTCACCCGGGGGGATGGGATTCTCAACAGTGAAGACCTGAATGGAAACGGGACCCTTGAGACAGCGGAACAGGTTTACAGTATATCGCCGGTTACCCTGGCAGGAAACAGCAATGTATGGAAGAAGACAAGGATCTATATTGACCAGACGTCCCTGACCCAGAGTGAGATTGATCTCCTGAAGCAGGTTGAGGCGGTAAGGCTGAATATTGCAAACAGTACGGGGGCGTCGGGGAGGGTCTATATTGACAGCATTAAGTTTATCTCGTCGCGGTTCAGGAATGTCCAGATGAACGGTTCTGCCGCGGGCCCCGCGAATCTGGCCGTGACCCTGGTGAACAGTATAAATGATTCTGACTACAGGGCGGACGCCTTTATCTTTCAGCAGAGTGATGTTTATACATCCCTCTACGGAGAAAAGAACAGCAGTGAACTCTCCAGGGAGACGGAATCCGCGCTGCAGCTTGAGTATAACATTACATCGGGCACAAATGTATCCGTAACCAGGTCTTTCGCGCGTCCCCTGGACCTGAGGCATTACAAGACAATGAATCTCTGGTTTAACTACCGGGAAAGTTCCGGCGGTGAAACAATAGGAATAATACTGGGCTCGTCTGAGAATGACTATGTGGAATACAGGTTCTCCATGGATTATATGGATGTCTGGAGGGAGGTCAGGCTCCGTCTCAAAGAAGGTTCGGGAGGGGACGTTAATTCCTCGTCAACAACAGGAGAACCTGATATGAAGAGGATCAGGTATATGAAGGTGGTGATATATGGAAATGCCGGGGACAGCGGTAAGATATGGCTGAACGACACGTATGTCTCTGAGCCGGAAACATTGAAGAGCAGTGCCCGCTGGTATGAAGGTGAACTGAAAATTAAGAGGCCCCTGTATCGGACCGATTCCGGAACACCCATCCTTTCCGATATCAGTATCAAATACATTCACAAAGGGCATGGAGCGCAGTTCAGCACAATCGGAAAGAGCAACACGGATATTGATGAGAGCCACAACCAGGTTTTCTCATCATTCAGGATACTTCCCAACATGGAGACACGGCTGGACTATACAAGGGAAAAAACAAAAACAGACAGTTTAAATGAAGACGTCAACGAGGAGAAGAGAGGAGAGTCAATAAAAAACAGCTTTTACTTTATGACGGATTATAAATCATCAACAAGCGGTGTACCCAGTGTTGTCATATCCTACAAGCATGATAATTACAAGAATGTTATTGAAGAGGATATTACCGGTTATGATATAGACAGAAACAGGGGGAGAGTTGTCCATACGCCGGTTATTGCTATAACTGAAAATCTCGATAACTTTCTCTTTGGGAAGCTTACCACAAAACTTCTTCTTAACATGATCTTTAAAGAAGAGGATGTGAAGAGAAGTTCGCAGGATATTGACAGCAGCACGCTGTCCGGTTATGTATCTCTCCGGGAGAAGGAGAAGAGACAGAAATCTGATGCTACACTGTTTGTTACCTATACCAGCAGGTATTTTTATATAAAGCCTGAGCTGAACATTAAATCGGAAGAGCTGGTGGATACCGCGGGGAAGGAGAATCTCCCGGACACGGAAATTGTCAGCGATGTACGGGGAGGATATCATGTTCCCTTTGTTTATAGTGACAGTCTCAGGTTTGTGGAAAGAAACAGGAAAGCTTTATGCGCCATTGGCCTTGTTGACGGTTATGTAACCCCTGAATATAAACTCGACCTGAGTTATCTTGAAAACAGGTTCAGGGATTATGATGATTCAGAACTGCAGTCAGCGCAGGAGTACAGGAGGGCTAAAGACGCGAAGAGCCTTATTATGTCGGAAATATCACTGCCGGTGAACCTGAGAAAAATCAACAGCCTCCAATTTGTTAAGAACCTTAACCTCTCATATATGCGGAGTATTTACTTTTTTGAAAATGATATACCCTATGAAGGCGAAAGCAAGGGCCCCTTCAATGAAGATTACGGGATAAACAGGTCGCTGTTCGGTAATCTTGGGACCGGGTTAAACTTATTCAGGTACTATCCCGGATATTTTTTCAGGGGAAGGGATAATTACTCAAAGGGAAGAGACTATGTCTATGGCAGGGACAACCGGGAGCTTACCTTCCCCTCGGGTGATTCTGTGACTGATTACAACAACCAGCTCCGGCTGATAAACAACTTTTCCCTGAATTTCATGATGGATTTTAATCTCCTGACATTTGATTCAGGGGCGGGGATCAACCAGGTTAATGAACGGCAGCAGGTGAATGGTATCCCCCAGCAGATCATCACAAGGAACTTCAATACGGGAATTGACCTGAACCTGATGAAGGTCTTCAGTTTTGGATTTTTCAGGGGCAACAGGCTGGGTATTCCTCACCACTCTGCCAATTTAAAACTGGGATATACCTACAGCAACAACATGATCATTACATCCAATATTGAAGAGAATACCTATAAGCCGAGTCTCGGTCTGACCTTTAAAAGGGACAGGTCTCTCATAGGATTGAAGGCCGGGATTGAAATGAGAAGGAAAAAGAGCAGGGAATTCATATCACCGGACGAGAGTTCCCGGTCAGACAGTGATGATATCTATATTGACAATATGCCGGATAATTCCCTGTTAAGCGAGATTGACAACGGTTATAATCTTTCCCTCTTATATGAAACAGATGTGAACTGGCTCTTCAATCTCTTTTCAGAGATCTACCGGCTTTCTTCTCAGCCGATATTTTCTCTTGAGTATAACCTGGTCCTGAACAGGTATGATTACAGGTCAACCGTTTCCCCTGAACCATATGACCTCCATATGATTAAAGGAAAGCTCACACTGGATCTTCATAAAAACATCCAGGGAGGACTCACTTCACGGTGGGCCCTTGAGAGATTCAGGAACAGGGAAACGGATGGGATAAGCAGGGAGGTTTTTTCCTATGAACTGGGAATGAACTTTACTCTCATTTTTTGATGTGTCATTTTTTAAAAACAGAATTAAGGACTTCTTCAAGTTCGTCTATCCTGTACGGTTTGGCAATAACTCCCTTAAATCCATGTTCTTTGTAGTTGCCCATAAGTTGATCATTTGAGTATCCGCTGGACACAATTGCAGTTACGCCGGGATCATATTTTTTGAGGACCTCGAGGGTCTCCTGTCCGCCCATACCGCCGTGTATTGTCAGGTCCATTATGACCGCGTCGAACTTCTTTCCATGTACATCGGCCCTCTTGTACTCAAAAACAGCATCCCTGCCGTCCTTAACGCATTCCACTTCACACCCGAGTTTTTCAAGCATTCGTGAACCGACTTTCAGTATCATCTCTTCATCATCCAGGAGAAGTATTCTGCGGTTTATGAGATTAACATCCCCTGTTTCCGGTATCTTTGCGATAATGCCGTCACCAACAGCCGGAAGATAGATGGTGAAAACCGTGCCTTCCCCGGCATCTGACTTTACATGGATGAGGCCGTTGTGCTCTTTAATAATTGAGTGTGCAATTGTAAGTCCAAGTCCCGTACTGTTCTCTTTCTTTGTGAAGTAGGGATCGTATATCCTATCGATAATTTCACTTTTTATTCCCGGTCCGGTGTCGGCTATACTTATTTTTACACAGGGTCCTGTAAGTTCCGGCGGAAGCATGCCGGTTTCTGTTTTAAGATTTACCGCTGTTATTGTGAGCACTCCTCTCCGGTCCATAGCCTGGCATGCGTTGAGGATTATGTTATAAAATGCCCGGTTTATCTGTCCTTCATCGGCAAGCAGAGTATAAATATTATCAGGAATATCAATATTCTTTTCTATCATTGTGCCGTTTAATATCAGGTTAACGGATTCATTGATCATTTTCGAAACCGGGATATTTTTTCTTATGGGCTTACCGCCTTTTGAAAACGCAAGAAGCTGAGTTGTCAGTTCCTTTGCCTTGTTCGATGCGGTCTCCGCTTCGTTGAGGATATCATATATTTCGTGGCTTTTATCAATTCCGGTTATGGCCAGGGAGAGATTTCCCGTAATGGCTGTGAGAAGGTTGTTAAAGTCGTGGGCAATTCCTCCCGCGAAAACTCCCAGTGCCTCTATCCGGGTCTGCTTAAAGTGTTCCTCCTCTTTCCTTGCCCGGGTCAGTTCATTCCGTGCTCTTTCCATGGTATTTTCAAGTCTTCCGATGTAGATAAAGAAAAAGAAAAAGACCATGAGTCCCAGTACTCCCGAGATTGTAATAAGGAGTAATACGAGGTTCTTTATGGAAGCCATGTCCTCACTGATATCTGCCAGGACAAACAGGTAACCGATGTGACGGTTGCCCGCATCCATCATGGGAATAAATCCTCCCCGGTAAATCTGCTTTTCATGTTCGATTTCATCCTTGAGAGTGAGAGTCTTCGGTTTTTGAATATTCATTATATGCCGGTAATAGAAATCAAGGTTTTCCGGGATAAAGGTGAGTGTTCTGTCGGTGATTGCGTAATCTTTCAGCAGGTTCCAGCGTCCTTTCCTTCCGGTCATGATAAGCCCCTCTTCCCAGAGGTTCTTTTTCAGAAGAGATTTCTTAATGCTGAGTATTGTTTCCACATCCAGGACTTTTTTAATATGGTAAAGAATCTCTACTATCTCGGCATCCAGTTCAATATATCCTGCAACCTTCCCGCGGAGCAAAAAAGGTTTTACAACCCGCAATGAGTAGGTCCCCAGGGGGCCCAGCTCTACGCCGTAGCCTGTTTTTTTCAGGATAACGGCATGTTTCAATGTAAACCTGTCAATGATATCACCATGCCTGTTATGGTTGTGGACCCTTAAAAAGCATCTTTTGTCGGGATTGATAAAGGAGAGTCCTGTTATTCCAAATTCACTGTTTAATTCCCGGTAGAGGTTTACTGTTTTTTCATACAAAAGCTCCCTCTCTCCGCTTCTCCACGCGGAAATAATCTCCCTGCTGTTCTCGATTTGCCTGATAAGCCCGTTAAATGAAACAGCCTTCTGGGACAACTTCTCCAGGTAGAGGTTGTTTGCCTTCTCCAGCAGAGAAGTGATTTTACTATCCAGGTTATCATTTTTTACGTAGTAGAATCCCGCAATGGATGAAATGAGAAGTATCACCAGGGAGAAAAGAACAGGGAATAATATTTTTGCTTTTATTTTCTGATACCTGTGCATATAAGTATTCTCTTCTTGTTGCTGTTCAGTTATATGATTATAATCAACCTGTTTACTAAAATACCAAAAATATATCCCTGCCGCCTTGAGTGGCGGTGACATATCAGTAATATTTTATTATGAAGATGATTCTTCTTATACTCAGCCTGAGTAGTTTCCTCTTATGGAATTATTCTGAATTATAGATGCTATTTTCGCAAGTGAATTTTCAGTAAAGAAGTCTGATATTCTCCTTGACATTATCGGGAAAAGGACTTAGTAAGAAAAATGTGATATTTTCTGATCACCATATCTGAAAGAATGAGGAAAAAACATGGCAATTAATATGGCAGAATGCGCAGGTCATGAGAACCACCTGTGTAACCTTATTGAGAAAAAAACACCTGTTGAGAAAATAAAATCAATGGTAATGACACCAAAATTTATCTGCAGCGGATGCGGCAGGGTTGCTGAAAGCAAAGACAATCTCTGTTCGCCGGAAGAGCTGTAAAAAAAGAACTCTCTCAGGCTTTGATCCTGAAATCACCCACTCTCTTCAGGAGCCCCTCCCGCTCTATCCGGTTCAGGAGGGGAAGCATATATTTTCTTGAGATATCAATGGCGTCTCTTGCGTCGGATATGGATATCTTCTCCATGGTGTCAAAAAGGTCCATGATCTTCTCTTTTGAGCTGTTGTAAACATCCCTGTGGTAAATGATATTTCCATCCAGGCTGATGAGAAAATCCATCCTGATGAGTTCCTTGATTGTTTTTTTTCGCAGGTCGTCCTTCTCCCTGCTCAGTTCAATCCCTTTTGTGCTGCTTTCCAGTATTTCATCAAGGAGTTTCCTGCTTCCCTCGGGGAGGGTTTCCTCGGTTATGGAATCTCCCGAAAAGTACCTGCCGTCCTTTTCAATGATTGTATGCTCTTTCATTGCCAGGGGCAGGAGCTCCTTGCAGATTTCGGGGGAGATACCCGATGAATCGGATACCTCCCTGAGGTTAAGGCCGACTTTTTCCTTTATGGATTCCACAAGTGATTTTATTGAATTTTCATAATAGGCCGAGTTAAGAAGAAAGTCCTTTATCTTTATTATTTTTTTCTCTTCTTCCAGTTTCTTAATAAGCGCATCCATACTCTTTTCTGAATCTGGAAGCATCTTCATAAGGCGCTCCCTTGTGAGACAGTTAAATACGGAGAGATTGAATTCCACAATTTCAGGTTTTGTGATGTTTTGTAAAATTGAAAGGTTTTTTCTGACGGCCTTTTTCAACTTTGAATTATAATCACAGAGGACCACTTTTCCCCCGCCGATGACCCTGTATCCCCCGGGGTTTGTTATGACAAACGGCTGGCTGGTGGTGAAATACCATTCCCTGTCGATCTTTATCCTTACGAGGTAGATACTCTTTTCTTCAACCTCTTCTAGTATGATAAGTTTTCCTTTGACATCCGAGGTCCCTACCAGAATTTCAATTCCCAGGTTGTTCTTGATCTCTTTGGACCTGTCAAGTATCTGGACCCTTGCCACAAACTCCCTGGACTCTATGAAAAAGTTTTTCTTGAAAAGGATCCATCCCCTTTTGATCTCGTTTACGGAAACACCGGATAGGTTCAGGGCCGTTCTCTGTGACGGGTTGCCTTCTTCTACTTCATTGAAGTGGGTCTCAATCCGCTTTATTCTCGCGTCCTTTTTTATGGGGAGGATATGCACAGTATCGTCTTCGTTGAATATGCCGTTCTTCTGTGTCCCGGTTATAACAGTTCCGTGGCCCTTTGACGCGAAAACCCTGTCTATAAAGAGATAGGGCTTGTCCGTCTTTGTGATCTTTGAGAGCCGGCGGAGGTTTTCTACGATGAGGTTTTTCAAATTCTCAATTCCTTCACCGGTTTTTGTCGATGTGGCGGTAATATCCGATCCCTCATAGAGGGTCCCGGAAAGCTTCTCCTCAACCTCGGCCTTCACGAATTCCACCATCTCTTCATCTGCGAGATCAACCTTGTTCAGAACAACAATCATCCTCTCGATTCCCAGGATTTGTAAAACTCTGAAGTGGTCCTCTGTCTGGGGCATCCAGCCGTCATCTACCGCGATAACAAGAAGTGCAAGATCCACACCCCAGGCCCCCACGACCATGTTCCTGATAAAACGCTCATGGCCCGGAACATCGATGATACTCACTGTGCCAAACTTCGGATATACGATACTTGCAAAACCGATATCAATGGTCATCTCCCTCTCTTTTTCTTCGGGGAGCCTGTCCGTGTCAATCCGGGTAAGTGAATATATCAGAGAGGTTTTGCCATGGTCGATGTGACCGGATGTTCCAACAATATACATAGAGTCTCCTGAAACAGGTTATTGTCTCCTCTTGGCGCGGGTGATCGGTTTTCCCTGCTACTTGACGCCGCGGCTGATAAAAAAGCTGCTGTATTTTTTATCGGATCCCACAACATGGTCCTGGAGCCAGTCCACCAGGAAAGCAAGAAGTTCAAACGCATCAACACCTTTTCCTTCATCGAGGTCTTTTTTCAAGGATAAGACTTTTTTACTCAGCTCTTCATGTTCTTTCTTATGTGAGGCTTTATCAAAATAATGATGTTTTTCAAAAAGCTTCTCTTCATTATCAAAGTGATAATGAGTATAATCCAGCAGCTCCTGGATTATTTCAGATATCTTATCGGGACTGCCTCCCCCGGTAAGTACAGCATGAGCATTGTTAATAAGCTCGATAATTTTTTTGTGCTGAGCGTCCAGAGTATCAATCTCAACACGGAAGTTATCTTCCCATTCAAAAAAAGTCATATAGTTACATCCTTTAATTTTTGTTTTTTATATTGTAACTACTCAGTTGTATGGCTGAAAATAAACATATTTAATAAAATGCCAATATTATGTCCCCGCCGCCGAAGGCGGTGGGGACATAATGGTTATCTTTTGTTCATTAACATATCTATTTTTATACATAGCTGAATAGTAACTTTATATTTTATAAAAACTACGTAAACCTCTCGAGAAGTTCGTCAATGACAGATGCAATGTAGGAGATATCATCATCAAAAACAGTCATAAAATCAAGAGTATACCTGTCGTTTATAATAGAACCTACAACCGGAAGGTTCAGTGAGATCATCCTGTTGTAGAGGTCATCCGGTTTTACTCCGGGAAGAAGTAATTCTACACCGGCGCTTTCAACTTCCAGGGTGGGAAGCGTACCGCCCCCGTAAGTGCTCATGGTGCTGACCCTTTTTACCCGGTCCTTTTTCAGGGGATTTTTGATATTCCTCATGAGTCTTGTTATTTTCCCGGAAAGGGATTTCTTGTCCTGAAAAATTGTGCTCCAGAGGGGAAGGTCCTCATGTTCTCCGTTATCATACAAAAGGAGTGTTTCCTGGATGATATAGTAGGTGATCTTATCCACCCTGATCATCCGCATGAGGGGATTTTTCCTGAGTCGGACAATCAGCTCCTTTTTCCCGATAATAATGCCCGCCTGGCATCCTCCCAGAAGTTTGTCTCCGCTGAAACATACCAGGTCCGCGCCCTGGGAAAGTTCCTGACCCACTGTCTGTTCAAAATTTGCCGGAAGTTCGCTGCCGGTAACGAGGTTACCGCTTCCCAGGTCCCTGACCAGGAGAATATGGTCGGTTTTCAGCTCTGAGAGTTCTTTTAACGATGGAGACCGGGAAAACCCCTCTATTTTATAATTGGACCGGTGTGCGGAGAATATCATTGATGTGTTCTCTGTTATACTGTTTTTATAATCATCCAGTTCGGTGATATTTGTTGTTCCCGTTTCAACAAGATGTGCCCCGCTCTGGTTCATGATATCGGGTATCCTGAATCCGCCCCCTATCTGGATCAGTTCACCCCGGGAAACCACTGCTTCTCTCCCCCGGGCAAATTCATTGAGGATCAGGAACACCGATGAAGCGTTGTTATTGACGATGAGGGCGTCTTCGGCAGATGTGAGGTTGCAGATAAGTTCCTCTGCGAACCCGCCTCTTTTGCCCCTTTTCCCAGTTGTGAGCTGGTATTCCAGGTTGCAGTATCCTGAAAGTGCTTCGGCCGCCCGGGAGAAGATCTCCTTCCCGAGGGGTGACCTTCCGAGATTGGTGTGGATTATGACACCGGTACAGTTTATGACCTTCTGGAGTTTGTGGAGTTTTTTGATTCTGCAGTTTTTCACTATTGCCGGAACAAGCTTCTCTACCGGTACATCAGCGCCGTCCTGGATTTTTTTCCTGAAAAGGTCAATGACTTTTCGGACGATACCGGTTACAAGCGAATGTCCTATTTCAGGAATAAAAGCAGCTATTTCATCATTCTGCAGCAGCTTTTCCACCTGGGGGATGTTGCGTAGGTTGTTCTGTGTGTCGTTCATAGAGTTTCCGGTTTATTCGTTGATTCGGAAGGGGCAGGAATCGAACCTGCCGCTACAATAAATTACAGCCAACGGTTTTGAAGACCGCGGAGACCACCAGATCTCATCCTCTTCCCTGATATTGAGTTTCACTTTCGAAGAGAATATGTCAATTATTTATTCTTTATTGAGATTTTTTTACCCCCTCATTAATTCTCCCTCTATCAGGGGGAGTTAGGGTAAAAAAATTTTAATTATGTAAACATATTTATGAAAAAAATACCTGATATGTCCTCGCCGCCTTCGGCGGCGAGGACATAAAAGTTAATTTTTTAAATACACTTATTTTTAATCATAGCTGAATAGTAATAATAAAATATAAAATATCTTTTTTTGAAGCAGAAGCATGAGAGAATTGTCATATCTATTGGACGGGAACAGTAATGGGAAAATGCACGGAATACGATGAAAAGGCGATTTGTGAGGATGTAAAGAGCATGCTCAAGAAGGTTGAGCAGAGCCGGAGCAGCCTTATCCCCCTTCTTCAGAATATCCAGGAAAAGTACTGCTTCCTCGCGCCGGAAGCCATTGAACTTATTGCGGATAAGCTCAACCTGAATACCTGCGAAGTATACGGTGTTGCTACCTTCTACAACCAGTTCAGGTTTCACCCTCCCGGGAAACACCAGGTCAAGGTCTGTATGGGGACCGCATGCCATGTAAAGGGCGGAGATATTATTCTTGAGAACTTTGAAAGGAAACTCGATATAAAGGTCGGCCAGACCACAGAGGACAGGGAGTTCAGCGTGGACAAGGTTGCCTGTATCGGGTGCTGCGCCCTTGCCCCTGCGGTGGTTATTGATGAGAAGATACATGCCTATATGTCTCCCAGCAAGGTTGAAGGGATCTTTCTCGGCTACGAGATTGAGAAAGAGATGCAGGCCCGGAAAGAGAAAAACCGGCAGGACCAGTAGAGAAGGAAAAGAGTATTGGAGCAGAGCAGGATAGAGAGTATCGTTTCGGCTTACGATGAATTGAAAAAGAAAGCTGAAAGTTCCCCGGGGGAGAAGGGCAGAGAGGGTATTCCGAAAATTGTCATAGGGATGGCCACCTGCGGAAGGGCCGCCGGGGCTGACGAGATAGACCTGGTTTTCCGGGAAACACTTGAAGAGAGGAATGTGGAGGCTGATATTATCCATGTGGGATGTATCGGCCACTGCTATGCCGAACCTATCGTCATCATAGAGAATCCCGGATTCCCGCCGATATTCTACTATAATGTGACTGCCGGAAAGGCAAAGATCCTTGTTAAGTCATTCCTTGAAAAAGGCGATCCCCACTTTGAATATGTCCTGGGAGCGATGGAAGAGAATGACCTGATACCGCCGGTGTCAGGGTTTCCCCGGTTCGGGAAGGAAAAGCGGATTGTCATGGAACTCTGTGGCCGCATCGATCCGGAGAACATCTATGACTATATCCGGCAGGGAGGATACGGCAGTATTCCGGAGATCTTTCGCAGGGAGCCCGCGGAGATAGTGGAAGAGGTGAAGAAGTCCCGGCTCAGGGGAAGGGGCGGCGCCGGTTTTCCCGCGGGGCTTAAGCTTGAAATGACCATGGCATCTCACGGAGATGAAAAGTATATCATATGCAATGCCGACGAAGGGGACCCCGGGGCCTATATGGACAGGACCATTATCGAAAGCAATCCCCACCAGCTCATTGAGGGGATGCTCATATCCGCCTATGCTGTGGGCGCTTCAAAGGGCATTGTCTATGTCCGGCATGAGTACCCCCTTGCGGTGAGGACCCTGGAAAAGGCTCTTGAAAGCGCCGAAGAAATCGGGCTCCTGGGAATGAACATTCTCGGTTCCGGTTTCGACTTTACACTGTCGGTTTTTCAGGGGTCCGGCGCTTTCGTCTGCGGAGAGGAAACGGCGCTGATCCGGTCCGTTGAAGGGAAAAGGGGGTGTCCCGTGAGCCGTCCCCCTTATCCTTCCGGGAAGGGACTTTACGGCAGACCCACACTTATCAATAACGTAAAAACAATTTCAACACTGCCCGCGATTATTAAAAAGGGAAGCGGCTGGTTTTCAGGTACAGGCACGGAAGGGAGTCCCGGGACCGCAATCTTTTCCATTGTGGGTGATGTTCTTCACGCGGGGCTTGTGGAGATCCCCATGGGTGTCACCATACGCTCCCTTATCTTCGATATCTGCGGCGGCATCCCCAATCATAAAAAGTTCAAGGCGGTACAGATAGGCGGTCCCTCAGGGGGCTGTCTGCCGGAGGAGTGCCTGGATACACCCATAGATTTCGATTCGCTTAAGGAAGCCGGGGCCATGATGGGCTCCGGCGGAATGGTGGTCATGGATGAGGACACATGCATGGTTGATGTGGCCCGGTACTTCCTTGAGTTTACCCAGAACGAATCGTGCGGCAAGTGTACCTTCTGCCGGATCGGGACAAAGCACCTTCTCTCCATCCTCGAAAGGATAACCCGCGGTGAAGGAAGGGAGGGGGACATCGAGCTCCTGGAAGAACTCAGCAGGGACATAAAGGAAGGTTCTCTCTGTAACCTGGGGAAGACAGCGCCAAACCCGGTCCTTACCACAATTAAGTATTTCCGGGAGGAGTATGAGGCGCATATAAAGGAGAAGAAGTGTCCCTCGTTGAGCTGCCGGTCTCTCACGGCATTCTATATTGACCTCGATAAGTGCGCCAGGGGATGCGACGCGTGCGTGGGAAGCTGCCCGGTTGACTGCATCTTCACAACAAAGGGCAGGAAGAAGGGGATAGACCAGGAGACATGCGTGAAATGCGGTGAATGCGTCACTGCCTGTCCCGACGAATATGATGCGGTCATAAAGATATCCCCCGCCGGCCTGGTGCCGGTAGTGGAAAGACTTGAAGACGCGGGACATAAGAAATAGTCATGGTAAAGATATTTGTGGACAACAGGGAACTTGAAGCCGAAGCCGGGGCAAATCTGTTGAAGATATGTCTTGATCATGACATCTATATCCCGAACCTCTGTTATGTCCAGGGGATGGAGGAGCCACCGGCATCCTGCAGGCTCTGCTTTGTGGATGTTGAAGGTGAAAAGGAACCCCTTGCCGCCTGTACCCTGGAGGCCAGGGAAGGTCTCAGGGTGAACACGGACACTCCCCGGGTCAGGAAACTTCAGAAGGCGGCCCTGGAACTGATCATGTCGACCCACCGGATCGACTGCGGAAACTGCCCCTCAAGCAAAAACTGTGTCCTGATAAAAATCAGCAAATTACTGAAGATACCCCTGAAACCGAAAAGGGTCGAAGGGATAAACCGTGAGAGGGAGGCGGAAGAGCATCCATTCCTTGTCTATGACCATACCAAATGTGTTATGTGCAGAAAATGCATCTACAGGTGCGGCCGGCTTTATGAACATCCCTATCTCACAGTAGGGGGAAGGGGCCTGGAGGCAGGTATCAGCTTTTTCGGTGAAACCGATCCGGAGAAGATCCCATGTAAAGACTGCCTGGCCTGTGTTGAGGAATGCCCGGTCTCGGCGCTTGTGCCCCGTGACCCCCTGACCTCCTAAGAGGGCAGTTGGCCCCCTAACCCCCGGAGGGGGCACAAGAGTTCAGGAAAAGAATCTTTCGCCCCCTCAGGGGGATGGGGGGAATGATTAAGGCAGATTCTGTGGCAAATGAGAAAATGAGTTAAGAATTAAATATGAACAAAAAATACATCATAAAAGCAAACTCCCTCTCAAAGAGGTTCGGGAGGCAGCGGCTTTTTAAAGAGATTAACTTCCGGGTTGAAACCGGGGGTTCTCTGGCTGTGACCGGGCCCAACGGGTCGGGGAAATCCACCCTGGTCCAGATACTGGCGGGGCTGCAGGCCCCCACAAAGGGGAAAGTGGAGTTCAGGCAGAATGACAGGGTGCTGGAGAAATATTCCCTGAACGCTCACTACGGATTTATCAGCCCCCTTATCAATCCCTACGATGAACTTACGGGAATTGAGAATATCCGTTTCTCACTGAAAGGGGCCCCTGATGAGGAGAAGATCAAATCGCTCCTTGAGGACTTTAAACTCTTTGAACAGAGGAACAGGATCGTGCGGCACTACTCATCGGGCATGAAACAGAGGCTCAAGTTCATCATATCCGTCATTAACGATCCCCCTGTTCTTTTTCTCGATGAACCGGGGACAAATCTTGACAGGGAGGGGAAGGAGACAATCTATTCATATATAAAGAACATAAGGAAAGATAAGCTGATTGTTATGGCCACCAACGAGAAGGAAGAGGTCAGGCTCTGCGGCGGGGAGGTCAGGATTGCTTGAGGAGATTATCAGGAACCTGAAAAAGGACCTCAGGGTTGAGTTCAGAAACCGCTCGGCCCTGAATATTTCCCTGGCCTTCGCGGGGATATCGACCCTTGCAATAAGCCTGGCAACCGGCGGCGTCCCCTTTTCAGTGAAGCTCCAGGCGGTTCTCCTCTGGATCATCATGTTCTTCAGCGCCATGAACGGGCTGGCCCACATTTTCACCCGGGAAGAGGAGGAGAGGACCTCCCTTTTTCTCAGGCTAAATACCTCCCTGGAGTCCATATTCCTCTCAAAGCTGGTTTTTAACTTCCTTTTTTTTCTGGTTTTACAGATCGTCGTGTGCCCTCTCTATGTCTTTTTCCTGCAGATTGAGGTGAAATCGCCTCTTCTCTTCCTGCTCGTAGTCTTTTCAGGGGGGATATCCATATCCTCTGCCACCACAATACTGGGGGCCATGGTCTCCCGGGCGGGAGGCAAGGGGTCCCTTTTCACGGTGATCTCCTTTCCCATTATTCTGCCGGTCCTCTGGATCGCCATCTCCTCCACATCAGAGGCCCTGGAGAAAGGGGACGCGTCCGGGTACGGCACCATCCTTTTTTTCCTTGCATTTTCAGGTGTAATAATATCTTTATCATTTTTACTGTTCAGGTATATCTGGGTTGAAGAATGAAAATATCAAGAATTGCATACCTCCTGATGCCGGTATCTATCTACATGGCATTCATGTTCGCGCCCCCGGCTGAGATTCTCGGGGACGCAAGCCGGATAATCTATTTTCATGTGCCCCTGGCATGGGGGTCCGCGCTGGCTTTTATTTATTCGGGGATTGTTTCGATTCTCCACCTGGTTGATAAAGATAAGAAGTACATGCTGCTGGACGAGAAGGCGTATAATTCCGCCCATGTGGGGATGCTCTATACAATTCTCGCACTGATTACCGGCTCCATCTGGGCCAAGGTCAGCTGGGGGAGCTACTGGAACTGGGACCCCCGTCAGACCTCCATAACAGCGCTTGTCCTCATATACATCGCCTATTTCAGCCTCTGGTCCGCACTCTCCGGCAACGCGAACAGGGGGAGGATCTGTTCATCCTACCTGATCTTTGCCATGGTTACCGTTCCCTTCTTTGTTTTCATTATACCGAGGATGTATCCCACATTGCACCCTGATCCGATTATTAACCCGGAGAAAAAACTCAAACTTGACGTATCAATGAGGATAACCCTGCTTACGGCAATGGTTGCGTTTACTCTACTCTATACATATCTTTTGAGTCTCATGAACAGACTGTCACGGGCAGAGAATACATTTAAGGACAAGTTTGATGAAATATAGAAGCGCAATAATTATTTTTTTCGTAACAATACACTTTCTTGCCTTCCCAATTAAGTTTCAAAAGCCCGGAGAGAAGCTGTCTCATACCGGTAAATGGGAAAATATCTGTGCCGGAACCGCATTTTCGAAGCTTTACGCGGATGAAAAAAAGAGTTCCGCTCAACCGGAAACAGCTGTAAAAGAAGAAGAGAGCCCGGAGAAGGGAAAGCTCTTCAAGGTCATGGTTGTTGTTATGGCCATATGGCTGGGACTGGCATTCTACCTCTTCAGGCTCGACAAAAAAATTACCCGATTGGAGAAAGACGTTAATGAACTTTAAGAGAATGGGAATTTTCCTGGGGGCAATGATTCTCCTCATCGTTGCCATATTGTCCCTGAGTGATGATGTAATGACCCCCTATGTTACGGTGGCCGAGGCAAAAGAGGCTTCCGGTAAACTGGTGCAGGTTATCGGCAAGCTTGATAAATCCGTACCCCGGAAGCATACGGAGAAGGAGCTCTTCTATACAATTATCGATGATAAAAAAGTAACCATGGACGTGGTCTATACAGGGATAAAACCGCAGAACTTTGAGAGGGCCGACCAGATCGTTTCCCGGGGAAAGTATGATACCGGGAAAAATATCTTCGTGGCAGACAGGATCCTTGTAAAATGTCCGTCCAAGTATAAAGAAGAGCACCCGGAAAGGGTAAAGGGGAATTAAACGAACATGAATTTGGGAAATCTATTACTCTACGCGTCTCTTGCTGCATCCATGGCTGCGGTTTTCTTCTATTTACGGAATACCGGCGGCAGTGAGCCGGGCATCAATCTCTCAAGAAAGCTCTTTTACACGACAAGTCTCCTCATAGGAGCTGCTGTTATCCTGCTCCTTTTTTATTTTTTAAATAATGATTTCAGGTTCTCCTATGTGTATGCCTATTCCAACAGGGAACTTGAGTGGTACTACCTGGTGTCCGCCTTCTGGGCGGGCCAGCCCGGGAGTTTCCTCCTCTGGCTTTTTATCCTGAACATCTTCGGTATCTTTGTTATCAGGAAACATGATGAAGAAGAAAATATTCTGATGACGGTAATGATACTGGTCCAGGTCGCAATAATTGTTCTGCTGGTTGTGGACAGTCCCTTTAAATATATCTGGGACCAGTACACGAACCTCAGGCCGGGAGAGTTTCCCCCGGACGGTTCGGGATTAAATCCCCTCCTTATTGACCCGTGGATGATTGTCCATCCGCCGGTCCTCTTTGTGGGTTATGCGTCCGCCACAGTCCCCTTCGCCTATACCATTGACGGTCTTATAAGAAAGGACTATACCTCGTGGATAAACAGGTCTTATAACTGGGTGATGTTCAGCTTTGTCTCCCTGGGAATCGGAATATTCCTGGGAGGATACTGGTCATACAAGGTCCTCGGATGGGGCGGTTACTGGGGATGGGACCCGGTGGAGAATTCCTCCCTTGTCCCCTGGCTTGTGGGCCTCATCCTCTTTCACAGCATGCTCCTTTACAGAAGAAAGAAAGTCCTGGTAAGAACAACCGTTCTCGCATCACTGTTGTACATTATCTTTGTCTTCTACGGGACCTATCTTACCCGAAGCGGTATTCTCAAGGACTTTTCGGTCCATTCCTTCGGTGATTCGGTTATCGGGGTTTTCCTGGGTGTTTTTATTCTCCTCCTTATTGCCGTGAGCGGTTTTCTTTATGTTAAGCGGTTCAGGGACATGAAGCCCCTTTCACAGCCGGTTGACCAGAACCTCTTCAGCTGGGACACTCTCCTGGCCTATGGTCTTATCACGCTGGGGGTCTATACGTTCCTTATCCTGATTGGAACCTCCTGGCCCATCATTACCGGGATAATTTTACCAAAGGCAATTGTTGTTACTGAGAAGTTCTATAACAGCATCTCCATACCCTTCGGGATACTCCTGCTGTTCCTTATGGTGTTTTCAACCCTGGCAGTTTCTTCAAAGAAACTCCTGGACATCAAGGATTTTGTTGCCATGGGCGGGGCAGTTGTCATTGCGGTTTTTTTCAACCTTATGTTTACCGATAAGATTGCGGCATATGCTTTAACCGCTGTGTCCCTGTTTGTAGTCCTTGAATTTCTCTACGATTTTTCAAAGCTGAAACCTTCGGCGATTCTGGCATCCCGGCTCTCCCACATTGGTCTTGGACTGATGGTTGTCGGTGTTATTACTTCAGGTTTTCATTCAACAACCGACCAGAAAAAGTTATTTCTCAACAGGCCTGAAACAGTTGGTGGTGTTAACCTGACCTTTAACGGCTTTACAAGGGAGAAGGAAGCATCAATGATCTTTACGCTGAGGGACGGTGATACTTCCCGGCGCATTGCCATGAAATATTACATGTCAGAGAAGATGAAGTCCCTCTACAGGGAACCATATATAGATTACGGTTTTCTCGGAGATACCTACATTATCCCCGAGGATTACACACCGTCGTCAATTGCCGACAATAACGTGGTCCTGGCAAAGGGGCAGCAGCAGAATATCGGCGGTGTGGATGTTAAATTTCTTAAATTTGACGCACGGCAGATGAGGGCGGCGGAACCGGTCATCTACGCGGAACTTCTTGTAAACGGGAAACGGGTCAAACCCGGAATAAAGATTGATAAGCGAAAGGCAAACAGGATCGACGCGAAGGTCCCCGGGACAGACCGGGTCATTTCCCTTCTCAGAATCAATCCCAGCGATGAGCTGATAGATATATTTGTCAGTCCCGGTAAGGATGTTAAAGTGGTCCCCGACAGTGTCATCGTGAAAGTCTCGCATAAAAGGCTTATCTGGATTGTCTGGCTGGGGACAGTGTTAATAACAATTGGCGGCTGCTATGCGATTTACAGACACAGGCCCGCGTCTGCCGCGAAAAATGCCTGACCTGTTAAGGTGAGAACAGCCGGGCTGAGAGGGAATAAAGAGGGACGGGACACAGGATGTTTAGTATTTTATTTGCAATAACAATTATACTGTTTTCCACTACATCAGTATTGTGCATGATGGCGATTTACTCGGTCAATGAGAGATACCAGTGGATTATCCGGATGCTCATTCCCGCTTCGGTCGTTTCATTTCTTTTCCTCGGATTTATGAGGGTCTATTATTCGGAGATAAACACCTTTTTCTATCTCGCATCGGCAATCTGGAGTTATTTCTACCTCTTTTCCCTGGTGCTTCTGCTGGTCCTTGTCTACCTCTTTTTCTCAAAGTGGAAAACATACTGGAAACCCTTTGTGGCATTGATGTTTCCCTTTGTTACGATCATTTTGCTCATATCAACACCCTTTATCAATTCAACGAGAAGGGTCTCAATCGATATAACCGGGAGTATTTTTGCCAACCACCTTCTTCCGGTCCATATATTTTTCACAATTGTGGGAGAGTTGTTTTTCTTTTTAAGTTTTGTGGGGTCAGTTCTCTACCTGGTCATGGAGTGGCAGTTGAGGCGAAAGGCTTCCATGAGGCTTATCTATAAGCTTCCCACTCTTGAAACAATTGAAAAGTTCAACATGTGGGCAATCATACGGTCATTTCTTCTTCTTACTATCGGGCTTTACTTTGGGCTTACCATGGCTTTTACAAATTTCCACACACCGTTTATGGGTACGGCCAAGGAAATGCATATTTATTTTTCCTGGATCGTTATCCTGGGGATTTTCTTTCTGAGGAGAATGAAAAAGCTTGTTTCCCACAAGGTGAACCTGATAAACGCGGTGCTTTTTCTCATTATTATGTTTCTCTTTATGTTCACGAATATATATATTACCAAGGGTTTTCACAGCTTCCAATAGAGATGAATAAGGATACAAATAAATCAGAAACTCCGGAAGTGGGTCTTATCGGCATGAGTCATAAAACTGCGCCGGTTGATCTCCGGGAGCAGTTTGCGTTTACTGACGAAGAGATATCAAAATACATGGACCTCCTGCATGACCAAGGGATTGAAGAGACCGTATGTGTGTCAACATGCAACAGGGTGGAGATCTATTTTGCTTCCAGCAATGTCCGGGAAGCAGCGGAGCATATCATGAAGCTCCTGGAGGAGAAATCACAGACCAGCAGGAAGAAATTCGAAAAGATCCTCTATAAAAAGTATTCAAAAGATGCCATTAACCATGCAATGATGGTCTCCGCTTCACTGGATTCCCTGGTTGTGGGAGAGGATGAGATCCTGGGACAGATGAAGGACGCGTACAGGAAGTCAGCGGGAGAGAAGAGAACCGGGCAGGTCCTCAACAGGCTTTTTCACACTGCTTTTAAAACAGCAAAAAAGATACGGACTGAGACCGAGATAGCCCGCAACCCCCTTTCCGTGGCGTATATTGCAACCGAACTGGCAATGAAGGTGTTCGAGGATATCTCCAAGAGGAAGGCCCTGCTCATTGGCGCAGGTGAGATGGGTGAACTTATTCTCAAGTATCTTACAAAGTACAATATCAGCGAGATATTCCTGGCAAACAGGTCGTTCCACAACGCGGAAAAAATCGCGCAGGAGATCAACAGGGACGCCCACATAATACCCCTGGAGGACATTACCGATGTGGCCGGCAAGGTTGATATTATCGTCTCATCTGTTTCTGTTCCGGAGTATATATTCAATACCGAAATGGGCAGGGAGGTTACCCGGGAAAGGGGGGACCAGCCCCTCTTTATGATAGACATATCCATACCCAGAAGTCTCGACCCGGGCCTTTCCGGAATGGACAATATATTTCTCTACAATGTTGATGACCTTCAGACAATTGCGGACGAAAATTTAAAGAACAGGCTGAAAGAAGTTGACCTTGCCCGGCAGCTTATCGAATCTGATGTGGATGAATTCTTTGCCTGGTATGAGGGACTGGTTGTGGTACCGGCAATTGTCTGTATACAGGAGAAGTTTGATGAGATAAGGTGCCGGGAACTGGGAAAGTACCGGAAGAGAAAACTGAAACACCTCTCTGACGAAGATTTCAAGCTCATAGAGGACCTGACGAACCAGATCATGACCAAGACATTGCATAATCCCATCATGTTTTTGAGAAGCTTTAATGCCGCGGACGATGATGAAAAAAAGGCCATAAAAGAGAACGTGAAGATCATTGAAGACCTCTTCCGGATGAGGGCATAAATTTTCCATTACATCACTTCGTTCCACATGATGACAGGGTCTTCAGCTTGAAACTCGAAACTTGGAACTAAACTTATAACGGATAGATTTTATGAAAATACGAATTGGAACCAGGGGAAGCCAGCTGGCCCTCTGGCAGGCGGAACATGTAGCGGGCCTTCTCGGAAGAGAGAAAACGGAAATTGTTATTATCAAGACTAAGGGTGACCGGATACTCAATGTCTCCTTTGACAAGATGGAGGGGAAGGGCTTCTTTACAAAGGAGATCGAGGCGGCACTTCTGGAGAACAGGGTTGACCTTGCCGTTCATTCTCTCAAGGACCTTCCCACCGAGAGCGTACCGGAACTGACCGTTGCCGCCATACCTCCCCGGGAAGAGCCGTGGGATGTCCTCCTTATAAGAAAGGAAGCGCATGAAGAGACAGGTGACTTCCCGGTGAAAAAGGGGGCCGTGGTGGGAACAAGTTCCCTGAGAAGACTGGCACAGCTGAAGTATAAACGAAACGACCTCACTGTCAAAGCCCTCAGGGGCAACGTGAATACCCGGCTGCGAAAACTTAACGAAGGAGAGTACGATGCCATTGTACTGGCCTATGCGGGGATGAAGAGGGTGGACCTTGATACAACCGGCCTGGAAGTTTTTACCATACCCCCGGATATTTTTCTCCCCGCCCCGGCACAGGGCGCCCTGGGCCTCCAGACGAGGAGGGAGGACCTGCGAACCATCAAGGCTGTAGAGCACCTGAACCATGGTGACACCGTTCGCGCGGTGACCGCGGAAAGGGCCTTCCTTCACCACTTTGGCGGAGGCTGTCACATCCCCCTGGGATCACTTGCCCTTATTGAGGATGACGAGATATCCATGCAGGGGATCGTGGCATCAACCGACGGCAGGACCGCTTTGAAGGACACGGTCCGCGGGAAAGACCCCGGGAGAGCGGGACTTGAACTGGCAAAAAAACTAAAAGAGAAAGGGGCCGATAAGCTCCTCTGATACGAACAGGGAGAGAGAAGACAGCAGGATGGATAAAAAGCCTCTCTACGGGAAAAAGATAGCCGTAACCAGGAACAGGGAGCAGGCGGGGTTCCTTGTTGAGATGCTTGCGTCCCGTGGCGCGGATGTCATTGAATTTCCTACCATTGAGGTAAAGCCCCTTGATGACCTTTCCGGCCTTGAAAAAGCCATAAGCGAGATCGAGAGTTTTCACTGGATCTTTCTAACGTCCCGGAACGCGGTCACGGTTTTTTTTGATAAACTGAAAGAGATGGGTCTTCCCAGGGAAAGTCTTACCGGTACCGGTTTTGCTGCTGTGGGGCCCGCAACAGCAAGGTGCCTTGAAAGTTACGGGATAAAGCCGGAACTTGTTCCCGATGAATTTGTCGCCGAAGGACTGGTTGAAGCATCGGCCAGGACCGGTGTCAGCGGGAAGAAGATCCTCCTGCCGTCGGCTGCGGGGGCCCGGGATGTTCTTGCAGGGGGCCTCAGGGATCTCGGGGCGGACGTGGTGCGGATAAACACGTACCATTCGGTAAAACCGGAATCGGCCCCCGCGAAGAGGGTCAGGGCCGTAAAGGAGGCGGATGTCATTACCCTTACCAGCTCCTCAACGGCGGAAAACCTCTTCTCCCTTGTCCCGGATATATCGAGTATCTACGCGTGCATCGGTCCCGCCACGGCGGATACCGTGAGAAAACTTGGCCGCGAGCCGCATATTATTGCCGGGGAGTATACACTGGCGGGACTTGTGGATGCCATTGTTGACTACTATTCGGGTATAATTGAATTGTGATTGAAAATTATTAACTCACTTGCAATTATGAATGCCTTTTCAAAATATTTTAAATGGAGGAAACCAGATGGACCTTGTCAACAGACCCCGGCGATTGAGGAAAAACAGTATTATCAGAGACCTGACCGCGGAGACCATTCTGGATACCCGGAAACTGATATTCCCCTACTTTGTCACCGAAGGAAGCAGGATAAGAACACCTATCGAATCCATGCCGGGGATAGACAGGGTCTCCGTGGACAATCTCCTGAAAGACCTGGAGGGCGACCATAAGCGGGGAATTAATACCATCCTCCTCTTCGGAATTCCCCACAAAAAGGATGAAACGGGGACCGGGGCGTATTCTGACAGCGGGATCGTCCAGAAAGCGGTGAGGGAGATAAAGAAGAACTTTCCCGGTGTCTATGTGATTACCGACGTCTGTCTCTGTGAATTTACCGATCACGGGCACTGCGGAATTGTCAGAGACGGGGACGTTTTAAACGATCCCACACTGGAGCTTCTCAGCAGGACCGCGGTCTCCCAGGCCATGGCGGGGGCCGATATGGTTGCGCCCTCTGACATGATGGACGGACGGGTGGGAGCAATACGGGAGGCCCTGGACGCCAAAGGGCTGACAGATGTGCCCATAATGTCCTATGCCGCCAAGTACAGCTCCGCCTTTTACGGCCCCTTCAGGGACGCCGCGGGGAGCGCCCCGCAGTTCGGGGACCGGAGAAGCTACCAGATGGATTTCAGGAACGGGATAGAGGCGGAAAAGGAGGTCCTCATGGATATCGATGAGGGGGCCGATATTGTCATGGTGAAGCCGGCACTCTCCTACCTTGATATAATCTCCCGGGTCAAAGACATCGTGGACCTGCCGGTCTGCGCCTATAATGTCAGCGGCGAATACTCCATGGTAAAGGCCGCGGCGAAGCTGGGCATGGGTGACGAGGAGAGACTCACCGTTGAGATCCTGGGATCGATTTTCCGGGCGGGTGCTGACATGATCATAACATACCATGCCCGGGATGTACTGAAGAATGGCTGGTTTTAAGAGAGGAAGAAATTAAACATGAAGTGCACGAAGCAAGAGTTTTATAATGTTAAGTTTTAAATTTTGAATGTTAAATTAAAGAAATCGTTTTTGATTAGATAATTCAAAATTAAAAATTTAACATTCAACATTATCCGAAACTTCATGTACTTCGTGTACTTCGTGGTGAAAAAATCTTAAAAAGAAATTTTTTATATGAAAAAAAACAACCGGAGCAATAAATGAATAGGGAAAAATCAGAAAGGTTATACACTGAAGCACTGAATTACATGCCGGCGGGTGTTAACTCCCCTGTCAGGGCTTTCCGGTCCGTGGGGGGCACACCGGTTTTCATGAAGAGCGGCAGCGGATCACATCTTGTTGATGAAGACGGCAATGAGTATATTGACTACTGCATGTCGTGGGGACCCATGATCCTGGGGCACGCGGACAGGGACATTATTGAAGCGGTCAGGGAAGCGGCCCTGAAGGGGACCAGCTTTGGTACACCTAACAGGTATGAGGTTGAACTGTCAAAAGGGGTAACAGGGGCCTTCCCTTCCATGGAGAAGGTCCGGTTTGTCAATTCGGGAACAGAGGCGACCATGTCGGCCATAAGGCTTGCCCGGGGTTACACCGGCAGGGACAGGATCGTAAAGTTTGACGGCTGTTATCACGGCCATGCTGATTTTCTCCTCGTTGCCGCAGGTTCGGGACTTGCGACCTTCGGGGCCCCCGATTCAGCCGGTGTTACCGCGGACAATGCAAAGGACACACTTGTGGTCCCCTATAACGATATTGAAGGCCTGGAAAAACTTCTTGAACAAGAGGGAAAGAATACCGCGGCCATAATCCTTGAGCCTGTTCCCTGTAACTATGGTCTCATCCTTCCCAACAGAGGTTACCTGGAAAAACTGAGGGAACTCTGTGACAGATATGGGATCGTTCTGATATTCGATGAGGTCATAAACGGTTTCCGGCTCGCTTTGGGAGGTGCCCAGGAATACTATGGTGTAAAGGCTGACCTGACGACCCTGGGGAAGATAATCGGTGGCGGCCTTCCCGTTGGCGCCTACGGGGGAAAAAAGGAGATCATGGACAAAATTGCCCCTGACGGTCCCGTGTACCAGGCAGGAACACTCTCGGGAAATCCTCTTGCAATGACGGCGGGAATTGTCACACTGAAAAAACTTGGCGGCGGAAATATTTATCCTGAACTGAAGAAGAAGGGTGAGTCTCTGAAGAAAAAGCTGGAACCTGTTTTGGACCGGTACAGGGGGAAGGTGCTCTACCAGGAGCTGGAATCAATATTTTCGCTCTATTTTACTGACCGGGAGGTCATTACCTCCGTGGACCAGGTGAGAGGGTGTGATATGAAGAAGTTCGGTGAGTTCCATTCCCGGATGCTTTCCCGGGGGATCTATCTCTCACCTTCAGGATATGAAGTGGGCTTTCTCTCAACTGTGCATACCGAGGAAGATCTTGACAGGACAGCAGTTGCAGTTGAGGAATCGTTAAAGGCTATTTTCTGATTTTTATTTATGGTTTTTAACTTAATTCAATGTAAAAGATATTTTAAACATTTTAATAAAAGGAGTTTCAATGTGAAAATAAGAAGTTGTATAATAGCAGTGATGGCAGTGACCTCGATGGCAGTTTTCGGATGCAAGGATAAAGCTCCGGACGGCAACCAGGGACTTCCCAAGGGTCATCCTGCTCTTGATATGCAGTCGCATCCCAAAATTGATACAAAATCAGAAATAAAAATTGCTCCGGGATCAATAGAGAAGGCCTCCGGAGGATACACTGTTTCGGAAATCTTTGGGAAAAAAGCCGCTCTGAACGGCAAGAGCGTAAAGGTCAGGGGGACGGTCACTAAATTCAATGCTAATATTATGAGCAGAAACTGGCTGCATCTGCAGGATGGAACCGGTGGTCCCGGTGAAAACGACCTGACGGTCACAACAATCAGCAAGGCCGCAGTAGGCCAGAGAGTCCTCATTGAAGGAAAGCTTACTCTTGATAAGGACTTTGGTGCCGGCTATAAGTATCCCGTTATCGTGGAAGGAGCTACCGTCACAGTAGAAAAGTAGATGGATATTATGGAACCTGTTTTGGAAGGGGAAGGTTGTTCAGCCTCTCCCCTTTTTTTATGAGAGGCTTTCTAAAAGTCATATGAGATATTATTTTGTTTGACTTTTAAATAATATATCATATTCTATACAAACTCAGGATTTCATTATTCAATTACGAGATGAAACTTAAACTTAAAAATTTATCAATAGGTAAAATTAACGGAGTCTTAATTACTGCAGTTCTTTCGATCCTCGTTGTCTGGTCCATTCAGAAAGGAGTCCTGAGTTCAGCAAGCAGTGCGGAAGTGAAGAAACATGCATCGGTTTATTTTCCCGTTAAGTCCCACGATTTTGGAAAGGTTACCGGCGCTAAAACAGTCAGTCATAAATTTATTTTTTATAACAGGGGAGGAGATATTCTTCTGATAAAGAAGATCACCGCGGGATGAGGATGCACTGCTGCTCTTTTAACAGAAAAGAGCATACCTGCCGGGGGCAGAGGAGAACTTAAGATAAGCCTGAATACAAAAGGGCACAGGGGCAGGATTTCAAGGACTATAAAAGTCTATACCAATGATCCGGAGAAACCTGTGATACGTATCAGTATATCGGCCCTGTCGGGATAATCCAACAAACTGAATTTTAAAATTTCCCTTGTTATTTATAGGATCAAAGAGAATGGATATACAACTGAAGGGTCCAAAACTCTCCAGGTTTAAAATAAAAACCCTTATCTATTTCAAAGCGCTGGCTGTCTTTTTGTTGACATTTCTCATTCTTTTTCTGCTCATAAAAGGGATTCGAAGCTTCTCAGAGTATCGAGAGTGGAAACACGCAGTTAAAACTATCCCAGAAAAAGAGATCAGAAAACTTGAAATGGTAAAGAAACAGTTCAGCTATGAACAGGTGATCCAGACATGGTATGTCCCCCCGTATAAGGAATGGTTGAAACCGATTAACTGGCTGATCTATTCGGAAAACTGCATATTATGTGGAAAACTCAATGTCATGAAGTTTGTGGGAATGATCCCGGGGGAGTGGACAGTTAAGGATTTCAAAAAAAAACTGGAAGGATTTGATTTTGCAAATGAATGGGCACTTCACACGGGAAAGTATCCCATAACTGACAGGATTTTGTCTGATGTAAGCAGAAGGCTAACCGGGAACAGGTCCATTAAGTACAGGTGGTATTCCATTAAAAACCTGGATGAACTCATTTACCTGGCAAGGAGAGGGCACCATGTCTTTATCTATACGCAGGTCTGGCTGGGGCCGTCAAAGAAATACCCGAAAGCAGTAAAGTATCTTGGAAAGAACTATTCACATGCGTGCACAATTACCGGAATTAAATCCTATGATCCCGTGGAGGATATCATCGAGTTTTCCGTAAATGAGACCCTGCCCGCCACGGAATTCACATACACACCGGTATACAGTAAGCTTAAAAAAAAGGATGGATGTAATCTCTTTGACAGACAGAGTGTTCCCTATATAATTCCCTCGGGAGATTTAGCACGATCAGGATATGTTATCAGGGTTGAGGATGAGTAAAGACCCATAAAGGAGAAGTAATGAGAAATCTGTTAATTATATTTACCGGTGTTATACTCTGTCTTGCTGCCTGCAAGAAAGGAGGAACAACTGCCGGGACTGCCGATTATAAAGATGCCACAGAAGCGGATCTGCCGCTGACACTAATTACCGAGACAAAGGTCATAAAGGGATATAATGAGAAGTCAACCCCCGATAAATATGACAGGGTCGGATATAACAGGTATTATCTCAAGGGCCAGTCCAACAGCAGGATGCCCATACTGATCATCGTATCAGGTTATGTTGTGGATACCACATGGTTTAACAGGATGGCCAGGGACCTTGTTGCGCGAAAGAATGTTGAGGTCTGGACCATTAACAGGAGGGAGTCCCTCGTAGAGAACAGGGCGGCCCTTGATAAGGATATTAACGACTTCATGGCACATCCGGGAAAGAGGAAACAGCTTATCAGAAAGATGAACAGAACATCCAACTACCTCAAGGGGAAGGATGAGTATATCAGGAACTGGGGCTTCACTGTCTTTATGAATGATATTAAGGCTGTTGTTAACGAAGCAAAAAAACTGAGCCGCAACATATTCCTGGGAGGATGGTCTGACGGTGTGGAATACTGCATGATATATGCAAACTACAGGTTCACAAGCGGTTTCGGTTCCGGGGACCTCAGGGGACTGGTTTTCCTGGATGAAAATCCCGAGTGGGGAAATCTCTCGGGGAAGGAAGAGGAACTTAAGAAAAAGATAGAGAGGCAGATAAAACTAATGGAGGGAGGACATCTCTACATGAACTACTATCCCTCCCTTGCCGTGCATACCCTTGCCATGGAACTTGCTTCCAGGGCCCCCGGCGGGAAAAGTCCCCTGGCAGAGTATTTTAAACTCCCTGAAGCTGTAATGAAATCCGGGATAACCAACCGGGGACTCATCGGATGGCTCTATGATAAGGATGTTACAAATTACGGTAAGAACGTCAGGGGGGGCTTTGCGTATCTTTTAAGATCGGGTGACCTTGAGGTTCCTGAAATGCAGGACAATAACGGCCATGAAGAAAAGAGTGAAGAGAAAACTGACGGACCTGATAAAAATGAAAAAAACCCCGGAAAAGAGAAGAGTGAAAATACCGGCGGTCTCTGCAGGTGGAAATCGTTCAAAGAAACGGGGGAAGTTACGGATATTAACCTGATGATCAGCAGGTACAGGTCTACGGGAAATTACTGGGAATATTTTTATCCGCGAAAAGTACTCCTGGATTATTTCCAGATGGGCCTGTGTGACTTTGAGTGTCCCGGTTTCAATGTTTTTGCCAATAAGGAGAACAGTCTGCCTGTTTACTATATTTTAACCGGAACGAACAATGTGGGTAAAGGTATCCCTTCGGGACTGAAATGGTATTTGGAAAAAAGCAGTATCAAGATTGAACAGGTTGTTTTTAACAGGCTTTATGATTACGCCCATGGGGATATCTATTTCGCAGAGAATGCTCCGGCAAAGATTTACCGGCCTCTCTATGAGTGGCTGCTAAAAACTTCCGGTCTAAAGAATCCGGATAAAAAAGAGAGGAATAAATAATGACACCTCCTGATCATCTCGTCATTGGATTTTCCCTGGCCAATGTTTTTTACAGTATACTGATCATACTGAGGAAGCGATGGTTTGGATATTTTTTTCTCCTGCTCCTTTTCGGTATTGTATCGGTCTCCCCTGATATCGATTCCTTCTTTGGTAACTATACGTCAATAGATCCATGGATCGGACACAGGGGTGTAACGCACTCGCTTATTGGCGTGTTTGTTCTCGGTCTCGGGCTTACTCTTGTTTTTTCATTTCTTGCCCTGGTTGTCAGGTTGATAGGGGGTTACTGGAGATATCTCGTTCACTTCTTTACAAACAGGACGCCCGGTGAAAGAAGCGGCTTTATTCTGTGGAAATATCTTCTCGAGCCGTTTTGTTTCAAAAGGCTCCTTCTCCTCTTTGCCGGCACATTTGTTGTGGGATATTCCCATCTCCTGGTAGATATGGTACAGCCGCCCAGTGTATGGAAGGGTGTCCCCCTCTTTTTCCCTGTAAAGGTTAATGGGGAGTATCTGAGAAGCGGCGGATGGAACCTGATTGGCTGGTACGATCTCAAAATATCTCTGGTTCTTATCGCATCTTTTGTGGGCACCATACCGGTTGTATTCCTCGGGAAACTGTTCGACTTTGCCCGGCTGAAGTATGTGGCCGCACCTCTCCTTGTCCTGGTGATTCTCTTTAACACAGGTGTTTATATCTGGATAGGGAGCTATATATCCTCCAATAATTATTCGGGGAATGCCGACTGGTACAGGTATCAGATGAAAATTGTCGATACCTTCCCGTCACCAATAAAAGAAACAACACTGAAAGGGAAAACTATTTTTCTTACTCTTTTCAGGCAGATGAGGAAAAAGAAGTAATCAGAACCTCAGTTTTACCCCTGTATTAATTATCCCTTTGTTTTCACTTCCCTCTATTCCGACATTTTTACCAGCTTCGAGGATATCATTGATTCTGCTTTTATTCTTCAAGTAGCTGTATCCGTAATATCCGGCCGCAGGATAACCGATTGCTGCTGATACGATGCATAAAATAACGATAACAGTACTTATCAATCCAAACTGGAGGACCGCATAAAAAAGATATCCGATACCCAGGGAGATTGTGCTGCTTGCAGAGTAAAACATGAAGTTATACCTGTTAGAGAGGATGTTCTCCTTTTCAAAGTATTTATATTTTATGAGGTATTCCGGGGGAAGAAAGTCAACATCTTCTTTTGTTCCGGTATCGAGCTGGAAACTTCCGGTAATGGGATAGTTCATATAACTGAAATATCGTGAATTAACCGGTTTGTTGTTAAACATTCTCTCAATTGTATAGGTATAACCGCTGTTTTCAAGAGTCTGAGGAAGCCGGACGGAATAAAATTCCCCGTAATAGAGTTTCGGTGCTATGATGAATTTCTGGGGAGATGCCTGCCTATTCTCCTTTTTCTTCAGGGTGATTCTGTATTTTGTCTCTTTCCCATCTTTATATCCGTAAATATCTTTCCATATAAAGGATGGGCGATTGTTGCTAATACTGTCACAGGGATAAAGCAACGGTTTAACGGGGCTCCTCGATTCTGCATAAATAGAGGAATAGATGAAGATACATGAAACCGTTATAGATGTGTATATTCGATATCTTATCATCTGGATCAAATAAAAGTCGAGCTGGAGTTAGTCTGTTTTAATGAGAGCGATTGTCAAGAGAGTTTTCCGGTTTGGGCCCAGTTATTTGAAAGGGTCAGAGCATATAGGAAAAAAGCAGATGCAATTATGTCATCTGGATATATAATTTATCAGAAAAATGCATTATTTTACAATAGATGCTGCTCTGTCCCCTATATTTTTGTTCTAGAGGGTCAGAGCATAGTTTATTTCACAATTGCTCCTGACCCATAAATATGATTTATACTAACTTGACAAATTGTGGTATGTATAAATTTATTGAACAATCCTTATAATCATTTAAAGAAACAACAGAGTAACATTTAGCAAAAGTTAAAGACAGATTGTTTAAGTCTTTTAAAAACAATTGTTGAAAACAGAATTAATTTTGTTTAACCTTCAAAGGAGTATAGATTATGAAAATGCCGAATATTCCCCGGTTAATTTTCTGGGAACTGACAAAGAGATGCAACCTTTCCTGTATACACTGCCGTGCTGAAGCTGAGGATAACGAGTTCTACGGAGAACTTGAATTTGAACAGATAAAAAAAGTCATTGATGATATCTCCGAAGTTTCCAAACCGATACTTGTTCTCACAGGTGGCGAACCCCTTTATAGAAATGATATATTCGATATTGCTCGCTATGCATCAAGTCGTGATTTTCGTGTTGCCCTGGCAACTAATGGAACACTTGTAAACGAAGAAACTGCTAAAAAAATTAAGGATGCGGGTATTCTCAGGGCCAGTATCTCCCTGGATGGCTGGGATGCGGAATCTCATGATAGTTTCAGAGCAGTGGAGGGGAGTTTTGAAAATGCTTTGAAGGGAACTCATTATTTAAAAGATGCCGGTGTTGAATTTCAATTCAATACAACTATCACAAAAAGAAATGTAGACCGAATGGAAGATATACTGAAGCTTGCTGAAAAAGAAGGTGCAGCGGCACTACACCTTTTCATGCTTGTGCCTGTAGGTTGCGGTGTAGAAATTGCCGAAACAGATATGATCTCCAGTGAAAAATATGAGGAGGCACTCAACTGGTTATATAATAAATCGAAAGAAGTTAAGATGGAATTCAAAGCAACATGCGCGCCTCATTATTACAGAATTATCAGGCAAAGAGCAAAGGGAGAGGGGAGAAAACTCAACTTCGAAGAGGATGGAATGGCTGCCATGACAAGGGGATGTCTTGCAGGTAGCGGTGTTTGTTTTATCTCTCATAGTGGTGATGTCCAACCATGCGGATATCTCCCAATATCAGCAGGGAATGTGCTGGAAACGCCATTCGAGAAGATCTGGGAAGAATCGGAGCTTTTCCAGTCACTGAGAGATGTTCACCAGCTTAAGGGTAAATGTGGTGACTGTGAGTACAGAATGGCCTGTGGGGGCTGCCGGGCAAGGGCATACTATTCGGAAAAAGATTATCTGGGGGAGGAACCTTACTGTATGTATGAGCCCAGGAAAAGAACCGATTAATACGTTATAAAAAAAATCAAAAACAAATGACAAGCTAATAATAGTAATTTAGTGAAAATTATTTATGAGAAGTTTTTATTGTTATCATTACTTTTCATCATGTTAATAAATTATTGATAATCTCTTTCTATAGGCTTCTTCATAATAAAGAAACCTGTTAATTCTTTCTTTAAATGTTGATCCAAGTTGTAGAAAAAAATCATGTTGTGTTATTTTCAGTGGAGATTTATACGTTTCGTTAAGGTATGAATTTATACTGCCATACCTGTAATTTCTCGGATCTTTAACTATTTTTTCCCTTACTGCGTCAAAGCCGAGATACCATAAGAACCAAAGAAAGTATATTGCAGGATTTTTTAGAAGTTCAATAACAAGACTTTTGAATCTTTCACTCCAGAATGCACCTTCTCTATTATTCAATCTATTGTATCTTTCAGCAAATCGTGATTTAATATACTGCATTATTCTGGAAATTGTTTCACCGTCATGAAGAGTTTTAATAATAAAATGAAAATGGTTGTCGAGTATTTCATATGTAATGAGTTGAAATTTATATTTTTTTAAAGCTTTGTCTATGATAGAAATCATTAGATCTTTATAAAAGTCACTTTCCATCATATTTCTGCTCTCAATACACCGTGATGTAACATGATAAGTCATGCCTGGTTCACAAATTCTTAAAGGTCTTGGCATGGGATTCTCCTTTGTTGTTGTTTATATTAATACGATTGAAGTTGTGATTATTTAAAAAAAATTTTTCGAAATAAGAAAAAAATAGGGTCAGAGCAATAATTTATTCTTCAAAATAGTGGTTCTGCCCCTTGGTTTCCCAAAAATAATGCTCTGACCCTATTTCTTATGGATTATAAAAAATTAGTTTAATATACTTGTTGACAATTAAAAAAAAATGTTAATATAATTAGATAGCAATATACCTTCTTATGCGGACTGCAATATACAGGAGCTGCTTATGAAAGAGAACCTCGCGTCTGGAAAGTGGCACTATTTCACTGCTATAACTCTGTTGTTGATATTTATAATTGTCCTTTTTATTAAAAAAGGGGTCAGAGCAATGGATTATGGCGGAAGAATTGATACCCAATATCAGTACAGAACCGGTGATGATGAAGCTGACCAGGATGTCTACCAGTTCCATGCTTTTGAACTTAGCTTTTCGAAAGATCTCAGCTTTGAATGGAACGGCGGTTTGAGATACGATATTGACGGTAAAAACACTTCCGCATCGGGTCTTGATGATGCGTCTGATGTTGCCTTAAGGGGACTCCCGGATGCGGTTAATGAGGAGATGAATTTGGAGTACAGAATATACTCCGCGTTTGTTAAATATAAAACCGCTTTGTTTAGCACCCAAATCGGCAGATCATTTCTCTGGGATTATGAGTTTTCCCACTTTGACGGTGCAATGATCTGGTTGAAGCCTCTTGACTGGATTACTATTGAAGGTTTTGTGGGAAAGCCATGGCATTACGCTTACTATAATGATTACTCAAAGTACTGGGACGAGTCAGAATCTATCGGAGGTGGCGGAGTGATCTTTAAATTTCGCAAACAGAAACTTGATTTTGCACTCAGGTATCTGAACCTCCGGGAACTTACCGAGAAAACAACAGAAACAGGTGAGGCTTCAGATACCTTTCTGTCAAATGACAACCTGACCCGTGCCGCCCTTTCTTATACGCCGTTGCGGATTATAAGGGCCGATATATCCGCCTCCTTCATTGACAATGAGGGAAGAAATATCGATGCCGGTTTAAGCGGGTACAGCAGCGAATATTTATTCACCTACAGGGTGAATTACTACAGGCAATTCATGGATATAGAATATTACGGAAGCAGATTGTCTCAATATTCCTCCTTTCTTACTGCTAACCATCCCTATCATAAAGCTTCGGTATATATCACAAAAAGCCTGGCAGATATATTCGGATTTATTGGGCCTGTCTCCGATATGGAGATCGAGGCAGGATATGAATACAGGGGGCCTGTTGATCTGGATGAGCGGGATTCCTTTAATCCCGAGTATCAACTTATAAGGGGAGGTCTCATTGCTGCGATAAATGAAAAATATTATCTCAATATTTTCTCTGAGACCATTATTACAACAGGTGACCGTAACGATACACGGACTTTTGGCGGTGAAATATCCAGAAAATGGAAGACATTGATTATAAAACTTGGCTCTGCTTATTTTGTCCATAAATACGAACAGAACTATTCGGATACCCTGATAAAGGACAGCTTCTATGCCAGGGAATACTATTTCAATGTGAAGTGGATGCCGATAAAATCGCTGGATGTTTCCCTCAAGGCCACTTATGAACAGGCCGAGCTTTCATCCCTGACAGATACTTCGAAGCAGAACCAGGATGTCGTTTCGGAGCCAATAACAGAGATCATAACCGAGCCCAGGGATTACATGAAGGTTAAACTCAAAGTCGGTTATATGTTTTAAAGGAGGGTCTTATGAAAATTTTCAATAACATTAAAATAAATGGAAGAATGAAATCAGGACAGGTGCTGATACTCTCGGCAATAATGATACTGACAGGCTCAGTTTATCTCTGGGGTCTGCTTCAGAAGAAATCCAGCGGCCTGAAAATGGACCATAAAATCCATGCTGAAAATAATGTGGTGTGCTCTACATGCCACTCTATGAATTCTAATACACGGTTTATGACCTTTAAGGGCCACGATGCATGTTCTGAGTGTCATGAGCAGGTCAAGAGTACAAATAAAGAGGATTGTAAAATATGTCACACTAACAGCGAAGGTAAAACAGCTCTCAGAAAGAATATAAACCTCAGCCCGCTGGTCAACTTTGACCATAAAATCCATGCTGAGGGAGGAGTTAAATGTATCCAGTGTCATACGCGTGCAGATAAGGAGAAATCTGTTTCCGGCAATAATATGATCCCTCAGATGGAAACCTGTGTGGATTGTCATAAGGACCGGAAGATTGCCGATACGGATGATTGTTCTACCTGTCACGTAGAGGGATATGAGAGGATAAGGCCTGCGGACCACACACCCTTCTGGTTTCGAAACCACGGTCGGGGGCTGGACAGCAGCACAAGAGAAAAGAGCTGCAATATCTGCCATACAAAGAAGCTTGGTAATGACTGTCTCAGCTGCCACAGGCGGGAAAAACCGAAAAACCACACAATAGGCTGGAGGGTGAGAAGCCATGCGCAGTATGCGCAGATTAACCGTGAAAGTTGTGTTACCTGCCATACACAGGGTGAGTGTATTGCATGTCATACAACAACTGAGCCCTTTTCACATACCGGGTTTTGGGGTGCTCCCTACAACAGACACTGTATTAATTGTCATGTCACAGGCGGGGATTTCAGCGGTGCTTCCGGTGTAGGGAACAACTGCACTTTCTGTCACAGGCAGGGGACAATAGTAAGCCGGCATACAACATTGCCGAGGCCGTCAGGTCACGCAACAACAGGATGTTCCAATAACGGTGCATCCTGTCACAATGGAAGCCTGGGGCTCAGGCACCCGTATCCCACATCAACTTTCAGCTGCAGGAGCTGTCACCAGTAGCTTATCTCCTTAATGCTCTGACCCTCTCTCTTTTTTATTTGGCAGAAAAAGAGAGAGGGTCAGAGCAGTAATTCAGGGGTCAGAGCAGTAATTCAGGGGTCAGAGCAGTAATTCAGGGGTCAGAGCAGTAATTCAGGGGTCAGAGCATTTTATCACGGGAAAATCCAAAAAAACAGGATACTCCACCCGGAATACCCTGTTTAAGTTCCAACCTGAATTATGCCTGATAATAATACAGATATTCTTATGGCCTGGTTCCGCCATTTGGATAAGTCACAATGCTGGCACCGGCATTTAACTGCAGGTTCTCTATGGCATCCCAGAGGAGCTGTGCGACATAAGTTGCATTATGGATGCCCCCGCTCCTGTCCTCAAGTGCGAGCCTGAAGTTCCAGAATGACGCTGCCTGTGCCTGTGTAAAGGTTGCCGTCTGTATTTCCCAGTCAAGTCCCCATTCACCTGTAGTCTGGTCACTTCCTGTCAAACCGACAATAGGCCCGGTTCCATCACCGCTGAAGTTGTTAGTGCCGTCACCGAAATATTTTACCAGTGTTGCCATCATTCCGGAAATCTCATTGATCATACCTTCCGTTGATCCAGTTCCATCCCAGTTCGATGGTGCAGTGTGGTTGGTCTCACCGGCAAATGTCGCTCCGAATGCGGGCCATCCGCTTGGATGGCATCCAGTCGCCTGGCATGAAGCCACAAGATCATAAGAGTTCCCGTGAACCTCGCCCTTCAGATAGAAACCGTGTCCGCCCAGGGCAAGGCTGTCATTGCTTCCGGCTTCCGAATACATGTGGCACTGTACGCAGCTGTCTGTTATTGCTCCCTCATGGTCACCTGAAGCCAGGTAAGCGGCACCCCCTGTGGGATCTTGATAATTACCGACACCTATATCAAGTTCAATACTTGCTATAGCGGTAGCATTTGACCAGGGAAAGGCGTTTGCTCCCACAAGAACATCGGCCTGCGGTCCGTGGTGCGGCCCCCTGTAACTTGCCAGTGACGCTGTTGCCGTTGAAAAGACAAAGTTGTCAGTGGCCACAGAGTTTGCCCTGTGGCACGCAACACAGAGATTACCCTTTCCGATGTTAAAGCCTGTGCCATCCTTCAGGGTCACCGCGTCAGTAGTTCTTAAGGTGAAATCACCGGATGTATGAGGCGAATGGCATGTGAAACATCCCGGTGGCGCAGAGTATGAACCTGTGCTTGTTTCTCCCGAAAGCGAAGTAACAAACGCCTCATGGTTGTGACATGATTCGGCACAATAGGACGCGTTGCTTCCGTGGTGAATGTAGGTATGCCCCGTTGTCAAATAATTGGGGTCCAGGGTCCTCGGTCCAAGCCAGTGCCCGGAATTATCATATCCTGCCTGCGCAAAGAGGAGTGCCATGCCGATTGTTGATGTTTCGCTATGACATCCCATGCAGCCTGCGGTATCACTGCTTGAACTGCTGTCATCACCGCATCCGATAGCGAACAGAGCGGATACGGTTATTATCATCAGCACATAGAGGAAAAATTTCAAACGCATTATGAAAACCTCCGTTTGATTAAATTTATATAAACATCGGAGATTTTGCACATCCTGCAGCTGGAATCGGATCGCCGTGTAATCTCTTCTGTTAATATCGCAGTATTAATCCAACTAAGTCGTCTTCAGCTGATATTTTCCTCATTTGTAGAAAAAATTTTTCGTGAACCTGAACCGGGTAAGATTTCTGTTTTTATGGAAGACAAGAAAGAAAAAGAAGAGTTTCTGAATAACATTAGTAACATCCTTATCCTTACTATTAATTATAATATACTTAATTTTAAGGTTAGTCAATAATATTGTCAGATTTTAAAAATTTATGGTTTTATTGCTCTATTACGTTTTTTTATATCCAGCACTATACATAGCCCTTAAACGTCTGTTAGATGATATGCTTTGAGGAGTAAAATGGGTTTTTATGGAATTTTACAGGAAACATGAAGATCTTCTTTCATAAATATGTAACAATTACAAATCTGTATTGACAAAAAATTATAGAATATTGTTGGAATTTTAGTAAATAAATGTATCTTTATTAATATCGCTGAGTAATTAAGGAGAAATCACACAAACAGTACGATGTCATGTAAAATACCTTTTTTGTAATGCTGAAAAAATATGATAAAATTAAGAAATTATATACTTTTTAAAAAAATAAGTTGATTAAAAAAGATGGTGTCTGTCTATTGTATTTCACTCAATATTATTAAATAAAGAGAAATAATGGGAATATAAAGTCAGAATTGATTAATATAGATGCTGTTTAAAATGGCATATTCCCGTTTAAAAATTTATTTTTTTATTGTGCATTTTGCCAGGGATTAACCTGTATAAATAATAATTTTTAGGAGGGAAAGAATGAGCTTGCCAAAACTTGATCCTACCAAGTTGGCTGACTGGCAGATAGCCGAAGAAGCTGAAAAGCATATGAAAAAGGTCTATCAGCTCGCAGATGAACTGGGAATCAAAAATGAAGAATTAATTCCTTACGGACACTATTTCGGAAAAGTTGACTATGAAGTTGCATACGAAAGATTAAAGGACAAACCTGACGGCAAATATATTGATGTAACGGCTATTACTCCCACACCTCTTGGTGAAGGGAAAAGTACTTCAACAATGGGCCTTGTTCAGGGTCTGGGGAAAAGAGGTAAAAACGTAACAGGCGCCATCAGGCAGCCGTCCGGCGGACCGACCATGAATGTGAAGGGAAGCGCAGCGGGAGGCGGACTTTCGCAGTGTATTCCCCTAACGCCCTTTTCACTTGGACTTACCGGTGACATCAATGCAATTATGAATGCCCATAACCTCGCTATGGTTGCAATCACTTCCCGGATGCAGCATGAGTTTAATTATAACGATGAGATACTCAAATCAAAGAATCTCAAGAGGCTCGATATTGATCCCCATAATGTTGAGTTCAGGTGGATTATCGACTTCTGTGCGCAGTCTCTGAGAGAAATTATTATCGGCCTCGGAGGTCCCAAAAACGGTTTCACTATGAGATCGAGTTTTGGTATTGCAGTAAGTTCCGAGCTTATGGCTATTCTCGCGGTTGCAACAAGCCTCAAAGATATGAGAGAGAGGATGGGTAAGATCGTTGTTGCCTACAGCAAATGGGGCGACCCGGTCACAACAGCCGATCTCGAAGTTGACGGGGCTATGACGGCATGGATGATGGAGGCCATCAATCCCACACTTATGCAGACAATTGAAGGCCAGCCTGTATTTGTTCACGCAGGTCCTTTTGCCAACATTGCTATCGGCCAGTCTTCAATCGTTGCCGACAAGCTGGGCCTCAAGCTGGGAGACTACCATGTTACCGAGAGCGGTTTCGGTGCTGATATCGGGTTTGAGAAGTTCTGGAACCTCAAATGCAGGTTCAGCGGACTTACACCGGACTGTGCTGTTATTGTTGCCACAGTCAGGGCCCTCAAGAGTCATGGCGGCGGTCCTCCTGTTCCTCCCGGAAAGAAACTCGACCCGGTCTATACATCTGAAAATGTTGAGCTTGTTGACAAGGGATGTGTCAACCTCGTTAAGCATATCGAAAACGTCAAGAAGGCGGGGATTTCTCCTGTTGTCTGTATCAACTCCTTCTACACCGATACAAAAGATGAAATTGCTGCTATCAGGAAACATGCCGAAGCGGCAGGTGCCAGGGTGGCGGTATCCAATCACTGGCTCGAAGGCGGTGATGGGGCCCTTGAGTTAACTGATGCGGTGATCGAAGCATCTGAGGAAAAGACAGACTTCAAATTCCTCTACGAGCTCGATGCGTCCCTCAGCGAGAGGATCGATAAGATCGCCAGAGAGGTTTACGGTGCGGATGGCGTTAGCTACACTCCTGAAGCAAAGGCAAAGCTTGAAAGAATGGAGAAGGACCCTGATATATCATCGCTGGGAACATGTATGGTTAAAACACACCTGAGCCTTTCACATGATCCTACGCGGAAGGGGGCCCCCACAGGCTGGACTCTGCCCGTAAGGGACATCCTCACATACAAAGGCGCCGGCTTTGTGGTTCCCGTTGCGGGTACTATCAGCCTGATGCCGGGTACGGCTTCTGATCCTGCATACAGAAGGGTCGATGTTGATACCAAGAGAAGGAAAATCACCGGAGTATTCTAATACCGGGTGATCTGAAATATAACGGATACCGGTACCGGACTTTCCGGTGCCGGTGTTCATAAAAAAACATTTGAAAGTTATCTTTAATTTTGATATTATTTCAATAGTTATACATGAGCCAGATGTCACTTAAAGATAAGTCAGAGTCAGCCTGAGAAGCTGGCTTGAGTAGAGGTTATAAAAAGATTGATTGTTACATCCGGGGTGAAATGTTCACCCGGTAAAATAGATAGAGGCTTATTAAATGCATTGATGCTGCCTGTATGCCTGTCAGACATCTCTCTATTCGCTTATTCAGATATCAGTATTGACCTGGGATCTTTTAAAGAACTATAGTATCAATTTTTAATTGTTATTACAATTAAAACAGCAATTATTGATTTTTAAAGGAATAGCCTGTTAAGTATTTTAAAAGATCCTAAAAAAATATTGAATTAATTAAGAATAATTTTTAAATGGAGCAATGGACACAAAAATGGGATTTTACTAAGGAGTTTGTCTGAATTGGAAGAGGAAGTTTTATGAGTTATGTAATCGCCGTAGCAGGCAAGGGGGGGACCGGAAAATCTACCGTTTCGTCATTAATTGTTCGTTCATTATTGAAAAAGGGGGAGACTCCTGTTCTTGCTATTGATGCGGACCCGAATTCCAATCTCGCAGAATCCATTGGGATCAATGTAAATGATACAATCGGTACTGTTCTCTCCGATTACATGAGACAGAGACTGGACCTCCCCCAGGGGATGACCAAGCAGGCTTTCCTGGAGATGAAACTTCACCAGATCATCAAAGAGGATGATAAAATTGATATGCTGGTCATGGGCTGTCCCGAAGGCTCCGGTTGTTACTGCGGCGCCAACGCGATTCTTAAAAGTTATTTTGAAGACCTTAAAAAGAACTACAAATTCATTGTTGTAGACAACGAGGCGGGGATGGAGCACTTCAGCAGAAAGACAGCGGCTGATATCGATCTTCTCCTTTTTGTTTCAAATTATTCCAAAAAAGGAATTGTAACCGTAGAGAGACTCTCAAAGATGGTTGATGACCTTAAACTTTCGGTCAAAAACCGTTATCTTTTAATAAACCAGACCCCTGAAGAGCTGGATCCTGATTTTGTCAAAGATGTAGAAAATATCGGAATACCCTATTTCGGTAACCTGGTTTCCGATAAAGTGATAGAAGAATATGATGTTAAAGGTAAGCCGTTAACAGACCTTCCGGACGATTCTCTTACCGTACAGAACTTTGAAGAAATGCTCTGGGAGAGAATAGATTAAAGAAATTTTATGGAGGAAAAAATGTCAGCAAAGATCATAAGCGGAACAGAAATTGCCAAAGAGATCAGGGCGGAACTGAAAAGTGAAGTTGAAGAACTGGTCAGTAAACATAATGTTCAACCGGGACTTGTTACCATTCTTGTGGGAGAAAATCCCGCATCGGTAAGCTATGTTACGGCAAAAGGGAAAACAGCCAAGGAACTGGGATTCAACTCAATACAGGATGACCAGCCCGAGGATATCACGGAGGAAGATCTTCTGAAGTTGATTGATAAATACAATAATGACCCGAAGATCCATGGAATTCTTGTTCAGCTTCCCCTGCCAAAACACATTGACGAGAATAAGGTTCTCTATGCCATCGATCCGGATAAGGATGTTGACGGATTTCATCCGGTAAATGTGGGAAGACTCGTCATTGGCGAGGCAAAGTTCTATCCCTGCACACCATACGGGATTCAGGAGATGCTCATCCGTTCAGGAGCAATCCATGACGGGGCAGAAGTTGTGGTCGTGGGGAGAAGTAATATTGTGGGTAAACCAATATCCATGATGCTGGTTCAGAAGGCCAAGGGCGCCAACGCCACCGTAACCATGTGTCACACACGGACAAAGGACATGAAGGCCCACACTCTGCGTGCTGATATTCTTATTGTGGCGGCGGGTGTTCCCAAGGCGGTAACGGCGGATATGGTCAAGCCGGGCGCGGTGGTCATAGATGTGGGGGTCAACCGGGTGGGAAAGACACCGGAAGGAAAGGCGATCCTTGAGGGAGATGTGGACTTTGAGCCTGTGAAGGAGATCGCGTCCGCCATAACTCCGGTACCCGGCGGTGTGGGCCCCATGACCATTACAATGCTTATGAAGAACACGGTGAGAGCCGCAAAGATAGCGGCAGGTCTTTCACTGGATTAAATATGTCTGTAAACGGAGGATAGAATTATTTTCCGATTAAGTTATATATTTTGAAAAAAGACCTCAGGAGGTAAATATATGTCTGAGAAAATAGTCGAGAAGAAGGATTTTTCCGGAAAAACCGTAAAGGTCCTTGATGAAACATATGAGCCGGGTAATCCGTCTGCTGATAAAGATCAGATAGATAAGTGGCGAAACAAGATAAGAAACAGAGATCAGAACATGAAATTCTTACAGAGTTCTCAGAGGTACTGGTACAGTAATGACTGGTATGGAAGCGAAAAGAGAAAATAATTGTCAGGAAACAGGAAGGAGGAACTAAATGGCTTTTGAAATCCCAAAAATTGATTATTCTGGTAAAATCAGAGAGATAACATTAGGTACAGGCGACAAGGCTGTTACTGTTGGCGGGGAGACCTGCTATCCGTTCTATACTTTTGAAGGTGAAATGCCCCATCTTCCGAAGGTCTCAATGGAAGTATGGGACTTTCAACCGGATGACTGGGCGGAGGCAGCAGTTGAGCCTTTTAATGATGTTCTCGGAGACCCGGTGGCATGGGCAAAGAAGTGCGTAGATGAATACGGAGCTGAGCTCATTACCCTTCAACTCCGAAGTATAGATCCCAATGGCATGAACAGGCCCGCGGAAGAAGCTGCTGATGTGGCCGCAAAGGTTATCGAAGCGGTTGATGTACCTGTTATTTTATGGGGTGTTGCCTCTCATGAAAAAGATACCGAAGTATTAAGGCTGATTGCTGAAAAGTGCGAAGGGAAAAACGTATCCCTGGGACCTGTTGAGGAAGGTGATTACAAGCAGATAGGTGCGGGCGCCATAGCGTACAAGCACGTTGTGGTTGCTTCTTCTCCCATTGACATCAACCTTGCAAAGCAGCTGAACATACTTCTCGGCAACCTGGGAGTTGGAGATGACAAGATCATTGTTGATCCCACCACCGGCGCCCTGGGCTATGGACTGGAATATTCTTATTCCGTAATGGAGAGGGACAGAATGGCGGCCCTTACACAGGAAGATGAAAAGCTCCAGTATCCGATTATCTGTAATGTGGGACTGGAAACATGGAAGGTCAAGGAGTCAAAGATCTCCGAATCCGAAGAGCCCACACTGGGAGACGCAAAAAAGAGAGGAATAATGATAGAGTGCGTAACGGCAATGTCTGCTCTGCTTGCCGGTGCGGATATCCTTGTCATGCGTCATCCTGAATCTATCAAACTTATTAAGAAGATGATCGACGATCTTGCTTAGTAGAAAATCTATGAGTATTCGTTAGGAGGACAATAATATGGCTGAAGCGAAAGTCAGAAGTGTTGACAGCGCTACTGTTAAAATGCTGGAAAAGGCCGAGAAAGACGGTTGCAATACCGCCTTTGATCGGGCAGAAGATATGAAACCCTGTCCTATCGGAGCAGTGGGAAGTTGCTGTAAGAACTGCGCCATGGGGCCCTGCCGTGTACCTTATAAAGAAGGTAAGGAGCAGAAAGTCGGTATTTGCGGTGCTACTCCCGCGACAATAGCTGCAAGAAATTTTGCAAGAATGATAGCTGCGGGATCGGCATCGCACTCAGACCACAGCAGGGACGTTGTTGAGGTCTTTATCCTTGCGGCTAAGGGAGAGATTCCCGGGTATGAGATAAAAGACGAGCATAAACTTATTGCCATGGCAATGGACTATGAGATTGAAGTTGAAGGAAGAGAAATCAACGAGATAGCAATAGATCTCGGGGAGAAATGCCTTTCCCAGTTCGGCCAGCAGCATGGCGAACTACTGGGCTGTAATAAGGCCCCGGAAAAGAGAAAGGAAATATGGAGAGAAAAGGGTGTCTGGCCCCGGGGGATCGACCGCGAGGTTGTTGAGGTCATGCACAGGACCCATATCGGTGTTGACCAGGACTACAGGACCCTTATTCAGCAGGGAACGCGGACGGCTCTTGCTGACGGGTGGGGCGGTTCAATGATATCCACCGATCTCCAGGACATCATGTTCGGTGTTCCCACTCCGGTTTACAGTGAAATCAACCTGGGAGTCATCGAAGAGAAGAATGTGAACATAATCGTTAACGGCCACGAGCCCCTTATTTCCGAGATGATCATTGTTGCGTCACAGGACCCTGAAATGCTCGAACTGGCCAAGTCCAAGGGCGCTGAAGGGATCACGGTATCGGGAATGTGCTGTACGGGAAACGAGATCCTGCTCAGGCACGGTATTCCCCTGGCAGGGAACTTCCTGCAGCAGGAACTTGCCATCGTTACCGGGGCTGTTGAAGCAATGATCGTTGATGTTCAGTGTATCATGCAGTCTCTTGCCAGTGTTTCAAAGTGTTACCACACCAAGCTGATAACAGTTTCTCCCAAGGGGAATATCGAAGGCGCGGAGAAGATCCTCTTCGATGATCATGATGCCCTCAATTCGGCAAAAAAGCTCATTACAGCGGCAATTGAGAATTTCCCCAACAGGAAGAGCGAGGTGCTTATCCCCGATGAAAGGGCGCCTATGATTGCGGGTTTCAGTCATGAAACCATAGACTACCTTCTCGGCGGAATGTTCAGGGCATCATACAAACCTCTCAATGATAATATTATCAACGGGAGGATCCGGGGTATAGCCGGTGTTGTTGGGTGCAACAACGCGCGGTCGGTTCACGATGACAAACACCTGAAGCTTATCAAGGAGCTCATCAAGAACGATGTGATCGTACTGACTACAGGATGCAGCGCCGCCGCGTGCGGTAAAGCAGGTCTTCTTACCCCTGAAGCGGCACAGGAGTATGCCGGAGCAGGGCTTGCGGAGGTCTGTGAGACGGTGGGTATCCCCCCTGTGCTTCATATGGGTGCGTGTGTTGATAACAGCCGGATACTCATAGCGGCAACAGCCGTTGTGAAGGAAGGCGGACTGGGTGATGATATCTGTGACCTTCCCGCAGCGGGAGCAGCTCCCGAGTGGATGAGTGAAAAAGCTATCGCTATTGGCCAATACTTCGTGGGGTCGGGTGTTTACACGGTCTTCGGAACGGCATTCCCCACAACGGGGAGTAAAGAATTTACCGATTACCTTTTCAATGGTATTGAGAAAGATTTCGGTGGTAAATGGGATTTCGTGGAAGATCCTATTGAAATGGCGCAGAAGATGATAGCTCATATCGATAAGAAGCGAAAGGAACTTGGCATCGACAAGGCAAGGGAAAGGGTACTTATGGATATGGCAGACAGACGAGAACTGGCATAAGCCGGTTAAAAATACTAGAGAGGAGGCTAAAAAGTGTCTAAGATAATAGCTTCAGCAGCCATTAGAGGCGCACATAAGATAGTCGGCAGAGTCGATGACAAGATAAAAGAGGCCATAGATAAATTCGGCCCAAACCAGGAAGTGGCGTTTCCCAATACAGGTTACTATCTTCCTATCATATACGGCATGACAGGGGAAAAGGTGGAGAAGCTCAGTGATATGGAGAAGATCATCGGTATCACCAAAGATCTTCTTCCCGCCCCGGTAAGGGAGAAAACACATCTTCCCTACCTGGGACCTGTTCTCGATGCGGGTATGGCAACGTTCTTCGCGGAAGAAATGGAAGAAGCCATCAGGTATATTGAGGACCCGAAATGCTATGTCCCGGGTGAGGACCCTACGGATGAAAATATCTGGCTCGGTGCGGCGGATGACGTTATCATGAGGAAGAGGGGAGTTGAGTTCGTTGACGGAACAGCTCCCGGGTTTGCCGCCATTCTCGGCGGACCGGAAGATCCCGAAGTTGCGGAAAAGATCGCGTTAGAGCTCCAGGAGAAGAACCTCTATGTCTTCATGAGTGCTGATTCCGAGGGAAAAAAGATGTCGGAGCAGCTGGTTGAGAGGGGTGTCCAGATAGGATGGCCCACGCGGCTGGTATCCTTCGGACCCAATGTGGGTTCCGCGGTATTCTCTATCGGTTTCGCCACCCGTGCGGCCATGTCCTTCGGTGGAATTGATCCCGGTGATTACAGAAAGATCCTCATTTACAACAAGGACAGGGTTTACGCTTTTGCCATGACTTTCGGGTTTGTCAATGACGAGTGGTACGCCAACGGCGCCGGTTGTATCAACTGGGGATTTCCCGTTATTACGGACACGCCCACACCAGAGATCAATCCTACCGGTGTCTGTACATATGAACATGTTGTGGCGAATATTCCTCACGAAGACATCGTACAGAAGTCCATCGAGGTCAGGGGACTGAAAGTTTCCATCACCAAGGTCCCCGTTCCTGTTTCTTACGGGCCTGCCTTTGAGGGTGAAAGGGTCCGGGGGGACGATATCTTCCTTGAAGCCGGCGGCGGAAGGACAACTGCCGTAGAACTTGTAACGTCCGCCGAGATGGACCAGGTGACAGACGGAGAGGTAAAGGTTGTGGGGCAGGATATTGGCGATCTCGAGGCCGGCGCGAAGATCCCCCTGGCGATCCTTGTTGAGATCGCGGGAAGGCAGATGCAGCCTGACTTTGAGCCGATCCTTGAAAGACAGATCCACCACCTTATCAACTACGCCCAGGGAGTCATGCATATCGGGCAGAGGGACATTACGTGGATCAGGCTGAGCAAGAACGCCGTGGAGAAGGGATTTACCCTGAGACACCTGGGTGATATCCTTCATGCCAAGCTCCACCAGGACTTCGGCAATATCTTTGATAAGGCCCAGGTAACGATCTTTACCGATGAAGCGGAGGTCCAGAAGATCCTTGAAAAGGCCAGGGGGATATACAGGGTAAGGGACGACAGGGTCGGAAGCATGACAGACGAGGACACGGATCCTTTCTATTCATGTACGCTCTGCCAGTCATTTGCTCCCAACCACGTATGTGTTGTTACCCCTGAAAGAACAGGGCTCTGCGGCGCGTACAACTGGCTCGACTGTAAAGCGTCATACGAGATAAATCCCACAGGGCCCAACCAGCCCATTCTCAAGGGTGAAACGCTTGACGCGGAGTACGGGAAGTGGTCAGGGACCGATGAGTTTGTACTCAAGGCATCAAGGGGAAATGTCCCCACCGTTGATGCGTACAGTATCATGAGAAATCCCATGACCTCATGCGGGTGCTTCGAATGTATAGCGGCTGTTCTGCCCACATGCAACGGCATTATGACTGTTGACAGGGACACATCGGCTATGACCCCGTCGGGTATGAAGTTTACAACTCTTGCGGGAACTGTAGGGGGCGGTAACGTGACACCGGGATTCCTGGGACACAGTAAGCTCTATATTACAAGTAAGAAGTTTCTCAAGGCGGAGGGAGGACTTCAGCGGCTTGTCTGGATGCCAAAATCTCTTAAGGAGGAGATCCGGGAGAGGTTTGAGGTCCGCGCAAAGGAGATCGGGATCCCCGACCTTCTTGACAGGATCGCGGACGAGACCGTGGCATCAACCGAGGAAGAAGTCTACGCTTATATCAGCGAGAAAAAACATCCCGCTCTTGAGATGGATTCACTCTTCTAGATAATCAGGCAGTACCGGGGATGCCGGAAATTAAGGTATCCCCGGTATTGATAAAACCGTAGAGCGGTTATAATGAGAAAAAATAGAAATAAAAGAGAAAAAAAGGAAGGAGATATTAAATGGCACTTACAGGTATAGAAATCTTCAAGCTTTTACCCAAGACAAACTGCGGTGATTGCGGTGTTCCCACATGTCTCGCGTTTGCAATGAAACTCGCGGCCGGGCAGGCGGAACTTGCGTCATGCCCCCATGTTTCCGAAGAGTCAAAGGCCAAGCTTGATTCTGCGTCCGCTCCTCCCGTGTTGCCGGTGACAATCGGTACGGGTGACGGGGCATTCAAGACCGGTGGTGAAACGGTCATGTTCAGGCATGAAAAGACCTTTGTTAATCCCACGGGTATAGCTGTTCTTATAACGGATAAAATGAGCGATGCTGATGTGGAGAAGAGGTTAAAGAATTTTGTTGATCTCCAGTATGACCGCGTGGGCATGCTTCTGAAAGCCGATCTCATCGCCGTGAAGTCCGAAACCGGTGATGCGGGCGCTTTCGAGGCCCTTATTAATAAGGCCAAAGGGACGGCAAATTGCGGACTTATCCTTATGAGCGATAATGCCGATGTCCTGGAGGCAGGGGTTAAGGCATGTGCTGAAACAAAGCCGCTTATTTATGCTGCCACAAAAGATAATGTTGAGAAAGTCGGAAACATTGCAAAGGAGAACAAGTGTTCCGTTGCGGTGAAAGGCGCAAATCTTGACGAAGTTATCGAACTGACGGAAAAGCTGGCAGGCATGGGCCTTAAGGAGATCGTCATAGACTCCGGGGCACGTGAGAAGAAGCAGGCTTTCCGGGACCAGGTAGTCATAAGAAGGGCCGCAATAAAGAACACCTTCAGGGCGCTGGGATATCCCACAATCACATTTCCCTGTGAAATGTCAGATGACTTAATGGAAGAAACACTTATCGCTTCCACCTTTATCGCCAAGTATGGGGGAATATGCGTCATGTCCGACCTTGAAGGTCACAGCCTCTTCCCGCTTCTGGTTGAGAGGATGAACATATTTACCGATCCTCAGAGACCCATGGCCACGGAAGAAGGAATTTATCCCATTAACAATCCCGATGAAAACTCACCGGTTCTTATCACCACAAATTTCTCTCTTACCTACTTTATTGTTTCCGGTGAGATTGAAGGAAGCAGGATGCCCTGCTGGCTTCTCATCATGGAAAACGAGGGGCTCTCGGTCCTCACGGCCTGGGCGGCAGGCAAGTTCGTAGCCGATGCCATTGCTCCCTTTGTGAAAAAGAGCGGAATTGCGGATAAGATCAAACATAAATCACTGGTGATACCGGGATACGCGGCGACAATCAGCGGGGAACTTGAAGAAGAACTCTCAGACTGGAAAATCGTGATCGGTCCCAGGGAAGCCGCTCATATTCCCGCGTTCCTTAAGGAATTCAAGCCGGAATAGTCTATTAGAGTATTACAGAAGGAGGAAATTGATGTCAAAATTTATTCGTATTGGTGAAAACTTAAACGTCATGTCCAAGGTTCTCGGGCCGGCTATGAAAGAGAGAAATCCCGGCCCTATCCAGGAGATGGTTAAAAAAGAAGCTGAAAAGGGTGTGGATTATATCGATCTGAATATCGGCCCCGCGCGGAAAGAGGGTGATAAGCTCATGGACTGGGTGGTCAATACTGTCCAGGAAGTTACGGATATTCCCCTTTCGCTGGATACAACAAGCCTTGTTGCCATGGAAGCGGGTCTGAAAGCGGCAAAGAACAAACCGCTTATCAACTCTGTGACCATGCAGTCTGACAGGCTTGTTCCCGGGCTGGAACTTGCGGCGAAGTACAATGCCGATGTTGTTGCCGTGCTCTGGAGCGACCAGGGAATGCCCCGGGACACCAACGAGCGCGCAATGCACGTGGTTGATTTCTCTACAAAGGCGGCGGAACTGGGGGTCCCCCTGGAAAATATATGGTTTGATCCCATTGTCTCGCCAATCAGTGTTGAGGTAAACCAGGTCAAGGCATGTGTTGAGTGTATGGGAATGCTTGCCGATATTGCTCCCGGCTCAAAATCAACCGTGGGCCTTTCAAACGTATCCAACGGTGTTCCCGAGGAGCTTCGGCCATGGCTGAATATTACCTATTTGATCATGTTGATGAAAAACGGTCTCTATTCTGCCATCGTTGACGCTTTTGATGATGAAATGACTGCATTTGTATCAGGAGAGAAACAGAACATTGTGGATCTCGTGAACAGAATGACAGATGGTGAAAAAGTTGATATAAATTCACTGAGCGATGTAGAGAAGAAATTTGCCAAGACAGTGAAGGTGCTCACAGGTGAGACTCTCTTCTCTGATTCATGGCTTGAGGTTTAATGAACCTGTAGTGTTAAAGATAACGCCTCCGGCCCATCCGTGCCGGGGGCGTATGATATAACTGTTATTATACATAAAAAAGATTTCTGTTATAATTTATTTTTCCCTCAAAAAAATAATACTCTCAGTAAATTAGTAGGAGAGGATTCACTATGACGACAATAACCGAAGAGATTAAAAAGGAAGAAAAAGCCGAAGGTGCCGTTAAACCGGATACGGCGGAGAGGCCCCGGGCAAAATATACCTACAGGCTGAATGAGTACAGATCCTTTGCCGGTGAGATTGCCGGTGCCAGCGGTGAGCCCATAAACAGCTGCTACCAGTGTAAGAAGTGTTCCAACGGCTGTCCCGTTACCTATGCCATGGACTACCAGCCGCACCAGGTAATAAAGATGATGCAGCTGGGACTTGAGGAAAAGGTCCTTTCATCAAAGACCCTGTGGCTCTGTGCCGCCTGTGAAACATGCGGGACGCGGTGTCCCAATGAGATAAAGCTCGCGGAGATGTTCGATGTCCTCAAACAAAAGGCGGAAAAGTCCGGGTACCGGGTAGGGCATAAAGAAGCTTCCGTATTACACAAAGTCTTTCTCTCTTCGGTTAAGAAATACGGGCGGGTCCATGAAGTGGGAATGATGAGGCAGTTCATGCTGAAATCAGGAGGGCTCATGGGGAAGTTGTTCAGCGGGGCCCTTTTCAAAGACGCGATCCTGGGCCTGAAATTTTTCAAGAGGGGCAAACTCTCCCTGTCTGCCCACAGGATCAAGGGTGTGGATGAAGTAAAAAAAATCTTAAAAGGGGTAGGGAAATAGTATGAAAGCTTCTTATTATCCCGGCTGTTCCCTGCACGGAACGGGACTGGAATATGGCGAATCAACAGAGACAGTGTTTAAAGCTCTCGGAGCGGATCTTGTTGAAATAGATGACTGGAACTGCTGCGGCGCGTCATCGGGCCACAGTGCCGGTAAGAAAATTGCCGTTGAACTGGCGGGAAGAAATCTTATGCAGGCTGAAAAGAACGGCTTAAAGGACATGGTGGTCCCCTGTTCCGCGTGCTACCAGAGAACAAAGGTGGCCGAGAATGAAATTGAGAAAGACCCGGAATCTTTCCCCGAAGTGAAATATAACGGTGAACTGAAGGTATGGGACATTCTCTCATTCCTCAAAGAAGAAGTGGGATTCGATGCCATAAAATCAAGGGTACAGAAAAAACTGGAAGGCCTCAGGGCTGTCTGTTACTACGGCTGCCTTACCATGAGGCACCCGGAAATTACGGGAGCAAAGGAATATGAAAATCCAACGAATATGGAGAAGCTCCTCTCTGTTCTCGGTGTGGAGGTGATAGAGTGGTCCTACAAGACAGACTGCTGCGGGGGCGGACTGGTGCTTTCGAGCCCGGATGTTGTTTTTGACCTCACCGGGAAGCTTTTTACAAAGGCCCGGGAAGCGGGTGCCCAGTGCCTTGTGACAATATGCCCTCTCTGCCAGGGAAACCTTGACCAGAGACAGGGCGACGCGGGAGCAAAGCTTAAAACAAAGTTTGATCTTCCGGTGTTCTATATTACCGAGTTGATCGGTCTCGCCCTGGGAGAGAAGGAGACGGAAAAGTGGCTTAAAAGGCACTTTGTTGACCCTGTAAGACTTCTAAAGTCAAAGGGTCTTTTGTGAAGGAATAATGAGCTATTTATGAAGCCCCTAACCCCCGGAGGGGGCATAAGAGAGTGTTTGAAAATATCTTGCGCCCCCTGAGGGGGCTGGGGGGATATGCAGCAGTGTATTTGCATAAATAATTTTAATCAGGACAATAACTATGACTGAAAAAGATAATGTTGTTCAACTGAATGAGAAGACAGGACCGGGGTCCGGTGTAGGGGCTGTTATGGTGGTCGGCAGCGGTATTGCGGGGATGCAGGCAGCCCTTGATCTTGCTAACAGCGGTTTTAAGGTCTACCTCATTGAGAGGGACACGGCAATAGGGGGAAAGATGTCGCAGCTTGACAAAACATTCCCAACAAACGACTGCGCAATGTGTGTTATCTCTCCCAAGTTGATTGAAGTTGATAAGAACATTAATATAGATATTATCACAAACTCCGAGGTCATGGCTGTCGAGGGAAGTGTGGGAGAATTCGAAATTACCGTGAGGGAACACGCGCGGTATGTAGACCTTGACAAGTGTACATCATGCGGCGACTGTCTTAAGGTCTGTCCCATATCCCTGCCCAACGACTACAACCTCAACCTCAATGAGAAAAACGCCATATACAAAAGATACCCCCAGGGCATCCCCAATGGCTATGCCATTGAAAAGGCGGACAGGGCCCCCTGCGGTCTCACCTGTCCCACGGGGATAAACGTGCAGGGGTATGTTGCCCTTGTGGGAGACGGGAAGTTCCGGGAGGCGTATGATCTCATTACCGAAAGGAACCCTTTCCCCTCTGTATGCGGGCGTGTCTGCCACCATCCCTGTGAGGGAGAGTGTAACAGGGGGGATATTGACGAACCTGTTGCCATCAACAACCTCAAGAGGTTTACCTCTGACTGGGTAAGAAAGAAGAGGAAAGAGGAAGGATACCAGGTTGAGAAACCGGAAATTGATTCCGGTAAGAAGAAGGTCGCCATCGTGGGCGGCGGGCCGGCAGGTCTTACCGCGGCCAGGGACCTTGTTCTCGCGGGATACCCGGTTACTGTTTTTGAGGCCCGGGAGAAACTGGGCGGCGCAATGAGATACAGTATTCCCCGGTACAGGCTTCCCGAAGAGATGCTCGACTGGGACATTAAAAATATCATCGAACTGGGGATCGAGGTTAAAACGGAAACGGCACTGGGAAAGGACTTTACCGTTGAGAGCCTCATGCAGGGAGAATTTGGGGCCGTATTTCTCGGTATAGGAGCGCGGCTGGGAAGCTCATCACGGGCGAAGGGTGAAGAACTGGAAGGCGTCATGCAGGGGATCGATTTTCTCCTGGATGTAAGCCGGGGAAAGGACGTGGATGTGAAGGGCGGTGATGTCTTTGTTATCGGCGGAGGTAACACGGCCATCGATGCTTCCCGGACAGCACTCCGGCTGGGGGCCAAAAGCGTCACCATCGTCTACAGGAGGACCGAGGCTGAGATGCCCGCCCAGGACGAGGAGATCGAGGACGCGAAGGAAGAGGGGATCAGGATCGAGGTTCTCAATGCCCCTGTTGAATATATCGGCGAAAACGGCAGGCTGAAGAAGGTCAGGCTCCAGAAGATGGAGCTGGGAGAACCGGACGAGAGCGGCCGGAGAAGACCGGTGCCCGTTGAAGGAAGTGAATATGAAGTTGATGTTGATTATGTTATTGCCGCCATCGGGCAAAATGTTGATACGGACTGCCTCGACGGCGTGAATACCTCCCGGTGGGGGACCATAGAAGCGGATGAACTGCTTTTGACCACTAACAGGGAGGGAGTGTTTGCCGGCGGAGACGCCGTTACGGGACCTGCGTCTGTTGTTGAAGCCATCAACCAGGGACATGAGGCAGCCGAGAGCATCATGAGATTTCTTGAAGGCAGGGACATTGCCCGGGGCCGGGAAAAGCCGGAACAGGAAATGGCCAAAGTCCCGGAGAACAGGCCTTACTACAGCAGGGAGAGGTATGAGGCCGGGAAGATCCCCGTTGAAGAGAGAAGGGGGAACTACAATGAAGTGGAACAGACATTTACCGAGGAGATGGCGGTGGATGAGGCCAAACGATGTGTTGCCTGCGGCATCTGCTGCGAGTGTTTCCAGTGTGTTATTGCCTGCCTTCCCGGGGCGGTGAACCACGACCAGGAGACCGTTGACGTAAAATACAAGGTGGGGTCCCTTGTCCTTGCACCCGGATTTGATCTCTTTGACGCTTATAAGAAGCCGGAATACGGATACGGAAGGTACCGGAACGTCATTACCTCCATGGAGATGGAGAGGACATTCAGCGCGTCCGGGCCGTACCAGGGGCATGTGAAACGGCCCTCTGACAAGACCCTGCCGCCGAGAATTGCCTGGCTGCAGTGTGTGGGATCAAGAGACGCGTCCATCGGCCGGGAATACTGTTCATCGGTCTGCTGTACCTATGCCACAAAGCAGGCCACTCTTGCCAGGGACCACTACAGGGAGAAGGTCAGTGCCACGATTTTTCTCAACGATTTAAGAACATTCGGAAAGGGTTTCGAGCGCTACTACAACAACGCCGTGGAGAAGTATGGTGTGAGATATGTAAAGAGCTTTATCTCCACCATTAAGGAAGTCCCTGAAACGAAGAACCTTTTGATAACGTATATAAATGAAGAGGGTAAGCTCACCGAGGAGGAGTTTGACCTTGTTGTCCTCTCCATGGGGCTTGTTCCCTCGAAGACATCCCGGGATCTCGCGGAGAGACTGGAGATCGGGCTGAACAAGTACGGATTTGTTGAACCGCAGCCCATGAAGCCGGGAGAAACATCCCGGGAGGGGATATTCGTGGCAGGGGCCTTTGAGGCGCCCAAGGACATCCCGGAATCGGTCATGAGCGCCAGCAGTGCCGCGGCACTTTCAACGGAGTTTCTCTCAAAGTCCCGGGGTTCCATGGTAACCGGTAAGGAGTACCCCCCGGAGAAGAAGATAGGCCCTGAAGACGAACCGAGGATAGGGGTGTTTGTCTGTCACTGCGGAGTGAACATAGCGGGTGTTGTTGATGTCCCCAATGTAGTGGATTATGCCAAAACAATACCCAATGTGGTGCATGTTGAGAACAACCTCTTCACCTGCTCAAGCGATACCCAGGAGCATCTGAAAGAGGTCATTGAAGAACATAAGCTCAACAGGGTGGTGGTTGCCTCCTGTTCGCCCAGGACCCATGAACCCCTTTTCCAGGAGACAATAAGGGACGCCGGTCTCAACAAGTATCTATTCGAGATGGCAAATATCCGGGACCAGTGCTCATGGGTCCACGCCACCGAACCGGACCACGCCACCGACAAGGCCAGGGACCTGGTAAGAATGGCCGTATCACGATCAAAAACCCTGGAGTCCCTCTACGAGATGCCCTTTAAAGTGAAACAGAACGCCCTGATAATCGGGGGGGGTGTTTCCGGTATGACAGCCGCGGTGGGCCTTGCAAAGCAGGGTTTTAAATCAGACCTTGTTGAGATATCGGACAGCCTGGGAGGCAACGCGCACCATGTTCATTATACACTTGAAGGTGTGGAGCCGGGAGCATATCTCCGGGGACTTATTGATGAAGTCAATTCAAATGACCTGATCAATGTCCGCCTGAACACGAGTGTTAAGAGGTACACCGGGCACGTTGGAAACTTTACAACGGTTGTGGAAAGCGACGGGAACCAGTTTGAGATTGAACACGGCGCGTATATTGTCGCCACGGGAGGTGTTGAATATCGGCCCCGCGAATACATGTACGGGGAAAACGAAAATGTTGTAACGCAGGTGGAACTTGAAGAGAGGATCACCGGCAGCCCCGAAGTGTTCAAGAGCGTACAAACAATTGTTATGATACAGTGCGTGGGGTCCCGGGACAGCGAACACCCCTACTGCAGCAGGTACTGCTGTTCCGCCGCGGTGAAAAACGCGCTGAAGCTCAGGGAAATCAACCCGGAGATGAATATCCATGTCCTTTACCGGGACATCCGTACCTACGGATTTAAGGAACTCTACTATAAAGAGGCACGGGAGAAGGGGATAAACTTCATTACCTATGACAAAGATATTAAACCGGAAATAAGCAAAGGGACCGGTTCCCCTCTCTCCGCGGTTGTTTATAATAAGGAGCTTGATGCCGATCTTGAGATCGATGCGGATCTCGTTGTACTCAGCGCCGCAATAAGGCCCCATCCGGAGAGCCACAGGATCGTTGAGGCCCTGAAACTCTCAAACGATCCGGACAACTTTTTCCTTGAGGCCCACATGAAGCTGCGGCCCCTGGATTTTGCCAATATCGGCGTCTTCCTCTGCGGTCTCGCCCATTCGCCAAAGCTCATTGAGGAGAGCATTTCCCAGGCCAAAGGGGCGGTATCCCGGGCCTGCACGGTCCTCTCCCGGGAGGAGATGATGGTAGGGGGGATCGTCTCACATGTGGATGCGGACAGGTGCGTGGCCTGTCTTACCTGCATCAGGGTGTGTCCCTATGATGTTCCGGTAATCAACGCGGAGGGTGTTGCCGAGATATCCGAGGCATCGTGCCAGGGCTGCGGAAACTGCGCGGCAGCCTGTCCCCGGAAGGCCATTGAGGTCTATCACTATAAAGACAGACAGATAATCAGCAAATGTGAGGTGCTCTTCGCATAGGATGGTGCTGAAATGGATGATAACTTTAATGTTAAAAAGATTGGCCACAGAGGTACATTAAGTTCCAAGTTACGAGTTGAAGACACTGAAAATAAACAAAGAACTTGGAACCTGGAACCTGGAACTCAAAACTCTATTCATAACCTCTGTGGCAGATTTATAATTTAGATAATAAATACTGATTATGTTTAATAATTTAAGGAGAATGAGTGAATGAGCACAGATTTTGAACCGAAAATAGCGGCATTTGCCTGTCACTACTGTTCCTATACGGCGGCGGACCTGGCGGGCTCCATGAGGCTTGACTATCCCTCTACGGTGCGGATCATCAAGCTTCTCTGCACCGGCCGTGTGGATACTATCCACCTGCTCAAGGCATTCGAAGAAGGCGCTGATGCTGTCTTCGTTGCCGGATGAGAAGAGGGCGACTGCAATTTCCTGGAAGGAAATTATCGAGCGAAAAACCGCGTTAAATATACAAAGAAGTTACTTGATGAAATAGGGATTGGCGGAGACCGGCTGGAGATGTACAACATTGGCGCTTCCGAGGGGCCCATGTTTGCCCAGGCGGTAAAGGAGATGACCGAGAAGGCCAGGGAACTGGGCCCGAGCCCTATTACCAGGAAAAAACACCACGAAGGAGACCAGGGGGACAGAAGATGATCGTAGCAAATCGAAAACCCATAGAAGAGATAAAAGAGATGCTCTCTCCATACAAAAAGATATTACTTGCCGGGTGCGGGACCTGTGTCAGTGTTTGTATGGCCGGGGGTGAAAAAGAGGTGGAGATCCTTGCCAGTGAACTGAGGATGATATCCGAAATGGAAAACAAAGGCTGGGAGATCACCGAAAAGACCCTGCAGCGCCAGTGCGACAGGGAGTACATTGAACCGTTTAAGGATGATTTTGACGGAGCGGATATCGTCATGTCCATGGCCTGCGGCGTGGGTGTTCAGTATTCGGCGGAAGTGTTCCCGAAGTCTGTTGTCGTCCCGGCGCTGAATACCACATTCTACGGTACCAACCTGGGTGAGGGTGAGTGGTCCGAACGCTGCGCGGGATGCGGAGACTGTGTCCTTGACCAGACACTGGGGATCTGCCCCGTTGCCCGGTGCTCCAAGGGGCTCTACAACGGGCCCTGCGGCGGGACCGACAAGGGGAAATGCGAGGTGAGCCAGGAGCTTGACTGCGCGTGGTACCTTATCCATGAAAGGATGAAGGAACTGGACAGGCTTGACATGATGGGTAAAATCATCGAGCCCAGAAGCTGGAGCTCCAGCCTCAACGGGGGACCCAGAACGAGAATCAGGGAGGACTTAAAGAAATGAAATCAGGCAGTAATTTAGAAAAAGTCTTTGCAAAGGGAGAATTTGCCATAACCGGCGAGCTCGGCCCTCCCAAGGGGAGCGATGTTGAGGAAGTGAAAAAGAAGGCCGGTATGCTCAAGGGGTTCGTTGACGCGGTCAATATTACTGATAACCAGACTGCGGTGGTGAGGATGTCCAGTATCGCCGCTTCAACCATCTGCCTGCAGGAGGGCCTTGAGCCTGTGATGCAGATGGTCTGCCGTGACAGGAACAGGATCGCGATGCAGAGTGACATCCTGGGCGCTGCCGCCTTTGGTCTCAGAAATATTCTCTGTCTCAGCGGTGACCACCAGTCATTCGGGAACCAGGCCGCCGGCAAAAACGTTTTTGATATAGACTCCATACAGCTCATCAGCACGGTAAAGAGGATGCGGGATGAGAAAAAGCTCCTGAACAACGATGATGAACTCATGGGGGGTGCTCCCTTTTTTATCGGGGCGGCGGCGAATCCCTTCGCGGAGCCCTTTGATTACAGGCCCTACAGGCTCAAAAAGAAGGTCGAGGCGGGCGTGGACTTTATCCAGACGCAGTGCATATACGACATGGATATGTTCAGGGAGTATATGAAAAAGGTCGTTGATATGGGACTTCATGAAAAATGCAGGATAATGGCGGGTATTACACCCCTGAAGTCCGCGGGTATGACAAAGTATATGGCCAACAGGGTCCCGGGTATCATCATCCCCCAGTCGTATATCGACCGGATGAGCGGTGTCCCCAAGGAAGAGGCCGCCGAAGAAGGGATCAAGATCTGTATCGAGCAGATGCACCAGATGAAGGAGATCGAGGGTGTGGCCGGTATCCACCTCATGGCCATCGAATGGGAGCACCGTTCCGGTGAGATCATCGAGAGGGCGGGTTTCCTCCCGCGGCCGGTTTTTGAGAGTTAGAGAGGATGTTAAAACAATTTTAATAATATTACGGAAGGCGCGGTTTTAAGACCGCGCCTTTTTTTATAAAAAAGTATTAGTATTTAGGAGGAATTTTTCTGTTTTCCTGTGCTTTTTTGTCAGCTGAAAGTCTCTGAATAAGAAAAAAATTAGTATTAATCTTGACGTTAGTAGTTTTTTTTACTAATTTTATATTTAATAATGATGTGATGTGATAGTTTTAGTCGGGAATATATAATTAATCTCTAATACAAACAAAGCAAATTATAATTTCTCGTATATTCTTACTAAGCATTTGTACGTCCTGTTTAATTTTTGGACACATATGAAAGGACTTTTTTGTATGAAAAGGTCCTAGTTGTGGATACCGGCTTTTTCTTTTTTAAGGCTTTTTGTATTTTAAACGGGCCTTTGGGTGGAGAAATTTCCTGGGAAAAAATACATGAAGCTAAATACAAAAATATTTCTCTTTTTGAAAATTTTATTGCATATTTCCTTCCTGACCACTGGTACTCTATCGGTTGCAGCAGAAATAAAAGTTAACGATAAAGCACCATACATTACTCTGCGCGATATCAATAACCGGCTGATATTCGGTAAAAATATACTTAAAGAAAAACCTATAATAGCCGGGTTCTTTTTTACTGATTGCCTGCCCTGTAAAAAAGAAATTCCTGAACTTGAACTCCTGAATAAAAAATACAGCCAAAAAATAAAGATGTTCCTTATTGCGACCGACAAGGAAGGCGCAGATGCGGTTGTTCCCTACATGAAAATGATGAATATTACGATCGACGTACTAATTGATAAGTACTCCGATGTAGCGCGGGATTATGGTGTTACAAAATATCCCTCGCTGTTCATAATCGGAAGAAACGGAAAAGTGTTGTATTCATGCTATGGATACAAAAAAGACAATATCCGGAATATAGAAAAAATCATCAAAGGCTTGAAGTAGAAGGAGTCATTAAACTGTCATTACAAAGAATAACCGGGCATTAAAACATATGATTAATCTTATCTATAGAGGAGAGTTATGAAATATAAACATCGATTTATTAGAATAATCGTACTTTTCTGTCTTTTGTTTATATACGATTATGCCTATACCGCAACCAGGTCCATATACATAAGGACATTTAACATTGGAAGAGGGTTGTCTAAATCCGATCCCATAGGAGATAGGATAAAAGACTATATCTCGGAAGTAATAGTCGCGAAGGGCGGTTACACAATCACCTCCGATGATGAGGTCAGGCAGGTCATGGCGCAGGAAGAAGGCCTGATGTCTATGCAGACATGCTATGACGATACCTGCGTTAAAAAGCTTATGCAGAGCCTGAGAACGGACCTGATCATTTATGGTGTGGTTTCTCTTGAAGATGGGCGTTATCATGTCACAGCTAAGATGCTCGATAGAAGAACAGGAACGGTAAAATTGACCAGGGTAAAGTCTCTGGAGTTCAAGGATAAGAATAAACTAAAAATGGCTTCCATAGACCTGGCAAATTACCTGACAGAAGGTAAAAAAATTGATATGGCACGCTATGATGACGCTTATCAGGCAGTCATCGATGCTTATGAGAAAAAAAACCCTACAGGATTATCGGCTTATTTTCTTTATTTTAAACCCTCCAAGGCTCCTTTTAAAACTTATTACGATTCTCTGATGGGCGGAGGACTGGAATATTATTTTAAATTCAATGATTACTTATCTTTTGGCCCGGGTATTTATTATGTGACCGGAGACGATACAAGCGGAAACGTAACAGTATCGCTCAATTCATATTCCCTGAGCTGTCGTGCTGGATATTCTCTGCTCGGCTTTATTTATCCTTACATCGGCATAACAGGCCGTGTCACATGGTATAACGAAAGGGGTTATGATAAAAGCGCGAGCTACACCGGCTATGGCGGAGATGCCTTTGCCGGATGCTCATTCATTGTATGGCGCACGCTTACAATATGGGCCGACTATTCATTGAGTCTGGTTAAACTGAACGACGAAGGAAGCACAGATATTAGCGTAAGTGCTATACGCGCAGGGGTAATGTATGGATTTTAATCGAAAATAACTTAATTGAATAATTGACTTATCGGAGGCAATAAAAATGAAAACAAAAATAAATATAAATATAAATATAGCAATTCCAATACTTTTATGCTTGTTTCTCCTTTTTACGACAAGCTGTGATAGCGGGTCAGCATTCGATATTACAAGAGAAGGCCCCCCCTGTGCAGGTTTATGTACTCAATGGGCAAAAACAGTAGTTTCAGGTTCGAACTATTCTTGGTTTGAGTCAGTAGCAGTAGACAGCAGCGGAAATGTCTATGCTGCAGGTTTTATAAATGGTACTAGTGAGATTAATTTCGGTAATGGCCAGACGGCAACAGGTGTAATTAGTGGTGATAGTTTACTTCTTGTGAAATATAACTCATCCGGAGTAGCTCAATGGGCAAAGACAGTAACTTCTGGTTCGAACAGTTCTCGGTTTTACTCAGTGGCCGTCGATAGCAGTGGAAATGTCTATGCTGCAGGTTATATAAATGGCACCACTGCATATGATTTCGGTAATAGCCAGACTGCCACAGGCTCATATAGTGGGAATAATATTCTTCTTGTAAAATACAACTCATCCGGACTAGCTCAATGGGCAAAGACAGTAGATACAGGTTCGCTCTCTTCTATTTTTTATTCAGTATCAGTAGATGGCAGCGGAAATGTCTATGCTGCAGGTTATATAAATGGCACCACTGCATATGATTTCGGTAATAGCCAGACTGCCACAGGTTCACATAGTAGTAATAATATACTTCTTGTGAAATATAACTCATCCGGTGTGGCTCAATGGGCAAAGACAGTAATTTCAGGTTCGAACTCTTCATGGTTTAGGTCAGTATCAGTGGACAGCATCGGAAATGTCTATGCTGCCGGTAGTATTTCGGGCACCACTGCATTTGATTTTGGCAATAGCCAGACTGCCACAGGTTCATATAGTAGTAATAATATACTTCTTGTGAAATATAACTCATCCGGAGTAGCTCAATGGGCAAAGACGGTAGATTCAAGTTCAAGTTATTCCGAATTTTATTCAGTGGCAGTAGACGGCAGCGGAAATGTCTATGCTGCAGGTTATATTGCTGGTACCACTGCATATGATTTCGGCAATAGCCAGACTGCCACAGGTTCATATAGTAGTAATAATATACTTCTTGTGAAATATAACTCATCCGGTGTAACTCAATGGGCAAAGACAGTAACTTCTGGTTCGAACAATTCTCAGTTTCAATCAGTAGTAGTAGACAGCAGTGGAAATCTCTATGCTGCAGGTTATATAAAGGGCACTGGTGAATTTAATTTAGGCAATGATCAGATTGAAACAGGTACATTTGATGAATTAAATATACTTCTTGTGAAATACAACTCATCCGGCGTAACTCAAAAGGCAAAGACAATATCTTCAGGTTCAGATAGTTCTGTTTTCTTCTCAGTATCAGTAGACAGCAGTGGAAATGTCTATGCTGCAGGTTATATATATGGCACTACTGAATTTGATTTCGGCGATGATCAGACTGCAACAGGTGCAAATGGCACCAATAATATAATTCTTGTAAAATACTCAAATTGAGTTTCGCTTTTTTTAAGCATTTTTCTCACATCTGTAATTTCAAATTAAAGCATCAACAGATTTTAGTTGGTGCTTTTTAACAAGGGTTTTCCCTAAGGTGGGAGCACCGCTCCGGTGAGATCATCGAGAGGGCGGGTTTTCTCCCGCGGCCGGTGTTTGAGAGTTAGAGAGGCTGTTTCATCAATTGAGAATGATATCAGAAGGCGCGGTATTGGATCCGCGCCTTTTTTTATAAGGGGATTGTGGACTTTTTTAGAGAAGATTACTAAAACAAAAATGGGAATAAAGAAAAAACAGTTCAGTGATTTTGAGGATCTGAAAAATTATATTACATCTGCCAAAGCAAGAGGTACAATGATTTTCTCGAAGAATTCAGAGAGATACCCGGGAGTTGTTGAATCTCTTACATTTTATTCCACTAGATCGGGCAAAAAACTTGATCTTCACCACACTTTTGAATCCTACGGTCTTGACTGGATGGGAGATCTCTCAGAACACATATCCTATCATATTGAGAGTTTGGATTCATTTAAAGAAGTTTTAGATAAACCGGAAATTGACTTAAAAGAGTTGATAGTAATGTTCTCTTTACCTGAAAACTTTCAACGGACAACTGATGGAAAAACAGAAATGTATCAAAAGGGTTGGAAAGACCTCTGCAAGGACTTTAAATCGGGAAAGCTATTCATAGAGGGACTTCAGGTAAAGGAAGATTCCTGAAAATGGATGAATTGTATCAGCGAAATCAAAAAGTGTTTTACATATTTCCCTGGAAAGTTAAAATTATTCTTATGTATAGTTGAGTCGTTACAATCAAAGGCTATTGAGGACAGAGTATGATAGAACCGGTAACAAGAAAATTTAAAATGGAAGATGTTGATGATGATTTTGAGACTATCTCTTTCTGGATGAGTAAAACTCCGGAAGAGAGAATGGATGCCATGGGTATCCTTCATAAACGAATGATCCTTGCACAGGGTTATAAAAGAATCCCCCGAATTAAGAAAATAACAAGAAAAGTAAAAAAATAAACGTAATTATTCGGCTATGTATTAAATAAACATTTTCATAAATAGAAGATAACTGATGTGCCCCCGCCGCATTCGGCGGCGGGGGCACATTGATGTAATTTTATTACATTCGTATATTTTTAATCATACAACTGAGTAGTAACAAATAAACAATGAACATTCATGATGATTTTATAGAATTTATCTCACTGATGATAAAAAATAATATTGATTCATTATTGTCGGGGCGCATGTAATGGGCTTCTACGGAATGCCCCGTGCAACCGGTGATATTGATATCTGGATTAAGCCCTCTGAAGTTAATGCAAAGAACCTGTTGCTTGTAATAAAAGAGTTTTTCGGAACAGATTTTGATTACACGGCTGCAGACCTGCTCGATGATGAAACAATTCAATTTGGGGTACAACCGGTACGAATTGATCTGATAAAAACACTAAGCGGTGTGTCCAATGAAGAATTATGGAATACGAAAATCAAAGGGCGCTTTGCTGATTATGATGTCTATTTCATCAGCAGGGAACTTTTCATTAAAAATAAAAAAGCGTCTGGAAGAAGAAAAGACCTTTTTGATGCGGAAACACTCCTTGATTTTGACGCAAAAAACTCTATAAAATGAAAAAAAAGGCAAATTAAAACTTCCCGTATATTCTTATGAACAATTCTCTGTCCTGTTTAATTTAAGGACACACACATATATAGGACACTTCGGTAAACTCAGTGTATGCTTTTCAGTATAAAAAGGACCTTTGTGGGGTGATGACGGCTTTATCACAACCTCCTGTCGCAGTACCGGCAGGTCTTTGTCTGGAAAACTTTCCTGGAAAAAACATATGACTTAAGTAAATAAATCCTGCCTGATATATAAAAACAATCAGACAATGATAAAAAGCTGGGAAACTGCATTTTTATTCACTATTTTAATAATAAGTAATTATGCAGGCAGTCATATATTATGAAAATGAAAACTATTATTATATCAATAATAATTTTTCACTCTCTTTGCCTGGTTCAGTGTTCGAAATTACATGCCCAGACATACCTGGGGTTTTACGGAGGGGCGGGTTATACTACCGGAAGTGAAGTTAATGTTTATAAATCGGGAGTTGAAGAATCCTATACGGTTGATTATACCATGTCAAGCCTCTTTGGTTTCAGGTTCATTACCAGAAGACAGGGCAATTCTGTGATCTATTACGGGATGGATCTGAATATCAGTTCGTTCAATGGTGAAGGCGAGAACGGAACAAATTTTAAATTAAATGCAGTGGCACTTACTCCTATGATTTTTATACGCTTTCATCTGCTCAGTAACAATGAATTTCCATTTGGCAGGCTGCATCCCTACCTGGGTGCCGGTTGTATTCTTTATTATGGTGATGCTTCAGCCCGGTACTCTTACACTTATACCGACAGAGTAAGTTTTTCATCTGCAGGAGGTGTTGGGGTTGAGGGTGTTTGCGGATTATCGCTGCATATTTCTCCAAAGGTGGCTGGTTTCTTCGAATTTCGTTCAGCATTGATAAATGTCGATGTCTCCGATGACAACATGTTCACTGAAGAATCTGTGGATACGACTATTCATACCAAACGTTTTGTGCTGGGTATTTCACTATTAATCCGCTGATTATTTCTCTTTACACGATTTGCACTTCTTTATCATGCACTGATTCTTTCCTCCTGCTCCCTCTGTGTAACTCTTCGGGCCAATACTTGTGCCCGGGAATGTGGATTTGATGTTGCCCCGGAATAACTTTATTTCATGGTTACCGGAAAGAGTGAACATAACCCGGTTTCAGTTGCATAACAGAAAAATCCTTGACAATGTATATACGTATGTATATATTACCTTCAGAGGAGGAAAATACCATGCTGACATCAAAGGTTTTTATTAGCGGAAACAGCCAGGCAATAAGATTGCCGAAAGAGTACCAGGTTGAAGAGAAAGAACTCTATATCCAGAAAATCGGAAGTACAATTCTCTTATTTCCGAAGAAAAAGCCGTGGGACACTTTCGAAAAAAGCCTCACTGAATTTACCGATGATTTTATGGAAGAGGGAAGAAATCAACCTGAAATGCAAAAAAGGGATAATTTATAATGTATCTTTTAGATACAAATATCTGCATATACATAATAAAGAAAAAGCCGGAACAGGTTGTTGAGCATTTTAAAAAACTGAAGCCGCACCAGGTAAAGCTTTCATCTATTTCTCTGGGAGAACTTGAATATGGTGTTTCAAAAAGCAGGGAGAGAGAAAAAAACCGGCAGGCACTTGTGCATTTTGCTTCGGCATTTGATATAATTGAATTTAATGATAATGATGCTGAAGTTTTTGGTTTGATCCGGGCAGATTTGGAGAAAAAAGGTCAAGTTGTCGGTCCCTATGATATGCAGATAGCCGCCCAGTCAATTTCCCGGGATTTTATTTTAGTGACTAATAATACTTCAGAGTTTTCAAGGATACCAAATATTAAATTAGAGAACTGGGTATAAATAATCATCCAATTTACTCTAAAATGAATTAATATACTAAAGGAAAAAAAATGCTAAAAGAGATATTAGATAGTATTGATGAATCGTTGGAAAACAATTTTAATGATGTTTTTAAGTCATTACAGCAGGGCGCCACAGAAGATGAGCTTGAGTTTTTCAGGGAAAAATTTTTTACCGGCAAAGAAATACCTGAAGGATTAATAACATTATATAAATGGCATAACGGGCAGGTTAGATTTCACTCTTTAAATCAAGATGATAATCGAACGTTTTTGCCTATTAATGAAGTGATTGATGCATGGAAATTTTTAAATAATCCTATGGAGGAGATACGAGAGCCATGGTCTAAATCCTGGATACCAATTTTATATAACGGTGCAGGTGACTACGTAGTATATGAAACGAAAGGTAGTGATAAAGGGAAACTTATTGAGTATTGGCACGATGATGAAGATCGTGATATTGTGTATGATAGTTTGGATGAGTGGGCTGAAGAAGTATTAGCATCTTCCATTGTATAACAACTGGCCGCAGTTGATAAAAATTCGTATCCAATTTACACTAAGAGGAATTAATATGAAAATCGCCATAACAGGGAAAGGAGGTGTGGGTAAAACCACACTTTCATCTCTTCTTATACAGCATATTGCCGGGAATGGTAAAAGGGTCATAGCAATCGATGCGGACCCCGATTCCAATCTTGCGTCGGCCCTGGGTTTTAAGGACATTGAAAATATAACGCCCATTTCAGAAATGGAAGATCTCATCGAGGAGAGAACAGGTGCAAAGCCCGGGACCTCCGGGGGAATGTTCAAGATAAATCCCAAGGTGGATGACCTCCCGGAGAAGCTCTGGCTTGAGAAGGACAACATCAGGCTCATGGTCATGGGAACGGTGAAAAGCGGCGGCAGCGGATGTGTATGCCCGGAGCATGCCCTTCTCAAGAACCTTGTGACTCACCTGGTCTTCTACCGGGATGAAGTCCTGGTCATGGATATGGAAGCGGGAATCGAGCATATCGGGAGGGGAACCGCGGGGAATGTCGACATGTTCATTGTGGTTGTCGAGCCCGGGAAGAGAAGCATCGAGACCGCTCATAATATCAAGAAGCTCGTTGCGGACCTCGGAATAAAAAAAGTGGGTGTCGTGGGGAGCAAAATAAGGAATGAAAAGGACCGGGAATATATTAGAGAGAAGTTAAAGGATGAGGATATCCGGATTCTGGGTTTTATCCCCTACAGTGAGGATATGATAGAAGCGGACATGGAGGGTGAAGCCGTACCCCTCTCTTTAAAGGAAAATGTGGACGAGATAATAAATAATATAGCGTAAGACGCGGTTACGAAACCGCGCCTTTCACTTAAGAAAACCGATCTCCCCGCTGTTTGATATCTCCTGAAACCCGATAACGGCATTGGAAATATAAACTTCATCGGATTTAACCAGGTCATCCATGAAGAATGCTTCTTCAACGACTACATGGTTTTTAATGAGATCTGCCCGGATAGTGCCCGGAAGAAGTCCTGAACTTACGGGTGGTGTAATCAGTATTCCGTTTTTTTCGATGTAGATATTTGTAATCGCCCCTTCGGTTACTTCATCTCTTTCGTTCATAAAAATGATATCGAAAAATCCCTTCTCCCTTGCCCGGGCCAGTTCGCTGTTGTAGTGATCCCTGTTTGTTGTTTTGTGGGAGAGAAAGTCGTTACTGCTTTCTGTTTTCTTTTTTGATATGGTTATCCTGTAGCTTTCCGGAAAATTCTCAATCATCTCTGTTGTTATCTCTGTTTTCCCCTCTTTTGAGAGCAGGAGTCTGACCTTGTAGGGACTGCCCGGTTTTAATGAACCTGTTGTGTTACGGATCTTTTCGCTTATCTCATCCTCATCAAAAATAAAAGCGAAGTGCTTTGCTGACTTTTGAAGTCTTGCCATATGCAGGGTGAGGTGCCGGAGAGTCCCCCGGTAGAGCATTGTCTCGATTAGTTTAAAATTGTTCCCGGCCATTATCGACGAATTCCTACAGGTAGTATGTTGCCTTTGAGTTTTCAGATTCCCAGACAGATGTCTGCCTGAGGTTTATCCCCTCCGGAAGCCTTCCGGAAATTGTTTCATGGATATATTTTGCAACGAGTTCCGAGCTCGGGTTGATCTCTTTGAAGGGCTCAAGGTCATTGAGCATTTTATGGTCCAGTTCATCTATCATGACTTTCAGCATCTTCTTTACGTCCTTGAAGTCCATGAGCATGCCGATGTCGTCAAGTTCCTCACTCTCTATCTGTATCTCAACCTTCCAGTTGTGGCCGTGGAGTTCCTCGCATTTGCCCTTATATCCTCTCAGCTGGTGTGCCGAAGAAAAATAATCATATACTGTTAATCTGTACATTTAAATCTCCTCTTATAGAGTTCCGGAATATATCTATGGGATTAAAGATTATTTACTGAGAATATTTCAACAAAAAAAAATAAGGGAGGCTCAATATAACGACTCAAAGGCATGAATGAGATTTGTTACAGACCTGTTCACCGGACACTCTATCCCGGCTTTTTCACCTTCCGATACAATGGCGCCATTGATATAATCAATTTCTGTTTTTCTTGCATGCTTCACATCCTGGTACATGGATGAGTAGTTTTCCGCGGTGAGTCGGCAGACCTCTTCAACTTTTTTCAACGGATCGGGATAGGGGAGATTTATCCCTGTATTGTCCGAAACTGTAACTGCTTCCTGAACGAGATCATCCATCAATCTCCTTGAGTAATCACTCTCAGGGAGCCTGCCGTTCTTAACTTTCAGTATGGCAGTCAACGCGTTTATTCCCACATTTATTACCAGTTTACTCCAGATAAGTGACCGGGTATCAGGGGAAATATCGGTTTCAAATCCCGCTTGCATAAAGAGCCCGGATATGTCTGATAAAACGTCACTTTTTACATTATTTTCCGATATAAAACCGAATGAGGTTTTTCCCTTTCCCGCATGTTTTACATGGCGATAATCCTTCAGATTTGCTCCTTCGGAAGTAATCCCGGCAATGATTTTATTTTCGCAGATATATTTCTTCATAATATCGGTATTTCCATAACCGTTCTGCAGGGTCAGAGCATATCCTTCATAGTTAATTAAGCTCAGTGCTTTTGCCACTGCCTCTGTGTGATATGCTTTAACCGCGATAATGACGAGGTCCGAGTCTGTTGCCTTCTTAATATCAGTCTCAACAGGGACTTTAAAGGAATATTTCTCTTCACTGCTCTCAAAAAATATTCCTTCTTTATTCAGAAGCTCGGCACGTTCATGACGGTGGTCGATTAATATGAGTTCATTTTCTGTTTTTTGAAGTTTGCCGGCAAAAAGAAGTCCGATAGCTCCCGGGCCGATTATGGATATTTTCATCTCTCTTCCTCAGCTTGGTGATGTTTGAGATTATCACTGAGGATTTCGTTTATGCAAGCTCTTTTTGTAGAAAAGGGCTGATAATACGTCATAGAGGGGTCAGAGCATGTTCTTTTTTTGGGAAAATTTGATGCTCTGACCCTTTATTAGTGTTCCCGCCGCCGATGGCGGCGGGAACACCTCGGATTCACAGCTGAGTAGTCGCAAAAAATCAATAAATAGTTTGACTTTTCAACATAATCTGGTATATTAGTACCAGAATACAAGATAAGGTGATTAAGTTGTCTGAGCTTTTTAAACTATCCGAAGCAGCGTCAATTGCCCTTCATTCCATGGCCTATATGGCGGCAAAAGGGAGCAGGGTGACTGTGCCGGAAATATCTCACAATCTCAGTGTCTCTGAAGCGCATTTATCCAAGGTATTGCAGAGACTTGCGAAGAACGGTCTTGTGAAGTCCGTGAGAGGCCCCAAAGGAGGATATGGGATTGCCAAACCTGTTGATGAGGTCAGCTTAAAGGATGTCTATGAAGCGGTTGAGGGTGAATTAAAGAACTCAAGCTGCCTCTTCCAGGACAAAAGATGTGAGAGCAAGAAATGTATTATGGGAGAAGCGCTGGTTGAATCGAGCCGTATCTTTCATGACCATCTCACAAGAACCATGTTATCGGACCTGAGGGGAATTTACGATTAAATTGAAGATATTTTGACGCTTCTGTTAAGGAGGATAAAGGATGAATAAAACAATGTGCCCCGGGCAGGATACAAGGTTCTGGCGGCCGGGTGATATATTTGATTCACCATGTGGCAATTGCGGCAATATTATCGAGTTTTTTAAGGATGACGCAAGCCAAAGATGCAAAAAATGCGGTACAAAGGTCCTGAACCCGCGGCTTAACAGGGGATGCGCCCAGTGGTGTGAACATGCAAAAGAGTGTCTCGGGTATGATCCCAAAGAACAAAACAGCGACTCTGGAAATGGAGGATACGATATCTCCCTGGCGGATAAACTTTTAAATGAGGTCACGATCAAATATGGAGAAAAGTCAGATCTGTACAGGATGGCTGTGAAAATAAAGGAAAAGATTGAGTTCCTGATAGATATAAAAGGAGGGAAACCACGGATTGCTCTTCCTGCGGCAATCCTCCTTAATGTGGACACAACCGGTAAAAAGGGGTCAGAGCAGTTTTCTTTTAATGAGAAATTACCTGTTGCCAGAGGAATTCTTTCGGAAATCGGACTGGATGCCGGTACTATAGATGAAATTATCCATATCATTAATGCCTATCATACTGATAACTACCTGGATCTTGATGAGTACAGGCTGGTTTCTGAAGCGGCCCGTTCGGTGGATATTCACTGAATTGAGGGGATGCTCTGACCCTTCATCCCCGGCACGAAACATTTCCTTTCATAACAATTAATTATTGAAATATATATTAAACTTATGAAAGATGTCCTCTATTGATAAATCATAACGACTCGGTTATGGATAAAACAGACATGTTAATGGGATAGAAAGTAAATGATCTGTCTCCGGTGCTTTCAGTGTCAGGAACAAATTATTTTTTCTTTGTTATGCATATTTTAATCCTATAGCTGAGTATTTTCAACAAATCAAAATAAACAGGACCAAAAAAATGAATGGAGAACTAAACTCAATATTGAACAAGTATAAGGATGTTAAGGGGAATACCATCCTGATACTCCAGGAGATACAGAACACATTCCAGTACCTTCCCGAAGATGTACTCAATAAAGTATCCGAATTCAACAAAATACCCCTCTCAGAACTCTATGGTGTGGCAACATTCTATTCACAGTTTAAATTCAATAAACCGGGCGAATACCAGATCAAGGTCTGCCACGGTACGGCGTGCCATATCAACAATGCCGTGAGGGTCTCCGAAGTGATTGTGGAGGAGCTCGGCATCAATCCCGGTGAGACAACCGAAGACGGTAAATTTTCCCTGGATGAAGTGGCATGCCTCGGCTGCTGTAGCCTTGCGCCGGTTATTATGATAAATGATAAGGTCTACGGAAATCTTGATGACAAAAAACTCAGAAAGGTTTTGAAAGAGTATTAATCCTGAAATAAAAAAACTGTTCTCTTAAAACAGACGATCCGGTATAAATTATCCCTGCCGGGAAGGAAACGAAACAATCTATCCGTATTTAATGACTTGGAGAAAAAGATATGAGTAAAAAAATTACAGTAGGACTTGCAAGCTGCGGAATATCCGCAGGGGGCGACGCGGTCTATGAAACATTTGAAAACCTGATAAAAAGCAACGGGAACAAGGAAATTGAATTAACCAGGACCGGCTGTAAGGGCTCCTGTTTCAGAGAGGTGCTGGTTGACTACTCAGACGGTAAAGGAGCCTTTACCTATGCCGATGTGACCCCTGAAATCGCGAAGGAAATATTCGAAAAGCATGTGATAAACAACGAACCTGTTGATGACTACCTGATGATAGACGGGGAGAAGAACAAAGAGGAGATGTTCTTCAACAAGCAGAAGAGGATTGTTCTCAGGAACACAGGTATCATCGATCCCGAGGATATTGAGCAGTATATTGAACGGGACGGGTACAAAGGGATCGAAAAGGCCCTTAAAGAGATGACACCTGAAGATGTGAGAGAGCATGTGAAAAAGTCGGGACTCCGGGGGAGAGGTGGAGCCGGGTTTTCCACCGGTCTCAAATGGAGCTTTGCCGCCGGTGAAGATTCCGATAAAAAATACATGGTCTGTAACGCCGACGAAGGGGACCCCGGGGCATTCATGGACAGGTCGGTCCTTGAGGGGGACCCCCACTCTGTAATTGAGGGCCTCTCAATTGCCGCTTACGCCATCGGTGCCAACGAGGGATATATCTATGTCCGCGCGGAGTATCCCCTGGCAATCAAGAGACTTAACATAGCAATAGACCAGGCAACGAAGAAGGGTTACCTGGGCGATAATATCATGGGCAGCGATTTCAGCCTGGAGCTTCATCTCAAGATCGGGGCCGGGGCGTTCGTCTGCGGAGAAGAGACAGCCCTTATCGCTTCAATTGAAGGGGAGAGGGGTATGCCGCGGATCAGGCCGCCCTTTCCCGCCAAGGCCGGTATCTGGGGAAAGCCCACAATCATAAACAACGTTGAAACACTGGCCAATGTCCCCTATATCATTACCCATGGATGGGAGGATTTTGCCGCAACCGGGACCGAGAAGAGCAAGGGAAGCAAGGTCTTCGCCCTTACCGGAAAGATCAAAAAATCGGGGCTTGTTGAGGTCCCCATGGGGCTTTCCCTCAAAGAGGTGATTTTCGATATCGGCGGCGGTATCAAAAATGACAGGGAATTCAAGGCTGTACAGCTGGGGGGGCCTTCTGGGGGTTGTATTCCCGCGGACATGCTGGACACTCCTGTTGACTACGAGTCTCTCACGGCAACCGGCGCCATCATGGGTTCCGGTGGTATGGTTGTTATGGACGAAGGGACGTGCATGGTTGATGTTGCCAAGTTCTTCATGAATTTCGTGAAGGAGGAGTCGTGCGGCAAGTGCACCTTCTGCAGGGTGGGGACCAAGAGAATGCATGAGGTCCTGGTAAGGATCACGGAGGGGAAGGGGAAAGAGTCGGATATCGACCTTCTCCTCGATCTGGCCAACAAGGTGAATGACGCTTCTCTCTGCGGACTGGGACAGACCGCACCAAACCCGGTACTTACCACCCTTCGTTTTTTCAGGCATGAATACGAGGAACATATAAAAGAAGGAAAGTGCAGGGCAAAGGTCTGCAAGCCCCTCCTTACGTATACAATCGATCCGGAAAAATGCACCGGCTGTACGGTCTGCGCCAAAAAATGTCCCGTTGAATGTATCACCGGTGAGAAGAAAAATCCCCATGAGATCAGGCAGGATGACTGTATCAAGTGCGGTAACTGTTATTCGGTCTGTAACTTTGACGCGGTGATGGTGGAGTAGGTCTTCACTAATTGTCTCAGAAAGAACTAATGAATAATTTGAGGAAAAAAAAATGGTAAAGATAAAAATAGACGGTAAAGAGATACAGGCGGAAGAGGGAAAGACACTCCTTGATGTGATCAGGGAGAACGATATCGCCGATGTTCCCACACTCTGCCACAGCGAAATTCTGCCCCCCTTCACGTCATGCTTTCTCTGTGTGGCGGATGTCAAGGGGGCCAGGAGGCTTGTCCCCTCATGCGCTACTACGGTGACTGACGGTATGGAGGTGAGCCTTGATAATGAGAGGGTGTTTGAATCGAGGAAGACCAACCTGGAGCTTCTCCTCTCAAATCACAATGCCGATTGTTATCCCCCCTGCAGGCTGAAGTGCCCGGCGAACATGGATGTCCAGGGATATATTGCCCTTGCCAACAGGGGGCTCTATGATGAAGGGCATAGGCTTCTCAAGGAAACGAATCCCCTCCCCATGGTCTGCGGACGGGTCTGTGCCCGGCCCTGCGAGGACAACTGCAGAAGGCAATATGTGGACGAGGCGGTTGATATCAAGAACATCAAGAGGTTCATGGCGGACAGGGACCTCAACTCGGACAGCATGTATATCCCCGAAACGGGCGCCGATACCGGGAAAAAGGTGGCAGTTGTGGGCGCCGGACCGGCCGGTCTTTCCGCGGCGTTTTACCTCAGGAAGTACGGACACGGGGTGACCATATTCGAAAGGCTCCCCGCGGGAGGGGGAATGCTCCGCTACGGGATCCCCGAGTACAGACTCCCCAAGGCCGATCTCCAGAAGGAGATTAGTGCCATCGAAAAGATGGGCGCCGAAATAAAGTATAACAGTGAACTGGGTAAGGATTTTACCATCGAGAGCCTCATGAAGGGTGAGTTTGACGCGGTCTTCCTGGGGATAGGCGCACAGCTGGGAAGTTCATCCCGGGCAAAGGGCGAGGACCTTGAGGGTGTCATGCAGGGAGTGGAGTTCCTCCTGGATGTAAACCTGGGCAAGGATGTTGATGTGAAGGGCGATGTTTTTGTTATAGGAGGCGGTAATACCGCCATTGATGCCGCCCGGTCGGCCCTGCGATGCGGGGCCAAAAGCGTCACAATTGTCTACAGGAGGACCGAGGCGGAGATGCCCGCCCACAACGAAGAGATTGAAGACGCAAAGGAAGAGGGGATCAAGATCGAGGTCCTCAATGCTCCTGTTGAATATATGGGTGAAAACGGCAGGCTGAAGAAGGTCAGGCTCCAGAAAATGGAGCTGGGGGAACCTGATGAGAGCGGAAGAAGAAGGCCGGTCCCCGTGGAAGGAAGCGAATATGAAGTGAACGTTGACTATGTCATTGCCGCAATAGGACAGAAGGTGGACACCAGTTGTCTTGACGGTGTGAATGTATCGAAATGGAACACCATTGAAGCAGATGAAGAGCTTTTTACCACCAGCAGGGAGGGGGTCTTCGCGGGAGGAGATGCCGTCACCGGGCCTGATATTGCCATCGCGGCCATCGCCCATGGGCGAAAGGCCGCCCTGAATATCGACAACTACCTGAACGGGAAGGAGCTTGAGAAGGAAAACAGGCTGGGATTCCATATCCGGAAGGAAGACTTTGCTCCACTTTCAAAAGATGACTTTAATGATGAGATAAAGCTTGCGAGAAACCATATGGAGAAGCTCCCTCCAAAGGAGAGAAAAAACAGCTTCAAAGAGGTCGAGCTCGGATTTACCGAGGATGAACTCCGGAAGGAGACCTTCAGGTGTCTTGAATGCGGCTGCCAGGACATCTACGAGTGTAAACTCAAGGAGTATTCAGAGAAGTATAATGTGGACAAGACGAAGTTCATAGGCGGCGAGTACAGGGAGGACCTTTACGATTCACAACAGACCTATATCAATGTGAACACCGCGAAATGCATAAACTGCGGCCAGTGCGTAAGGCTCTGTTCCCAGGTGCAGAAACAGGCCGTGTTCACCTTCAATAAGCGGGGTTTTAACGCAACACCGGTCCCTTATATGTTCAAGGCCATGGACGATACCAACTGTATCACCTGCGGACTCTGCGTAACGGGATGTCCCGTGGGGGCTATTACCGAGAAAACTCCCAAGGGCCGGAAACCGGGTCCTTTCGAGAACAGGCTCACGGAAACCCACTGCAGTCTCTGCGGTGACGGCTGTAAAATGGTCATGGAAACCCGGGACGGGAACTTTATCAAGATCACTTCAAAGATGAAGAACAAAGAGTTCTTCGACAACCTCTGCCGGAAGGGGAGGTTCGGCTACGAGATCTTCACCAGGCGCGAAATGCTGGGGACAGGCGGAAAGTCAGAGGATGATATCCGTCAGTTTATCCAGGGTCTGGAGGGTGACAGCACGGTGGTATCCGTATCCCCTCATCTCACCCTGGAGGAGATAGACCAGGTCATCTCCTTCGCGGAAGGGAAAAAGCTCCCGGTCTACTCACTGGAGGTGGGGGCCGACCTGGAAAAGATCACCCTTCTGAAAGGGGCGGGTGTTGATATCAGTGGGACGGTCAAGGGCGATATGAGCAGCTTTACGGATATCTACTACTTCGGTTCCTTTGACGAGGAGCACAACTCGGTAAGTTTCAGAAAGCTTATCAGGAACGATAAAAAGCAGAATATCCATCTTTCCCGGGATATGCCGAATTCCTACTTTAAGTACATGAAGCACGAATCGGATAACGCCATGTTTGAAGAGATGGCCGGGAACTTCAGTGAGAGTACGCTTATCGCTTTTAACCTGCAGAAGACCGATGCGAAAGTTGTTGAAAAGCTGGCGTCTTTTATCAGGGAGAAGTCGGTAAAGAACTATACTGTCCTGAATAATTATCCTAACTATGCTTATCTTCTGGAAAAGATATCTTCCCCGGAAGCCCTGAAAAAGGATATTGAAGGGAAGAAGTACGGCACACTTGTCATGGTCAACGGTGATGAAAGCCTTGTAAACGGTTCCTTCAGGAACACTCTCTATTTCAGTGACAGGGACATCAGCATGAAGGCCGATTACTTTGTCCCCATTAACTCTCTCTATGAAAAAACGGGAACGATCAGGGACCAGTGGGGAAATGAAAAGCAGCTCATTAAGGGCGCGAAGGATTCTGCCTACACAATCAAGCAGTTTCTCGAATAGACAGTCATGCAAAAAGGCGGCATTGTTGCAGCGGCTGATAATATCAGACAGAAAAAAAGAGCAGGGGCTTCCGGAAGGGGGCCCCTGTTGTTATCTTTAGCTGAAGAAAAGTTTACTCATCAGTTTCATGATTTTACAAAAGATTTATATTAATGTCATTCCCGTGAAAACGGGAATCTATTTATTTTTTTAAAATTACTAATTTTGATTTAAAATCAGCTGATAGCTAAACTTGGATTCCGGCTCTTCGTTTTACTTCGGCCTGAATGACAGACTTTTAAAACAGGTAAAAATACACTCTACAGGAGGTCTGAAGCAAGCTCCGCGAGATGGGACCTTTCACCCTTTTCCATGGTGATGTGTGCATAAATGCTCTGACCCTTCATCTTGTCGATGAGATAGGTGAGGCCGTTGCTCCGTGAATCGAGGTAAGGTGTATCGATCTGGTGTGGATCACCGGTAAAGACGATCTTTGTCCCTTCTCCCGCACGGGTTATGATGGTCTTGACCTCGTGGGGGGTGAGGTTCTGGGCTTCATCCACGATAAAGTAGATCCTCGGAAGGCTTCTTCCCCTTATATAGGCCAGTGCCGTTATCAGGAGTTTCTTCGTGTTTAACATCTCGTTTATTCTGTTATATTCCGATGAATCTTCGCTGTACTGGTTCTGTATAACTGAGAGGTTATCGAAAAGGGGCTGCATATAGGGGTCGAGTTTGTCATGAATATCCCCGGGAAGAAATCCGAGGTCCCTGTTGGAAAGAGGGACGACCGGCCGTGCGAGGAATATCTGCTTGTAACTTTTCCTTGTCTCCAGTGCCGCCGCCAGGGCCATGAGTGTCTTCCCGGTACCCGCCTTGCCGGAAAGGGTCACAAGCTGTATCTTTGGGTCAGTGAGGACATTGATTGAAAAAGTCTGTTCGGCATTTCGCGGCTGTATCCCGTATGCCCTCTTCTTTTCAACAATATGGAGGCAGTTGTCGTGATGATGGTATGTCACAAGGGCGCTTTTACTGGTGTTGCGGAGAATGAAATTTTCATTGGGGTTCGGTTCAAGCTCTATCCCTGTTTCGTCTAAAGGCACACAGTTGTCCCGGTAGAGCAGGTCAATGAGGCTGTGGTCAACATTCTCTATGAGGGTTTTCCCGGTATAGAGCTCGTCGAGGTTCTGGATTTTTCCCGTTTCATAGTCCTCAGCCTGTACGGCGATACTCTTCGCTTTCATCCTGAGGTTGATGTCCTTGGATACCAGGGTGACCCTTTCCCGTCCATACTCATTTGAGAGGTTGTTTGCCAGGGAGAGTATCCTGTGGTCCGGTTTGTCTTCCCAGAAGAGCTCCTGCATGAACCGGTCTTTTTTGCTGTCGGACAGGACTATGATAAAGCCCCCCTTTTCCAGCATGATGCCGTCATGAAGCATCCTGTCACCGATAAGAAAATCCAGCTCCCGGGAAAACTCACGGGCATTGTAGTTTATAATTTCGTTTCCTCTTTTAAACCGGTCAATTTCTTCAAGGAGGGTTATTGGTATTACCACGATATGTTCTTCGAAGGAGTAGAGGCAGCGGTAATCGTAAAGAACAACATTTGTATCAAGAACAAATATTTTTTTATCTCTGTTGTCTAGCATTCAATGAACAAATATTTCACGTCACATTATTTATTTGCAAGATAAATGCAATTACTACGACATTATGTCTCATTTGTAAAGAGAAATTTTGTTTTTTATGAATTTTTCTTAATGAGGGGTCAGAGCATAAAATGACGGTTAACTATCCACAATTTTTGAGAAAATAGGGGTCAGAGCACACTCTCCGGAGATTCAATAACAGAATCTGCCCTCTCTTCAAGAACTTTCACTGCAAAGATCAGCGACTTAAACCTCGGATCCTTTGTCTGTCCATGATAATACCGGTAGTAGATCTGCTGCGCAATAACCGCCAGCCTGAAAAGACCAAAACAGTAATAAAAAGTGAAAGATCCGGTATCCCTTTCTGTGATTTCACTATAGTAGGAGATTATCTCTTTCCGTGTAAAAGCCCCCTCCATTGTAGTTGGCAGCATTCTGATAAGCTGCATCCCCTCTGGATCATTCCTTTCAACCCAGTATGCCAATGATGACCCCAGGTCCATGAGGGGATCTCCCATTGTTGACATCTCCCAGTCCAGAACACCGATGATCTCCGTGGGGTTATCCGGGTTCAGGACGAGGTTGTCGAATTTATAGTCGTTGTGGATAATTGAGGGTCTGCTGCAATCACCGGGTATATTCTCATGAAGCCATTCCATAACATTTTCAAAGTCCGGTGCATCGAGGGTCCTGGCGTCCCTGTATCTTCTGCTCCAGCCCTCAACCTGCCGCTGTATATATCTTTCCGGTTTTCCGTAATCTGCGAGACTGATCTTTTCATAATCTACTTCATGGAGCTGCTTCAGGACTTCAACCATATTTCTGCAGAGCTTTCCCGCGTCTTCCGGAGAGAAAGTAAGGTTGTCGGGAAGATCCTTTCTGAGGATTATTCCCCTGATCCTTTCCATGATATAGAATTCTGTTCCCATAACAGAGAGGTCTTCGCAGTAGAGTACCGTGTCGGGGCAGTAGGGGAAAACGGGTTTCAGTGAAGAAATCATCCTGTATTCGCGGTTCATGTCGTGGGCGCTCCTGGCCTTTCTCCCTGCCGGGGGTCTTCGGAGGACCATCTCCTTTTCTCCGGCTTTTACCAGGTATGTGAGGTTAGAGTATCCTCTGGGGAACTGCCTGATTTCAAGTTCCCCTTCAAGTCCCTTTATGTTATCCCTGAGATATTCCTCAAGCTTACTCTTATCGAGATCTTCACCTTCTCTTATGGCTGACGGCTCATCAGTGAATTTCATTCTCCTACCTTTGGATAATTGAATTTAAATATTTTTCTCTTGAGATGACTCAGTGTAACGTTTGAGAATCCGTTTCGCCACGGAAACCTTGTGGACCTCATCGGCGCCGTCGTAGATCCTTGCGGCCCTTTCATGCCGGTAAAAGAAAGCAAGGAGGGCATCATCGGTCATTCCGAGACCGCCATGGACCTGCAGTGCCCTGTCCACAACCCTCTGCATTGTATTGGCAACCATGAACTTGATCAAAGAGATATCCTCCCTTGCTTCACTGGCACCCTCCTTCTCGATCCTCCATGCGGTATGGAGTGTCATCAGTCTTGCCGCACGGATCTCCGCGGCGGATTCTGCTATCCAGGACTGTACAATCTGCCGTGTTCCCAGGGTTTTCCCGTCGGGAGATATTTTCCGTTCATTGGCCCTTTCACACATGAGGTCAAAGGACCTGCTGCATATCCCGAGCCATCTCATGCAGTGATGGATGCGCCCGGGCCCCAGGCGTTCCTGGGCAATAACAAATCCGTGCCCTTCCGGGCCCAGGAGGTTTTCCCGGGGGACCCTGCAGTTCTGAAAAATGATCTCCGAGTGACTGAAGGCGCCGCTCCCCCGGTGCCCCATCACCGGAATATTTCTCACGAGATTAAAACCGGGAGTATCCGCAGGGACAATGATCATACTTGCCTGCATATACCTCCCTGCATGGGGACTGGTAACCGCCATAACGATGGCGAACCGGGAACCATCGGCACCGGTGGTATACCACTTGTGCCCGTTAATAACATAATCATCACCGTCGGCAACGGCCGTGGTCTCAAGCATCACGGGATTTGATCCGGGCATATCAACCTCTGTCATGGCAAAGCAGCTCCTGATTTCCCCCTTTACAAGGGGAGCAAGATACTCTTTTTTCTGACTCTCTGTCCCGTGCAGGTGAAGGATCTCAATGTTTCCCGCGTCGGGGGCCTGGCATCCGAAAACATAATGGCCCAGGGGTGTCCTGCCCAGGGCTTCCGAAACAAGAGCGTGGTCCACAAGGTCCAGCCCCATGCCGCCATATTCAACCGGGTGGTTCGGGGCCCAGAGTTCCATCTGTTTTACAATCTCTCTTTTTTCGTTGAGCAGAGGTTCAAGCTCTTCCGGCGGGCCGTTGAGAAATTCCTGTTCAAGGGGGATGAGTTCCCTGTGAACAAACTCGTTAATCATCTCGATAATTGTTGCTGTTTTTTCTGAAAGTGAAAAATCCATGATGCCCCCTCCTATGCGTGAATTATTTTATTCACTTTTGATAAAAAGTCAATTAAAAGAAATGTTAGTAACTGCTCAAGCTTTATATAGGAATAATCATATTTACAATCAATGTATTTGTATTGACAACCTGTATAAATCAGAGATATTCCGGGATATGAACATACTTGTATGCGTGAAAGAGGTCCTTGCTCCCGGAATATCTGAAAATCTCCGGGAGGCTTTTCCCGGAAAAATTTTATCACACATAAACAGTTATGATCTTTACGGGATAGAAGAAGCAGTACTTCTCAGGGAAAAGTTTCCGGGGACCGGGGTCGATGCCCTCACAGCCGGGTATGAGAGTTCATCCCGGGTGCTCAGGAAGGCGCTGGAGATGGGCGCGGATAATGGATTCCAGATCCTCCTCGATGATTCTTTATCTACAGAATCATCTCATGTGGCTTCCTGCATTGCGGATTTTATATCAGAAAAAAACTATGACCTGGTCATTACAGGGGTCCTTTCCGAAGATTCGCTGCAGGGTGAGATGGGAGGTTTACTGGCGGGAAAGCTGGGTCTTCCCTATGCCCACTCGGTGATGAAGCTTGATTACCAGGAGGAGGACCGTTCAATTCATGCTGAATCTGAAATTGACGGGGGAACACGGATCCTCTACAGGCTTACCCTTCCTGCAATTATTTCCGTTCAGTCGGGCATCAATGCTCCCCGCTATCCGAAGCTTTCCAATAAACTCAGGGCAAAAAAGCAGGAGCTTGTAGTCATTGATCCCGGGGACAGGGAGATTTCATCACCGGGGAAGGTGAGGGTGGCCCGTTACAGGAGAGAGAGTTCTCCGGCTGGAATTGTTCTCCAGGGTACGGGAGAAGAGAAGGCTGAGACGCTTCTCCATATCCTGCATGAAAAGAGGCTTTTGAGGTGATCCTTGCCGTTATTGAAACCATTGATAACAAACCGGTTCCCGGTTCCCTTGAGGTCCTGGGACTGGCATCCGGGCTTTCCGGAGAAACAGGCGCAAAAATCAGGGTCGTCGTTCCTGTCAGCTCTGCTAAAAAATGGGAGGATCCCTTTAGAGAAGCAGGTTTCTCTCTCTGTCTTATGGAAAACGAAACCCTCTCCTCCTACAACCATGAAGTCCTTGTTCAGGGACTGGCGGAACTAGCCGGTTCATTGAACCCCCGGTATATTTGTTTCCCGGGAACGGTTTTTTCCGGCAGCGCCGCGCCGCTCCTTGCTTCGCTTATGTCCGCTCCTTACATCGCTTCTGTGGAGAAAGTCAAAAAGACCGGTGACGGGATACTCTTTACCCGGCCAACTCATGGTGAGAAATATCTTGAGGATATTGTAACAGATGCTGATACAAGTATCATCTCAGCCAGGCCGGGGTCTTTTACTTATAAAGAGGGCCCAGTGAAGAGCGGCAGCGAAGGGGATGTAACGGTATTCAGTTTCACATGCCGGGAAAAAGCAATTTCTATTGAAGAGGTAAAATATGCTCACAGGGGAAGGTCGGACATAGAGAGAGCGGAAGTGATCGTTACTGCGGGGAGGGGAGCCGGGGATGAGGATGGGATCATACGGGTAGAAAATCTGGGCGCTCTTTTCAGGGAGTCCGCAGTGGGGGCAACGCGGCCGGTGTGTGACAGGGGGCTCCTCCCCTATACGCAGCAGGTGGGTTCAACGGGAAGACGCGTCTCTCCCTCTGCCTATATTGCCTGTGGTGTTTCCGGTTCCAGCCAGCATCTTGCGGGCATGAGAGAGTCAGGGATGATTGTATCAATAAACAGTGATCCCGCTGCGCCCATAACAGCAGTTGCCGATTATATTATCGTTGAAGATCTTTCTGAGTTTATTCCTCTTCTCATTAAAAAGTACCGGGACAAATATGCTCCCGGTTAAAATGAGGGGTCAGAGCGTGAAAATTTTGCCGGCTCAGAGGAATCTGGGGGTCAGAGCGTGAAAATTTTACCTGTTTAGAGTAATTCAGGGGTCAGAGTCCCGGTTTTGGTTAAATTAAGGGGGCAGAGCATCAGCCATATTATAAAAGAGGAGAGACAAATATTGACATAACGCCTGTATTTCAATTGAATTTAAAATATATTTTATTTTAATGACGTTTAATAATTGTCCGTAACAGCTTTTTCACAGTTAAGAGTATGAAAAGACTTCTTCTTATTGATAACTACGATTCATTTACATACAATCTCAAGCAATTGATTATGATTAATTTTCATGGTGAGGTAGTGGTAAAAAGAAATGATGAAATCGATTCCGGCTATATAGCTAATGGGGGTTTTCACGGGCTTGTGATTTCTCCCGGTCCGAAGAGACCCTCAGATTCCGGGATTTCAACTGCTTCCATAAGGGAGTTCTCTTCAAAACTTCCAATCCTGGGCGTTTGCCTGGGAATGCAGTGTATCAATGAAGTCTTTCAGGGAAAAACAGTAAAGGCGCCGCTGCCGGTTCACGGGAAAACATCAGTGATTTTACACAGCGGCTCCCGCATGTTCAGGAATGTCCCCCGCAGGTTTCTGGCTGCCAGGTATCACTCATTGATCATCGAGAAGAGGTCGGATGATCTCATTATTACCGCGGAAACCGGCGAAGGAATTCCCATGGCCATTGAACACAGGGAGCATCCTGTCTTCGGTGTGCAGTTCCATCCCGAATCGTTCATGACAGAGTATGGTAATGAGATGATACGGAACTACCTGGAGCACCTGAAGTGAAAATATCCGTCAAAAGCTCAAAGGTCACCGAAATGCCCGTGATCGATCCGGTTGAATTTTTCCGGGATTATTCTGACTATTACTACAGCACTATCCTCACCGGGAGGGGCCCCGATGATATCTCGGAATATTCTTTTATCTATCTCTTCCCCCATACGATTTTACGATACAGTGACAGCCGTTTCGAGGCAGAAACTGAATCGGGATATGAGATAATCGATGAAGATTTCTGGGAGTATCTCCAAACCGTCTACCAGATGTTAGATTATGACAGGCTGGAATATCCTTCGTCGGTCTGCGGCGCAGTGGGTTATTTTTCATATGACGGATACCATACTATTGAGAAGATCAAATCCCGTACTCAAAACAGTTACAAGATCCCTCTCCTTGAGCTTGTTGTCTATAACAGGGTGATCTTCCTGGACCACCGGAAGGGGAAGGCCTTTCGGATCGATTTTGAGTATGAAGAAGGGAGCCTTATAAGAAAAAAAAATCCCGTGACAGAGGGAATCAAAGCAGGTGAAATTGAGAAGGAGTGCAGCAGGGAAGAATATATTGAGAAGGTCAGGAGAATAAAGGAGTATATTGTAGAGGGAGATGTCTACGAGGTCTGCCTGACACAGCAACTTTCCGCCGGTTTTAAAGGCGATCCGTACAGGCTTTTTGAGAATATCTACAGGAATAATCCCGCGCCTTTTTCCGCCTTTATGAATTTCAGGGATGCCGTATTTATCAGTAACTCCCCGGAACTCTTTATCCGGTGTTCGGAGAAGAGGGTTGAAACCCGTCCCATCAAGGGAACAGCTCCCCGGTTCAGTGCCCCCCTTGAAGACAGGGAAAGCAGGGAGAAGCTTCTCGCCTCGGAGAAGGACCAGGCGGAACTCTTTATGATCATCGACCTGCTGAGAAATGATATGGGCAAGGTCTGCAGGACAGGGAGTGTGAAGGTCATTGACAGCAAGAGAATAGAACCCTACGAGAACGTCTTCCAGCTTATCGGTATTGTTGAGGGTGAGCTTGAGAAGGAGAAGAACTTCATTCATCTCCTGAAAGCGGTCTTTCCCGGCGGGTCTATTACGGGCTGTCCCAAGGTCCGCAGCATGGAGATCATTGAAGAGCTGGAAACATACAGGCGAAATATCTATACGGGGACGATCTTTCACTTTAACAGAAAGATTTTCACTTCAAGCATTGTGATCAGGACCGCTGTGATTTCCGGGGGAAAGATAATAATAAATTCAGGCGGTGCCGTAACCATCGACTCTGACCCGGTCCTGGAATACGAAGAAACAATCCATAAAATAAAGAACATTATGAAGGCCCTCGGTTTTGAGGATGTTCTTTAGTGTTGGAGCACCCTATATCCCCTCCCAGAGGGCTGACTTTTGCCCACATTTTTTGATCCGTCAGGACGCAAAGAGCGCAAAGTTTTTCAATAAACATTTAGAAATAAAGTTTTGTTATCTACAAAAGGCACCTTAGAAAAGATGTGTAAAAGGGGGATAAGGGGATAAAGAGGGGATGTGGAGATGTGTTTAGTTTATAATTTTCTCATCCCCCTATCTCCTCTTTATCCCCCCCATCTCCTTTCTTACACTCTTTTTACTCTTCCTTTAATCAGTAATGAACTTTATTATCCTAAAATCCCACAACCTTAAGGATATCCACGAAAAGAACCCTGAGAAAAAAAATCAGGGCAATACATCCGAAGAGGAGATGAACAGTTGTCCTGTTGCCGTTCTCATCCCTGAATGTAATTCCGTGAAAGGCTATTACTCCCGTTATAATAAGGAACACTATATCAATCAGTTTTATTCCTTCCATTAACTTCTCCTTTGTTCTGAGTGGACTAAGCCCTTCCTATGCTTATGAGGCTTTTAAGGGTAAGAATATCATTCTCCCTGTAGAAATGGATAAACCTCTGGAAAAGCTGTGCCGTTATATATGAATCAATAAGTGCGTTATGGGCCTCATCGACCTCGATATTATATCTTTTTGCAAGTGAAAAGAGGTCTGTTTGTACGCTCCCCCCCCGGTAATGCTGTCTGAAGCTCGAATCATTCTGAAGCAGCCATTCGTGCAGGTTATGGGTGTCCATGGCGGGGTTCTTTAACTTCTTCCCATAGATCTGTTTCATGAATTTATTCATAAAACCGAGATCGAAGTGGACATAGTGCCCTACCAGTACCGAGTCCCTGATGAATTCCAGAAAGCGGGGAAGGACTTCGTCTATTGGCGCCTGGTCAACAAGTTCATCGGGGGTTATCCTGTGTATGACCACGTTCTCCTTTTCCAGGTCTACCGGAGGTTTGACCAGTGTATAAAATTTTTCACTGGCATGGATCTTTCCCCCGGTCATCTTAACGGCACCGATTGACACGATGTAGTCATTTTTAAGATTGAGTCCGGTCATCTCCATGTCGAAGACCACGTAGGGGCACCGGTCAATCTCGATGTTCCCGTTTACATCCCCTGTCCATGTATCGATGGTGAGTTCCTTTTTTTTCCCGGAACCGAGTATACCGTCAAGAAATCCCACTATTCAATGACTCCTTCGTTTCGCATGTAATTTTCACATGCAAGCTGCAGCCTCGCAACGATCTGGAAGACCTCTTTGAGTGATCTTTTTTCAAGCGGTGTGAGAATTTCAGGGTCCAGAATTGAATTTATCTCAAGACCCATTTCTTTTTTTCTTATCTGGTCCCTTATCCTCAGGTTGAGGAGGAATTCAAATGCAAAGGGTATTTCGTTTTTCAGATCAAGGAGAAGAAGGTTGTTGGCATCAGTAAGTTTATAGAGCCTGGCAATGGTTGTTACTTCATCAATATTATTATAGATTGAGAGTACTCTGATACAGTCAACAATGGGGTGGATCCCGTCCTTTCTGAGGTCCAGGGCCTGGACAAGTTCACCCTTTCTGCTTACAACATGCTCTTTAAAAAATCCCAGGGGTGCTTTTTCACCTGTGGCTATCTCAACGAGTTTTTTCATATGAGATCTGTTATTTCTCACCAGCCTGTGTATCCTTTTCTTGAGCCTGGTTATGGGCTCATTGTTCCCGTGCATAAGCCTCATGTCGAGAAATTTACAGATTGAGATGAGGACATCCCTTTTCCCCGAATTGAAACATCTGTCAATTTTCTCTTCCCATTCGGAAATACTGCCGTATATGGCTACATCATCACCAAAAGGTTTAAGTTCAATCTCCGGGAAACCATATTTTGCAAATGTTCGCTGTTGTCTTTCAAGGCAGTCTTTGGAGAATTTTTTGTTTTTTTCATTTTCTTCTTCTGTTTCCGGATCGTCATAGACAATGGCCGCGTTCCAGTCACGTTTTAATGTCTGCTCAACCCGTCCGCTGCTTCCGAAAGAGACGCACGATATTTTCTTATAGATATCCCGGTTGACTTTGGGGTTGAGGTTGAAGATTTTCTCAACAAACCTGTCGTTGATATTGGTGATTATCCTGACGATATGTTTTGCGTCCACACCGTTATTAATAAGTGTGGATATGATCTTATCTAGCTTATCATGAAGAGGGACCAGCCCGTCGAGGTTGTCCTGTATTTCTATGCTTTTGACAATGGATATGGGTGACACTCCCTGGAGAAGCATAAAATCGGTATTTGTGACCACGCCTTTCAGTTTGTTGTTCTCGGTGACAAGCAGGTGATGTATGTTGTAGCTTATCATTTTGATAAGTGCTTCAAAGCTCATCTCGCCGGAATCAACCGTAAAAGTGGGGGGGCTCATGATTTCGGTTACGGGCTTTTCCGGATCCACACCCTTTAAAAGAACCCTGTCCCTGAAGTCCCTGAGGGTAACGATCCCGGACGGCATGCCGTTATCGTCCACTATTATCAGGCTGCTGATATTATTATTCGACATAATTTCCGCAGCTTCTTTTATGGTTAAATTGCTTTTTGACGTTACCACTTCCCTGTTGATGAGATCCCCCACATGTGAGAGGTAGAGTCTCCTGTCGTTATCTCCGAGCATTACATGCCTGTTGTGCATCTCCTGGTAGGTCTTGTCAGAGAAGTGGACCCAGAAAGATTTCAGAAAAAACTCACGGAGGAGAGGCTGTTCATCCACCATTTCCATTATAATGTCTTTGGGGATCATGTAACAGATGGTATCTTCAATGGCGATTATATTTGACCGGGGATTATCACCGCTTATCAGTGAAAGAAAACCGAAGGATTCTCCCTTGCTCCTGAAATCGATGACCTTTTCGGTACCGTCTTTTAAAAAGAGATTTATCTTTATGCCCCCTTTTCGGATTATTCCCAGGGATGTGCAGGGAGGACCGTCCTGTTCAAAGATTTTCTGACCCCTGGGGAAAAATTCCACCGAGACATTTTTAGAGGTTTTGTCCAGCTGTTCGGGGGTCAGCAGGTCAAAGGGTGGAGACACCTTGAAAAAGTCTGTTATCTCCTTAAGAATCATTTTATTTCCTCCTGAAAGTTCCCATCTTTACGTTTACAGTTTTTATTTATATATTTTTCATATTTACTCATATCAGTTATGTTTTTAATGAATAGATTGATTTCTCTTTAAAACTGTCTCCGCCGCCGAAGGCGGCGGGGACATATTGCTTTTATTTTAGTAAATATACTGAATCCATTATAGCTGAGCAGTAACTGTTATTCAAAATAAATATTTTTTCATCTTTGCAAATCAGGGCATCTGCCCCGTCCCGATCAGAAAATCATCTTTTTTGTTTTCATCAGACCCGGTATCAATATTGCATGAATCGGATGAGCAAACCGCACACCCGAGTTTTTTATTAATAAAAAATGAAAGCGGGGCAATAACGGGAAAGATAACCACAAGTATCCAGTTGAAGCCACCGTTGAAATTTTCAGGTTCAAGCATCCAGGTAAAAAATGAATCACCTGAAATATAAAAAATTACTCCGAATATGACCCAAAAAAATCTTTTCGTCATGGGGTGTGTTCGAATTAATATTATTCTGTTTCGAAACAATTTATTTTCCTCGCATTTTTTCTGTCTTCATATTAATAAGTTATATAAGATTTGTAAACAATTATTAAATAATTTTGATTTCATTTTTTTATTGAAATATTTTTTCAATGATTATTTTATTTGTTTTTAGGGTATAAATAAGATTATTCCGGGTGTTTATTATGGATGTTGACTTTTTTGATCATGAATCCGGTAGCCAGGCTGTTGAAGAGGAACTCAATCGTGATGATCTTCTTTACAGGGTATCAAATTACAGGTATAACAAAAAGCTTGGTGAACTCATGGTACATGATGTTTTTACCTGTAACCACGATTGTTCCGTGGTAGAAGCTGCAAGGGAGATGACAAGGAGAAAGATATCCTCGGTAGTTGTTGTGGATAATGAAGACAGGCCAACCGGAATTGTTACTGAAAGGGACATGGTTGGAAATATCATTAGTAAAGATGTGAGTGATATGGCTAAAATTCTTATCTCAGAAATTATGACTCCCGATCCTCTCTGTCTCAATATCGATGATACCCTTTTTAACGCACTCTCTGTTTTTTCAAAATATAAGATTAAACACCTGCCTGTGCTCAGTGAGGGGAAGGTAGCCGGAATTCTCACATTCAGGCAGATCGTAAAGATAAGACATTACGATCCCCTTGTGCTTATCGGAAAGATAGAGGAAGCCGGAACCACAGGTGAATACAGGGAAATTAAAGAGAGTATGGTTGACATGGTATTTGAAAGGCTCTCTTCAAAGATTGATCCTGTTGAAATAATCTATATGCTCTCCACTATTAATGCAAGTATACATAAGTCGCTTGCAGACAGGATTATCTATGAGCTTGGAGAAGAACCCCCTGTTGAATTTTCGCTCTTTTTAACCGGAAGTCACGGCAGGCGTGAGAATCTCCTGTTCCCTGATCAGGATTTTGGTCTCATAATAGATGATTATGATGACAAGTATTTTAATGACAATGACAGGTATTTCCTTGAGTTTTCAAAAAGGCTTTCAGACTATCTCGCTGAATCAGGATTTCCCTACTGTACGGGAAATATTATGGGTACTAATCCCAGCTGGCGAAAGAGACTTTTTGAGTGGAAAATCCATTTGAGATATATCCTGAATGGTGTATCAAGGGAATCCATAAGGTATACCACGCTTGTTTTTGATTCTACCCACCTTTTCGGAGAAGCCGGGATATTTAACAGCTTCAAAAATTTCGCAATTGCTGAGATCGGCAGGCACCACAACCTGCTCAGAGCCATGCATCTTGATGAAGAAGCGTCACACAAGGTCCCACTCAGCTTTTTCAGCAGGTTTATCACGGAGAAAGATGAGAAACACAAAGGTGAAATTGATATGAAGAGAAGCGGCCTGATATTTATCATTGAGGCTGTGAGGATACTTGCCCTGAGATATGGGATTAAAGACACCTCGACACTTGATCGTCTGGATTCACTGGTTAAGGCGGATGTCCTCAATGAAAATGATGCCGAGTATTTTGAAAACGCTTATCGTGTTATCCTGCAGCATACCCTGCGCGCGCAGGTGGAAAATTACAGGAAGACCGGAAAAAGTAATTATTTCTGTAATCCTAACAGCCTTTCACCGAGGAAGAAGCGCATTCTTAAATCTTCGTTCAAGGCAATCAGCCGGCTGCAGGAACTGGTGGGAAGTGATTTCGGCGAGTTGCTGATGTAGGAAATCTTTCCCCGCTCTGACCCTGCCTCCTTAAAACAGCCTGTTCTTTATCTTGAAAATCCACATGGTTATATACTGGAGGATAAAGGGCAGTACAAGTTTGGGAAAGAAGTTTATATTTTTAAAACATCCCATAAATGAAAGATAGTGTATATGATCGCCTACTGATACGGGACATCCCCTGGCGCGAATATGCTTTTTCCCCCTGTTTTTTGCAATATTTGACAGGGCGCCTATAAGCTTCACCAGCATATCATTTGACCGTGTTTTCGTTTCATCCACTTGGCCGGGGCTCCTGTACCTGCTTTCAATCTTTATCTCTTTTCCGTCTATTGTACCCTGCCAGCTTGTGCAATCTCCGGCAAAAATAACCTTTTCATCCTTCTCCAGGTCCAGGGGGCCTTCGACTTTTCCCACAACGTACCGGACCTTCTTCATATTCTTTTCTACGCCGGGAACTATTGTTCGTGTCATATGAATAGCTTCCTGCAGGGCACCGGGGCATCCCCCCCAGCAGTAATCTTTTGAGTGCTTTTCGGGAAAAGTCCCCACAGTACATTTTAATTGGGTGTTCTGAAAATATTTATCAACATGTTCCAGGCAGAACTGAAATCCGGCTGTTTTTTTCTGCACCTCTTTGAGGGGAAAATCACCCCCGAGATCGATCTCCTTTATATCCATGGGGCCATAGCCTCTTTCCGAAGTATATTTTAAATGTATGAGGTCTTTCGGATTTACATTCACCATGTGGCAGCCGACTGTATCAACGGCACATGAATTTGTCCCCATAATAATGGCGCCCATGGGGAAGGGGTCAGGTGTAAGCATCATCTTCTGACCGGCAGATATGGCATCAATAGCGATAAAATGAGGCTGTATGACTTCCTGGAGGTCGGCAATCTTGTGTTCCAGGAAGCTGTTGTGGTCAACCAGCCTGTGCCTGTCATCCTGGATCCCGATAAAGTTTTTGAGGCTCAGTGTAAGCCTGCACCAGGGGTGTGCCTTGAACTTGGGAAGGTTTATAAGGAAGTCGCACTGTGCAATCGATTCGGGGAAGAACATCTGGTCCCGAAGTCTCCCTTTGGCTTTTATCTTGACAGGGACCTGCTTTTCCTCATCAAAGTATGCTGCTTTAATATGGTGTTTCCTGATGACCTTATGGTATCCTGCGTTTCTGAATGTAAACCGTGTGGGTATTGTCAGGCCCGATCGTTCACCAAGAACGATTTTGCTCGTATTGACAGAGTTCTTTTTAACCGCACTGATGACCCCGTCGATAAATTCCATCCGGGTAAACGCATTGGGGAAGAGCTCCTTATGGGCAATAACAGTATTCGGTTTGAGGAGGACATTCCCTGTGGGCCTGACACCAAGTTCTTTCATTCCCAAATCTACAATTTCCGCTATCTTCCGGGGATCATAGTTATCACATTTCATGATAAGGACTTTATGTTTTTTACTCATAAATCAGCTCCATTAAGAGGAAAATCAGCTGCGAAAACCTGTTATATAACAATAATACAGATAACAGGGCACATAAGCAATAATATTACCGCAGAAGTTGATAAGAAATCCTGTGGGGAGATGAAAAGTTGCCTTTTGGAAGTTCCTTTAGAGTACTTTGCCGGGAGTATACATAAGCTGGCTGTCATCCTTCTGTTTAAGGCGCAGTTTTCTTTCACTTTCGGGCTTTTTCAACTCAGATTCAATATACCTGGCCCTGTCGAGGATCGTAGGCGGTTCCTCTGAAATATTCCTCAGGAACCTCCATATCCAGCCCGGTCCTTCGGCAAGTTTTGGTTTGAGTTCCAGGGCCGTCTTATAGTCTTTCAGCGCATCTTCGTACCTGCCCATCTTATCAAGAAGAATGCCCCTGTTGGCAAAAGCCTCTGCAAACTTGCCGTTTATTTCAATAGCTCTGTCAAAGCTCTTCTTTGAATCGTCTAATTTATTGGCATACATCAGGGCAATTCCCTTGCCCAGGCAGGCCGCATCAAGTTTGTTGTTCATTGCCAGTGCCTTGTTGAAGTGGACCAGCGCATTCTCAAATTCGTTTTTTTCAAGAAAGTCATTTCCCATCCTGTATTCGTACTCTCCGGGAAAATCTTCCCTTGATATGCTGTTGTAAAAATAGATACCGTATGCGGCAACAGCAAGAAGGATCAGCAGGGGGATTAAATTTTTTTTAAATTGGTTTTTCATCTCAATTTCTCTTGTTTTATTTCATGTTGAACAGCTTGCCCGAGAGCATGTAATTAAAGAGAAGAGAGAATAATATTACAATTGCTACTATCAGAGGGAAGGTTTTTTTCTCTATATCTTTGCTCTCTTCTTCGGTTAAATCTCTCCCGAGCTTTCTGGCAGCCCTGTTAATTCTCCCTGCCAGGATTATTTTTTTTGTCGGCCTGTATAAAAGAAAAGCAAGTACAATTATCGACACATTGTACCATATTATCATTTTATAATCCACGGGATGCCTCCATTCGGGTCATTTATCTGCTAATAGAACTAACGGGCGTTTCTCCGGTATTTTTTCAAACCGGGGAATGCTGTAAATGATTTTTTTGCAGACAATATAAAAAGTGAGGGGACAGAGTCCCCTCACTGTGTAGTCAAAAAGTTAAGTCTATTGGATTACGGCTTGTCAACATCAAGTCTTGCTTTTTCAAGGTCTCCGATGTCTTCCACAAGCGCGGTAATTTCTTTTTCCGGAATCGTTGAAAATTGCATGTAGTATGCGAGGAACCACATCATGCAAACCCCGAGAAACCACCAGAGAATCTGCCATGCCCAGATTGAAGGCATCCCGAATGTCCAGGTGGCAGCATCGTTCGGATTACCGAAAATGGTATTTCCTATAACAGCACCTGGTCCAATAGCGAAGATAAACCAGATAATGGTGACTATCCAGGCAACCGGTACCATCTTCTTCTTTGCCGCGGGAAGTCCTGCATGCTCATTGAGGAAGTTATGAAAGCTCATCTTGTGCTCAAGTTCTTCCTTGTTCTGTGTGAACATTGAGATAATCACAGCAAGACCGAGGTTGAAATAGATACCCCATGCGGCTGAATGCATGGTCCACGGCCATCTTCCCCATGCTGTGATACCGAACCACTTGGTCCCGATTGTCTCTGTCATGGTAACAGCAAGAATACCGGCGATAAGACCGACATTTATCCCTGTTTTCGTTAACCAGGGGAAGTAGCATATTCCTATAAGGGCCGGCCACATCTGGAAACCGTAGGCAACAGCAAGTCCGCCGAGAAGAACAAGAGCGTCTGTTGAAAATGTTGCAACAGTAAGAGCCGAAACAACAATGATAAGAACGCCGACACGTCCCATGAACTTCTGGTTTTCATGTGAAGCTGATTTGTTGAGGAAATGCTTGTAAAGGTCCCTTGTGAGCATTCCACCGGCTGTTGACATGTAAGCGGCGCCTGTTGACTGCATGGCGGCAAGGGCGCAAACAGAGAGAAGTCCTACTGCCCAGGGGGCAACATCCTTCATGAGGTTGATTATCTGAGGAACAACCATTCCCTGCTTTCCCGGTGTCTCCATGAGGTCTTTACCGATCTGCATAATGTCTTTGCCCACACCTGCCTGAAGCATCGCGGAATCAGCACCGATTAAGTGCGCTCCCAGACCCTGTATGGCTGTAAAAATTATCAGAATAAAGCCTATACCGGCTGAAGATGCCCATACCTGCTGAGGTGCGAAGGGTCTCGGGTTTTTGTTTGAGAATGACCACATTGTAAAAGCCGGGGCTGACTGAATACCCATAAGGGCAAACATGTAGGTAAGACACATCATACCTGTCCATGCGCCGCCAACTGCTTTCGGGCCGCTCTTTACAAACTGGATGACCCCGGGAATGGCAATATAGTGACTGTAGCCGTCAGGGGTTCTTTTCTTGTCGAGCTCTGCCAGCTTCGCGATACCGGCATTAAGCTCGCCGAATCCGCCAACGTAGCTGAGAACGATAAGTCCCAGTGTGAGAATACCGCCTGCAAGCAGGATGCATTGCATAGTGTCAACATATGCAACAGCCCTCAGTCCGCCGGATGCAACATAGACAAATACGACGATAGAAAGAAGCCACATACCTACGTTAACAGAGAGCATTCCGTCTGTAAGGACGTTGAAGAGAAATCCAGATGCCCTCAGCTGTACGCCGAGATAAGGAATTGAGAAAAAGAGCGCTACTACAACTGTAAGAAGTCGTGTAAGGTCAGACTTGAAATAGTCAGAGAGCATCTCACCAGGAGTTACATATCCAAATCTCTTTCCCAGCATCCACTGCCTTTTCAGAAAAATAGTTCCTGTAAATGGAATGGTTATTGCGTAGAATGATGCATACGCATACTGAAATCCGTCTCGATACAGAAGTCCGGGATGTCCCATAAACGTCCATCCTGAAAAGGACGTTGCAGTTGCTGCGAGAACGAATACCCAGATTGGTATCTGACGGCCGGCAATAAAGTAGTCAGAAGCCGTTTTGGACATTCTGGCGCCTTTGATGCCCCAGAAAATACAATAGGCCCAGTAAAGTGATACGAACACAAATAGCCAAATTACTTTTGCCTCCACTTTTACCTCCAATTATCTTTTTTTTATTTTTTTTACCGGCTTTCCTGCCGGAACTAAGTAAAATTTTAAGGATCTTCAACAAAATCTTTTAATCTGTCAAGAGAAAATTATATTAATGAATTTATTTTCAAGTATTTACTCATTATACTGGCATAACATAACATATGGTAGTTGCATGTATATATTATATTTAATAAAATTAAACGTATGTTTTGGTAGTAAAAGTGGTTTTCGAATAACAAGTAAATGAAAATTTTTTAAGGTCCCATGTGAATTTCCCAAAAAAAAGGGCTGCTTCTTCAGCATGCCCTTTTAATGAATGTTTTATATACTCCCGGTCCAGCCGGTATTTTGCTTATTGAACTGTTATCTTTCTCGGTTTTGCATCTTCGCTTTTGCTCAGGACCACTTCCAGTATTCCGTCTGTGAGGTTAGCTTTAACGGACTCCCTGTGAATATCATTTCCGATTTTGAACTTTCTGTAGAAGTTTCTGGGGATAGACTCATAATATTTAAGTTCAGTTTCTTCCGGTTTGAGTTCTGATATATCAGCTCTGATCTCAAACTGGTCCCCATCTATAGTGATGTCAATATTTTCTTTCTCCACTCCGGGAACTTCAAATCTCATCCTGTATTCATTTTCGTTCTCGAAGATATCTACAACCGGTATATAGACAGTTTCTGTCCTCTGATTGTTGTTTTCTCCTCTTTTGAGTTCGCCTTTCATAATAGTGCCTCCTGTGATATTTTTCCCCGTAGTTTCTTTACCTGACCTCAATTTTCCTCAGGGCGGCTTTCTGACTTTTGGGCAATTCTATTGTGAGAATGCCGTCTTTCAGGTCTGCATTGACTTTTTCATGGTCTATGCCTTCGCCAAATTTTACTGTTTTTTTAAATTTACCGAAAGCCCTTTCTTTTCTCAGATATTTCTCTTCCGAATAATCGGATTTTTTCTCACCATCGATAGTCAGGTGATTGTTTTTTATTTCAATATTTATGTCTTCCTTCTTTAGCCCGGGTAGTGCGGCTTTTATAACATACTTCTTATCCCCTTCGTAGAGCTGTATTGAGGGATATTCAGTTTGGAGATATCCATATTCGTTGCTGTTAAATATCCTGTCTGCAAGATCAAACAGATTCCTTTGATTATTAAAGACTCTATAGTTAAACATAAACGGCCTCCTTGTTCAGTTAATTATTAGCACTCAATATTATTGAGTGCTAAAGTTATAATACAAAAATTTTTTAAAATCGTCAATACCTGGAACGAAAAAAATAAAAAAATGTAAAAAAAACTCTGCCTCCTGGTTTGAGAATATCTCTATCATTAAATTTATATTTTAGTTGACAGATGCCGACAATCATTGTATATGACTTATACAAATTTAGATGCAGGGTTTATGTATCGAGTAATATAGTAACTAGAAATTATCCCGCTTTTCTTACCCTTATTTAAAATCTGGCAGAAAAAACGGCTCACCAATTTTGTGCTTCTATATTTATCAGCATAGTATCATTGTATCAAAACAATTATCAGGAGTTTTTTAAATGGAACAGGGAACTGTTAAATGGTTTAACGAAAGTAAAGGTTATGGGTTTATTCAGAGAGAGAACGGTGGAGATATCTTCGTTCATCATACGGGAATTGACAGTGAAGGATTCAAGACACTTAACGATGGTGCAAAAGTGGAATTTATGGTTGAGGAATCTGATAAAGGCCCCAGGGCTGTTTCTGTGAAAGAAATATAGCTTAGTAAAATTATGAGCACCTTAATAAATTAAATAATTTTTCTCTAAACAATAAGGTACTCTGGTTTATGCAGGTACCTGAGAAATATTTAATTTTCATCATTAGAAGTGTGCTCAAAAGGGAATATAATAAAAATAATTTTTAAAGTTCCCTTATTATTTTGTTTTAATTCTGTGAATTGCTGAAAGCCTGACTTTTTAAGTCAGGCTTTTATTGCTCCGGGGTATTAAAACATTATGAAATAATAATACAAATTATCAAACGACTTAACTGTATAAATAAAATTTCATATTTACTAAAATAGAAACGATATGTTCCCGCCGCGGTGGGCGGGACATATTTGTTATGTTTTTTTTTGTTGAATATGTTTATTTTTAATATATAGTAGTTATCAGATTATTGCTTATAATCCCAGGATATAAAAGAGAGGAAATGTGTCAAAAAAGAGAAAATCTCCCTATGAAACTGCCAAGCGTCAAAAAGAACTTGAACGAAAAAAGAAGAAAGAACTAAAAAAGCAGAATAAACTTAAAGAAAAAGAAACTATTACTGAAAATAACGAGGACAACAGCGAATTTTAAGCTCTTCTTCAGAGAAAAAATATGTCTTCTTCTCATAAATCCTAAACATCCATATCAATAGATGTCCCGGACATGGCGTTCACAGGACATGCCTTCTTGCAGAGTCCGCATGCAATACAGTTTTCGGGATGAAAGAGGACCTCCATACTCTCCCTGTTGATGACCAGGGCTTCAACCCTGCATACTGCGGTACAGGCCCCGCAGTGTACACACTTCTCCTCGTCCCTACTTATTCTGTCTGCAAGTATTTCTACACTGACTCCTTCGTCCCTGAAGTAACTGATGCTTCTGTTGACGGAATCACCTTCTCCCCGCAGCTCAAGAACCAGTCTTCCTTCCTGTTTCGGGTAGATCTTGGCTTCCAGGACATTAAAAATGACATCAAAGTCTTTGGCAAGTCTGTATATAATCGGTTTGTACATTATCTTTTTATTGAATATCAGCAGTACATTTTTTGTATCCATATCAATTCCTGTTCTGATTTTTATGATTCACACCGGGGATCAACTAATTCAATATCTCCCCACGCGGCCATATTATCGCTGTATATGACCAGGAGCCCTTTGACTCCTTTGATTCCCGAAACCCTGTTCACTGCTTCTTCCGCATCTTCCGGGGACTTCACCAGGTTGCAGAGGAGAGTTGCCGCGGCATCGGCAAGAGCAGCGTTATGTGAAATTGCCGTTGCGGAATCAGCCTTTCCGAAGCTGAGGGAAGGGCCAATCTTTCCGGAAGAAGTGGATATTCCGCAGGGCGTATTCCCCGGCTCTAACCTGAGGGCTATCCTGTCCCTGAAATAGAGGTCTCCGGAGTATATGCTGATGGTCGCGCTGCCTGAAAGCTTCATCCAGGTATCGCCCCCGTTTTCAACGATCACTTCATCCGTATATTCGGCAAGATCACTGCCCACCAGCTGGGCAATGGTCCCGGCAACAGCTGCCATGGGGCCGACCCCGGCAGACTCCGAAGCCCTGTACATCATGCTCACTGCGCGGCTTCCCGTGACGGCCTCTTCCAGGGGATCGAAAGATGTCATAAACGACTCCCTCTCTTCGATATGCTCCCTGATTTCTTTTCGGAGAGCCCTGACTTTTGCTACTGCAATTTCGAACATCTCACTTTTGGCAAGAGAGGAATTTGCCCCTGTACGTATCAAAAGATCGCTTGTCTCCACCTTTACTTCAAAGCTTTGCCAGCGTTTTGAATCGGTATGCTCTCTGTAAAATTTATCTGAAAACCTGTTCATTTTAAGCCCTGAACCTGTCTGTGGGTATCTGGATCTGCGGTACGCCGATAGTAAACCCGTTTTCAACCCACTCTTTTAAGAGGTCGGCTATCTTTTTTGCCATGGGGTAACTTGAGAGGGGAGAGGCGGGGACTTTTTTTCCCATTATTTCCACGCTTCCCGACTTAAGCCGGGCATAACTGACCTCACCCAGGGTCCTGTTCTCGGCATTTGGATAATCGCTGCCGTAATCAACAACCGGGCAGTAGATGTCCCTGTCTGATATTCCCGTAAAGTACGCCATATCCTCGTTAATAATAGGGATCGGGATGCCCAGTCCCACCATGAGGGAGGTCCCGTATCCTGAGAGTGAAGTGCCCCTGATAAATTTCCCGGACATCTCTTTCAGGTTCCCGGTAACCGCTATTGTTCCCGCCCCTTCTTTCACAACACCGTTTTCACCCCGTTTGACAACGGGGCTGTGCTGTGTCCCCTGCCATGTGACGGCGCCGGTTGTTCCGCCCAGGAAGATCTTTGTCCCGGTACCGATGGTCCAGTAGAAGGGATCATTGAGAAGGGGGGAGAGCTGCCCCGCGCTTGAATAGTTTGCGTTCCCCATCTCCGGTTTCAGTATGCCCATATAAGTATAGATGGTCTTCTCCGAGAGGTTTACCGCGCAGTTATAGTTCTGGTAGGCGTTTCTCGGGTTATAGAGAAATGCGTCACGCAGATCATCAAGTGTAATATCTGCCTGGTGTTCCTTTAAGGGATAGCAGTCTGTTCCGTAGCCGATTGCCTTGAGGCGTACCTTTTTCCCTGAAATAAGGTCTTCTATCACATGACCGCCTCCATATTTAAACTCACCCGGATGGACCTTGTTCAATGGATCGTCTTTGTGGACCTGTGCCGCCCCGATGTAGCAGTCAACTGCCGCAATCCCCGCGTATGCTTCAACATCGTTGAGCCAGACCCGGGAAGCTTTTATCTTCGGCCTGGTATGCCCGAAGTTGATAAATGCGCCGGAGGAACACATCACGCCGAAGGTCCCGGTTGTGACCACATCGACTTTTTTGAAGGCGTTCTTTACGCCCTCTTCGGCCACAATATCCGGCATCTGGTCGGCGGTTACAACAACAGCTTTTCCTTCTTTTATCTTTTTGTTTATCTCTTCATAGCTCTTTTCTATCTTTATCCCGCTCATGATATGCTCCGTATTGAAAATATAAATGACTATCAAGTTCTATGAATAAAAATTTATATTTTTTAAAATATCAACAATATGTCCCCGCCGCTCAAGGTGGGGACACATCAGTTGTGTTTTTTTGCTAAATATGATTTTTCTTATACATAGCTGAGTAGTAACAAGTAAAATTACATTTTTCAATGTTTTTATTCTGTATCAACAACTTTTCGGGAATTGTTACCTTATATTCCATAAACATTGATGGTTTCTTTACGATAAAAAATTAATGACACCTGTTGATTCATAGGTTAAAATATTTTGGCTTTAATACCGGTTTTCATTAATGATGTTTGTAATGACCAGTAAAAGAGAATAATTCCGGAGGTGACTCCAATGGCAGTATTTGAGGAGCTGGAGAGAGACAGTCACGAAGAGGTTGTTTTCGGATATGACCGGGACGCGGGCCTGAAGGCAATAATAGCCATACACAATACCTCCCTTGGTCCCGCCCTGGGGGGGACCAGGATGTGGCCCTATGAGAGTGAGTCCGAGGCGCTGAAGGATGTCCTGAGGCTTTCAAGAGGTATGACCTACAAGGCGGCCCTTGCGGGATTGAATCTCGGCGGCGGTAAGGCGGTCATTATCGGTGATCCGGAAAAGGACAAAAATGAGATACTCTTCAGGGCTTTCGGCAGACTTGTGGAAGGTCTCCACGGGAGGTATATTACCGCGGAGGATGTGGGTACGACCCCCTGTGACATGGAATGGGTCCGTGCGGAAACAAAGTATGTAACCGGTATTGAAGAAGCCCATGGAGGCAGCGGCGACCCGTCACCGGTTACCGCCCGGGGGGTCTATTCGGGGATCAGGGCCTGTGTTGAGGAGGCCCTGGGAAAGAGTTCATTGAAGGGGATCTCGGTTGCAATTCAGGGTGCCGGTCATGTGGGCCTCAACCTGGCTGAACTTCTCTGGAGAGACGGAGCAGTCATTTATATCTGTGATATAAACAGTGAAAGGGCCAAAATTGCCGTTGAGAAGTATAATGCCATTGAAACGGACCCTGATGATATCTACTCTCTTGATGTGGATATATTCACTCCCTGTGCCCTGGGCGCTGTAATTAATGACAGAACCATCGATATGTTCAAATGCGGGATAATCGCGGGTGCTGCCAATAACCAGCTTGATGACGAGTTAAGGCACGGGAGGATGCTCATGGAGAAGAACATCCTCTACGCCCCCGACTATGCTATAAATTCGGGGGGGCTGATAAACGTGGAGAATGAGCTTGAAGGATATAACAGGGAGAGGGCGTCTAACCAGGCAGAAGGGATATACGATATTATTAAAAGCATCATACGGCTTTCCCGGGAGGAGGGTATTCCCACAAATGCGGCATCCAACCGTATCGCAGAAATGCGCATCGAGAGGGTGGGCAGGTTAAGGAGGAAGTTCGTTTCGGTCCCTCCCCATATCTTCAGGGGAGGAAGGATCTTTAAGTGAGGAAGGAGGGCCTGAGCCCTCCTTCCTCTTCGAATATATAATCTCTTTTACATATTGGGAATATTCTTAACACTTCCCTCTTTTTTCTCCTGCTCCCTTTTCTTCTTTCGCTCAAGTTCTTTTTGTACAAGGCGCTCTTTTTCAAGACGCTCTTTTTCAAGGCGTTCTTTTCTCAGGCGTTCTTTTGCAAGACGTTCGTTTCTCAGACGCTCGCTTTCCCGTTTTTGCAGTGCCTGTTTTTCTTCTTCTTTCTTTTTCAGTTCTTCCTCTTTTTTCTTCCGTTCTGCTTCCTCTTTCTTCTTTTTCTCCTCTAACTCCTTCTCAGCATCCTTTTTGCTGACCTCTTCGGCGATCTCAATTTTTATTCCCAGGTTTTCCGCTTCCTTTTTTAAGGATGTATTCAGATTCTTATCTGCTTTCAGATCTTTTGCTTCTTCCCTGATCTCTTCGATTTCTTCGGTCTTCAGAGCGGCAACTGCGATCTCTTTTGTCTTGTCTGTTGTAATTTCTTCAACTTCTTTTACGTCCAGTTTGACGGTTTTGTTCTTTTCAACGACTTTTTCAACTTCTTCTATGACTTTACCCTTTTTAACCGGGTTGACCTTTATCTTTCCTGACAGAACATCAATGCGCGCTGCCTTTTTGTCGGCGGAGACCCTGAAGGATGTCCCCCTTACTGAGGCAACCGCGGTCGGGGTTTTTATTTTCAGGTTTGACCCCTTGGTGAATTTGGACATAACCACAAAGACCTTGCCGCTCCCCATGGTCATGGATGAATCATCCTTCTCCGGAGTACTGATAAGACGGTCAATTTGCAACTCTGTATTTTCACTGAGCCTGAATACTCCCTTGTTGCCATACTGTATGTCGATTAGTGACCCCTTCCCTGTGATGACGGTATTTCCTGTTTCTATGCCATCCCCCGGCTGGAGGGCGTGTGTTCCCGATTGGGACCTGGCTTTTACATCACCAAGGACAAATTTAGTGACCATGACAAATTCTTTCTCAGTTTCCTTTTTGCAGGAAATATTTGCTATTAAGACCAGGGCCAGCCCAAATACCGTTAAATTGAATAGACTTCTCTTTTTCTTCATATTTCGTCCCTCCTTATTGATCCTTTTTTTCCTGATCACCTGAAGTACTGAATGAATAGATGACTGCCAGGGTAAACCCGTAGAAATCGTGTTTTATATCACTGGTATACCCGGAATCATTGTTTGCGTAGTCTGTCCAGAAGCGCTGATACCGGAACCCGGCGGTTATGGTTGTTGATGCCGGAGTGATATAATAGGCAAGTGAAAGGTTTGAATTAAAGCCATATTCAACCATATCAATACTGTCAGAGCCATCTTCATGGCTTCCCCAGGCGTAGAGACCGGAAAAATTTCCCAGGAAGTAAAGGTTCCCGATGGCATGGAGTGTAACACCGATACCGAGGCCGGGGCCGATTGACTGGTGTTTCCCGTCTCCGCCATCGCTGTCCCACCTGAAGCCGATGACCTTCAGCCCGCCGAATATCTTCAGAAACTTGAAAAGGTTATAATTCAGGGCCGTATCCGAATCATAGCGGATTAAATTACTTGTATCACTGGAATTTTCCGGTTTGAATTTCCCGTATAAAAAAAGTGTTGAAAGGCTCCAGGTATTGTTAAACCTGAAGGAAGCCAGAGGACCGTAAAGGAATGCCGGCTTCAGGTCCATTCCGCCGCTATCCGAATCTTCCTCTTCCATGTTCCAGATGCTGTACCAGCCGGTAAGACCGAGGCTTATATCAAGTGAATAAGCCGGGCTCATGGATGCTCCTGTTATGACCATGAACAGAGTTAAGGTAAGAATTTTTTTCATATTGAAGCTCCTTATTTGTTTCAAAACTTATTACGATTACTTTTATAACTAC
>JBNKTL010000006.1:0-2840 GCA_050298055.1 Spirochaetota bacterium
AGCGGAATCCCAGGGGCTGGACTGGACTGATGCCGGAAAAGCGCTCGGGATGGAACCGGGTTAAATCAGTTCTCCTCTTTTAAAACTGTCTTTTCCATTGCGTCCTGTAATACCTTCTGAAGCTCTGTGATGATAAAGGGTTTGGCAAGCACTCCCTTAAACCCGTGCTTCCTGTAATGCGCGATAACCGGATCATCAAAGTAACCGCTCGAGACGATGGCGTTTATTTCCGGATCAATCTCCCGCATCTTTTCCATTGCTGTCTTTCCCCCCATCTCACCGGGCACAGTAAGATCGAGGATCACCACATCATACACCTCACATGCATCCTTCATTAAGCGGTAACGCTCAACCGCTTCGCTTCCGTTAACGGCAAAATCAACACTGTAACCCAGCTTTTTCAGCATAAACCCTATTGTCTTTCTGACGATCTCCTCGTCATCCATAACCAGTATTTTCCCGTTATTCTGCTCCTGGTCCTGCATTCGAACAGGTTCCTCGGCACCATGCTCAATTTCACTTTCGGAGGCCGGCAGGTAGAGGGTAATGACCGTGCCTTCACCTTCTGCTGAATCCACCTGGATAACCCCGTTATGGCTTTTTATTATAGAGTAACATATGGAAAGTCCCAGGCCGACACCCTTTTGTGCTCCCATCTCCTTTGTGGTAAAATAGGGATTAAAGATATTGGCCCTGTGTTTCTGTGAAATACCGTGACCGGTATCCTTTATCGTAACTGCAACGTAATTACCCGGTGCGAGATTACCGAACCCTTCAGTGGCAAGGACCTCATTGGAAGCGGTAATGGTCACTGTACCCCCGTGGGGCATTGCCTCCCTGGCGTTTATCAGAAGATTGTTGATGACCTGTCCCAGCTGGGCGAGATCGGCATCAACCGGCCAGAGGTCACCGGACATATTATAATCTATTTTAATCCCGGTCCCCCTCAGGATGAAACCCGCAGTCTCTTTGAGAAGATCAACAATACTGGATGTTGTTTTGCATGGTTCCCCTCCCCGGGAAAATGTGAGAAGTTCAGATGTAAGGTCCCTGGCCTGCAGAGCCGCATTCTTCGCATGTTTGATAATCTCAACGAGATCGGGATCTTCATCTATGAGTGACTCAAAAATCGAGATGTTCCCCATTATGACAGTCAGGAGATTATTGAAATCGTGCGCGATACCTCCCGCCAGTACACCGATGGACTCAATGTTTCTGCTCCTGATGATCTCGTCCTCCATCTGTTTCCTTACAGTTATGTCCCTTGCTATGCATTGACATCCCGATATTGCCCCGTTGTCATCCCTTGTGAGGCGCATATTGTGGCTGAAATAGAGAGTTCTCCCGTCACCGGTAATTATCCTGTTCTCGAAATCAAAAATATCATTTCCCTTTTGGAGTATATCATCCAGTTTCTTCTGTGATTTCTCCCTGTCACCGGGATGTATCATCTCCGCCCAGCTCTTCTTCAGCAGATCACCGGGACTCACCCGGAGGACCTGGCAAAAAAGCTCGTTTATAAAAACGAACCTCCCTTCATCATCCAGTGTATAGATAAAATCAGGAGCAAGCTCAACAAGGTTCTTATACTGCAGCTTCGATTCCCTCAGGGCCTGTTCTATACTCATCCGTTCCCTGATTTCACCGTTAAGGAAGGTATTGATCCTTGTGAGCTCACCTGTCCTTTCGGCAACCATATGTTCCAGTTTTTCCTTGTGCTCCCTTAACTCCTCCTCACTTTGAGCATGTTTACCCATAGCCCTTTGCGCCCGGTATATACTGAGATATACCGCAACAATGAGGACTCCGGCAATCAGGAAGACAATGAGAGTAATTTTTCGAACATCGTTATCCAGGGCCTTTTTACTCTCTGTAATTTCATAGTGAATTTTAAGGGCCCCCAGAAACCTTTTCCCATCCATTATCGGGTGACAGGTCTCAACAGCATCAACCTGTGAAATCCGGTCGTCAAGTGACATTTCACCCTTGTTCACCATGCGGGACACGACCTTCCCCTTTCCCACGCTGTTCCGGAAATAGCTCCTGCTGTTCTTTGTATTGATTTCACCGGTACCTGTTGAGAAAAGGACTGTCCCGTCAGGAGAGAATATCTTTACCTTGACGATACTTTTTGTTGCAATGAGTTGAGAGACCCGGGCTTTCAGACCTTTGGAAATACTCTCCGGGGTCAGTATCTTATGGTCCTGCAAAAAAGTTGATATAAAACACTTTGCGTCATCCCCCGCGCGTTCCTCAATATTTTTTATAAGGAGCTTTTCAAATGACGGGCTGAGGAAAAAAACAGTAAAGAGAGGAAGAGAGATTACGGATATAATTGATATTATCATTATCCATTTAAGGATATGCGACCTATACATACAGAAAACTCCTTTTGTATGGGTACCCCACTCAAAAACTTTTACAATACCCCCTGTGATTACTTGTTAAGGAAGAATATTAAATTTACACCCCTTCTTTAATTCACCCCCTCTGTGGGGGAGTGAGAGGGGGAAGGAGAATTATTTTTTGAGATACACATTGATGTATAATACAACACCTGAAGAGAATAAAGCAAGTAATTTATAGATAACCGAAAAAATTAAGTGACGAATCAAGCCGAATAGTAATAAAATTAAAGAGGAGATGTCTGTTTCCCGGGATATTCCTTTATTCCCTGTATGATCCGAGCTGTTCCGTATATGCGGCCCTGGTCCTCATCCGGACACTTTCAAGGTAACCGGTAAACCGGTTCGCATCGGATTCGGTCCCCATCATCAGCTTTGCAAGGGTCTCCAGGCGTTCGGGGTCCCGGGGAAGTGTATGCACCTGCCGGTCCTCGA
>JBNKTL010000006.1:2850-134279 GCA_050298055.1 Spirochaetota bacterium
AGAAAGATATAGTCCTCCTCGATCTGCCGCACAAGTTCCCCGTCCAGGAGGGCAAGTTCCCTGAGGACAGTGAGCGCCGTAAGCGTATTCCCCTGGATAAGATCGGGATACTCCGGGATATGGATCATTTGAAGCCCCTGTACCATGAATTCAATGTCCCTGATGCCGCCTTCCCCGTCCTTGACATCAGTTCCGGAAAGCTTACTCCTCTTTTTCTCCCTGACGGCGATGTTTCGCAACTTTTCAATGGAATTGACTATTTCACTGCCGGGTGTGCCGTCTTTAAAAAGGTCCCGGACCCTGTCCAGAAAATTGTAACCCACCATGATGTTCCCGGCAACAGGGCGGAGTTTCAGAAGCGCCTGGATCTCCCAGAGGGAGGAATTTTCCCGGTAGTACTCATAGAGGTTCCGGATACTGCAGGCCAGTGAACCGGAACTCCCATAGGGACGAAGCCGGAGGTCGACCCTGTAGGCGTGTCCCTCCTCGTGGTGACCGGACAGGTCCTGGGAAATCCTCTCTATGACCTCGCTGAAAGTTTTTTCAAGATCCATACCGGTACCGGTGTATCCCTCCGAATCATAGACCATCAGGAGGTCAATATCCGAACTGTAATTGAGCTCATTTCCTCCCAGCTTTCCGAATGCCATAATGGAAAACCTCTCCCTGATTTCATCCGTCTCCTGTTTCCCTCTGCTCTTTTCAATCTCAGCCAGGTTGACTTCCCCGGCAACCTGGATAAATGCTTCGGCCAGCGTTGAGAGGTCCTTTACGATATCACCCAGGGGCACTCCCAGGCATATGTCCCGTGTCCCGATCCTCAGTATCTCCCTCTTCTTTATCCTTCTTATGCTGTTGAGCCACTCACTGTGGGACACTGATTTTTCGCGGAGCTTTCTCAGTTCATTTTCAATATCATCCCGGGTCAGTGACTTGTGAATGTTCTCGGGGAGAATGACCCATTCAAGGAAATCGGGGTTTTTGATCAGCGTATCGGAGAGAAACTGGCTCGCGGAAAATATCCCCAGGAGGATATCGAGCTCCGCGGGCTGAGACAGCATTGTCTCATAGTGCTCGTCAGGATTGTCAATGACAGCCATAAACCGTTCCCAGTTGTTAAGGGCCATGTCCGGGTTTGGCTTGTGTCTCAGGATATCAGTAGCGAGGACCGCGAGCCCCGCAAAGAGCTGGAGCCTCTCCCCTTCTCCCGCAAGTCCCCGGAGATTATGAATGGCCCTCTCCCTGTTCCTGAAACCATATGATTTCAGGATACCTGCCGCCGTTTCACTGTCTATGTCCCGGGAGAGGACAAGGTCGGCTATGTTCCCGGTTTTTTTCCCCGGAAGTGAGTCCCGGCCGAAACGCTTCTCGATAAATGTCCTGATGATGGCGGACCGGGTATCAAATTCAATATGAAGCTGCTGCCAGGCACTCAGGTCGCCTTTATTCTCATATCCCATTCTTCGCGCCAGGTGCTCGTATTCATTGGATCCTGTTTCGGGCAGGAAGAGGTCCTTTGCCGTTCCCCGAAGCATTCTGAGCCCGTTAATCAACCTGCGGAAAAAATCATATGTGAGGATCAGCTGTTCCCTTTCATGTTCATCCATGATCCCCAGTTCTGCCATGGCATTAAGGGCTTTGTGGATCCCTGATGTCCGGAGCTCAGTGTGGTCCTTACCGTGAATAACCTGAAGGATCTGTACCGTGTATTCAAGGTCCACCAGGGCCCCGGGACTGAACTTTGCGTTGATCCTGCTGTCGCTGACGATCTCGCTGAACTGTTTCTCTCTCAGTTCATGAAGTTCCTTTATGTCCACACTGCTGCTTGAATAGATAAAATCGTTCCGAAGCCTCTTCAGCTGCTTACCGAACCCGGGGTCTCCCATGACCGGCCTCATCCTTACCAGGGCAAGTTTTTCATATGAATGGGCGTCTCCCCCGGGACCGTAATACCGGCAAAAAGTATCAAGACTGCATGCCAGGGGACCGTCCTTCCCGTATGGCCGAAGCCGGAGGTCAATCTCGAAAATGCCTTCCTTCTTTGCCTTTATAAAGGAGACGATGTCCTTTACCATAAACTCAAAGAACTCCGAGTTCCTGAGTGAATTTTCACCATCGGTAAAACCGCTGTCGCTGTAGACCACAAGGAGCTCAATGTCCGAGGCATACCCGATTGCCGCTCCCCCGAACTTCCCGAGCCCCAGAATTGAATATTTTGCCTCAAGCCCGGCCACCGACCGGGGGACCCCGTATTTCTCCACCAGCTCTTTGTAAGATATCTCAACCGCCTTTTTCAGAACAACATTGGCCAGGCCGGTAAGCCTTTCAGAGAGTTCGCGGAAATCCGTTTCCGGGTTTATGATATGATCAAGGTCTATATGAAAGGTCTCCCTGTCCTTGAATTCATTCAGCATCCTGACCTTCTCCTCTCTTCCGGGGACCTTTTCAAGAGCCGCGTCCAGCCGCTCCTTCATGTCAAGGTGGCCGCTGTAAAGGTTCTTTTCGTCTTCCTCACTTTTCAACAGCGGCAGGATATTCTCGTACTGGAGCCGGATAAAGTCTTCCCAGAGGAAATCACTGGCTCCCAGTATCTTCGCCAGGTCCTTTAAGAGATGGGGATTGGAGAGCATCTGGAACCAGCTCCCTTTCTCCTGCATTGAGATGATCTCCTCGGTAAGATATTCGAAACGGGAAAGGGCCGCGTAGGGGTCCGGGGCCTTGTCAAGAAAATAGGTAAACTGTTTTGTGAGAAGGACAGAAAACTTGATCCTGTCCAGGACCGTTTCATCGATGATCTTGTTCCCCGCGGAATCAACAATACCGAATTCATCAACAATCTGCGATTTGATGGTTGAAATATTCACTCTTTCTATAAGGATATTCTGCAGGCTTAATGCCGACGTAAGGGCGTAGAGGAAAAAGGGCGTGTCAATACCGGTAATAACCATGGACGTATAATCGGGATGATTGTTGTTTATCTCAATATGAAGAGGATAGAAGACAGACCCTGTGTCCCTGAGGTTCAGGATCTTTCCCGTTACCAGGAGGTTCACTTTCTCCCGTGCGCTGTTGACCGATTCCGGTTCACCGGTTGCTAACAGCCCGAAAACATCTTCGAGATTTTTCTGAAGCTCCATTGTCCAGACATTAAGGGGAAATGACGGGGGGATTGTCCCGGAGAACTGGTCAATAATGACGCGCTTCTTAATGAGATTTTTCCCGGCGACCCTGTTTCTTCTCCAGGTTTTACTCCCCCTTTTTGCTTTCCCGGCCTCTTTCCTGTAGGTAAATATCCGGCCGGATATGGCGCTGAAGTCCATGCTTGCCAGGGTACCGGTTATCAGGGAGAGAATACCGGGAGAATCGTATCCGATTATCGTACAGATAATATTCTCACCATCCTTTCCCGCAGAAACATTCACAGGTTTACCGGGAGAGAGTCCCGATATCACACGCAGATGAGATACCGTCTCTTCAAGAGAAAAGTATGCGTAGTAGTCCTCATCAAGCCTGTTTAAAAGCTCTTCAATAAAATTGCTCTCAATATCGGGACACCTGTTCTTAATTTCATGGAGGGAGGGAATTTTTACCATAGTGATTTTATCGTTACCATATTCCGTTTTCTTGTTCCTTATTATCAAAATACCGGGCATGGTTTCAGTCAAGTAAAAAGAGAGTTTCTTACAGACATTAACATGAAATCCGAAACTCAAGACACGGAACCGGATCAATTAACTCTGCGGCCAATGGTTGGAATTTTTACTTACATTTTGAGAAACAGGAGAAAGACACTGCGTATGCGGAAAACTTTGCCGGAGGGTTAAAATGAAAGGCTAGTTTCCCTCTTAACATCTTTTTGTACAGATTCAAGCCGGGCAGAACAGGGAGCAATTAAATCCTGCTGCCGGCAATACCAGCATTTATTCACCCGATCACCTGTCAAAAAAATGAATTCCCGGGACCATCAGGATAATATTTTAGATAACAATCCTCTATAATCCTGTATTGAGGGAAAAATGATCTTGAAGCCCCGGTTTTCTCATGGGGAATAACTGCATGGGATAGTGTGCCCGGCTTGAATCAGATCTGCCGTTCAGACCTAATGGAGCTTATTTACCGCCTCCACCGCTCTTTTCTTCCGCTTTTTTGCTATCAGCATCTTTGGAAACTTCTGCAGTGTCCTTCTTGTCGCCTCCTCCCGGTTTTCCGCAACCGACAGTCACTGCGGTCCCCGCAATGAGAACCATAATGCTGATTCCTGCGAGCACCTTCTTAAGCTTTTCAGAATCCATTTGAAACCTCCCTTTGTTGATTATTAATCGGTATAAACTGATACAGCACATTCATGCTGAACCGCTAATGAACAGAACAATATGAAAATCCCTTTATATATTCTTTTATTTTTACAATAATAAATAAATTAAGTCAAGAAATAAAGTCTTTTATAACGACTCAGGTATTATAGAAGAAACACATATATTTAAAATATTATAATCAATATACCGGTACTACGGGAAAATGAATTGACAGAACATTTCCCGTTTAGTATAATGTATATATACATCATGCGGAGCGGGAATTATGAAAAGAACACAAATTTATTTAGACGAAGATTCAATCTCTTACCTTAACAAAGAAAGTCAAACAACTCATAAATCAATTTCTGAAATTATCAGGGCATCAATTAAAGACAAATATAAATGTAAAACGAATATTTTATTAAAAAGATTAAATTCTATTTATGGGATCTGGGCTAATAAAAGATTCGATGTCGAACAATATGTGCGGGATATAAGGAAAGACAGAACCTTATGATCCTGATTGATTCTGATATCATCATATGGATATTGCGGGGAAGAAGCGATATTAAAGATAAACTGGAAGAATTCATCAAGGATTTAAATGAAGAAGTCTTCATAACTCCAATTCAGGTATCTGAAATATATGCCGGTTTAAAAGAAAAAGAAAAAATTGATACCGCACTGTTTCTGGAAACCATACCCTGTGCTGAAATCAATTATCGTATCGGAAAATTAGCCGGTGAATTTTTAAATCTCTACCGGAAATCACATGACGTAACTCTGGATGACGCCATAATCGCGGCATGCTCAAAAATATACAATTTTAAATTATGGACACTCAATAAAAAGCACTACCCTATGATACCGGAAAGTGATTTTGTTGATTAACAGTCTTTTCCATTAAGACAATAAACCGGCCTACCGGGCAAAGTCACCCTGGAGTTTCTCCTGGAAACGCTTTATGGCCAGCATTGAATCCCGAAGCACCTCGCGCTGGTGAGGGGTAATTTTCCCCGGGTCAATCAATTTGTCCGGCGCCTCCCCCCTGCCCTGCTGATCAAGCTGGTGGTCCAGTACCATATCTATGAGTTCATCGTACGCGCTGAGTATACTGTCCGCGAAGTCCCCGTCCAGGACCTCCAGCCGGACAAGGGCGTTGATCCTGTCATGTGTATTGTTGGCGCTTATCCCCCTGCTGAGTCCATAGATCCTCGCCGCATCGGCTATGATCCGCAGCCCGTTTCTCTTTACATCGATCTTCCCCCGGGATTCCTTCCGGTCAGAAGTTATCAGCCTGTTGAAAAAACCAATGGGCGGCCTTCCTTCCGCGTCATCCTCCACCATCATGCTGAGAAGCCTCGGTTTCCTGCTCAGTTCATGATGAAGGTGTCTTCGCAGTTCAACCGTCAGGCTGTCATCTCCGTAGAGAGTGTCAAAATCGAAAGTAACATTGGACCAGCGGGCCGCCTTCTCCGTGGGGAACTCCGCCATATAACTTATCTGCTTCTTCCATGCTGAAAGACTCTTCCGAAAAACCGGGTTTACCACCATGATATCCCCCTTGCAGAGCGGATAGCCGATCTTATCCAGGTTACGGTTCAGTTTGTCTCCGAATTTTAAAAACCAGTTTTGGACATCCTCGTCTTCACTCCGGGGACCGTCAGCCATGATCAGGCCGTTATCCTGGTCGGGCTCAAGCATCATCTCCTTTCTTCCCCCGGAGCCCATAATCACCACCGCAAACCGGACCGGGGGATCACCTTCACCCTCCTCCTTCATCTCCCCGAGGGTAAGCTCAACACAGCGCCGGTTTATTGTGAGATGGGTCTCACTGAGTATCCTGATGGCCGTGGCGGCACGCCTGTTGTACTCCAGGGCGCCCCGGGCAACCCCGTCAAGCTGACCGAAGAGCTCCTCCAGTTTTTCAACAGACTCCGCTTCAGCCGCTATACCCGTTAAAAGGTTCCTCTGTGCCTGAACCCGCAGGGACTTGATAATATCTGTCTGGGAAAGCATCCCCATGGGAACACCGTTCTCCACAACAGCGAGATATTTTACCCGGTACTCGTTCTGCATCTTCTCCGCCTTCCAGAGCTGTTCTTCGGGACCGATTGTGTGGACTTCTTCGGTCCCCGCCTTCGCAAGGGTCTGGCCCGGTTCGGCTTTATTGAGAAGTACCGCCTCCGCGATCAGGCGGTGAGTTGTAATGCCCTTCAGGTTGCCCCGGCTGTCGAGGACCCCGAGGCTTCCGATTTTTCGTCTGCTCATCTGTTCCAGGGCCTCAAAGAGCGTGGTCTGGTCGTTGCAGGAAGCAAAGGGAACGGTCATCACGGACCTCACCGGTTGTATCAGGATACCGGTGGTCCCTCTCCGCCCGGGGTTCCACCGCCTGATCCTTCTTGCCAGGCTCCTGTTGACCGCTGTCGAGATACCGGGAAATTCTTCCTTGACCCTCTGGAAGGTTTCATCTGACAAAACCAGGAGATCCACCCTGTCTCTTACCAGGGCAGAAGATGAGTAGGGAGCATTGTCGAGAAAGCTTGAGAGGCCCACAAAATCTCCCGTCTCAACAGTATAGACCTGGCCGTCTTCCCTCTGGATAATGACCTCGCCGGACATGACAATATAGATCTCCTCCGTGTAGTTCTGTCCGGATTTGTAAATATAATCGCCGTCAATACATGTTTTTATCCTGCCGGCATCCAACAGCCTTTCAAGAAGCGATGGATCCAGGGTACGGAACGTAAAACTCTTTGATATCAGGTTGATATCCGGCATATTAAGCGGCCTCAATTAAATAATAATCAATGAAATTTTATTCAGTCTACAAACAAGACCCTGACACTCTCTCAACATTAAACAGACACGGTCTCCTGTCAATTACGTAAAACAGAGATATAATCTCAACTGAAAAAAAGGTTTACCTGATACCCGGACACTACTTCATATTGAGATATTTTTAGGGTATCATGACGTAACGACTCAGCTATATCGTTAAGCTATATGTATTTACTAAAATATCAACAATATGTCCCCGCCGCCTTCGGCGGCGGGGACATATCAGTTATGTTTTTTTATGAAAATGATTATTCTTCTCCTGAGTTTGAGTCATTATAATATCAAAATTTTTTCAGAAGAATCTGTTTTTTTTTCATATGATACCCTTGACAATATACCCGTATATTTAATACTATCATAAATAACACGGGATATTCAACAGAGTCACTCCTGGAAAGAACAAAATAGAGAACGGCAAGACCGGAATGGACTCAGAAAACAAAAACAGGCTCTTCGCAAATATCGGCAAACTGATAACCTCTTCACTGGAACTGAACAAAATCCTGGAAGGAATCATGGAAGAGGTGAGTCTCTACTTCAACCCCCAAAACTGGAGCCTCCTGCGCTACGACCATACTTCGGACCTGCTCTTCTTTGTTATTTTCGAGGGACTCAGCTACAACAAAGTTGAAAGTATCAGCCTTAAACCGGGAGAAGGGATTGCCGGGTCGGTTGTCACAACCGGCCAATCCATATTTGTCCCCGATACATCCAATGACCCGAGATTTTCCGACAAGGTGGATAAAATTACCGGTTTTACAACCGAGTCTGTCATAGCAGTGCCCATTAAGATGAAGGAGTGGGTCTTCGGTGTCATTGAGATCATCAACCGTGAAAATCACGGGCAGTTTACCGAAGACGAGCACCTGATTCTTCAGACAATAGCCGATTTTTCAGCTATAGCATTCGCCAACAACCTTCTTTATGAAAAGGCCATTTCAAAGAGCGAGGTCGATAATCTTACCGGCCTCTACAACAAGGCGAAACTTGATGAATTTATCAAGGAGCATGCGGGCAGGGATAACCCCCACAGGAGGGGTGCCGATACGCATTCGGATATCATAGCCGTTTACATCGACCTTAACGATTTCAAGGAGGTCAATGATACCTACGGACACGCCGAAGGGGACGAGGTCCTGAGAAGGGTCTCCATGAGGCTTGAATCTCTCTTCAGAAGCGATGACCTGGCATTCAGGATCGGGGGCGACGAGTTTCTCATTCTCATACAGATTGACGAGAACATGGAGAGCAGCGCCATTATCAGCCGTATCGAGGAAGTCCTCTCAAACCTGAAAGTCACCTCTATTAAAAAAGGCTACACGGTAACGCTTTCCTTCGGGATCAAGACAGGAAGGATCACGGATATCGGCACCCTGATCCATGACGCGGACCTTAACATGTATGAGAAAAAGAAAAAAAAGAAGGATAATTAGTTGCTTCTTAAAAGTTCAGCGTGTATACTCCTGAGATAATACCCATTCATACAAAAATATCATTGCAAAAACAGGCCGGGACGCAGATTAAAGACCGGATAATTCGAACAAACAGAAAATAATAAAAGAAAAATAATCATGAAAAAGAACTTTTCCCAAAAAATATCAAATTTTGAAATATCAACACAGCTCATCTTACCGGTAATGCTTGTCATCGTCCCCCTCTTTATTGCTGGATATTTCGCTTTTACGATTTTTTTAAAAAACAATCTCATGGATGATATGAAAAAAATCCATGAAAGGCAAAAACGAACAATCCATGAGGATATTAAGCGAATTGGCAAAAAAGCATTATCAATTTCATCCCTGTTATCAGGGACCAGAGACATTGAAACGGCATATAACAAAAGAGATGAATCTTCAGGTCGTAATGACCTTCGTACCCTGATAGCTCCCTTTTATAATTCATATAAAAAAAACATGAATGTTAAGAATGTTAATATACATTTTCATAAGCCCCCGGCCAGGAGCTTCTTACGGGTCTGGCGTAAAAAAGGGATGAAGGACGGCGGAGATGATATATCAAAATTCCGTAAAACCGTACTAAAGATTTCTCAGTCCCAAAAACCCGTTATGGGGATCGAAGTCGGAAAAGGGGGAATCGCAATACGAGGAATAGCCCCACTCATTAGAAACGGCAGGTATTTCGGTTCAATTGAAACGCTTTTTGATATCTCTGAACTCTATTCTCTGCATGGGGAAAAAGATTCAATTTCTCTTTTCCTTAAGAAGGATATCGGAAAAATCATAAATGAAAAATCTCTTGTGGCAAAAATAAAACATATTGGCAATTTTTCTTTTATATCATCCAACCGTGGTGAAATTCCCGGTTTTTCCAGGGAGAGTGAATTTCACAAAATCCTTTCCGGCGATAGTGAATATGTTATTATCGATAATTATTTTATTTCATCAATTCCTCTCGTTGATTTTTCCCAGGTTGAAATTGGTAAAATTATTATTGGACATGATATAGCAGACAACCTGGGCAGGTTGAATAAAGCAAACATCGTATCAGCTATTGTTTTTCTCATTGCTATCCTGCTGCTTTTTCTTATCATTTATTTCCCCTCAAGAAGAATACAGAAACAGGTTGATAAAGTGACCGGTTCATTGAAAAATGTTTCTTACGGTGACGGCGATCTTACCATGATAATCCATGGAATTAAAGTTAATTGCAGTAAAATAATGGGTTGCGGAAAAGAAGACTGCGAATATTTCGAAAAAGAAACAGGTGATTGCTTCAATACCATGGGTTCAAAGGCCCCTTATTTCGGAAAAGAGATTAAATGCCCGTCAATTTTAAGCGGTAAATTCACCGACTGTGAGGAGTGCAGGGTCATGCAGATGATTGCTCCAAATAACCTGGCAAAAATGACCATGTATTTTGATTCTTTTGTCCTGAAAATTAAATGTGTTATTTCGGAAGTATCTGTCATCGCATCTCACCTGGCCCACGCGTCCCGTGAAATTTCACATTCCACCCATCTGCTGGCTGAACACGCGCAAAACCAGGCCGCTTCCGCGGAAGAGATTTCCGCGACAATCGAACAGATGTCAGCAGGGATGGAAACGGTAGCGGACAAAACCGTAACACAATTCGGCAGTTTGACTTCAATGCTTGATAAGCTGAAAGACCTGTCCGAGACAATTGTCCGGATGAGCGAACTCGTTGTAAAATCAGAATCGGGGACCCGGAAAATCAACACCGATGCCCAGAACGGAGAAAAGGCACTTGAGGAGATGTCAATCTCAATGCGGAATGTCAGCCAGAGTTCGGAGCAGGTGAACAGCATTATCTCAATGATTAATGACATATCGGACCAGATCAACCTGCTCTCTCTTAATGCCGCCATTGAGTCCGCCCGGGCAGGTGAGGCAGGGAGAGGTTTCGCTGTCGTTGCCGATGAAATTTCCAAACTGGCGGACCAGACAGCCCGGAGTATCGGTGAAATCGATTCTCTCATCAGGCAGAACACCAGTGAGATTGAAACCGGTATGGGGAAAATTAAAAACACAACCACTATTATTCAAACAATCATGGAAGGGGTATTGTTCATAAATAATACAATAAAAACCTTTTCAAACTACGCGGAGCAGCAAACCCAGACCAACTCTCTGGTGAACCAGGATGTTGACCTTGTAAAAAACCTGTCGGAAGATATAAGAATGGCAACTGATGAGCAGAAAAATGCCGCCGGCGAAATTGCCATTTCAGTGGGTAAAATAAATGAACTGACGCAGGTAAACGCCTCATCAACCGAAGAAATGTCATCCACAACCAGGGAAATCGCAGCAATGGCCGAAGAGCTTAAAAGAGCAATGAGCTTTTTCAAAGTATAGCCAAAAGTTCTTCCCGGTGTGGGCCCCAGTCCCTGTTCAGGACAAGAGACTCAATAAAATCCTCTGTAAAGGTCAATCCGAAATCCCGGCCTGTTTCAATTCTTTTCGAAATCTCATAGAGGTCCAGGTTGATCTCCGGATTGAGGGGAAATTCGTAGAAAAGCCTCTGAAACAGACCCGCAAGGTTTTCCGATTCAGGCATAAGCGACATTGCCCTCTCCAGGAATTCACGCCATCTCCTGTCTTCAGGTTTAACTGCTTCCCCGGCCTGGCAATAGTCAGAGAAAAACTGTAAAAACTGCTCCATGGTCCCGTAGGAATGAAAGTGCTTAACAAAGCGACGCAGCATATAGTAGTCCACATCACCCTTATCATTGATCATAAAATATGGAGAAATGACCTCCCAGTATTCCGGTATATATTCATCGGGAATAGAAGCAAGGAGGTCAAGGGCCTCATCCTTTGCCCCCCGGTAAAGGTCTTCTTCAAGATACTCTTTAATTTCATCAAAGGTTTTCCGGCACACCGCGCTCCATTGTGCCCGTGAAATATCCCGGTCATTTTTATGAAGCCGGTAAATCTGCCACAGGGACTCCCAGCGGGCCCCCTTTTCAATATTTGAAAAATCATCAATGGTGAAATGAAAAGACTTTTTCAACAAACCGAAATCTTCGGGACGGAAACTCCCCGTCTGGTAATAATCAATGAGGACCCTAATATGACTCAGATGCTCTTCTTCAAGATCAAGGAGCTGCAGCAGGTTTTCCCTCTCTGATTGAAACGCCGCAGTGTGTAAAAAATAATGTCCGATAATGGCCCTGTTTATCAATGTCATCCGGTTTAACTCCGTATCCGGATAAAAGTCAGCTGTCTCGGGCCGGGAAATCCGTACATTATAAATGGGAAATGATTCGGGGGCAACCCGTTTCGGTTCCGATAAGCGGCTGCCCGCGTAAAAATTCTGATAAGAGACTGTATTTACCTCCCACCGGGAAATCTCGTCCCATCCCCCGGGGAGCTCTATCCTCATCTTCTCTCCCCCCAGAGACGCCATGGCGTCTTCAATAGGGTAAGTGTTGACCAGGTAGGAAACATTCCTCACATCGGCGATCAAAATCTCATCTCCGGGATACATCTCCCGGACAAGGAGGAAGATGGCGTAACAGTCTTCCTGCGTGATGGTCAGGCCGTTAATGGTAATGATGTAGGGTACCGGCCTGCCATCATCACTCATGATCTCGGCAATAAAGAGATAGCCGCTGGGGCGCGCCCTTTCCGCGGCAGACCGTATGACCCAGAAGACCCGGGTATTTTTAAGGATTCCGAAATAGGGGACCGAAACCATACTGCAGTCCCCTGCAAGAGCACCCCGCAGGGGCGTATAGAGTGGAGGGATCTCTTCGAGAACCAGCTCACGTTCCCTGACTTTTGTTTTTTCCCCTGAATAGAGAACAGTTGCGGGAATGACCTCCCGGGGAATAAACTGGTTGAACACATTTCTCACAAACCGGTGTATGGCCCCAAAACCCTTTTTATCGGAAAGAGCGGTAAAAATACCCGCAAGATGCCCCTGGAATGTATCGGTATACCGGGCCTGCAATTCCACAGGATCAAGGAAGAGCGCTTCAAGGGAGGAGCTTACCCCCAGGGCCTCCCCATAGGCATCGTAGATCAGGGGAGAAATTCGAATAAGTTTTTTTGCCAGTCCCTCGAAATCGTCAGATTCTTTGAGTTGTTCAAGGTCGTTTTCAATATTGGAAAAGCCGTCCTGGAAAAAAGACTTCAGGGGCAGATAGTTGTTCTCCAGTGTTTTCGCGAGGCGCTCCAGCTTCCCCCTGTCATACTCGCCGTTGTTCTGTTCAATATACTTCGCACCGATCTTTACGGTTTTTTCAGGCCTTAACTCCCGAAGATGGACGCTTATCTCCTCATCAATTGTAAAAAGATTGGAGATCAATTCAACAAAGTTCCTGTTGTAACCGGCGTTGTTAACAGGGAAATGAGGGAACCTCCCTATGAGGGGTATCAGATCGCTCAGAAGTTTTTCTGTTTCATCTCTTTTCATGGTCAATTATTTTGTACTATTTTCTCAACGATCTGTTTTTTTGTAAATGTTTTTCCGTTAACAGGCACTTACTCTGTACATACCTTAGTCCCACAGGACTTCCCGGCATTTTCTCAGGTATTAAAAAAGAGTAGTGTATGGCGGATATTTATGCTGCTTCCGGGTGGGGATATGGCAGTGGAAAGTGGATAGTTATCCTTAAAAAAGTAATGTGATTTTTAAATACTACAGACCATGGATAAAGACATCCCGGCACTCCTTCATTATTTAAAAGAAGTTGTGCCGGGCCGGGAAAGCCATTATGAAAAACTATTTTCTGTTAACCCACTGCCAGTTTTCGAAGTATTCCCAGTTTGCTATGGCATTGATTTTTTTCAGTTCTTCGTCTTTTTCATGCAGGCACGCCTGTATGACATCACGGACCGACAGAAGACCGATGATCTTATTCTTTTTCTCAATAAGAAGATGACGGATATTCATTCCGAGAAATTTATCCTCAAGCTGGAATATTTCATCCGTATAATCCGCAGTCTTAAGGTTCCTTACCATGAAGTTTTTGATCTTTGCTGTCTTTGGATCAAAGTCCTCCGTTATTGCATTACGCATAAGGTCACGTTCTGTCCAGATACCCACGTAATCATCGCCCTTTTTGACCAGGACCGCTCCTATCTTGTTTTTGAGCATAATTTTCAGCGCGTCAACAATAGTTGTATCCGGTTCAACACTTATTATCTTCATCCCCTTTTGATTTAAAATTTCTTCAGCAGTACTCATTTCGAACCTCCTCCTCAATGTAATGTTTTTTTGCCACGACCTGACCGTGAATATTAATATCATTCCCCTGGATTATGAATATTCATCACCATTCGGCCAAGCAAGAGAGTTGTTTTTATTTTTAAATATTACACCCAATTAGATTAGTTGAACAATATAGAGATAATGAGTATAATTTGCAATCACTTTTAATAAATATGAACGTCCCCATATCCAAGCTGCTGACTTTTTTTAAAGAGTATCGGGTAAACTATTGACATAACTCCAGTTCACTGTATTTTGCTTATATAAGGGAGTACCGGGAAAGCCGGTCATTAGACACTATTAATTCTGACATGAGGAGACAGCTATGAAAAGTCTACTAAAAGATGTTGCGGTTCTGTTATTTGCCGCCGGTGATGAGATCGAATTAAAAGCCAAAGAATTTAAGGAAGAGCGGGAAAAAAGATATAAGGAATTCGAAGAAAAACTCAAAGAAAAAAAAGATGATTTCATGTCACGGGCCGGATTCGCCTCCAAGGAGGATATCAGCACTTTGATGAATAAGATAGACGAATTAAACGCAAAACTCGATTCAATGAAAAAATAATATCCTCCCGGGAACCGGTTTAAAAAACTTTCAGGTTGAAATGATCTCCGTACGTAAAAGGTTTTATATTTTTGCGAGGATATTCCTCGGCATGATCCTCGATTTCAGAAAAGAGAGTATCCTTATCAAAAAGAAGGGATACCGGTACGCCCAGGACAAAATGCTGAAAAAGCATGAAAGAAGAGCGCGGCAATTATATCATATGGCAATTAAACTGCAGGGCGCTCTCATAAAACTCTGCCAGCTGCTCAGCACACGGGTGGATGTACTCCCCGAACCATACATAAGAATATTAAAACCCCTGCAGGATGATGTCCCGCCGGTTGAATTTGAAAAAATATCCGAAGTTATCCGGAGTGAGTATACGGATTTTGGTCAAATCTTCCGTAAGATTGATGAAAACCCGGTTGCGTCCGCTTCCCTCGCACAGGTGCATAAGGCAGTACTGGTTACCGGCGAAACCGCTGTCATAAAAATATTAAAACCGGATATCGAAGATATAATTGATACTGACTTTGCCATTATCCACTTTGTTTTTAAAATACTCTCACACCTGAAGTTCTTCAGGGAACAATTTCAATTAAAAACAATCTTTGAAGATTTTGTACTCATTACCGGCGATGAATTGAATTTTGAAAGAGAAGCCTATATTGCCTCCCATTTTAGCAGACATTTCCGGAAATTCCCGGGTATCAAAATCCCAAAAATCTATCATGAATACACCACACGCAGAATAATCGTCATGGGATTTCTTCGGGGGGATAAAATATCCAATAAAGATGAATGGCTGAGAAGGAACAACAATCCAACTGCTGTTATAAGAAAATTGATCGATTTTTATGTGGAACAGATCTTCTATACTGACTTTATCCATTTTGATCCTCACCCGGGAAACATTCTTGTGGCGGACAACAATGAAATTGCCGTGGTCGATTTCGGCATGTCCGGGATTACAACCGAAAGCATGAGAACCGGGCTATGGGAAGCCCTGGATTCACTTCTCAAGAAGGACGCCAAGGGACTAACCAAAGCCCTGGACAGACTGGGTTTCTTTCGAAAAGATTTCAATAAATACCTGTTTATTCCCGTTTTCGAACACTTCTTTGAAGATATTCATGATCTCTTCGATAATACAAACCTGGACAGAGAATCGATCCAGATGAGTATCAGAAGAATTGATTTTAAACCGGTACTTGATGACCTGATAAAGGCAATGTATACAAACTCTCTTGTCCTGCCCACGAACTGGGTCTATATAGGAAAAACCCTCGGCACTCTTTTTGGAGTCATCGCTTCTCTCGATCCCGGGTTTAAAATTTTCAGCGAATTAAGGCCCCATGTAAAAAATTTTCTTAAAAACAATTATTCATATGTTTTTAAAGAACTTACTAAGACCTTATCATCAAACTTAAATGCGCTTATCACACTGCCCGCGAAAATGGATGAATTTACAGACAAATTAGAAAGCGGGAAGATCGTGATCAAGGTTGATTACAGCGAGATCCATGATAAGATTGACACTTTTAAAGGATTTTTGATCAGGACAACCGGGTTTCTTGTCTTTCTCGTATCCGGATTTTTTTCCTACCTGGCCTGGAAATTCAATTATGTTGATATTTGCATCCTGCTTTCGGTTATTTCATTCCTGGCGCTCAGTATCACCCTCTTTTTCAGAAAAAGGACTAAAGAAGAAGAAATAAAAAACAGGATTGAAAAATTGATCTAAGGGGATCTCTCTCATTTTTATAATGTTTCCTTCCGGCTTTGTCATTTATTTCATGAAGGACGTAAATGACATTTTTGAATTATCCGCTTTCCTTTATCAAATTTTATCTATAACGAGATCGCTGGAAATGGCCGCTATGACAGCCTGAATTAATCCAATTAAATATAAATTTTCCATATTTATATTAATGAGATACCGCAACTACGCATCAACATAAAAATGAATAAAGAGGCCCTTTTTTGATAAAATTTTAATCAGAATTTGATCCGTGAAAGGATTGAATATATATTATATTCAGGGAAGACAATATAAAGAATAAAGGGTACGTATGGATTAAGGATGGATGGGTCCCCCACATGAAGTTTCGAAGGGAGGTGGCATTATGCTGGTATCTACATATCTGCTTCTTTTTATTTCACTGATGTTTGGTCTCATATTTATCGGTGCTTTTATCTGGGGAGTAAAAACCGGCCAGTTCACGGATATTGAAGAGCCCAAGTACCAGATGATGAGAGATGACGACGATTATAGTATCAATAAAAATCAGAAAAATCAGGAAAATAAATAAAAAAGGAGTGCTCCTCCCGGAACACCCCTTTTTCATCTAAAACTATGAATTTCTCGTCAGCTTACTGAACATTATATATCATAGTAGAGAGCAAATTCCCATGGATGGGGTCTCAGGTCAATAGCCTGAACCTCGTTCTCCATCTTATAGTCAATCCAGGTCTCGATAACATCCTCAGTGAAGACATCACCCTTAAGGAGGAACTCGTGGTCTTTTTCAAGGGCCATGAGGGACTCTCTCAATGAACCGGGAGTTGTGGGGACCTTTGCAAGCTCTTCCGGGGGAAGGTCATAGATGTCCTTGTCAAGGGGCTGACCCGGATCAATCTTGTTCTGGATCCCGTCAATTCCCGCCATGAGAAGGGCCGAGAATGCAAGGTAAGGATTACAGCTGGGATCGGGACACCTGAACTCAAGTCTCTTGGCCTTTTCAGACTGTGAGTACATGGGGATCCTCACCGCGGCGCTCCTGTTCCTGCTTGAATAGGCGAGGTTTACAGGGGCTTCAAATCCGGGTACAAGTCTCTTGTAGCTGTTTGTCGTGGGATTGGTAAACGCCAGAAGGGCGGGCGCATGCTTCAGAATACCGCCGATTGCCCAAAGTGCTTCCTGTGAAAGTCCCGCATACTTGTCCCCTGCGAAGAGGTTCTTATTGCCGTTCCAGATTGACATATGTGTGTGCATTCCGGTTCCGTTATCGTTAAAGAGAGGCTTGGGCATAAAGGTAACTGTCTTGCCGTGCTTTCTCGCAACGTTCTTGATAACATACTTGTACTTGAGCATTTTATCACCCATGTCAACAAGGGATGAGAACCTCATATCGATCTCGGCCTGTCCCCCTGTGGCAACCTCATGGTGCTGGGCCTCGATCTCAATTCCCATCTCCTCAAGAGTAAGCATCATCTCACTCCGGATGTCCTGCTGGCTGTCTGCGGGAGGTACAGGGAAATATCCCTCTTTATACCTGGGCTTATAGCCAAGATTGGGATTTTCGTCTTTTCCGGTGTTCCATCTTCCTTCAACGGAATCGATGTGATAGTATCCTTCATGCACATTCTGGTCGAACCTTATATCATCGAAGATAAAAAATTCAGCTTCAGGACCGAAAAATGCCGTGTCGCCAATACCTGTTCCCTTGAGAAAAGCTTCCGCCTTCTTGGCAATGTTTCTCGGGTCCTTTGGGTAGTCCTTCCCGGTGATAGGGTCTTCTATATTGCAGATAAGAACAAGAGTCTTGTGTTCTAAAAACGGATCGAGAAAACCGGTTTCCGGCACGGGCATAACCAGCATGTCTGACTCGTTGATGGCCTGCCATCCCCTGATACTTGATCCGTCAAAGCCCAAACCGGCTTCAAATATCCCTTCATCCAGTTCACGGGCAGGAATTGAAAAGTGCTGCCAGAGACCGGGAAAGTCCATGAACCTGAAATCGATGACCTTAACGTCTTCTTTTTTAATAAAATTAAGAACGTCACTTACATTTTTCATTTTATTCAGTCGCCTCCTAAGATTTAATAATCATTATGTAACTACTCAGCTATGTACAAAAATTGACATGTTAATAAATTAAACATATTGCTGATATTTTATTAAAAATGCATATTTAAGCCATATAGCTGAGTAATGACAGTATTAAAAATAATATCATTACTCAGTTATACACCCTCAATGAGCAAAGATTTTATAAAACTGAAAATGTGTCAATAGTATAAGATTAATAAAAACAGCAATAACAATTAATTAACATAAATGTAACATTTATGCAACAGAAAGGGAAAAGTGACATAATAACGGAAAATTATCCCCGTAAACCGACACGGAAGTACTCCCTGTCATACCTGTTGATCATCTGAACAGTACTGTACTTCCCCGACTTCTTTGCTTCATCAAGAAGTCTTAATCCCTCCTCTCTGCAGGCCTTACAGGAATTGTATGGGATCTCAATCCCGAGACTTAGAGGATTATAATCAGAGGAGGTCTCTATGCTGAGAAGGCCCGTGCACTCCCCGCAGACCATAACAGACTCCAACTGGTTCTCCTGTATCCCCTCTGTGTCGTAGTAGATGCTCTTTCTCCTTCTCACAACTTCACCCTGTTCCGGAACATTGTTCTCTTCGGGGGGATTGAAGTACACTTCAAGCACCGCGTCCTTCAGTTTTTCCGTATATTCACCTATCTTTGAGTCCTGCCGTAACGCCTCGCTGTTATAATCAGGCTCTCTCACGTGGGAAAAATCGAGCCCGGCCATTGCAAGGATAATACCGAGATTCACATAGGGAAGCGCTCCCTGTATTGAGTACCCTCCCTCCAGTACGGCAATGTCAGGATTGAGCCGCTGGTTGAGCAGGGCATACCCCCGGGCGGAGAAGTTCATGTTTGTGATGGGGTCGGTATAGTGATTGTCCTGTCCAGCGGAGTTTATGATCATATCCGGTTTAAAATCTTCGATTATCGGCATTACGATCTCATCGAGGGCATAGAGAAAACCTTCATCGGATGTGTGGGGCGGGAGGGGGATATTGACGGTCTTCCCCCGGGCATTGGTCCCGCCAAGTTCGGATACATGCCCCGACCCGGGATAGAGGGTCCTTCCGTCCTGGTGTATGGATATGTAGAGGACATCAGGATCATGCCAGTAGATGTCCTGGGTCCCGTCCCCGTGGTGGCAGTCGGTATCCACAATGACGATCCTCTTTTTATCGGAATTCTCCCGTATATATTCCACCATGATGGCTTCATTGTTTATGTTGCAGAACCCCCTGTTCCCATGAACAACCTTCATGGCGTGGTGGCCGGGAGGCCTCACAAGGGCGAAGGCCCTCTCGGTCTCACCCTCAAGAATGAGCCTGGCTGCCCGGAGCGCCCCGCCGGCGGATATCATATGTGATTCCGTGGTCACACTCTTAACATCAGGAAAACAGAAGTGGGTCCTGAGAACATCAAGCTCCCGTGCCAGGTCCGGTTTATATTCAACAATGCCGGGTATATCAAATATCCCCTCCTCCCGGAGCTGGTCCTGTGTATAGAGGAGCCTCTCCTCACGCTCAGGATGTGTTGGCGAAATGGCCCAGTCATATGCGGGGAAGAATATCAGCCCCATTTTTTTTTCCGCTTTAAGCATAGTTCATCCTATTTAATCGTATCAATAACACCCGGTTTAAGCTGGCACTTTACGCGAATGTCCTTACCGGAACTGTAAAAACCGCTCACCATATTGAATGACGATGACTCTGTGATCTCAACCGACGATTTATCCGCACGGATATTCTGTTCCTCCAGGTACTCTGTCAACAGTTCAACCGCGTCCTTCTCGGCATCATTAAGGGAATAGCTCTCGGGAACAGGACGCTCTCTCTTGAGATTCGGCACAATCATTTTTCCCTTCCTTGTGTCGGCAAAGAGTTCAATCTCAAAAGTGGTCCTGGCCAGCGCGGCACCGATAGCATTGGCGACCTGGTAGTTATCCGGGACCTCCACATCCAGAGAAAACCTCTTTTTTAATATGCCTGAAAAGGAAGCCGCCGGGCCGCCCATGGCGAATATTTTCTCGGGATGAATCTTTTTTCCCTCTATCATCTCATGTATAGTATAGACCGGCCTGTTATTTATATCCTCCACCATGGCTTCAACCTCCCGGGCAATCCTGTCGACCGCGTAATCCGCTGCAGCCCGGGAAAGATCCTCCGCGGAAAGGGCAAGAGTGGACGCGAGATCCGAGAGCGCGTTCCGTGAAGCTTCCCGGTCGCCATGGGAACCCGGACCGAGAAGGTTAAGGGCATCAACCAGTGTGGCCCTGCTGCCGCCGTCAGCCGCCGCGGGGCCCTCTCTTTCCGGACCCACGGTAATAACACCATCAACTGACTTAATCAGAGAATCCCCCCCTATCCCGATAGACCTGTTGTTCAGCGCCCTGATAAGTGTGGGCCTCTCCTTAATGACGATGCCCTCCCGTTCCAGGAGGGGTGATCCCGATGAGAAAATCGATATATCCGTTGTTGTTCCCCCGATATCGAGGACAATGGCGTCTTCCTTTATATTGCAGAGGGCAAGAATACCCATAATACTGGCAGCGGGTCCCGAGAGTATGGACTCAACAGGGAGATTCAATGAGATGTTGAAGGGCATGGTCCCCCCGTCGGCTTTCAGGATGTTGGTCTCTGATTCTATGCCCAGTTCTTCAATGCCTTTTCGTATGGACCGGGCAAAATTGTTATATGTTCTCCAGACCGCAGAATTGTAGTAGGCTGTGGTAATCCTCCGGGGAAAACTGAGCTGTCCCGAAATCGTGTGCCCCAGGGTGACAAAGTCTACCGTATGGCCCAGTTCCTTCTCAATGAGGTTTTCCTGCCGGGGATTCCGGGTTGAAAACTTGGTGACAACCGCATAGACATTGATATTCCTGTACCTGCACTCCTCCACAACCCTCTTCAGGCTGCCGGAATCGATCCCCTTAATCTCACTCCCCCTGTGGTCTATGGACCCGGGAAGTGCGAAATAACTATTCCCGATCCTGAAATTCTCCGGATCGATACCGGGACCGGAGGAAACAATGACCCCCACATCATCAACCCTTTCCTGGACGATTGCGTTGGTTGAAAGTGTTGTACTTAAGTTTATTCTCTCTATTCCTGATGTGTCAATATCCCCTGTAATGCTCCCTATGGCGTCTATTATGGACCCGGCAAGATTTTCATGGTCCGTAACTGCTTTATGATACTTAATGACCCGGGAATTATCGATAAGTACCGCATCGGTATGTGTTCCTCCAACATCAAGTCCAAGAAGCATAGTATTTATATCCTTATGAGTAACGCTGACTTTTTTCGCTTAACTTATATTCAAATTTCGAAAGATCATGTCAAGCAAGATAAAGGTGCATATGCAAATTACTTTTCATAAGTTGTCTGAATATGAAAATTTCATTTTTTGAAGTACACTGAAAAAATTAATTGCATCCCCTGTAATACCATGTAATAATAAAAACAGGAGTAATCACTCAGCTAATGGGATAAGAACGATCATATTTAAATAAAAAACCGGTGTCGGTGATAATATTATTGTTTTTATTGATAGATCTATTTATATTTTGGAGTACATGAGTAATAAAACAGATCAATTCTCATTGACAATTTTCTACCCGGCAAAAGAGTGGATAACAGGTAGAGCAAAACTCAATGAAAAATATAAAAGTGACCTGAATGTCACTTTTACGGAAAAAAGATGTAATGAACAGCGATACCGACAAAAGTCTCAGTGATGATTCGAAGAAGGTTGAAGTTCTGGTCAGGACCATGCGTCCGGGCGCCAGGTATACCTATAACCTCTTTGATATTAATGGGAACCTTATACTTGAATCTCACACACCTATAACCGAAGGGATGATACGTCACCTCCAGACAACAAATGTTGAATACCTCTACTATGACCCTTCCACCGCAGGGGGTACCGCTATTAACGGTTCCGGAACAGAAAGCGATTCCGGCCTCAACCCCGAACTGAGTGTAATCGATGACAACCTGAGAAACGAGGTCTTTGATCACGCGAAAGACTTCCTGGAGTATATCCGCACACTCTACGATTACTCCCCGGGAGAATCGATTTCAAAAGGAAAGATAGACCAGTCCCGGGACCTTGTGGGCAGGGTCATTGACAACCTCGATGAGAACAAAGACGGCGTATTCAAGTCCATAACAAAACTGAAAAACCATGACGAGTATATCTTCCACCACTCTACAAATGTTTCAATACTAGCGGCGCTTCTCGGAATGAGAATGGACTACAAAAAGGAGATAAAGGTTGCCATGGGTATGGGGGGCCTTCTTCACGACCTGGGCAAGACCTCCATATCAAAGGATATCCTGAATAAGGCCAGGCTCAACGATGAAGAGTTCGACATGATCAAGTCACACACACATGTGGGTCACAAGCTGATTGAGAACAATGAATTTATCCAGGACCTTGAAAAGAGAATAGTCCTCATGCACCACGAGAGGTCTGACGGAGGAGGTTATCCCTTCGGGTTTGAACTGGACCACTACAAGGAGACCCTCCCCCGGGAAGTGAGGCTCTTCTCCATGTGCAATCTCTTTTCAATGATGGTACAGGCAAAGCCCGGAGAACCGGAACTCTCAAGCAGGGACGCCCTGAGAAGAATGGTAAACATGGTCTACGCGCCCTATAAAAAAATCCACTATGTCCTCTATCCCGATTTCCGTGAATTCATCAGGTGCCTGGGATTTGTTCTTAATGAAGGTTATTTTTTCATGAACAGGGGAGACCTGGTAAGAATGAACACCGGGGAAGTGGCCATAATAGAAGAGATGAACAGGCTCTATCCCATGAATCCGAAGGTGAGGATCGTAAAAAACAGCAAGATGGAAACAGTGAAAAGGCCCATACTTATTGACATGCTGAAAGACCATAATACCTATATAGCAAATGTATTTGACAGGTCAAAAAAATAAATACGGGATACCTCCCGGGAGAAAAATTTTTCAACCATAACCTGTTTGTAACAGCAAAGAGGTTATGGTCTGCTCAGAGAAAATGAGACTATGGCAGAAAAGACAAGTGCAGAAATACTGCAGGCAGTTGAAGATAACAAAAATAACTTCCAGAAGTTTAACAGTAAAAAACTTCAACAGCTCTATGTAAGCATCGGTAACCAGGAAATTATCACCCTGTTCGAATATATCCCCTTTCTGCTCCACGCGAATTTACCCGATTTCCCTGGCCATATCAACTTCGAAGACATGCCCGGGGGTATTTACGGCTACACTCCATCCACCCGGCTCATGAATTATATCAGGAAGCAGCACCCGTCGGTCCTGGCGCCCAAAATTCCCCCGGGGAGGGAATTCATACAGATGTTCGCGCTCATGGGGAGCGGCGGGACAATTGCCTTCACAAGCCAGTCAGACTTCGATTTCTGGATCTGCGCATTTGAAGACAAAGTCGATCCCTACTCTCTCAAGCAGTTCAAGACCAAGTGCAAGCTCATCGAAGAATGGATAGCCGAAACATATAACGTAGAGGTCCACTTTTTTTTCAACGATATATCAAAAGTAAAGAAAAATGTATTTGATGATGATGAGGAGATGGGGATTTCGGGGACATCTCTCGGTCAGCTCCTCAAGGAAGAGTTTCTCAGGAGCTCCATTGTCATTGCCGGCAAGATCCCTTTCTGGTGGGTGGTCCCGGTCAACGCAGGCGACGATGAATACAACAGGTGGCTGACCGCAATAAAGGACTCACGGTATACGGCAGACTTTATCGATATCGGCAACCTTTCCAGGATCAACCGGGCGGATTTTCTCATTGCCGCGCTCTTCCAGATTCTCAAATCAATCGGTAATCCTTTTAAATCAATAATCAAGCTGGGACTGCTGGAAAAGTACCTCTCAACCCATGAAGAAAACCCCTTTATCAGCACAATGATCAAGGCTAACGTTCAGGAAGATAAGGTTGAATCGGAACAGATAGACGCGTACCTGATAATGTTTAACGAGGTTTACAAGTATTACAATCTGGCAATTAATGATCCTACCGCCATAAACATTATCAAGACCTGCTTCTATCTGAAGGTTGACCCCCGGCTTTCGGAAAGTATCACCGATGAGACCAATAAAGAGAAAAACAGGTTAATGAACAAACTTACAAAAGAGTGGGGATGGGATGAATCCACTATCAGGCGTGTTGACAACTTTGAAAGCTGGGACATAGAGGCCACGGGCAGGCTCCTTATAAACACGAAAAAGTTTATCCTCAAAGGTTATAAGCAGATACTCAACAATATAGAATCGGGCAAGGCGAAGGTTAATATTCTTGATGAATCCATTAAGCTTATCTCACACAAAATATATTCGCACTTTCTTCCGGCTGACAATAAAATTGACAACACTCTGAGTTTCAAAAGCCACCCGCCGGTAAAGCTCCTGAACATCGAGTTCATCAGGGACAGGGACAACAGGGAGTACTGGATCCTGACCAAGAGACATATCGAACAGGGATCAACAAGCAGGGTCATACTCCAGAAGAACCCGAGGCTCTTCGGGCTGGTAGTCTGGATTGCTCTCAACGGTTTCTTTCAGAAGGGTTTTACCCGGCTGGAGATAGATCCCGGGCTTCATGTCTTCGATCCCAACTTTATCAGGGAGCTTATAACCGAACTGTCACTTCATTTCTCTTTTAAAAAACTCGTGTTAAAAAACAGTTATTTTCTCAGGGATTCATTTCCCGTAATATCATACCTGATAATCAATCCCTTCACTAAATACGGGAACGATATTGTGGACATGATCTTTCTCTATCACAACAGCTGGGGTGAAACACGGTTCGAACTCATGAAAAACGGGGAGATGGACATCCCGAACATCCTTACCCGGGTAATCAACAGCGGAGAGGCATCGGGTCTCGATTTTGACAGTGCTCTGAAAATGACCGCGTCACTTCCCTACAATTCAAAGAAGGAATTCAAGAGGGTTAAGGTCCTGGCAAAAGACATCTACAACTTCTTTAACGGCAAGAACGACAAGAAACAGAGGCAGTTCAGAAAAAGATATATCACAATGTTCGGTAATAACTACTACCTGTTTTCCAGCAGAAAAGGGAAAACAGAGAGAGTTGTGAGCAGCCAGATATGCGAAACGGAAATCAAACTCCTTTACAGCATGTCGTATAACAGGGGAACAGGGACGCTTATACGGGTAGATCCTTCAATCCCCGAACTCAAATATTTAGGTAAAATACTGGAAAATTTCAAAAGTGATTCTATCCAGATCTATTACCTCTTTGAAAAAAAATACTGCCATTTCTTCATATCAGATGAACGGGGTTCGCTCATGTTCCTGAGAAAGAGTATTAACTCCTTTATCGATTACATGGCTTCCCTCTATCTCTATGCGGACAACCTCATTAAAACCGTTATTGAAAAGAATCCGAAATCACCTCTCGCGGAAAGTAAAAACAGGATTGAGGTCTATAAGATGGAGAAGGACATCAAACATAACTGCACTATTAAAATGATCAATATAACAATGGACCCGAAGATCTCTTCTGCCATGGAAAAGACGGGGGAGTTTAAACTCTCACTTCATCTCCTTGACAGCGGGGAGTTCGGCTACCGGTTTACACTTCCCGACGGAGGACTTTCGGAGATATTCGACAGGAAGGATATTGACGAAATCGCAAATGAAATCAAGGTCCTCATGGAATCTGTGGAAGGCTACAACTACTATGTCACCGGAATAAACATGGACCATATCGGCGTAAACATGTACAGCCAGTATACATCACTGGCATTTTCGGAAAAAAACAGGTTTGAACTTATGGTAGAAAAGGGTATGAGGCTCATCCACCTCCGGTAAAGATAGTTCCGGGTTAATACCATCTATGAAAGAACTACCTTTTAAAAAACTCCTTCGCTTTCTTGGCCCGGGTTTTATCGTCACCGTCGGTTTTATTGACCCCGGCAATTGGGCCACAAATATAGAAGGCGGATCAAAATTCGGATATCAATTGCTCTGGGTCATTACACTCAGTACCTTCGTGCTGATTATCATTCAACATATGGCCGCAAAACTGGGAATTGCCACGGGAAAATCGCTGGCGGTTAATATCCGCGAAAATTTTTCATCTCCCGTTTCATTTTTCCTCGGAGTGACAATTGTTTTAGCCTGCATTGCTACTGACGTAGCGGAGCTTATCGGCGGGGCCATTGGATTTAATCTTCTCTTCAATTTTCCCCTCTGGCTGGGTGCTCTCATCACGGTATTGCTGGAAGTTTTTTTAATTATCAGTCAGAGGTACCATCGGCTTGAAACAATTATTATCGGATTTTTAGCCATAATCGCGGCGTGTTATCTCGTTGAAATTTTAATTGTTAAACCGGATTGGGCGTCAGTGGCACCTTCAATGATTATTCCTAAAATTGACAGGGCCAGCATTTATATTGCCATGGGGATTCTTGGGGCTGTAGTTATGCCACACAATATCTTTCTTCATTCAAATGTCATACACAGTCGAAAATGGGGGATATCCGAACGACAAAAATTAACTCTTATTAAATATGAAAAAATGGATACTCTGTTCGCAATGCTTATGGGATGGGTTGTCAATTCGGCAATGATTATTGTAGCGGCCACGGTATTTTTCAACAATAATGTTTTTGTCCACAGCATCGAACAGGCTTCGGCCACATTGAAGCCCCTGGCGGGTCCTCTTGCCGGTCTTCTCTTTGCCATTGCCCTGGTCTTTGCCGGTGTGGGCTCATCAATAACATCCTCAATGGCCGAAGTTAATGTCATTACAGGATTTCTCGGCAAGCCGGAAGACCCCGGGACATTTCTTTATAAGTTTTCCGTATTCATAACCGCTATTCCTTCATTACTGATAATAATTTTTTCCCTGGACACATTTCGTATACTCATATTCAGCCAGGTAATCTTAAGCGTTCAGCTTCCCTTTACCCTCATTCCTTTACTGATGCTGTGCCGCAACAGGAAGCTCATGGGGACGTTCAGAAGCAACAACAGGGAATTCATAACCGCGGTTACTCTTTCCGCAATAGTCATTTTCCTGAATATCTATCTCCTCTATTCATTATTAACGGAGGGCGCCTGAAATGCAGCTTTATAAAAAAATCCTGGTAACAATAGATTGTTCGTCCGTTGATGATGCAATTGTCGAGCATGTATCACATCTTGCCGTTCAAAACAGGGCCGGGGTCTACCTCCTTCATGTCGTCCACTCTCATACCCTGGACCAGCGTCGTGCTTTGAGAAAAAAAGCGGAATCCCGTCTTGAAATCCACCTGATGAAATTAAAGAAACAAAAAATCGATGCTCACATGATAATCAGAGAGGGGGAGCCTGATGAGCAGATTCTGGATGAGATAGAGAATAATGATTATGACCTGGTAGCCATGGCAACCCATGGACACAGATTTATCGGTGATCTCTTATTTGGCAGTGTTTCAAAAAATCTTAAACACAAAATCAATATCCCCCTTTTGCTGCTTAAAAAGGATTGATCCGTAATTGGATGAAAACAAATAAGGGAGATAATCGCTTCCCTTGCTGCGGCAGTCATACTGAACAGGATCTGTAAATCAATATTGATTATTCTTGACATCCTCTAATATCCCCATATTCTGGTGGGCAGGTTTTAAGGATTCAGGATTTGTCTTTTATTCAAAGCTGAATAGCCGGCAAATAGTTAGATGATAAATAAGATTTCTCTGGACTATTTAAATGTTTTTATTTATTTTTTTATTATATAATTCAATCTTTTGAGGTAAAAAATATGACAGAATTATTAAATAAAGCCTTTAAAGAAGCATCCAAACTTCCGGAAATAGAACAGAATGCTTTTGCAAAGTGGGTTTTAAAGGAATTGGAAACAGAAAAAAAGTGGGAAAATTTATTCGCGAATTCTGAGGATATTCTCGATAAACTTGCAGATGAAGCTCTGAGAGATGATAAACAGATAAGGAATGTCTAAATAAACGAGGATAGAAAAATGGATTTACTACAAAGCATTCATGAACTTCCAAAAAGAGAAAAGTTAAAAATGATGGAATTTCTCTGGGAAGAATTAACTTTAAACGATAAAGAATATGTATCGCCAAAATGGCACGAAGATGAGCTAAAAAAAACTGAAAAAAGAATGGCTGAAGGTAAGGAAAAGATAATCGATTGGAGTGAAGCCAAAAAACTTCTGAGAAAAGAATTTAAATGAACATCCGAATACTGAGTTCTGCCTATAATGATTTGAAAAGAGGGAGGATGTTTTACGAAAAACTAGCTGAAAACCTTGGTGAATACTTTTTTGACTCCCTGTTTTCTGATATTGATTCATTGATTTTGTATGCTGGAATTCATCCCAGGCAATTTGGTTATTTCAGAATGCTTTCAAGACGGTTCCCCTATGCTATTTATTATAAAATCGAAAAAGATGATATTTTGATATGGAGAGTGCTTGATTGCAGGCAAGATCCAAATAAAACAAAAAAACAATTAAATGAAGAAATCGGCTAATCTTCAACCCGAAACTTTTCCTCATCCGCGTCTATCTGCGTTAATCTGCAACAAAACTCTTCCTCTTAACTTGAAACTTGAAACTCGGAACTCAAAACCCGGAACTTCTTAAACCCCCTACCTGAACTTATTGGCCAGGTAAAAAATGATGGTCAGGATAATACTGATGATGATAGACGTTGTCAGGGGAAAATAAAAACTGAAGTTTTCCCTTTTAATTGAAATATCCCCCGGCAGCTTCCCGAAAAACTTCAGAAAAGGCAGCGAGTCCCTGAAGATAAATATTATACCGATAAAGGTAATGATAAGACCTGTTACGACAAGCGCTTTCCCCAGTGGTGCCGTCATAGGCGATATCCTTATCCCTCTCTTATCCCCAGTCTCTTCAATGTCCTCTCCGTGGGGACCCCCTGTCTGTCAAAGCCCCTCGTTTTATAGTACTTATCAAGCATCTTCTCTAAATTAAGAGTCCTGTGAAGGGGATCATCCTCTCTCCCCTCGTTAAGAAACCTTCCGGGGAGCGTATCGTCTTCCCTGCTGATACCCTCCCGGGTGTTCATATACCTTTCCAGGACATGGATCCTCTCCCCCGCTTTCAGGAACTTTGAGCTGTTCAGGGGTATCCCGGTGACCCCCGACCAGAGGTCCGGGTATATGCTGATATCCATCATGCCCAGGGCGGCGGGAGTCAGGTTGTCCATGAAGAACCTGAGTACCGGAAAAGGAGAGAATTTAACGATGAACGGTTCAAGGAAGACCGCGTAGGAGGTAAACTGGCAGATATGAAGGGAATTGACCCCGGCGAAACAGTTTTCAAAGTACTTGACCATGTAAGGTTTTCCCTTTTCCGAAAAGGGGTCCGCCATGTTCAGGAAGCCTTCCACAACGCAGAGAGAGGTTGAAAGGTGGCACCCTCCCCTGTTTGCCGTGGCATAGGAGAGTCCGTGACCCGTAACACCCCGGGGATCATAGGCGGCGATCTCCAGACCCTTCACATGGATGGCAAAATCCTTTCCCCCGTGTTTCTCCGAAAGGGCCCTGCTTCCCGCGGCAAGGTCTCTCCCCTTCCCTTTTTTCAGGGCAATGTCCCGGAGCATTTTACCGATACCCCTGGGTGAGCCGAATTTCAGTCCTGTCTTAAAGATCTTCTTCTCCTCCGCCTCCATGGCCCACGCGAGGGTCCCCCCCGCGGAAATTGTATCAATGCCCATTTTACCGCAGATATCGTTCCATTCCGCAATGAGAAGAGGATCAAAGATTTCCAGGTTTGTCCCCAGGAGACCTGTGGTTTCATATTCCGGGACCTGTCTCATCTTCCCCCCTGCTTCGAATTTATGTCCGCAGAGGATTGAACAGGGCTTACAGGTGGAAAACTTCGTGGTGTAATTCTCCACGATTTCCTCCCCCGAAACAAGAGGGGCATCCTCGTGTGAACCGGAAGTGAAATTCCTCACCGGAAGTATTCCCGCGGCATTGCAGAAGTTGACATTTGCGCCGGTACCGAAATTCCTGTACGACACCGATGTCATACTGTTGCTGTTGATATATTTCTTCAGCCTGCTGCCGGCCCTGGTGAACTTTTTCCTGTCAGCGGGAATTATTTTGACCTCTTTGCCCGCAGCCACCAGGCCTTTCAGCTTCTTTGCCCCCAGGACGGCCCCCATTCCTCCCCTGCCGAAAAACCTGTGACCGGAACAGATATTCGCATAGGAGACAAGGTTCTCCCCTGCAGGCCCGATGACAAGCGACCCGCTCCCTTCCTTTTCAATGAGTTTCTGTGAAGCGGCAGTGTCCTTGCCCCAGAGCTTCGCCGCGCTCTTAAAGGTAACACCCCGGGAATCGATGAGAAGGTAAAGAGGGCTTTTTGCCTTTCCCCGAATGATCAGACCGTCCCATCCGGAAGTCCGGAGGGCCATACCGAAGGGACCGCCGCAGGAGGAATGGGCAATGATCCCCGTAAGAGGAGATTTGGTAACGGCAGAAAACCTCCCGGAGCAGGGCGCGCCCGTACCCGTAAGAACACCGGTCATGATAACAAAGATATTCTCCTCACCCAGGGGGTCAGACCCCGGCTTAAGCCTGTCAAAGAGAAGCTTAAGGGCCAGTCCTTTGCCTCCCAGGTAGTTCTCCCTGAGAGACCTGCTTATTTCCACTACTTCAAACTTCTTCTTCCCCAGGTCTACACTCAGGACCCTGTTCTCTGTTCCCGCTATCTCTTTCATTACATCTCCTTTTTTAACGATTTATCTCTATGTTTAATATATATACATTCACTAAAATATCAACAGCCCGTTATGTTTTTTATTGAATTAAGATGTATGTTTTCATCTCTATGGCTAACAAATGTAGTTTCCCCCACCTTCGGGGAGATAACACATAATGTTGAATATTCACCGGTAACTAATTAATTCCTCTGTGAAGTACAACCTGGGTGGGATAGGGAAGATCAACTCCCTCTTTCTCCATCCTGCTCTTGATCTCAAGATTTATCTCCTGCTGTATATCCAGGTACCTGTCAAATTCCCGTGTATCGATCCTGTAAGCGATCTCAAAATCGAGACTGAATTCGGAAAACTTTCGAAAATGGGCCCTCAAAAATTCCGTATCATTGCGGCTCTTGATTATCTCTTCAATGATGGAGGGTATTTTCCTGAGCATTTCGTCACCGGTGCCGCATCCCACACCCAGAGTAAACATAACCGTTCTTCTGTTCATTCTCCTGTAGTTCCTGATCTTTGAATCGGTAAGATCGGAATTGGAAATGATAAGCTGTTCTCCTCCCTGTGTCCGCAGCCTCGTTGTCTTTATGCCGATATGCTCCACGTTTCCTGAAAACGCGTCAAACTCAATAAAGTCCCCGTTCTCAAAGGGCTTGTCAAAAAGTATGACGAAATAGTTGAACAGGTCTTTCAGAATGGTCTGTGACGCCATTGCCACGGCAACACCGCCGATACCCAGACCGGTAATGATCGCAGATACCCTGAACCCCAGGTTATCAAGGATAAATATCAGTCCGAATATCCATACAATGCCCTTGATGATGGATACGATCCCCCTGGGGATGATGACATTTCCTTTTTTCTCACTGTAGGTTTTGAAGGAATAATCGATCAAGCCGGCAACCATCATTACAACAAAAACCGAAAAAACAATCACCCATGCAAGTTCGGCAAACCTGGTAATTTCACCGTTCAGCTTTAAGGTCCCCAGGGAGAGATAAAAGATCCCGAAAAATGCCAGGGGGACCGCCTTCCTGTTAATAGATGTGAGGATAAAATTATCTACCGATGTTGAAGTGGTCTCTGACCATGAGATAAGCCTCTTTAAGACAATGTGCCTGAAGATCAGCAAACTGAGAATACCCGCCAGCAGCACTCCCGTAAAAAGAAAGTACTTGCCCAGGGTGTTCCCGAAATATTCAAGTTTAAGAATATCTTCTATTCCCGGGAGCACTTTTCATCCTCCACTGTAAATTGTTCACCGGCTACCACAGGTTGATAATCCCCCTGTTATAAAGATCTTCAATTTCCGGAACGGAATACCCTGCCCCTTCAAGAAGAGAACGGTTATCATGCCCCGGAGAATTACCCACTTCACCTGCGTAATATTTTCCCGACGCGTACTTAAGGGGATTTCCCACCTGCCGTATCTCGTTCCCCGAAGAGTTTTTTATCCTCACAACCATCTCCCTTTCAGAGAGAGGGGGAGATCCCATTGCTTCTTCAAGATCCAGTACCGGTTCAACGCACGCATCGGATTTTCTGAAAATCGCTGTCCACTCATCAAGTCTCTTTTCCGCTATTTTCAGGGCGACCTCATTCTTCATCTCCCGGATACTCTTAACATTCCCCAGCTTCGAATATTCAAACTCCTCAATACCGATTATACTGCAGAATTCCTTAAAAAATTTCTCTTCGATTGGACCCACGGAAAGATACCTGCCGTCGGAAGTTACGTAGTAGTCATAGATATGACCGCCGTTGAGCAGTGTGGACCCGGCGCCGGGGGCCCTCTCCCCGGCCAGGATACCCGCGGCAGTAGATGCAGCAAGGGAAAAGACAGAATCTGTCATGGATACATCAATCTTTTCACCGGTTCCTGTGGTTAGCCTTTTAATATAGGCAATGAGAACGGCAATGACCATGTTCATCCCCCCTCCCGCGAGATCGGCGACCTGGATACCGCTGAGAGCGGGACCCGACTCCTTCTTCCCCGAGAATGAACTGATCCCGGAAAGGGCAAGGTAGTTGATATCATGACCTGCCCTGCCGCTGCAAGTTCCCGTCTGACCGTACCCGGTAATTGAACAGTAGATCAGGCTGCCGTTGATCTCTCTTAAGCTCTCATAGCCTATCCCCAGCCTCTCCATGACACCCGGCCTGAACTGTTCAATAACAATATCGTAATCCCTGACCAGCCTGTAGACCACTTCCCGGGCCTCCTCCTTTTTAAGGTCCAGCCCCATGAACTTCTTCCCCCGGTTTAACTGGGCAAAACCCGCCGACAGGGCATCCACAAAGGGAGGAAGCGCCCTGAGCAGGTCGGGGTTCCTGAAATTCTCGATCTTGATTATCTCCGCCCCGTGGTCCGCCAACACCATTGTCCCATAGGGCCCGGGAAGGAGGGTGGTAAAGTCGAGGATCTTCATCTTTGAGAGGGGAAATTCCATTTCTTTTTCCTGATTATTCAGAATAATATTTCAGGGCAAAGAGAACAAGCAGTTTTTGTGAAAAGCGGGAACGGGGAGGAAGAGTTGAACGCGAAGAAAGACCCCCTGACCCCCTGAGGGGGCATAAGAAGTTTTTGGTTACTATCTTGCGCCCCCCAGGGGGATGGGGGGCTTAAATAAGAAAGATGTGGTAAAGAGAAAAAAACTACCTTAAAAGAAAAAACAGAACAACCAGTGCCACCGCAATGCCAACCAGGATAATCGGCAGCATGGTGTTCTTTTTCTGGACGTCCTTTTTCCATTCCCGTGGTGATCCCAGTACATCCGTGGGAGCATCGGGATTGGCGATGGGTTTGCCGCATTTCGGGCACTCCGTTGATGTTTCATAAACCATTTCGCCGCAGTGAATACATTTTACTTCAGCCATGGATCCCTCCTTTTCTATCAATCAGTCTTGATACATCTGCTCTGTTAAAACAAAATTCAATTAAGAGAAGTGAGAAATAAACACCGGGATTGTGTCCCTGTATGCTAAAAAAAGGGTAAAAAAAAATCAAGTTCTATTTTAAAACTCTCTCTTTGGGGGAAGGGCTCTTTTACATAAGGGCAAAGATAAATTACAGCCTCTCTATCCGCCCTTTCGCGAGCTTTACCCTCACAGTGTCAATCATGGGATTCTTTGCCGCGGACCGGGTATTGTAGACAAGGAAGGGCTTCATAAGCAACCAGTCTACGGTTGAGGATACGGCTTCCCGGGGGCACTTAAGCTGGCATGTGAGACAGAAGATGCAGTTTCCTCCAAAAACCATCTTCCCGTCATCCCTCCGGCTGATGTTGCCGGTTGGGCACTCCCTGATGCAGCTGCCGCAGTTGTTGCACTTTTTCCCGTCAGCCTTCAGGAACCGGCTGTGGATGTTCCTTATCATCCATGGGGAGAAGAAAAGTTTTTCCATCATGTAGACCGGTCCCGGTCTGCTTTGAGTGCCTGAGACCAGGCTGTTTTTATTCTCAAGTGCATCAACCAGATCATTACCGAATTTTACCGCCCTGTTTTTTTCGGTAAGATCAGGATGGTCCGGTGAGAAGAGGTATCCCTCCCTGAGATAGCCGATGAAGAGATCGTCACCGGTATAATGCGCGCAGCCTTTAATATCCGCACCTTTTTTAACAAGGATCTTCTCCAGATAACGGCAGGCATTGAAATGATGTGTCCCATACAGAAGAAACAGGGCCACGGGTAATCCATTAAGATTGGGAAAACCGCTTATAATATCAAGAATGTTATATGCGGGCCTGTAGTAATAGACAGGAGTACCGATAACCAGGAGGTCATAAGAGAGAAGATCACGGGGCTCATTCTCCTTTATGTTTACATACTCAACACTGAAATTTTTTGACCTGAGACCTTCGGCAACACTCTCTGCTATGGCGGCAGTGGTCCCGTGCTGGGAGTAGTATATGATTAATGCTTTCTTCATGTAAGTCTCCCTAATGATAATCAAGGACAATAAGAGTAATATCATCATAGAGGCTCTCATGGGGGGCCTTGTTGGCCCAGTTCCTGATCTCAAGAAGCATCTCATCGGCAAATTCATCGACGGGCCTGTTCCTCAGTTTCAGGGCAAGGTCCGTGAAATTGTTGAAACCGAACATTTCCCCATCGGGACTTCTCTCCTCAATCAGTCCGTCCGTGTAGAAGATGATCCTGTCACCCTTCTCAAGCTCCTCTGAGATCTCCTTATACTCAATGTCCTTAAGCCAGCCGAATGGCGTCCCCATGCCTCTCTCGGCTATGACCTCATCTCTCCCCTCCCTGATAATCAGGATTGGCCAGTGGCCCGCGTTTACGTGACAGATCCTTTTGTTCTTCCTGTCGATCCAGGCATAAACTCCGGTGATGTAGTTGTCATGCATCTGGCCGAAAAGCGACTGGTTAAGTGAGCAGAAAAGCTCCCCGGGGGAAGTCAGCTTGTCCCTGTTGTAATCGAATGACATCTTGAGCATTGTACAGATGATGGCTGATGATATTCCGTGTCCCGATACATCCGCCACAAAAAAACCGGCATTCCTTTTGTCAATATCGATCACATCGTAAAAATCACCCCCCAGTTCAATCATCGACTTAAACCTCACTGCAAGCTCGAAACCTTCAATATCCGGGATTTTTTTGAGAATGACGGCACTGTGAATTTCATGGGCCATCTCAAGGTCATGCTTGATAATGCTCAGCTCATTATGATGGATGACTGACTGTTTAAGAGTGACCAGGTTCCTGACCCTTGTTATCAGTTCCTCCCTGTTCACCGGTTTTGTCAGGTAGTCATTAGCTCCGAATTCAAGACCGTCCACCAGGTCTTTGAGCCGGGTCCTGGCTGTGAGCATGATGACCGGCAGCTGGTAGGTGGTGTATTTCTCCCTGATAATACCGCAGACTTCAAATCCCGACATCAGCGGGAGCATGACATCAAGGATAAGACAATCGGGGATCTCCGTCCCCAGGTAGTCAAGGACCTCCTGCCCGTTTGCAAATGTTCTTACGATATATCCTTCTGACGAGAGTACATTGATGAGAACCTGGAGGTTAACCGGATCATCATCCACTACGGCAACTGTTCCCGTGCTCTCCCTGCTGAGTTCTTTCATTTTCGGTGTGTACCTGTTGACAACCTCCCTGTGTATTTCAGCCGGTTTTATTGTTTCTATGTCGTGCTCTTCACTGACGGCTTCCCCGTTGACGGGCTTTTCCGCAGCGGGAAGGTAAATTGAGAATTTTGTTCCCACATCCAGCCTGGATTCTACTTCTATACTCCCTTCATGAAGTTCAACCAGCTGTTTGGTAACGGCAAGACCCAGTCCTGTTCCCCCGAACCTTCTTGAAACCGATTCATCAGCCTGTTCAAATGACTGGAAAACCCTGTTTAAACTCTCCTCCGGTATCCCGATCCCGGTATCGGAAACATGGATAATATTCATATCTCCCGATTGACCCTTCTCTGCCTCAACGGTAATACTTCCCTCAATGGTAAATTTCATGGAATTCCCTATGAGGTTTAGCATTATCTGCTGGAGCCTGTTCACATCGGCAAAAACGTAGACCTCTTCCGGTTTAATCATGTTGTTCAGGACAAGCGCTTTCCCTTCCGCCAGGGGCGCCATTATTGTAAACACCATGGCGATAATAGAGTATATATCAACAGCTTTCCTGTTGAGGACGATGTCCCTGTTCTTCAGCATGGAGAAGTCAAGGATATCATCCACAAGGGAGGAGAGGCGCCTCCCGCTCTTTACGATAAGATCAAGCTCACGGCGAACTTCAGAATCAGACTTATTGGCCGGGTCGCCTGCTATTGATTCAGCCAGTCCTATCATACCATTGAGGGGGGTCCTCAGCTCATGGGATATGTTCGCCAGGAAGTCGTCCTTCAGTTTGTCCAGCCGGGAGAGTTCCCTGTTGGCATCGACAAGTTCGTTCATCTCCAGGTTGATGGTCCTCACAAGGTGATCAAAGGTTATGGCCAGTTTCCCGATCTCATCATTCCTTTTCATGTCCAGGGTGAAGTCCCTTTTCCCTGTTTCTATCCCGCTTACGGCCCTGGTCAGCCTGTCCAGGGGGCCGGATATTACACGGCTGAAAACAAGACCGAGAAGCCCTACAAGGAAAGCCGCCGTAAGTGTCGCCAGGTAAACAATTTTCCTCATTCGGTAAACAGGCTTGAGGACCTCATCCCGGGAATAGACGATCCTCCCGAGACAGAGAGGGGGGAGGTTCTCCGGCGCCGCAAGTTCCACGAACTGGTAGAAGAGATTGTCCGCATCTTTTGTGTATATGATCTCTTTATTTCCCACACGACGAAGCAGGAGAAGCATATTTTCATCAATTCTCTCCGTCCCGGCTTTCCAGGGTATGTCCTCTTGAAAAGCGGCGGAATTGATCACAATACCGTTATATTTCTTCTTGGATGAAAGGAGAATAATCTCAGTAAACACAACCCCGTCTGACTTCAGGGGTTTAAGCAAATCAAGTGTTGTCCGGGTATCGATCCGTGAAGCGTCAATATCACCCCCGTTCACCAGGAGGGTATTCATCACTGTGTAGGCGAGGAGCCGGGTCTGTATCCTGCCCCGCTGCATAACAGACGAGATCTTCTCTTCCTCCTGCTTGAGGAGGATGAAGTAAGAGAGGGGGAATGACGCGAAGATTATTACAGTGAGAAGGAGGAGTATCAGCTTATACTTCAGCTTCATAAGCCGGACCTACCTGAATTTCTCAATAGTGTCCAGATAACGGCGGGCGCGGTTAAGATAAAGCCTGGCCTTTTTGTTCTCCGGGTCGATCAGGAGCACCCTGCTGAGAAGCCTGATCGATTTCCTGTATTCCTTTTTGTCAAATGCCCGGATCCCCATTGTCTCCAGCTTCAATGCTTCATCCGCGAGGTCCCTGCGAAGTTTTTCCAGCTTTTCCTTTGCAGCCGGGACCTGTTTCTCCCATTTTGACAGAAGGGGAATTGCCCGGATCGCATTCCCCTCTTCACTGAATTTATCTGCCGTTTCCAAATCTTTTTTTATTTCACCAATAATCTTTATATATTCAGCAGTATCTCTGAACCCGGTCTTGAGGTCAACAATCTTCTTAAAATATTTACCGGCCTGGTCAATATCCCCTTCGTTATACGATAACACACCGCTGTTATAGAGACCTTCAAGCTTTTCAAGCTCAGTGAGCGCCTTTCTGGTTTCCTGGAATTTTTTCTTATAAACCGTGGGATAGAAGTTGAAACTGTATCCCGCACCCAGAGTGAAATTTATATCCCTGAACGGCTCTCCGGAGAGCCGTGACTGCGAGACCAGAACACCCGCCTCCGCAATGATCTCAGGTGTAAAAGAGAACGCTAAACCGGCGGAAGCCGCAAAACCGGTCTTATAGGTCCTCTCGGTTCGATAGAGCCGGCTGGCCCTGAGAGTGAAGATACTTTCCGTTATGTAGAGACCTCCGGTTAATAAAAAGTGCCCGTATATCCCGTATCTCAAGACCGGCCCCAGGTAGAGTGAATAGCGGCCGATGTATGATCCGCTGCTCTCCCTGAAACTGTATGATGAATAAGAAAACATTCCCTGTATGAAGAGGGGGGAGTATATGTCCGTTGATGTCTTCAGGAGAAAAGCCGGTGACGAGTCCAGCTTCTGATCATAGTAACCGTTGAGCAGGGAGTACCCGCCGGTAGCTTCAACAATGATCCGGCGCAGGGGAGTTTTTTCAGTTTCAGGCAGGGAGTAAGAGAGATCCCCCGATGTTAATAGTATTGCGGATATATAGAGAAATATATATTTTTTAAACCGAATTCTATCTGTTTTTCTGTCCCTCATTCTTAATTTTAAAACTATTCACCATCTCTTTCAATAAAAAATTGTATTCATTGAGAGCGCAACACATTTTTTACTTTTTGCGCCAACGACACTTTCACTCTCTACCAGCAGATGCAGAGAAGCTCCAGAGAGTTATTGCAATTACGGGTAGTACCGGCTATCCACTCCCCGTCAATCTCGTTCTGCTCACCGGCAAGTCCCTGGTATCCGCTGGTCCCGTCGGTCCAGTTGTTGCATGTATTCGCGCTGTTGAAACTGCCGTCTGCGTTTGACCCTGACCACCATGACTGCGATGCGATCCCCGCGTTCAGGAGGTTCATATTAACGGTCCCGTCAAGGATATCCGCCCATCTGTACCCGAGAATTTTACCGGTCGTACTTATTATCTCTCCCTTTGCAGGGACATTATAGTTTGCCGTGAAGTTCTTGATACAATCACTGCCGGAAAGACTGATAAACGCCCGTATATTGCCGCATGTAAGCCCGGGATTGGCAGCAGTACATATGGCGTCCAGGTCGCTCCTGGCTGAACTTGTAAGAGGGGATACGAGATCACCTGTCCCGGTACCCGCGGAATAGATAGAGACCGGGTCTGAATCGCCCGATGAACCGTCTGTACTTGTTGTTACCGAAGCCGGAAGGTACGCTGACATAAGTCCGTCCCTGTCCCGTACCTGTACATTGAAATATACAGTCTCACCGGGACTCAGGCCGGCAATAATGACCGATTTCACATTGCTTGTCCAGTCCATCACAACTTCACCGTAATCATCGGTACCCACAAGGGTATCAATATCAGCAAGGTTGACCTTGACGATCCTGTACTGGAGAGTGTTGGAATCGGTATTGTTATCTGTTGCAGGTACCCAGTCAAGCTTCAGACTGCTGGTTGCTACACCGGAAATATTCAGGAGACCGCTGTTCCCCGGAACAGGTTTACTGGCCTCCGTATTTTCCCGGTCAATGACATTGTTAAAATTATCGCCCTCACAGCCGGTTACCGCAAAAAGAGCAATAATGAGTAAGAGGAGCGGGAAAACTCCCGTTTTTGTTAAAATCTTCTTTTCTTTTAATTTTCTCATTTCTGACCACCAGAATAATATACTAAAATCCGTCCGTCCGGTCAAAAAAAAATAAAAAAATGAGAAAAAAAAACGTGAATTATTTTTCGGGCAAAAATAATTCACGCCCGCCTGTTGCAGGGGCCCTGCGGGGCTTTTAAGGGGTTTCACCCCTTAGACCCCATAAAAAGATATTTAAAATGCACCTGAAAAAAATCAGTTGATAATGCCTGTCTGATAACCGCATTTTTTACATATGCCGGCTTCACAGTTTTTGATCCCGGTGAAGTATCCGCTCCTTTCAATGAGGAGGGCCCCGCATGAAGGACAGGCAGTATCATTGCCCTTGTAGCCGGAGGGGATATTGCCGCAGTAGACATAAGAGAGCTTTTTGACCGCCTGGTCACAGACCTTCATCATGAGATCGATATCTGTTGCCGGGGAGTTATACCTGTAGTTGGGATAGTATCGTGATATGTGCCAGGGGATATTTTTATCAATGGATGAGATAAAATCAATGATCTCCTTCATCTCCTCCAGAGTGTCATTTATTCCGGTTACCAAAAGGGTTGTTATCTCAATGTGACACCTGCCATGGGCCTGTTCAATTGTTGATGTTACCCCTTCACGTGTTGCTTTCTGGACTTTTTTATATGTTTCGGGATTGAATGCCTTGAGATCAATGTTCATGGCATCAGTATACTGAAGAAGTTCATCAAGAGGCTCGGGGTTTATGAACCCGTTGGTAACAAGGACATTCTTCAACCCTCTGTCTGAAACAATCCTGGCCGTATCGACCACATATTCGAACCATATTACCGGTTCCGAGTATGTATATGCTACTCCGATGGAGTCTTTCCGGGAGGCAGCCTCCGCTATTTCCTCGGGAGAATAGACGGTTGTCCGGGCAGAGAGGTCCTGGGAGATCTGCCAGTTCTGGCAGTAGGGACATTTCATGTTGCAGCCCCTGGTCCCTATGGAGAGAATAGATGATGACGGATAGAAGTGGTAGAGGGGCTTCTTCTCAATGGGGTCCATGGCAACCGATGTTAGCTGGCCGTATATTTCGGAGTAGAGTTTCCCCTTTCTGTTTCTTCTTACTCCGCAGATCCCCGTCCGGTCCTCTGAAATTTTGCAGTTGTGAGGACAGAGCCTGCATTCCACACTGTTACCGTCACGCTTTTCATAGTATGAGGCTTCTTTCATCACCGGCAAGCCTTTTCTTTAAGGGATATATTTAATGTATCAGGCAGAATCCTTCACGGCACTTTTTTCTGTTTTCTGGGCATCGGACTTCTTCTCATAGGGTTTGATCATCTCGCATTTGCCCTCAAAGACAACACCGTCCGCGATTTTAAGTTTTGCGGTCCTGATATTTCCGTAGAGGGCCCCTGTGGAATGTATCTCCAGTTTCTTGAGCGCCTCAATGTTTCCCCTCACCGTTCCCTGGAGAATGACTGTTTCAGCTTTGATATTGGCCGTTACATCAGCACCCTCTCCCACAACAAGGTAACCGCCAGAGCTTATCTCGCCCTCGAACTTTCCGTTAATCTGCAGTGACTTTGTAAAGGAAAGGTCACCGTAAAATTCGGTGTCGTTCCCGAACACAGTTGCTATCATTCCTATATCGTATACAGGATTTTTGTTAACCTGGATAATCTTCTTCGCCATAAGCTGTAAAAATACTCCTGAACTATTTAGTCTTCATGACATATACGCCGTCCCAATCTTCAGGCGGCGGGTCTTCTTTAAATTCATTACACCGTTTTAAGTATTCTTTTGACGGACCGTCACCGGGATCGACCTTCAGTGCCATCTCAAAGGCTTTAATGGCCTCATCCCACTTCATCTGCTTGTATGCAGTGAGCCCGAAATTGTAGTACTTTAAGACTTCTTCCTTCTCTTTGGTAATCATATCTCCTCCCCGAGACTATGAGTTAAAGGGAGCTCCTAAAAGCTCCTGTCAACAAAAAAGCCGCCTATCCGCACAAGAGTCTCCCTGTATTCAGACTCCGGAAATTCCTCAAGCATTTCCCCGGCACTGGAGATATACTCCCTGGCCGCTTCAAGAGAATATTCTACTCCACCGGAATTCTTCAACTCTTTTTTTATAATCTCCCAATTCTCCCTTTTGGGATCAGCGGCCATATCCCTGAACTGCTTCCTCTTCTCTTCATCCATATTGTCAAGCATCTGAAGAAAGGGGAGAGTCACCTTCCCATCCATAAAGTCGTTCCCTGTGTCTTTCCCGGTTATTGTATTATCAATAACGTCAAGTGTATCATCCACGATCTGAAAGGCAAAACCGAGATTGAGGCCGAAACTAAAAAGCCGGTCGCATGTCTCCTCCGGGAAACCGGCCATCTGCCCCCCCAGCTTGGCGCATGCGCCCATGAACCGGGCAGTCTTCAGTTCTATGATGTTGAAGTAATGTTCCCTGTTGATCACATCAACCGCCGAGTACTGGAGCTGGTAGAGTTCACCCTTGACCATGTCACGCGTGGCCTGAACGATAACGGGAAACATCTCCGGTTTTCCCATGCTGACAATGGTATCCAGGGCCATTGTGTACATGAAGTCCCCCGCAAGGACCGCCACTTTATTGCCCCACTTTTCCGATACGGTAATATCTCCCCGCCTCAGCAGCGATTTATCAATAATATCATCATGGACAAGGGTAGCGGCATGGCATATCTCCGTAGCCGAGGCCACTTCAACGATCCGGTCAGGGGGAGTCCCCCTGAGGCCCCCGGCCAGGATAACCAGGGCGGCCCTTATCTTCTTCCCTCCTTTAATGAAGAGATGAAGCGACGTATTGTCTATAACCGGCACCCCTGTTGTAAGTTTTTCTTTTATATCACTGTCAACCTCATCCAGGTAACCGCTGACAGGTTCTAATATTGACTTTAAATCCGGTTTCATATTCATATTAAGTTTTCAGGGGAGAAATATCAGTCAAAGGTCCCCAGGCATTCTCTTTTTGAATCGTATATTTCAAACACCTTGTCGAGCATGGTTGTCTGGAACAGTTTCAGAAGATTGTCACTTATAATGACCAGCTTGATGTCCCCCTCATGGTCCTTGATCCTTCTCTTGACAGCAACAAGCACTCCCAGAGCGGAACTGCATATATGCTTAACATCGATCATATCAATACAGATATTATACTGTTTTTTGTCAAGGCACTCTTGCAAAACAGTTTCCAGTTCCTCGGAACTATCCTGATCAATCCTTCCGTCAAGGGTAATTATCTCGATATTATCATGGACAGATCGCTTCATTTTCAAAACTCCACATTTATTTAATTTATGAGGATAACGACTGAGCTTAATGATTTACATTTACACATAGATGAAAATGAGAAAAGCTTTAATGGCATTATTATTATTATTTTATGACAATTTCAAGCTTTTTTTACACCGGTCCGGGCAATAGTCACGGAAAAAACATTTTCCGCCCCTTCTTCACGGAGGACCCGGGCACACTCGTTTATTGTTGCCCCGGTGGTAAAGATGTCATCCACCAGCAATATCCGCTTACCGCCGATATCCACACCTTTTTTAACGCCAAACCTGTTGATGATATTAAGAAACCTCTCCCGGTAACCGAGAAATTTCTGTCCTCCTCTCTTTCCCTTTTCATAAAGAAGTTCCCTGTACGGTTTTTTCAGTACACCGGAGAGGAGCTTTGATATCTCCTCCGAGTGGTTATATCCTCTCTTCCACTTCTTTCGCCTGCTTACCGGTACCGAAGTCAGTATGTCAACATCAAGATCCTTTAAGTCAGTATGTTTGAAAACAGCCCCGGCAATTATCCGCTTCAGGGCCCTTCTTCCCTTAAACTTGTAGTTTTCAATAATCTCCTTCATTACACCGGAAAAATCCGCCATGCAGATGTTCCTTTCAAGATAGAATTCCCTGCTTCCGCAGATGGTGCACTCCCCATTGTCCATGATGCCGGAACACCTGCCGCAGCTCTCCCCGAGATAATCAATTTCATCAAAGCATGAAGAGCAGAGGTTCCTGTCTGATACTGATATGCTGCATCCGCACCTTACGCAGTTCCCGGGGACGAAAAGATCAAGAAGGAGGAGAGGGAGCTGCCTGATATACCCCCTGCCCGGATGATCAGTCACTGCAATCCCTGTACCGGGCGGGGTCCTTTATTCCCGATTTATGAAAGCCCCGTCTCCTGATGGTACAGCTGTCACAGACCCCGCAGGAAACACCATCTTCATCGGGATCATAGCAGCTGTGGGTCATTGAGTAATCCACTCCCAGTTCTGTCCCCTTTTTAATAATATCCGACTTTTCCATCTTAAGAAGGGGCGCTTCAATGTTAAAGCAGTCACCGGAAATACCCGCCTTTGTTCCCGTGTTGGCCATCTTGTTGAAAGCCTCAATAAATTCCGGCCTGCAGTCCGGGTAGCCGCTGTAGTCAACGGCATTGGCACCTATGAAGATGTCACGTGCGCCTATGGACTCGGCATAGGCGAGGGCATATGAGAGGAAGAGTATATTCCTTGCGGGAACATAGGTCACCGGGATTGTTTCTCCGTTGACATCTCTTCCCTTTTTCGGCACTTCAATAACGGAATTTTTCATAAGTGCGGAGTGGAAGATCTGCCCGGGAAGCTCAATAATGATATGGTCTTTGATATTGAAAAACACCGCCAGTTTTTTCGCGGACTCTATCTCTACATCGTGCCTCTGCCCGTAGCTGAATGTCAGCGCGGAAATCCGGAAGCCCCTTCCCTGTGCAATGGCAGCCGTTGTGGCCGAATCGAGGCCTCCACTGAGGAGAACTACCGCTTTTTTTGCTTCTTTCATATCAACCTTCTACTTGCTGTTCTTACCTTTGTTGTTTCCATCCCCTTCTTTCCCCAATTTCTCTTTCCCCCCCCAGCCCCCAAAGGGGGCGTAAGATTTATACTATAAATCCTCTTATACCCCCTCCGGGATTATGGGGCTTTATGGATACGAACATATATACTATTAATACTGCCGGGATTTAAAAAAATAAAGTTTTTTTTATCACAGAGTGAATTTTTTATTTCTCAATGAACAAACTTTCTCATCCTGATATTGATCAGGATGCCTATGGCCAGCATGGACATGACCAGGTTTGAGCCTCCGTAGGAAACGAAACTGAGGGGGAGTCCCGTCACCGGCATGATCCCTATGACCATCCCGATATTTATCAGGGAGTGGAAAAAGAAGATTGCGGTAATTCCGCTTGCAAGAAGCGCGCCGAACTTGTCCTTTGCTTCAAATGATATCTGGATCCCTCTGAAAATGAGAATCATCATCAGGAGTATAACAAGTATTGCCCCGATAAACCCCCACTCCTCCGCGACCACCGCGAAGATAAAATCAGAGGACTTCTCGGGAAGAAAACCGAGCTGTGACTGGGTCCCCTTGAGAAAACCCTTCCCGATAAATCCCCCGGAACCGATAGCTATCTTGGACTGGATGATATTATAACCTGAACCGTGGGGATCGAGGTCAGGGTTCAGAAATACCAGGATCCTCTTCTTCTGGTAGTCGTGAAAGAACTTCTGGATGATTACCGAAAAGAGGAGACCCAGGGAGATAACAGCCCCCGGAATGTAGATTTTCCGCATTACCTTTTTTACCAGCATCCTGTGCGCAACATAAGAAAGAACGGAGAGCAGGAGTAAAATCCCCGATACAAGAAAGAGCATGTTAACATCCTTGAAAAAGTCGAGGATAAAGTTGGTATCCTGGACCCCGACCCATTCCCTGTATGTTATGATCATGGGAACGATAAGCGCGATCCCGAATACCGTAATAATGGAAAGAAGGTGGAAGACATCCGCTCCTCCCACGAAGAGCATGGTAAAGAGAATCGGAATAAATATTATTGCCGTCCCGAAGTCGGGCTGTTTGGCAACGATGACCACCGGAACAAGTGTTATGAGAGAAGGAATCAGGAGCTCCCTGAAATTCTTGATGTCCCTCTCACGGAGTTCAAGATACTTCCCCAGGACGATGACAAGGACCAGTTTCATGAACTCCGACGGCTGAATGTTAAACATGCCGAGATTGAGCCAGGCACGGGTGTTTCTTATGGGAGTCCCGAATATTGTGGTGAAGAGAAGTATGACCGCAAGCAGACCGTAGAGATGGAGTGAATAGTCACCCAACTGCTGGTAGTTGACAAAAGTAACTGCCAGCATCATGAGAAATCCGAAGATAAACCAGAGTATCTGTTTTTTAAAGAGACCGCTGTTTGTCTTGACAATGGGATCAAACCCGGTACTGTATATCATCAGTATTCCCAGGGCCGTGAGTATAATCACCGTAATGACCAGCAGGTAGTCAATCTTGTAGATCCCGTCAATCTTTCTCATTTAAAATATCCCAGCTCTTCCATTTTTGAAATCATCTTGCCGGCAACAGGCAGGGCACTCATAGCGCCCCACTGTCCGTACTCTACCATTACGGCAACGGCAATCGCTTTCTCCGCAGGGGCGTCATAGGGGGCGTACCCGATATACCAGGCATGCTGAGTGGCATCCTCTTTCCTGATTGAACGGGTCTGCGCGGTACCGGTCTTACCGGCAACCTGTACCTTCATATTCTTAAGCAGCTGCTGTGTACCAATAAGCACACCCATCCTCATGCCGGTCTTGATGCTCTTAAGAGTAAGGGGAGAGAGAGGAGTTTCCCTGAGCCTTTCCTTTGTATATCCCTTTACGACCCTGCTGTTGTCGGCTGTTCGGATCTCCTTTATGACCTTGGGTTTGTAGACGATACCGTTGTTGACAATGGCCGCGACCAGATTGACCATGGCGATGGGAGTAATGTTGAGGAAACCCTGCCCTATGGACATGTTCAGGGTATCACCGTCAAACCATGATTGGCCGTAAGTCCGGAGCTTCCATTTCCGGGAAGGGATAAAGCTCTTCTCCTCACCCGGTATATCGATCCCTGTTTTCTGGTCCAGACCGAGGTATCCCGCGTAGGTCATTATCGAGGTGGGTCCTATCTGGTAACCGAGCCTGTAGAAATAGACACTGCAGGAGTGGGCTATGGCGTTCTGCAAATCGAGATTGCCATGGGCCTGGATACAGTAGAAGTCTTTGTCCCTGTACCCTTTGAGAGTATACTTTCCGGGACAAAAGAAGACCTTACCGGGATAGGACTTTTCGGTCTCCAGGGCCGCTATTGCCGTTACCAGCTTAAAGGTGGACGCGGGAGGATATTTCGCCTGTATGACCCTGTTAAGGAAAGGCCTGTCCTTGTCCTTCAACAGCTTACTGATGATTTCGCCGTTGTCCTTTGAAATCATCTGGTTGGGATCAAAATCGGGCTTGCTGACCAGGGCGATGACCTCACCGGTAGAGACCTTGATGGCAATGGCGGAACCCTTCTTCTCTCCCAGGGCCTCGCGGGCGGCCTTCTGGACCTCATAATCAAGGGTCAGAATGATATTGCTGCCGGAAACAGGTTCAAGACCCACCTGTTCCCCTTCGGTACGGTTTTTTACATCAACAATTCTCTTTATAAAACCGTCCTTTCCCCGGAGCAGGCTGTCATAATTTTTCTCGATACCTGTTTTCCCGATCTTCTGGTAGTACCTGTACCCGGAACGCTTCAGCCGGCCATACTCCTCCCTGCTGATACTGCCGATATATCCCACAACATGGGCAAAAATGTTGTTGAAGTTGTAGACTCTCACCGGCGCGTCTTCCCAGTCGATGTTCGGTACAAGGTGCTGATTGGAAGCAATCCTCACAATTGATTCAAAATTCACATCTTCGATTATGACAATTCTCTCCCAGGGGTTCCTCTCCCTGAGGTCAAGATTTATATTCTCCTCGGGAATCTTAAGGAGATTTCGCAGATTATCCATGACTCTTTTCATTTTCTTTCTGGATTTAAACCGCGCGGGGATGGTGGTAATATTAAATGAAGGCCGGTTTGTGACGACACTCACGCCGGGTTTGTTCCCGGTAAAAGTCCTGTCGTAGATCTCTCCCCTTGTTGCGGGGATGGGGATAAAGTCCTCCATATTGGACCGGGACTTCTCCCTGTATTCACTGCCATGAATGATCTGGAGATTGATAAGCTGAATGATAAGGGCAAGGAAGATAAGAGAAACAACTGTTATGAAAAAATACATCCTGAATCTGAAAGCTTCCAACATCCTGCCTTTTAGGGATGTCTGAACCATCTTAGAGATTGCCCCCCTTTTCAATCTCGTTCTGGAAGATCCTGTCAAATATGAAAAAGAGGGGCGGGGCCAGTATGGCATTGTAAAAGGATTCCGGCAGAATAATGCCCAGTGACTCCGATACCATGGATTCGTGAAAGACATAACAGATCATCAGTGTGATAATACCTTTAAGAATTGACGCAATAAACAGGAGCAGTGTAATTGTAACCAGGTTGCTCTTAATGACAGACCGTCCCAGCATCCCTATGACAAAACCCATGGCCATTTTCGGAAACGCAAGGAGTCCCAGCGGAGAGTTGGATATTGAATCGTGAAAAAGTCCGCCGATAAACCCGGTAACTTCACCATAGAAAGAACCGAAGCTGTAACCGCAAAAGATCACCAGGATAAAAAGGAGGTCCGGTTTAACTCCCGCGATCCTTATGACATCAAAGGAGGAATGCCCCTGCACAATAAGGCAGATAAGAGCCAATACCGCTGTATATATATATGAAAATATCATTTTTTCCCTTCAAACAGCTCCACCAGGTCTTTATCGGGCACTTTTAAAACAACAAAAACCTCCTCCAGGAGGTTATAGTCGATGGCCGGTTTGACAATGATCTTCTGATAAGCGCTGGATTCCAGTATTTCGGATTTCAGGACCTTCCCTACCAGGAGCCCCGGCGGGAATACACCCCCCTGGCCCGATGTAATCAAAATACTGCCAAACTTCACCTCGGCATTTCTGCTCACATAATCAACGACCGAGAGATTGGAATTACTGGAATACCCCCTGAGCAGCCCCGGGTACCTGCTCTCCTGAAACTTGATTCCGATCCTGATATCGGTCGATATGATAGGAATAATTCTGGATATACTTCCTCTTGCTTCGGCTATCTTTCCCACAATGGCCTTGTTCCCGTTCTGGAAGGCCAGAACAGGCATGTTGACCTGTATACCGTTGTCACTGCCCCGGTCGATAATCAGCGTCCGGAACCAGTTGTCCGGGTCTTTTGATATAACGGTTGCCGGTATGGATTCGTAGGGGATCTTCTCCTTTCTGCCGAGAAGATTTCTGAATCTCCTGTTTTCATTCTTTATTTCACTTATTTCTTCCGTAAGGGTCTCATAAAGCTGGAGCTTCTTCCGGGTCTTCCGAAGTTCTTCCCTGACTTCATTGAGTTCGGTATAGCCCTTCCACATCCTGCTCAAACCGTTCTGAAATCCGTTATAGGCTTTCTGGAACGGAGTGGTAAGAGCGCTCCCGATACCCTCAATTGAAAATGTAAAAGTACTCGATTGCGTTGACAGTGAGATTATGCAGAAGAGCGTAAACGCACAGAATGCAACAATGGTTCTATGTCGTATAAAAAATTCCACCTGAACAGACTACTTCAAGTTGGCTTTATTGAGATTTCTTATCTCCTCAAGGAACTTTCCCGCACCGAGGACAACACAGGTCAGAGGATTCTCCGCAAGTATCACGGGAACACCTGTCTCCTTACTCACATACTTGTCGAGCCCCTTGAGCAGTGAACCGCCACCGGTCATGACAATTCCCCTCTCCATAATATCCGCCGCAAGTTCCGGGGGTGTTTTTTCCAGGGCATGCCTTACACCGTCAAGTATCTGGTCTACTGGTTCCTTGAGCGCCTTTCTCATCTCAACGGAATCAATCTCAAGGTTCCTGGGCAGCCCGGACATGGCGTCCCTTCCCTTGAGCTCCATCCTTGAGACTTTTTTCTCGGGGAAAGCGTTTCCTATCCGGAACTTGACCTCCTCTGCCATCCTCTCCCCGATAATAAGGTTATACTGTGTTCTGAGATATTTTATAATTGCTTCGTCAAACTCATCCCCTGCCACCCTGATAGAATCGGCGATAACCATGCCGCCCAGGGATATGACCGCGATCTCGGTGGTCCCTCCCCCGATATCAAGTACCATGTTACCGGCAGGTTCATGGATGGGGATATTCGCTCCTATTGCGGCGGCAAGAGCCTCTTCGATAAGGAAGATCTCGCGGGCACCCGCCTGTTCAGCAGACTCCCTTACCGCTCTCTTCTCAACCTCTGTAATCCCTGACGGGACACCGATGACAACTCTCGGCCTTACCAGTGTCTTCCTTTTGTGTACCTTGGTTATAAAGTACCTTATCATCTTTTCAGTGGTTTCAAAATCCGCAATAACCCCGTCTTTCATGGGTCTTATGGCCACAATATCACCCGGTGTACGTCCCAGCATTCTCTTTGCTTCATGACCAACCGCAAGCACTTTTCCCGTACTTGTCTGTACCGCGACTACCGAGGGTTCACTCAAAACAATCCCCTGCCCCTTCACATGTACAAGCGTGTTGGCTGTTCCCAGGTCTATGCCCATGTCATTTGAGAACATCCCGTAAAAAGAATTAAATATCATCGAAAAAATCTCCTGTATTGGTCAACTTAGATAGAGGCTTTCAAAATATATATATTTCTGAGAAGCTTTTTATTACAAAAAATACCAGCAACATCAAACTCAATAAAAAGAGCTTCGTTTATTTGTCAAGTTTTAATCTCATAAGTGAATTTTTGAGGTAAATTTGAAGACTTTGTCATCACAAGGAACGCAGTGATGTAATGAACTGTTCCCCTCGATACAATTTGCCGCGCCTTATTAAGAGCATAAAGCACTGTATTAATAAAGCGGCAAATCACTCAGGGAACACAGATGCTCATCGAGTGATCCTGCATCTTAATACGCCATTTCCTAACAACTCCGGAGAGCAGGATCGTATCGAGATGAGCTGCGCTCGCTATGACAGGAACTGATCCCCTTACATGACACCCAGAAGCTTTTTCACTTCCCGGTTCGAACTGTCCCTGGCATAGACTTCGTTCCAGATGGCCCGGGCTTTCTCTTTTTCACCCAGTGCCAGATAGCTCTTGCCTATCCATATTCTCAATTCGTTATCGTTGCCGTCAATTTCCAGTGCCGTGAGGAACTGTTTTAGTGATTCACGGTAAAGTGACTGGTTGAAATAGATCTCTCCAAGGCTTACATGTACCAGTTTTTTCAGCCTCTCATTTTTTACCCTCTCCAGAACCTCCTGGAAGTGGATGATAGCCTGTGTAAATCTCTTTGCAGATTTTTCCGCCGTGGCCAGGAAAAGTGTTCCCTCAAGGCTCTCCTTTACACTGCCATACCTGTTCAGATATTCCAACCCTTCATCTTCCCTGCCGTTCAGGATCATCAAGTGAGAATAGAGCCGTACGTCCTCAACACTCTTCAGGGACCCATCCTTCAGATGCTGCAGGGTATTCAAAATCTCAACAGGTCCGGAAAATCCCGTGTAAAAAAGAGACCAGGCAAGGATCATGGAGATCTCCTTATCGACACTGTCCCCGTTGAGGAGAGCAATCCCCTTCTTTATATCGCGAATGGAATGCTTGAATTGCTTCCCGGCCTTCCCGCTGACCAGAGGGAACCTGTTGTTAATATAGAGTTCGGAAAAACGCCCTTCCAGGAAGGTAAGAGCAATATAATAATGCAGCTTACCGGAAAGAAAACAGGTTTCGGGATCTACCTGGTTTTCATTCTTGTAATTATCCACAATCTTCACAAGTCCCTGCAGGTTTTTCTGCCTCTCTTCCCTGCTGCTTACAGAATTGTTCGCCTCAATTTCGCTCCGAAGCTTGTTGTAAGTATATTTCCAGAAAAATATACGCTGTTTATACCTGTTGCCCGCGTAGAACGCGGCAGCGGCAAGTATCAGAATGATCAGCAGCCTGATAAACCTGCCGTTCTTTTTCTTTATTTTATACCTGTAATACATTGGAGGCCATCCCGGAAAAACTTACTGGTGTGTTTTATTGTATTCATGGAACTTACGCTGTACACGATCAATTAATTCATTTTCATTTTCAACAACAAAAAGTTTTACTCCCTGAGAACCTTTAATAAAAGCGGCAATATAGTTATTACCGGAAACCATCTCATTTATCCGGTAAAAATCGAAGCGGAACTGCTTGTTTTCCATATAAAAGTTGATGCCCTCCCTGTCCAGAAGGAACCTGCCGTTTCCCATTCGCTTGATGTTCTTGTACTCTTTCAGGGACGGGTCTATGTTCCCGGTGCCGCTCCTGTAGTCTATCACAGAGGACCTGTCATCAAAAAGGACAAAGCAGTAGGATTCATTTGGATTAGCACTTTCTTTTACCACTGTTTTCCCTGAACTCAGATCGGGGGAGTCCGGCTCTTTACGGGAAAAACTTTCAGAATCATCAATCAGATCCACTTCCTCCCCGTCATCTTCGGAAAGAAGGTGCCTACTTATCTCGTGATGGATCCCTTCATGATCATCAATATCATGGGAAGAGAGTGTTTCCGGTTCAATTTCCTCTTCGGGAAGCCTCTTTTCAATAATTTCATCTGTTTTATGCCTTTTTCCCGCCGGTTTTCTCCCGGAAAAGACCAGGGGGCTCCCGGCATCTTTAAAAGCAGAGTAGAAAAATACAAGCAGCCCCGAAAGAATAAAAAAGAGTGATAAATAGAGCATGATAGTTCCGTTTTGTGTTATTTATAAGTAAAATTGTAACTACTTAGTTGTATGACAAAAATATACTTATTTTATAAAATGCCAACAATGTGTCCCCGCCGCCGAAGGCGGCGGGGACACATCAGTTATCTTTTATTCATTAACAGGTCTATTATTATTCATAGCTGTATTGTAACGTAAATCTCTATTATGAATTTCGGATATATATACCGGATTTATTAACCGGAAAAGGGAAAACCCGTTTTTAATGGCAGAATTCTCGTTTTTGGAACATAATATGTCAAGGCATTTTCATATCTTCCAGAGCCCCACCTTGAGATAAGGGGTCCCCGGATGGATGAAATCGGATGATTCATTCATAACCAGAAGGTTCTTCCAGCGGGGCGGGTGGTAGCTGATATACTCATCCCTGCTTACCGAGTAGGAGTTAACGGAAGTGAGAATATATCCGTCATCGGAAATATTTTCCATGATTTTCAGTGCCCCGGGATAGTCTTTTTTAACAGAGAAATTTCTCTTTTTATTTCGGGAAAAAGTCGGCGGATCAAAAATAATGAAATTGAAGCCGCGGTGTTTTCTCTCAAAGGTCCTGATCCATTTAAGGGCATCCCCGTAAATAAAGTCCCTCTGATCAACAGGGAGACCGTTCAGCTTATAGTTGTCTATGGACCTTCTCAAAACTCCCTTTGAAAGGTCAACATTCACAGAATGTTCCACCCCGTTTAAAAGTCCATGGACTGAAAAAATCGAGGTATAGCTGAAAAAATTTACCATGCTCTTGATTTTTGTATGGCTGTAAAACGGCTTCAGGCTCTCCCTTACCTCCCTCATATCAAGAAAGAGACCGGTATTTTGTCCATGGATAAGGTCAACATAAGCATTGACACCGTTCTGCTTCACACAATAATCCCTTCCGGGGAGCTCTCCGGCAACCAGGCGGCTCTCCCTCATATGCTGTATCCCGGAAAGAGACCTGCTTCTCAGCCTGTTTTTAACCAGGACCCCCCTGATGGGAACAGGAAAAAGGTCCGCTGCTGTTATTATTCCGTTGATGAGAGAGGTCTCCCCCGCCAGAAGATCTTCCACTGACCTGTTGAAGTACTGAACAAGAAGGAACTCGCCGTAGAGATCTACAGTCAATCCCTCTATCCCGTCACCTTCACTGTTAAACAGCCTGAAACAGTCGGTTTCATCATCCTCGAATAAATATTCCCTTTTGAAGAAGGAGCTCTTAAGCTTATCCGACAATTGGAATCTCTTATTTTCCTTTTGATTGTAAACCGGAGAGGACCGATCGTATCCTCTTCTCAAGCTCATGGAACTCACCCTTTTGAATGAGGCTGCCGTCGGCAATATAACTCATACCGCAGGCAATGACGGAATCCAGTTCCATATACTCAAGATAATTTTTCTCATTCACACCGCCCGTGGGAATAATCTGGAACTTTTTCATTTTAAAGGGAGCGGTCATGCCCTTTATGTATGAAGGGCCGCCCAGGGATGAAGCGGGAAACACCTTTATGATATCGACCCTGTGAAGGGCATTGAAGAATTCCGTGGGAGTTGAAACACCGGGAACAAAAGGAAGGTTTAAATCTGCAGCAGCTTCAACCGACTGAAGGTCCAGTACGGGAGAGACACCAAAGAGAGCACCGCTGTCACACGCCCTCTTTACATCTTCTTTCGAGAGAATACTGCCCGCTCCCACGCTTATATCGGGAAACTCCCGGGAAACCGCATCCAGGCATGAAAAGGCAGACTCTGTGCGCAGGGTAATTTCAAGGATTGTTAATGAGCTCTTTAAAAGAATCTCCGCGAATCTGAGGGAATCATCAACTGTGGGGAAAGCAGCAACAGGTACAATCCCTGAATTTCTCAGTTTCTGTTTAAAATCAAAATCCATCCGGATACCCTGCCCTGAGTACTACACGGCACTCACAATCTTTTCAAGAGAAATTCAATCTCCTCTTTCTTCTGGGGATCGGGATTCCGGTTTATTGTCTGTTTCAGGCTCTCCCTGAGCTTTAACAAATCTTCCAGCTTTTTATCTCTCTCTGCCATTAATAACCCGCAATCCTTTGAAAAGATTCTCTGTGAAGTGATATTGACCAAAAAAAAAATTCACTCAGTTGTCAAATATAATTACAGACTATCAGACATAATTTCAAAAAAAAATTTCATCTTAAGCCAAAAAGTGGGAGAGTGATATACTGAATGTTAATAATGTGGATATGTGGATAATTTTTTTGGCAGCTGCCGTGAGACCGATCACTGCTTACCGGGAAGCTGAGGATTGAGTTTCTTTTCTTTTTTAAGCCTTTTCTTTTCCCTGCGGATTTTAGCGGCCCTTCTCATTCCGGAATACATGACACCCAGGGCAAAGCTGATGACAAAGTTCACATAGATGAGGACAATGAGTGAGATATTTATCTCCCAGAATATCAGCTTGACCTTTACCTCCTGGATATTCTGGGTTGAAATGATGATCAGAAGTCCTATGAATACCACAAGCAGGATGTTTTTTATCTTCATGAATTTTCCCCGGTCAATTGTTCTTTAATAATTATAACGACTCAGATCTGTGACTTAAAATAATGAATGAACAAGAAACATTAACACTATGAATATTCTTATACATAATTCCGCTCAATTTTTTCAATAGAAAAATAATAAAAGAAATTTTTTTTCTTGAAGAATCTGCAGAGATTTCATATCTTTATGCTATCATAACTACTCAGTTATATAGTTAAAATTAATCTATTTACTGAAATGCCAACAATATGTCCCCGCCGCCTCTGGCGGCGGTGACATATCAGTTCAATGTTTTAATGTAAATGATTATTCTTATGCAGAACCAGGTGTTACAAACAGTCTTTAAAATGAAGGGAGGGATTTTATGGCTATTGATAAGATTGGCAGTTCAAATGTATTAAAATCGGGAGTGGCCGAAAACCTGAAAAAACACGCTGAGAAGGTGCTCTCCGATGACAAGAACCAGAAACCCCTTGATAAGATCAGGGAAGAGAGCAAGGGGGGGAAGATAGATACGAAGGCGTAAAGACAGTTCCGGGTTTCAAGTTCCGAGTTCCGAGTTCGCTGTTGGCGAAATGTCCTGTAATTTTTAAACTTTAAATTTTAACATGACCTTTGTTAGTATTTATTGCTTCCGCATGCAGTTTTAATCCAAGTGCGTTGATAGTCTCTAAAACCATCCGCGTTTATCCGCGGTTAAACTCTTCCTCTTGCCTTGGAACCCGGAACCCGGAACTTTCTTTATACATACCTGGCTTTGTCCTTCGTCTCAGCATAATATTTCTCAATACCCATTTCCCGGATTTTTTCATTGAGGGCAACCCATCTTTTTTGGAGGTTCTCATCAAAATGTGTTTTGTCACAGGGGAAATCATCACACTGAAAACAGAAGTCCACTTTTTTCTCCCGGTGACAGCTTCTCACCCCGCAATTTTTAAAAAGCCTGCAGTTTTCCTTTCTGCAGCCCCTGCAGTTTTCCGAGGCAAAATAATCGAGCATTATTTTAAAATCAGAGAATTTCTCAAATACAGGTTCATCAAGGAGAGTTTCAAATCTTTTCGCGTAAAGATCAAAGTTACCAAGTTTCTCTTTGAGTTCCCGGCTCTGCTTTCTGATATCCCCATCAACATGGGCAAAACATTTTTCGCAATTAAGTCCGCAGGGACTTATCGCATCAAGGATCTTCTGGTCTGTCATTTTTCCTCCCGGAGCGTAAAATGCTCGTTGAAATGATTATCCGACATCATTGCTGAATTTGCATTGTCATCTGAACAAGGGCATCCCATAGACGTTTTCCCGATACTACATCGTTCATAGCCTTGTCGGTTTTTTTTAGACGCTTATCAAGTCGGAATAAAGCGCCGTTGAGCGCATTCCGGTCTGGATATTCGAGCACGAGATCGGCGATTGGTTCACCCGCGATCCTGGTCGGTTTTGCAAACAGCATTGTCAGAGTCCGCCAGATGAATCCCCAAAAGCCGGATGGCCATCGGTCAGCTAACTCAGGATCGGATTTGTCAATAACATATGCAGGATCAAAGGCCACGCATGCTATTCTACCTGCATAGCGCCGGGCAGTTTCACCCGCGATCATTCTATTCATGACCTTTGTTCGATCGAAGGCAGCCATAGGTTTTTGACATTTGATACTCTCCAGGTCTTCCCAGTCAATATCCTTCTTGAAAGGAGCAATGACGTGAAGCAGAAGTCCGTCTGACTTTTCCATGCGTTCTAACAGCAATTCCGTAAGCATGAAAGGACCAATTACGTTGGTAGCAAACATTACTTCATGTCCATTGGGGAGTACTGTTGGCCCATTTTGGAGAAAGGCCCCTACAGAGAGTATTAACCCATTTATTTCAGGGTATCGCTTTATAGCTTCAGATGCGGCAGATTGTACAGATGCCAGTTCAGAAAAGTCAATTACCAGATAATCCATGTCAGAATCCTGAATTGTTATACCTTCTTCATGCAGATCTTTACGAATACCATATATCTTGCTTTCTAATTTCTTACTATTGCGTCCGAGTAAGACGACTCGTGCACCTTTGCGTGCCAGAGCGATTGCAGCAGCCCTTCCGATGTTTCCGGTTGCTCCTGCAATAAGAATAGTCTGTTGTTTTATCATTTCATTACTCCTTTGTCTTATTTCCAATGAATAGAATAGATAAATATCAATATTTTCTTAATATTTTCCCCAAGAAGTCAACAATAATTGAATAGTAATCATAAAATGAACTGGCATTCCCGCATAACACTTAAAACCATCCGCGTTCATCTGCGGCCACTCTTTCTCTTTTTCCAAAAAAAGAATTGTTTTTTTCCCCGGACTGAGAGTAATATTCACAAACAATCAGAAAAACAATCTCAGGAGTTAATGACTATGAAGAGAAAAGGTATTATACTAATACTTGTTATACTCACAGGTTTTTTGAGCACCGGGTGTTTCATGGGGAAACGGGTCATGAAGGAGAAAAAATACTCCGACGGCTCAAAGTATAAAGGGCAGATGAAAAGCGGCAAGATGGACGGAAAGGGTGAATATGTATGGCCCGATGGCTCCCGGTATTTTGGCGAATGGAAAGACAACAACCGGCAGGGGAAGGGCCTCTACACCTGGCCCAACGGCATGAAATATGACGGCGACTGGATCAATGACAAGATGCTGGGGAAGGGAACAATCACCTATCCCAACGGCAATAAATATACCGGGGATGTTAAAAACGGGCTGAAAGAGGGAAAAGGCAGGCTTGAACTGGCTGATGGAAGCGTCTATACCGGTGATTTTAAGAATGATAAACAGAACGGGACCGGGACCATGGTCAGTAAAAACGGTGATAAATATACAGGTGAATGGAAGGACAACAAAAAGAACGGCAGGGGGACCCAGGTATGGGCCGACGGTTCAAAGTATGAAGGAGAGTGGAAAAATAACAACAGGCATGGCCAGGGGATAATGACCGGAAAGAAAGGGACCGTTGAGAAAGGCAAGTTCCTCAATGATGTGTTTGTGGGAAAATAGTATCAGGAAAAGATTTCATCCAGTGTTTCCCGTATGGCAAGCCTCAAATCATCGGGAGAATGAGCATAGCCAAGTTCTTCGCCGGCTTTTCCGCTGTTGATATAGTGAAAGGAGTTTCCCAGCAGGGCCTGCTGGCTGTTCATGACAATCCCCGCGTATCCCATGAAGCGGGAAAGTCCCCGGGGGAGTGTGAAAAGGGGGATTTTCCCTTTCCGGGAAAATGAATATTCTTCTGATGCAATTCTTCTTACAAGCCGGGCAAAATCCTTCATTGTCATGTTTTCTCCCCCCAGGAGATACCTGTCCCGTGGCTTTCCCCGGAACAGTGCGGACACGATTCCCCGGGCGGCCTTCTCCGCGGAAGTATAGCTTGCCCCGCCGGAGAGAACAGGCATCCCTTTGAGAATTTTTCTCATGAGGCCGGTATTGGTTGTGGACCTGTTTCCCCTCTTCTTTCCCACCAGGGATCCCGGCTCTGTGATCACCGGGTTGAGTGAAAGCTCCCCGGAGAGGTCCAGCACACGTCTAACCGCTTCTCTCTTTATATCAGCATAGACGGACAGACCTTTACGGTAATAATCAGTATCTTCTTTAATAATTTCTTCCGGCGAAGGTTCACCGGCGAGAAAACCGTGTGAGGCAACACTCCCCACAAAGACAAAGCGACGGATAACACCTCTTCTGTTGAGAATGCCAAGGATCCGGGTAAAATTTTCCGCCGTCTTTACATTACTTGTATACGCGCTTTCATAATCCTGGTGATAATCCACCGAACCTGCGAGAAAAAGGGCTTCACTTATCTCAGGACCGGTTTCATCTGCCAGGGGGTTAATACAACCTTCCTGTGACAGGTCCCCTTCAATAAACCGGTCAATATACGCTGCAACATGCCCGGCTGCGGAAGCGTTTCTGGCAAATGCCGTTACGCGGTACCCCTCATTTTTAAGGATGGCGGATACCCGGGAACCGAGGAAACCTGATGCTCCGGCAATAAGAATATTTCTTTTCATTATAATACAATTGATAAATAATTTATCTATTGTGAGTATTTATCCCGGTACTTAGAAGGGGACACTCCAATAAGATTCTGAAAGACCCTGTAGAAGGTTGAAAGATTTTCAAAGCCCGTATGAAAGGCAATATCGATGACCTTTTTGTCCGAATGGACCAGGAGCTCCCTGGCCTCCATGATTCTCAGGTTGTTGATATATTCGCTGATCTTAAAACCGGTATATTCTCTGAATAGTTTTCCCAGGTAGTCCGTGTTCATCTCGACATACTCGGCAAGACCCTCCCGTGATATATCTGAATTATAATTCTTCTCAAGGTAATTGAGAACTTTATCAAGTTTTTCCCTGGTTTCATCTGTAACAGAGGTCTTCATGCTCTTCTTCCTCCGGATATCCATTAACTCCGTGTAAAGCCGGTTAAACCTCTTTCTCATGAGTACAGCTGTACCGATTATGACAACCAGGAAGCTGTAAATTGAAAGCCGGGGGAAATCGTAAATTCTCCTGTCCACCAGTATATCGTTAATAATGACAATCCATACCACGGGAAAAGCATAAAGAACATATTTGGCATCTTCATCATCCCTGTACTCTTTGACTGCAACGTAAATAAAATAACCCAGGGGGATTAACCAGGACGGCTCGACAACAGTATAGAAAACCCTGTTCCATAAGACATAATCTGCTTTTATAATAACAGGGACAAGAGAAATCAGTGTGATAATGATATAGAGATAGTGGAAAAGAGTATGTCTTCTCCTGAAATAGAATGTAAAAAACTCCATCATAAATACCAGTATAATAAAGAGGTGAATATATTCTATTCGTTTAAGGAGGAGGAAATTGTCTGTGAGTAAATACTTTATCTGGGTCCTCAGGAACAGGTAAACAGCGGTACTGGATGTAAGAAGTGAAAAGAAAAGGTACTCCTTATCTTCGGATTTTCTTACAAAGATAATTCCGAAATATAAAGCGACAACGAGATATATTATCACAAAGAAGGAATCGGAGAATTCCTTTACGAGAATATTTTCCTGAAGCTTGCTGAACCTTTCAATAACGAATGTACCGGTATAGGGACCTGCTTCATGGGGAAAGAGCCCGGCTATTCTTACGGCAAAGATGTTTTCAGAACCCGGTTTAATATATTTTGTGGGAATTTCATATATTCTCTTCCTGTCGTAAGATGACTTTCGGTCAGGGGGGAAAGATCCCGTCTTTCCAATAAGATGTCCGTTGAAATAGATTTCGTCGACATCAGAGATAATACCAAGGGATATCCCCGGGGAACTGTCAGGAAGTTCTTCGGGAAAACTCACATGTATCCTGTACCAGCAGATACCCTTCCATCCGGGATACTTTTTGTTCCAGCTGGAGGGGAGTGAGACCGTATCCCAGCCGTTATCGTCATAGTGAATTTTACTGTAGAGAGGATCATCACCTTTTTTAATCAGTACAACATCTTTACCTGAAAAATCAACGGCTTTATTGTAATTTTCAATATTTATAACAGGTCCGGAGAAGAGAGTTCCTGATGTCAGGAGAATAATCAGAGTGATTTTTACAAACAGGTAATACATACGGGAAAAGAGATAATACAAATAAAAAATTTGTCAAGGGAGAAATAGATAATGATGATGATTATTTTAAATAACACATCAACATTAAATCATTATACGGACCAATAATTATTGACAATAAAACGCTTATCCTGTTAATTATTATTCTAAAAATAATTTGTGTTTTTTGAATGATGAAAATCAACCTGTTAAATACGGAAAAATCTGTAAACGATGAAAATGATTACAATGAGCTTATTTATGTAATCAATTCATCAGATGTCCTTGATACGGGAAAAGATGAAGAGATGTATATCCTTCTGCAGACAATTGCAAACGCAGGTGCAAAAAAAATAATCATTAATATGGAAAACATGGATTTTATTGACAGCAAGGGAATTGCGGTACTTATCAGCGCTGCCAAGGTGACGAGAAAAAATGAAGGTGATCTTGTCTTAATTGATGTCCCTGATCATATAAAATCAATCTTCAAGCCCATAAACCTTCAGCGCTTTATAAAAATATTTGATTCGGAAGAACAGGCCATAAAAGAACTTAAAATTATTATCTGACTTATTGATCTGAAATATGGATATACAATTTGACATCATAAATATATCACCGGTCCATCACGCTGAAATAGACTATTCCCTGATCATATTTAATATCGAAATCCCCGGCGAACTGATCATTGATAACTCAAACGTTTACTGGATCTTCCTGAAGACGCTTATTGAAGGAGGTGCCCGGAAGATTCTCCTCAACATGGAAAAGGTTGAATATATTGACAGTTCCGGGATTGGGATGATTATCAACATCACCAAGCTTATCAGGAGTAACAGCGGAGACCTCATTCTTGCCTCTGTTTCCAAAGATACAATGAAAATACTGAACATTGTCAGCCTGCAGGAATTCATCAAGGTTTTCAAAAACGAACCTGAAGCAGTTAACTATTTCAGATATATCAACAGGGCATAAGGAAATACAGAGTCACATGAATCCCTCAGATGATACAAAGGAAGACCCCCTAACCCCCTAAGGGGGCACAAGAGTGTTTAGAAAAGAGTCTTACGCCCCCTCAGGGGTGAACTGGGGGATGGGGCTTAAACAAGGAGGACAGGGAATGATAGTAACCACTGTTGCGGTTTATGTGAAGGAGAGCTATCGGGACGACTTTATCACTGCCACACTTGATAACCATAAAAATTCACTCAAAGAGCCGGGAAACCTCAGGTTTGATGTTCTCCAGAACATTGAGGACCCGAACCGTTTCACCCTCTATGAGGCATATGAATCTGAAGAAGCGGCGGCAGCTCACAAGGAGACCGGGCACTACCTCAGGTGGAGAGAGACCGTTGCAGACTGGATGGAAAAACCAAGGGAGGGGACTCCCCACAGGGTCCTGGCACCGGACATCTCAAAATGGAGATAAAGCCGTTTGTTTTCAGAGGTGTACCCGCTGTTGAATACGGACCGGGAATAATAAAAGACCTCAACCGTCATATTAATAAATTCGGTGAGAGGATACTGCTGATCACGGGAAGATCTTCTCTGCAGTCATCGGGGAAATTTGAGTTTATCACAGAACTTCTGAAAGATACGGGTATTTCCTTCAGCCATGTCATGATAAGCGGAGAACCCTCGCCGGAGCTGGTTGACGAAGTCGTATCTGCACACAGGAAGGGGAACATCCACGCGGTAGTGAGTATAGGCGGCGGGAGCGTTATGGATGCCGGCAAGGCCATTTCAGCAATGCTCACAAAAAAGGACTCTGTTTTCGATTATCTGGAAGGTGTGGGGACAGGGAAGGTCCATGACGGAAAGAGACTTCCTCATATCGCCATCCCCACCACGGCAGGAACAGGAAGCGAAGCCACAAAAAACGCCGTACTCAGCAGTACGGGAAAGAACGGATTTAAAAAGTCACTGAGGCATAATAATTTCATTCCCGATGTTGCCCTGCTCGATCCCGAACTTACGCGGGAATGTCCCCCGGACATTACGGCAGCAAGCGGCCTCGATGCCTTCACGCAGCTTCTCGGCTCCTACCTGTCACCGGAAGCATCGCCCATGACCGATGCTCTTGCCCTTCAGGGGCTGAAGCTCGTAACCTCTTCCCTGATCCGGGTATGCACCGATAAACCCCATGATGTTAATCTCAGGGGAATGATGCTCACCGGGGCCTTCCTCTCCGGTATCACTCTTGCAAATGCGGGACTTGGTATTGTACACGGCCTGGCATCGGTCATAGGAGGATTTTTCACCGTCCCCCACGGTGTGGTGTGCGGTACACTGGTGGGCGAAGCCGTAAAGACAAATATCCTTTCATTGATGGAATCGGGAGAAAGGACCTTTCTTACTAAATACAGTCACGTAGGCGCTATGGTATCTGACTGCAATTCGTCGGATGTAAATACATGCTGCGATGCACTGGTTATTACACTGGAAAAGTGGATACGCAGCCTGAAAATTCCGAAGCTTGGAGAGTACGGGATAGAGGAGAAAGACCTGGATAAAATAGTCAACTCCTCATCCAATAAAAATAACCCGGTAAAACTCTCACCGGAACAGATAAAGAGAATGTTGAATAACAGGCTCTGAATACAGATATTACCACTCGCTCTTCAGCCTGCACGACTGGCCCCTTGCGTTATAGATCTTGATCTCCTCAATGGCTTTGATGCCGGCTTTAAAGTGGAGTTCTGTATATTTTCTGAACACCTCGTCCGCACTCTCCTTGCTTTTTATGCCTCCTTTTAAAAGAGGCATATCGGAAATAAGCATAATCGCCCCGATGGGAAGATTGAGGGCATAGGCTACGGAGAAGAGTGTGGCTATCTCCATGTCGATTGCCAGTATCCTGTGTTTCAGGATGTAGTCTATGAACCCCCTGTCAAACTCCCACATCCTGTAGTCTGTGGTGAGCATGATACCCGACTTGGGAACAACCTTCAGGTCGTTTTCAATGACCTTTTCACAGATACGGTTGATCCAGAAACTTGGCTGGGCAGGCACATTCTGCTGAAGATAATGCTTGCTTGTCCCTTCGTCACGTACACTTGCCGTGGGAATAAGAAGATCTCCAATCCGCAGTTTTTCATCTATTCCTCCGCACATCCCCAGCATGAGAACAGACTGTACATTCTTTATATATGAAATGCAGTGTGTAACGATCCCCGCAGAGGGAGATCCCACACCAAAGTTTATGATTGAAATATCCTTCTCCCTGTCATGTGCAGACGACCAGTACCCGGAGATAATGGGTGCGCCGGTTATCTCTGAAAAATATTCGATGTACCTTTCAAAATTAACAAGGATCACATGTGATCCGAAATCACTTATCTGAGATCCTGTATATCTCTCAAGGGTACTGATTCCATAGTTTTCCGGATTAAGATATTTCCCCATATTCAGATGACTCCTTAAACAGATCAAAAGCTCATTTTATTCATGAAGAGAACCCGGACAAGTTCATTATAGAGATCTCCGGAATTAACAGGCTTGGCAATAAAGCCATCCATACCTGCCCGAATGCACTCATTGGTAAACTCTTCACCCACATGTGCAGTGAGAGCAATAATCGGTGTATATGTTCCGGTTTCCTGCTCCATCTCCCTGATTTTTTCCGTTACCTGGATACCATCTATCCCGGGAAGCTGTATATCCATGAGAATAGCATGAAAATTCTGTGATTTGAAACAGTTCATTGCTTCAAATCCATTGACAGCAACGACATACCTGACATTCCTCTTCTGCAGACGTCTTTTTATCAACTCTCCGCTTACCAGGTCATCCTCGACAACAAGTATATGTTTCCCCTCAAGGAGCTCCCAGCTTCTGTTTTCCCCGAACATATTAACCCTGTCTATCTGTTCCTCCTGTTCAAACCTGTCAACAGATATCCTCATGGCATTGATAAGGTCAGATTCACTTACCGGCTTTAATACATATTCTATGGGGACACTGTTATCTGAAATAAGCTTTCCCGGCTGATTAACCGAAGAGATCAACACGATAAACCTGCATTTAGCACTATACCCTCTTTTCATTATTTTACTGAACAGCAGGTCATTTTCATCGGGTAAAACCTTCTCGTTTATGATGCAGTAATTATATTCATTCTTATCCAGCTCACTGAGGACCCGCTTTTCCCGGGAAGAACAGACGATCCGGGATACATATCTTTTCAACATCTCTTCGATAGTGGAGATCTTCGTCTTATAAGGATCATAAATCAGTACAGCGTTATCTCTTATATCGTCACTCATGAGTGGAGACTCTAACCTGGATAAAGAGGGAGAATCCGAAGTGAATTCAGCGGCAAAAAAGAAACGGGAACCCTCACCGGGAGTGCTCTCCAGCCAGATCTTTCCCCCCATAAGAGAAACAAGTTGAGAGGAAATTGTCAGGCCAAGACCGGTGCCCCCGTATGACCGGGAATAGGAGAGATCACCCTGCATGAACGTATCAAAAATAATTCTGCTGTTCTCCTCGCTTATTCCGATACCGGAATCTTCAACCTGGAATTGTATTTTTACAAGCTGTTCATCCCCTCCGAAGAGATACCCTGTATCACCGCTCACCCTGTTCACTTTTATCACAGAGACCATTATGTACCCGTATTCCGTAAATTTGACAGCATTACCGATGAGGTTTATCAGGACCTGCCGTAAACGGCCCGGGTCACCCAGCAGGTCATCGGGAACATCGGGACTCACAAGGTATGAGATCTCAAGACCCTTGTTATGCGCATTAATGGCAAGGAGCTTTACGATATCATCAACCAGTTTTCTCAGTTTGAAGCTTTCCGTTGAGAGTGAGAGCTTGCCCGATTCAATTCTTGAGATATCCAGTACATCGTTTATAATATTCAGGAGGTTCTCTGATGATTTCTTCACCATGGCAAGAAGTATCCTCTGCTCAAAACCGAGACGCATCTCCAGCAAAAGATCCGTAATGCCTATTATACCGTTCATGGGGGTCCTGATCTCATGGCTCATATTTGCCAGGAATTTGCTTTTTGCCCTGCTTGCATCTTCCGCTGTCTTCTTGGCTTCCAGGGCGTCATTCTTTGCCCGTATGAAAGATATCTCAATTTTATCCTGGGCTTCAATACGTTCTCTGAGTACCTTATCCATGTGGTTGAAAGCCTCAATAAGACTCATTATCTCATCACCTGCACCGATGCTCATATCGAGACCGGAAATATCCGCAGCAGTTTTTTCTACCCGCTCCCTGAGCAATCTCAATGGTCTGAAAAGCCTCAACAAAAATGCAATTGCTATAAGGAATATGGCCAAAAAGAGTATAGAAAGAGTTATGACAACTACATTCCTGGCACTTTTATGAAGGTAGGTAACCCGGGAAGAATCGATACCGATGACAATTCCAAAGTTATAATCTATAATTTTGATGAGGTCGTAATAGTATAACATGTTTTCTTCCGGATGATCATCAATGACAGTAACCTTGTTCACAATTGATTCTGTGAGTTTATCCCTGTTCACAAGCCCCTTCCTGTCATCAGGCAGTGTGGACGCATAGATCCCATCAAGGGATCCCAGCGACATGTCAAACTTATAGCGGCTAAAAACGGAAGCAATCTTCCTGAGAAAAAGGGTGTCCAGAACAAACCCGAGAGTAAGAGTGCCCAGTATTCTCCCCTGAAGTTTAACCGGGACAATCCACATGACAATCCACGAATCCTTTTCCCGTTCAACAAGATGAACATCCCGGCCTTTAAGGGCATCAAGCAGACCGAGAGGGGGCAGACACTTCTCACAATCATCAAAGTAATTTTTGCTCTTCCTGAATATTACCTGTCCCCTGCTGTTCCTGATCCTGAACAGGGTCAGGTCCAGTTTTTCGAACAGCCTGTGAAGATTCTCTCCATAGTTCCTGTTGATTCTTCCGGTCCTTTCCCTGTACTGGATAAATTGTCTGACAATACCCATCTCCCGCAGAAGATCGGCCTGGCTTTTCATCTTTGAAATATCATTATTTATGTGCAGGTCGATCTGCTGTAAGACATTTCTGATGATCTCATCTTTTCCCTGCCGGATTATCCTGCTGATACCCATGCTGCTCACCATGTTCAGGGTCACGGCAATGGTAATTGACAGCATGATAAAGATAATAAGTGCCGGATAGAGAATGCTGTTACGGTGCTTCATATTACTCTTTTTTACAACTCAACGGTTTCATTATCTTTTTATGTGAACGATGCCATGCTTTTTGAAAATATTCTCAGCAGGAGGAGAAAAAAGGAAGCTTATAAATAACTCAGCCAGCCTGTTCAGGCGTCCCTCCCTGTAGACCAGTGCATATTCCGAGACCATACTGTATGTTCCATTGATAATGTTCTCTTCACTGGGGGCTATTCCATTCAGTTCAAGGGCCCTGACTTTACTGTTTATAAGGCTTGACTTCGTGAGAAACCCAATTGTGTTACTGTACTTGTTCAGGATGTTGAGCATCTCACAGTCACGGTACTGGATCCTTGAACCGGGTTTAAAATTCAGATTCTTAAACTCAGGTATTTTTTTCCTGATCACAGTGAGTGACGAGTCTCCCGGTTCCCTTATGAGGACATGAATATTTCCCTTTTGGAAACCTGCATCCTCCCAGTTCCCGGTTTTCCCGGAAAAAATATCCGCCAGTTTCCCGCTGGAAAGTCCCCTGATTGTTACATTTCCTGATACGGCAAATACTACCGCGTCACGGGCAAACGGGAGATAGTCCAGGTCATATCCCTTTTCATTCAGCTTTATCTTTCGGGCAACCCTGCCGAGCATTGCCTCACCCATCCTCACAGACCTGATCCCTCCGAAAGACCCGGTACTGGGAGGCACAATTACGGTTTTCCCCGGGTTCATCCTGTTAAACTCCCGGGCAAGCTCTCCCAGAATAAACTCGCATGCGCCGGTCCCGGGAATTGCCAGTTTGTCAGGTTCACCTGTCCCGTGACAATCTGTGAACAAAAGCACAATTGCTATTAATATACACCACGTGAGAGCTGTTTCTTTATATACCCTCATGGATTATCTGTCCAAAAATAATATAAATCTGCATCAAGAAGAACTGTAATCATTAATACCAACTCTATTGAAAAGCATTGAAAATGATAAATTCCGCACTTATATTGTCTTATTTTTTCTTTTTATTACCCGGTCTGCAGAGCGTAAGACAGGTATTATATGACCTTTCACACTTCCCGGGACAGGAATGAAGACCGGTATCACTGCCGGAGTTCCAGCTGTAAGAGAAATGGATGCTGTCAGTCCTGCAGGTTTCCATGCAGTCAGCCCTGTTATAGTGACACCTTTCTCTGCACCGCGAGTATTCGTCTTCAGGAAAGGTGCTGCAGGAGATGAGCAGGACAAGGAAACCGGCTGATAATTTGACGGGTAAAAAATTCTTAATCAAGAAGTATACCTATTATTCCCTTACAACCGCCGCATTTAAACCTTACAACAGGTTTCTTCGATTCTTTTTCAGTAATATCCGGCATCCTTTCCCATTTTTTATTACCGCAGACACTACAATTTCCCAGTTTTATTATATGGTTACACCTGATACACCTGAACCTTGCGGGAACACCCTTCACCAGTGCATGAAGGTCTTCCCAGACCATGGCCAGACACCCGGGACATCTTACGAAATCCAGTCCTGTTCCCCTCTTACTAACAAAGTATAAAACAACATATAACCCGTATAAAACCATATGTCAAGGAAGAAATGTATCTGCATTATACCTGTTCAAAAGCTGTAATCGGATCTTTCCAGCTATGTATAAAAATAGACATGTTAATGAACTAAAGATAACTGATGTGTCCCCGCCGCCGAAGGCGGCGGGGACACATTGTTTGCATTTTATCAAATATGTTTATATTCAGGCATACAGCTGAGCAGTTACTCATTTACTAAAATATCTACAATATTCACAGCCGTATTTTCATTGACAGATGAATATCTGCCCATTATTCTCAAAAAAAAAATCGGGAGATCAATATTATGGAGATTCTTGAAAAAATTGAAGCTGATCTTAAAAACGCCATAAAAACAGGGGATATTGTAACCGCTGATACCCTGAGAATGATAAAATCGGACCTTTCATACGAAAAAGCGAAAAAGGGTGAGGATATCGAAGAGGAAAAGGTCATGGAGATCATAGCCCGGGCCGCAAAGAGAAGAAAGGAATCCATAAATGAATATAAAAAGGGCAACAGGCAGGACCTTGCGGATAAGGAGGCTGCGGAACTCAAGATTGTTGAAAAGTACCTCCCTGAGCAGATGGGGGAGGATGAGGTTGAAAAGGTGGTTGACGGCGTGCTCGCGTCAATGGGCGACGTGAGCAAGAAAGATTTTGGCAGGGTAATGGGACAGCTGATGAAGGAGCTCAAGGGGAAGGTTGACGGCTCTATAGTGAAATCGCTCCTTACCCGGAAACTGGGAGACTAATTCTGTTCGTTATCAACGAGATGCCCCGCCTCATAGAACGAGGCAAGGTCCGCGGCAAGCGTGGACTTCCCGGTACTCTCCGGCCCGTAGATACAGACCTTTTTGAGATAGTAGGGCCTTACCCCGCGGGGAAGAGAGTCCCAGTGAAGAAGCGGTTCATTCCTTATGCCGGTGGCAGATACGGGGAACCTGTTCCTTTCCCGGTCAAAGTCCCTGTGTTTTACCCCCATGTATTCAGCGAGGTACTCACCATACTTCTCGGAACTGAAGAGAATATCAACAGCGGGAAACTTTTCGGAGAGGTATTCCTCCCAGACCTTCGAGACCTCCCGTGACGGCCCGGCGGATGCAGGCAAAGGATCATCGGTAAAACGGATATCGATTTTCTTATTATCGCCATAGGTCTCTCTGAGCCAGTTCAGCCGGAGCGGACCGGGTATCGGCTCATGCTCCCGGGCAGCAAGAAGAATGATCAGCCGGGTACATTTCTCCAGTGCAAAATCAATAAGCCCCATATGCCCCCTGTGAAGGGGCATGAATTTTCCGATTATGAGACCGGTTCCCACTCCGCTTCTCTGGCTGCCCCCCCTATCATAACCAGAAGGAGGCTTCCTCCCACTGCCGCAGCAAGCAAGGGAGGAGTGAGGTTGCTGATCTTCAACTCATCCCGTTTATTTGTTTCGGTTTCATCTTTTGGATGGGTCCACTTCCACCAGCCGTAAAAGCTCATGATAAGAAAGTAGACCTGTAAAAGCATATCGGAGTAGAACTGGACCTGGTAGAACATCACAAAGAAAAGGAGAATTTTGACTATTCCTGCCGGCCAGCAGAATATCCTTTCCCTGGCATTTTCTTATCCACCCGCGGCCTTTACAGGGTGTAGAGTTCGCGATGATCATCAGCCGGCTGTCTCAGGTTACCGCCTTCATCCATAATACGGTTTCTGTATTTCAGTATGGATATGACTTCGAAGGTCTCAATATGATGGAGTGTGTTGACATTTTTCAGACCGGTGAGAAATTTCCTGTATTCATTATAATCTTCAACGATAACCTCCATGGTGTAGGATGTTTCACCCTGAACATGGAGTATCGAGTATACAATAGGGCTCTCCTTTAAAAGCATAAGGATTTCTTCATCATGGTGGGGATTATCGATCTCAACAAAGAAGTGATGCTTCTTTTTCATTTTATTGTAATCTTCAAGGGTGAAATCCGATTTCTGTTTATGAACATCAATAACTCTCTGTGTGTTAAGCGACAGCATGGCAGGGACCCCGCCGGGGAGCTTCACGGATTTCATCAGGTTGACCCAGTTACTCAGCTGTTCCCTGTCATCAAAATTTACGTCGATCAGATAGCTGTACCTTCCCATTATGTGAAAAATGGATATAATATGACGGTCATCCTTCATAACATTGATAATTTCCCTGTCATCACCCCAGTTCTGAATAAGAACTATTGCATTGATAACTGTTTCTCCCATCAGGCCCTCCGGATTATTACTGATCTATTCTCATTAAAATATAATTGCAGTATCATTCTCAGAATTAAAATTCAAAAAGTCAAGAGGATTTACAGGTTGAAGAGAAAGATTTGCCACAGCGTCACAGAGAAGAAGTGGGGTGAGTATTAAGAGAAGAATTTTTGATCCGCAGATAAACGGAGATAAAAAACCGGCCTAAAGGCCGGTTTTCTAATATGAGTAATTATTAATAACCTTTGAGGTCCCGGCTGGCACTGCCGTTTTCATCATAACATTTGCCCGAATTACTGTGGCATGAACTGGAGTAGCTTGACACGCTGCCGCAGTCCGATCCCTTGGCTTTTTTACAGATGGCCATTGCTTTTTTTCTGTCCGAGAATGAATCACCCTTAACACAGACCTTGTACTCGCCCCCGTCACGAAAACTATAGCACTTTGCGAAAAGTGACAATGAAGAGAAAGCCACAAAGAGTGAAGCTATGACAAATAAAGTAATTTTTTTCATGCGATCCTCGCTTTTTCATTTTTTCAGGGGAAAGTCCTCTTTCGTCCTGAATATAATTTTAAGCGGTGAGTATAACAAATTGATAATTATTAATCAAGAAAAATAATGGATTTAGAAAACTGTTTTAAAACATATTATTCTTGACTTTAAAGATATGCCAGACAACACTTTTCAATAATGTTACTTAAATCAAATCGGGGAACCGGCATTGAAACAAAAAAAAACACCTGCCCTCTTCTGCTTCATTATTACTGCACTGTTACACTACGGCCCGGCTGACGCGCAGGACCAAAGAATGCTTGAGGTCAATGCCCAGGCCATTCTCGCCCATGTTGACAGGCTGCTGGAATATCCCCCGGGAGAGCTTCGCGGAAACCTTAATTACAGAAATTCTTCAGGTGAAACCCTCCTGGTCCAGCTTCGGGGCTGTATTTCAAAAGGAAATTACCTTTTCACTCTCAGCAACCGGAAAAGAGGTGATATTGAGAAGGTCCTGTATAACCGGTTTGGTGAAGAAATATGGGTCTACAGGATCAATTCACTGAAACTCTATTCCATTGCAGGAATCAACAGGTTTGACCCGGTTGTCTCTACGGGGTTTAACTACATTGACCTCTCCCATGCAGATCTCCAGAACAGCTTTAATGCCTCAATTACGGGAACCGGAAAGATCAGGAACAGAGAAGTCTACACATTGCTTTTGAAACCGGTTTATCAATATGGAAATTACAGTAAGCTGGTTCTCTCTGTGGCAGCAAAAACATTCCATCCTCTGAAAATCGATTACTTTGATGAAGACGGCGCCAGGTATAAAACCATGAACATTTCAAAGGTAAAGAAAATCGGCAGCAAACTCTTTCCCACCCGGTATGAAATAATCAACAGCCGTTTAAGAACAATAACTGTTCTGAGCTTCCACTCCTCTGACAGCGGTTACAGTTTTAAAAAGAGCCTCTTCAGGCCCGAAAGCCTTAAAAAGTAGGTGTTTCCCACCGGAAGTTTAATAGATATGCTCAACAATCGAGAGTGAAAAATTATCGGTCTTCTTCAGTTTATCAAACACATTCCTCTCTTCCAGTTCCCTGAGGAATTCCTTCATGGCTGCGGTATATTCACTTGTTTTTTGTTCCTCATCCGATGCATTATAGTGATCATCATAGGCATCAAAATCAAACCCTTCACTCAACTCATGGTGAAATGACCAGTCCGGGGGGCGCAGTCCATCCTTGATCTCCTCCGCTGTGCCCAGGGAGCAGACCCCGCCGTCCATTGCAAATGCCGCAAAAACCGTCTCGCCTGACTTATCCGCCAGATCATTGACTACAGCGGAATACTCATCTATCATTTTCCCGATATCAAAATCAGCGGGTAATTTATCCGGCTCAGCCAGGAAAGAGTCGATTCTCCCTCTGTAGGCGTTTCTCTGCTCATCTGAGAGGTCCGGTACTTTTTCCAGGACCAGTTCCGCCATTTTAAGCGAGGAGGTTTCAGGATCGGGCAGTTCCAACCCGCTCTGCATGATATAGTCCAGGCGCACTTCGATATCATGCCAGCCCATGGAAAGCAGGGTCCTGACCATCTCACTGTTCTTCTGTTCCAGGGCAATCTCCACGGCGTTTTTCCCGGACCTGTTTCTTTTTTCACGGTCCAGAAACATGCTTCTGAGAAGTTCATAAACAACTTCTCTCTGGTTGAGCTTCACTGCCTGTGTCAGGGGAGTCTCTCCATCCCGGTTATAAAGGTTAATGACATTTTCCCCTTTCTCTGAGAGCCATGGCCCAATTGCTTCCGGGTCATTGCCGGCCACTGCATCAAAAAGCTCCCGGGACCTTTCCTTTAAATTCTCATGCCATTTTTTTATATCAATGGGTTCTACGGGATTTAAAAATGACTCAAACTCAAATGTATTGTTTTCTTTACTAAAAAGCTGTGAAGCAATTTTATGATAAAGCCCGTACATCTCTTCCGCCGAAGAGCATTCATGCGTACCCATAAGAGAGGGATCAATAGGATTTTCTTTCCTGGATAATAATTGTTTAACGATAACATCAATAATAAATTGATCGGGATCAACACTGATTTGCAGTTCTAATAAGTTACGCGCACAGTGGCATTGGTGAATAATGATCATTGTGATTTTCTCCCGGATATTTCATTTTAACCGGCGAACAGATGCCGGTGAAAACTCCATTTTCTGTTTTTTCAAATTTTATGATCAGGAAGAATATCCGTCAAGTTTTTCGCTTTATATCATTTTCTCACTGTTTCCTGGTCCTTGGGGCCAGGAATGACTTTCCACTTCTCCTGTCTGAGATTCTCCTTTCCTGCGTTCAATAACAATAACGATTCTGAGCTTCCACTTCTCTGACAGCGGTTACAGGTTTGAAAAGAGCCTCTTCAGGCCCGAAAGCCTTAAGAAGTAGGTGTTTTGCCCCTGATTATTAAGATAAATTCAGTTAAACTCTTGACATCTGTACAGATTAAATGATAATCCCTTTTAGAATTCGTGGTTATACCTGCTTTCTTATGAAATCCAAAAAGTTAATAATTATAATAAATCTCATATTATTTATTATTGGCATTTACTACCGGTCAAATGCAGATGAAATCAAACTCCGTGATGGGAAGAGCATTTACGGAAAAATTATCGAGATAACCTCCCGTGATATTAAATATCGTGATGGGAAAACCAAAGAAACCGTTATCATCCCTCAGGAAGGGGCAAAAAGGATAATCTATTTAAAAGAAGAAACGCAGGCAATGCAAAAACCCCAGCCGGCAGAGACAACAGCTGTTAAACCCTTGAATGCTCATTTCTATTTCGGTTTTGACTACTTTGCAGGCGGAATGACAACCGGTTTAGATGAACCGGAAGATGACGTAAATTTTGCAGACGGATGGTTATGGTGGGGACTTGATTCGGGAATAATTATCAATAATCATTTCATGACCGGACTTCATGTGTATATCGGGAGCTGGTCAAATTGGTATCAAAATAACAGCGGGGGAGAGGACTATACCTTCTCATATGAGATCTATGAATACAGATACTACATATCATACTACCCTGTTCCGGGGAACAGCAAAATCCCGGACAGGTATTTTATCAAAGCGGGAACCGGCATAGCCCACCTGCTCTATGAAACAGACCACCCCGATTATATAAAGGGTTATAATGACAAGGTAAACACCTATGGAATGACATATCTGGTTGGTTTCGGATATTCATTTTCTTTAAGCGGTTTTCCAAAAAGTTTCTTAACACTCTTCCCCATAGATACACGTATTACAATTGGAATCGATTATTCTTATCAGAGATATTTTGATAATGAAATTATTCAGAAAACTCACACCTACCGGATATACTCATCTGCCATGATGTTTTTCTGACAGTACATCATAACGATTTTGAAAACGTAAAATCTCATAAGCATGAATCCTTTCATTTCCTGTAAAATATCCAAGGGGGTATATTCACTCATCTATTGAGCCCAACAGACATTATCCGGAGCCTTCCCATTTGCAGAGATGTCTGGAAATGACATTCTTAAATCAAGTGATATCTGTGTATCAGATGAATAGTGGATCTGAATTCATTATGTTTTTGGTGTTTTCAAAAGATTAGAATTTTCATTAACATCATAAAGGAGGATTTGAAGATGGTAAAGGCAGTTGATATCTCTCAAAACTTTGATACCACAGGACTTTATAGAATGCCCTGGACGCAATCTGACAACACAAGCACCTGGCTTGAGATTACCAGAGGGTGTGATATTACATGTGAATACTGCATCCAGGACCATGTGTGTGTTAATAACAAAACCCTGGAAGAGATTGAGTTTGAGCTCAGCGAACTCATGAGACTCCGCAAGTGTGATTCAATGATAATTGCCGGCGGAGAGCCTCTTATCCATCCCGATATTATTAAAATTGTTGAGATGGTGAAATTCCATCAAGTCAAGCCGGTAATTATCACCAATGGTGTTGCACTTGATGACTTACTACTGGGTAAGTTAAAAAAGGCAGGACTCTACGGAGCGATCCTGCATATCGATTCGGGACAGCATCGGCCCGGCTGGTTTAACAAGGATGAGAAGGAGCTGAATGAACTCAGGCAGCACTATGTAAATATGTTTTGCAGACAGAATGGACTTATCTGTTCATTTATTACAACGATTACTCCAAGGGCACTCCACCAGGTTCCTGATATTATTGAATGGATGAAGAAAAATACCGGAAGCGTCGCACAAAATATCTTCATTCCGGTAAGAGGATGGGATAAAGATGATCCATGGGATTATTATGCAGGCGGGAAAAAGATCTCAATCGAAACAACAGAGTACAGTCAGGACAATAATTACACTCCTCTGTCGGCAAGGGATATCTCTGAAGAGGTAAAAAAGGTGTTGCCGGAATTCAGGTTCAGCGGATTCCTGGGCGGGACAGAAGTTGCGCAGGCACCAAAATGGCTTATCGGTTTATACCTTGAATCGGGAAATAAATTCCTCGGCAATTTCGGGCATAAGAGCATGGAGATATCACAGGTTGCCCATCATGCTGTCTTCGGGCGATATCTCTCCTTTCTCAACCCCGGACTTTACAGATGGGGCAAACTCCTCTTTCCTCTCACTCTTTTTGATAACAGTATCCGCAGAGCATTTGCCCGGTATTTTAAATCGATACTGATCAATCCGTTGATAATACTCAAACCGATAACAGTGCAGAGCATTATCATCATGCAGCCCTTCGATATCCTTGAAAATGGAGAGTGCGATATGTGTGACGGCTGCCCCAATAAGACCTATTATCAGGGTAGACTGGTTTCAGAGTGCAGGATGGAGGAATACCTCAGCTATGGGAGGCTGATGCAGTATGTTCCCAGGGATAAGCCCCATGGGAACCGGGATCGTGAAGGGATGAAAACCTTTGAGCAGGCGGTAAAATGAGAAGGAGAAATATGAGTTATGATTTACAGAAATGTTCACCTTCAGAAGTCAAGGAAACTTACCGGATGGAGAAAAATGTCACTGGGATCATGGAGACCCACGGGAGATTCCAGTATTCATACCGGGATAGAACTGGATGCGGAACCGTTATTGAAACGTCTGGATAAAATCAACGGGAACCGTTCCGGGGGAGATGTTAAAGTCACATTTTTACACTGTTTTTCAAAGGCCCTGGGACAGGCGATTTCTCAAAACCCCCAGATCAATTCAATTGTACGTTTTGGAAGAATATATCCCAGAACCGATGTGGATATATTTTTCCACGTGGTTAATAATTTCAACGACGGAGAGGACTTGAGCGGTTTTGTGATAAGGAATATTGACAGGAAAGAGTTAAAAGATATCTCCCGGGAGTTTTTCACAACAAGTCGGAATATAAAAGAGGGTTTGCATAAAGAAAATGACAGGAAAATAAAATCCCTCTTCAGATTATTTCCCGGGATACTCTCAAGATGCCTGCTCAATCTGTTTAGTTTTGTTCTCTACAGCCTGAATCTCTGGTCGCCCCTTATGGGAAGCCCCCGAGATTTTTTCGGAAGTGTCATGTTGTCATATATCGGTTCATTCGGGGCCGATAATGCATTTGCACCAATTGCCCCGTATACCAGGATCCCTATGGTTATTTCTCTGGGGGCAGTAAAGAAAAGGCCCTTTGTAATCGGTGATTCAATTGTTGCGAGAAATACCGTGAGAGTCGGGATTGTATACGACCACAGGATCTGCGACGGAATACATATTCAGAAGATGATCAACGATCTTACACAGTTTGTGGAATCCACAGGATAAATGGATCAGGAGACCCGCTCACTTTTTCTTCTTTTCACCCGCAGATGCGGGATAGATCGCAGCTCTGGCGAGAACAGACCCTGATAATTCGCAGGATATTGTTTCCCTGTTGAGTTAAATTTTTACGAACAGGTAAATTTCAAAAAAAATCCGGAAAATACTTGACGTTATCCACACAGTTAACTATATTAACCTCATGGTTAAATTTATAGACCATATGTTTAATTATATTGAACAAAAGGTTAATTATGACAAAAAGCGACATTGAGGCCAAAGAAAACATTCGGAAAGCAGCCAAAACCGAATTTGCCGAAAGGGGATTCCAGGGTGCCCGGATGGCAAAGATCGCGGAATCGGCGGGAGTCAACAAGGCCCTTATCCATTACTACTTCACGAACAAGGAAGGACTCTATGAAGAAGTCCTGGACAGGATGTTTAACAATCCCGGTGTAAATGCAAATTTTCCGGTTTACGGAGGAAATTTTAATCTCACCGCATCCCAGAGACTCTACCTCCTCACCTACTTTATTGTGATGGTCCACCTCAGGTGTACGGACATGGAGGATAATTCCATACTCCTCTGGGAGATCGCGGAGGGAGGGGATTTCCTGGAGAAGGTCTACTCCAAGTATATCGCGGACCTCTCGGAGAAAATCATAAAATTTTTCAGCGACGGCATTGAGTCCGGGGAGTTTCATTCCAAGTACCCGGGATTGATCATGATGGGATTCAAAAACATGATCGATTCCTTTGTTCATGAATCCGGGAGAAGGTTCAGGCACACCCCCTTTGAAAAGACAGTGGGTCTTCTGACCGAGGACGATTACCTGGAATTTTTTTTAGATTACATGTTTCATATGCTCGGTCCCGGCGGCAGGAAGCTGGAAATTCCCGAAATACCGGAAGATATCATAACATACATAGACCAGCTCCTGGAGATCGTAAAAGAAACCAAAGCGACAAAAGAATTCAATGAAAAGATATTCGGATTTATACTGGGAAATCAGGATAATTGAAATCAGGTTAACGGAGTTTTAAATGAAAAATAAGATCATAATTACGATAAGTCTAAGTACTATCCTCTTATGCGGTACGATCTATTCAGAGGAGAAAAAGAAGGAGCCGGAGAAAAAAAGTGAGGAGTCAAAGATATCGGTGATTATCGAGGATGAACCTGCGGTTATCATCGGCGGATTCAAACTTACCCTGGGACAGGCCATCAGGCAGGCCATTGAACAGAACCATGTCATATTGTCGGGAAAATATGATGTGGCCATGACAGATTCTCTCTACCGGACATTCCAGAAGAAATATTCCATTTTCCTCAATGCAGGTTCCGGAATAAAATACCAGGAATATCCCGAATCACTGGCCATGATGAGCGGCAAAGACAGGACAACCCTTGACGCGTCCCTGGCACTGGCGAAGATGTTCAGATCAGGGACAACCCTCTCAGCGGGGATCAGCAACGAGTATGCCAGGACAACATACGATCCCCTTGTCCTTGACCTCGGTGACGGAAATACCCTGCCTCTGCAGTTCGGGCTGGACAGGTCCTATACCCCGGTGGCATTTGTCAGCATACAGCAGGAGCTCCTGAAAAACAGCTTCGGTTTCAGCGAGAGGAGGCAGGAGAAGATACTGAAGAACATGGCAAAAATGCAGAAGGAGCAGGTCCTCTCCATGCTCTCCATGGTGGTCCTGGGAGTTATAGCGGACTACTGGAATGTAATACTCCAGAAAAAGAATACCCTGAACGCGAAGTTTCTCCTGACCGAAACACGGAAGGTCAGATACATTATCGGGCGAAACGTAAAGTTTGGCCTGGCGGACAGTTTCAATATCAACTACTATAACCTGCTGGTTGCCGGTTCCGAAGCACGCCTCACCGCGTCAAAACAGAAGTACAGGGACACCCTGAGGAATTTTCTCACTGCGGTGAACATGGATGAGAAGATGGAATTAAGCGGTTCTGTAATCCTCACGGATAAACTCCCGGAACTCAACCTGGAAGCAGAACTGAAAACGGCATTTCAAAAAAGGGCCGATTACAGCAACGCAAAGCTGAACCTGGAAAACGCAAAGTATGATGTGGAGATACAGGAAAAGGACTCAATGCCCTCCCTCACTGCCGAACTCAATATCGCCACAATGGGTCAGAGAGAAAACGCGGTTGATTCCTCCTCCGATGCCGCCGCGTTTAACTATCCTTCCTTTGAGGCCAGGATCAGGCTCTCCCATCCCCTGGATGACAGCGAACAGAAGATCAAACTGAGAAACGCCCTCTACAGGCTCAAACAGGCAAAGATCAATCTGCAGAAAACCGAAAGAACGGTCAGAGATGAAATTGCCGGCCGTGTGGAAAACATAAAAACCGCCCATGAAATATATGAAAAATCAAAGAGGGCCCGGATAGAGGCCGAAGCATTCTACTACAAGATGCTCGGAAGCCTGAGGCGGGGAAGGCTCGATACTGCAACGGTAAAAAACGGCATCGACGCAATGGTTGAAAGCAGGCAGAGCGAACTGGAATCCCTCATATTCTACAACATCTCACTTCTCAGGCTGGTCATCGCGAAAAACCAGCTCTGGGAAAAGTACATGATTGATGTTGAAAAATACATCCCCAGAGAAAACAAATAACAAGGATTACATAATGAGCCGAATAATATCATATTTAATGGAACAAAAACTCCTGGTAAACCTGGTAGTGGCACTCCTCATGGCAGCGGGGATTATCACACTCATGAACCTCAACAGGGAAGCATTCCCCGACGCGAACTTCGATATGGTTTCCGTGACCACGACCTACCCCGGCGGTTCCCCCGACGAAATCGAAAAGCTTATCACCATCCCTATCGAAAAAAAGCTCAGGGAGGTTGACGGTATTGACAAGGTGCGGTCCTACAATATAGAGAACGTTTCGGTCCTGGCAATCTACCTGGATGATGATTCAAGCGACAAGTCGGTGGTGGTTCAGGATATAAAAGACGCGGTAGAGAGCGTGGACAACCTTCCGGACAACGCCGAACGCCCCGAAGTTGAGGAACTGAAATTTGACAAGAAGATGCTCATTGATATTGCCGTATACGGGAAAAAGCCCGGAACACCCTACAGGAAGATCAGGGAAGCCGCCAAACACCTTGAGGACTTTCTCTATGAGATAGACGGCATTGCCGAAGTGGAAAAGTTTGGCTACAGGGACCGGGAGTATCTGGTTGAGGCCGACCCGGCGCAACTGCAGTTCTACCGCATGGGTATCAACAGCGTTATCAACACCCTGAGAACACGGAACCTTGATTTTCCGGGCGGCTCCCTGAAAGTCGGGGACAGGGAATATGTTCTCCGCACAAGCGGACAGTACAGGGACACGGAAGAATTGAAGAATACAGTGGTCATCTCCAACGATGCGGGGTTTGTTACACGGATAAGGGACATCGCGAAAGTCAAGGACACCTTCGAAGACCCCACGGTCTACGAGAGGTTCAACGGGAAAAACGCAGTGATCCTCATGACATGGAAAAAAAAGACAGCGGACGAGATCAGGCTGGTCAAAAAAGTCAGGGAGTCCCTCAAAAAATACAGGCCCCTTCATGCCGAAGATATTAATATCGAAATCTTTTACGACTGGAGCAGGCTCACAAAGAACAGGATATCGTCGGTTATCTCCAATGCCATCACGGGGCTGATTCTCCTCACATTGATACTCATGGCGCTCCTGGGTATTCGAATATCCGCCATCGTCTCCCTGGGGATCCCCGGTGCCTTCATGGTCTCATTTATGGGGATGAAGGCCAACGGCATTACACTGAATATCATCAGCCTCTTCGGCCTTATTATGGTCCTGGGAATGATCGTTGATTTCAGTATCGTGGTCTCGGAAAACAGTTACCGGTATATGGAGATGGGTCTTTCGAGAAAAGAGGCGATCAAAAAAGGTGTCAGCGAGGTTTTCTGGCCGGTTACCGTTACCTTCCTCTGTATAACCGCCGCCTTTGTTCCCCTTCTCTTCCTCACGGGAATCGTGGGAAAATTCATCAAGGCGATACCTATCGTACTCATCATCTGCCTTGGAGCGTCATGGTTTGTTGCCATGTTCATACTCCCCACGCACCTGAATATCTTCGCGAAAATAAAGAAGTCAAACAGGGAGCATGAGAGCGACCATGACGAAGTGGTCATCGAAAAGGGGGGCTTCGGTTTCATCCAGAAGGTCTACCTCGGGACCCTCAAACGAATTCTCAGGTTCAGGTATTTAACCCTGGTGCTTCTTCTCGCGGGATTTACCGGATCCCTTATCCTCGCGAAAATTGTGGGATTTGTCTTCATGCCGGGAGGCGGCGCAGAGAAGATCGTCATTAAGACCCGGCTTCCCCAGGGAACCAACCTCGAAGCAAATCTCAGGGAGATGAAAAAGATGGAGGAGATCATCCTCAGGCTCCCTAAAGATGAACTGGAAGGAGTGCGGACACAGGTGGGCAAAGACCAGAGCGACGGCCTGGACCCGAAACCGGGGGAAGGGACCCACAAGAGCACCCTCACCCTTTTTCTCACTCCTGACAATGACAGGAAACGAAACGCGTCCCTCATTAGAGACCAGGTGCGCGGATGGGTCCGTGCGGCACAGGAGGAGGGAAAAATTACCAAAAATATCAAGATCCTCTTCAACGTTGAGGAGCACGGCCCTCCTGTGGGAAAACCGGTCAATATCGAGATCCGGGGCGAGAGCTTTGATACACTGACAAAGATCGCGGGGAAGTATATTAACGAACTCAAATCCATGGAGGGTGTCACGGATGTGACCATGGATTATGAGGAGGGAAAGCAGGAGTACAGGTACTTTATCAATGAAGTCCTGGCGTCCCGGACCAAAGTTTCGGTCCTGGACGTGGCTACATCCCTTAACGCGTCATACCAGGGTACGGTGGCAACAAGCGTAAGGCGGGGAGATGAAGATATTGACATCCGGGTCCGGTTCCCGGAGAAGGAGCGGAAGAGGCTCAGGAGCCTCGACAATGTCTCTATCTCCAACAACAAGGGGGGGCTCATACCCCTGGCAATGGTAACGGGAGTGAAAAAACAGCCGGGGATATCCCACATCAACAGGCTTAATTTCAAGCGGCTGATACAGGTCCAGGCAAATGTTGAAACAGAGAAGATAACATCCATGGAGGTCAATAAAATATTGAAAAAGACGTTCGCGGATATCAGCGAAAAGCACCCCTCCTACTCGGTAGCATACGGAGGCGAACAGGAGGACACCAACAAGAGCATGGGGGAGATGGGGACACTCTTCATCTTTGCCCTGATGATAATCTACGTGATACTTGCGGTCTTCTTCAACTCCCTTATTCTCCCCGGGGTGGTCATGAGCGCCATCCCCTTTGCGCTGGTGGGTGTGGTCCTGGCACTTTTTGCCCACGGACAGCCCCTCTCCTTCATGAGTATGCTGGGCGTGTTCAGCCTCGCGGGGGTCATTGTCAGCAACACACTTGTGCTGGTCCAGTTTATCAACTACCAGAAGGAGAAGGGACTCCCCCTGAAAGAGGCCCTTCTCAACGCCGGGATCATGAGGCTCCGCCCGGTGATCCTCACCACGGGGACCACGGTCCTTGCCCTCTTCCCCACCATATACGGGCTGGGAGGAAAGGACTACTTCGTTGCGCCCCTGGCCCTCTCCTTCGGCTACGGCCTGATATTCGCAACATTCATCACCCTTGTTCTTATCCCCACATTCTACCATATTGCCGAGGACTACAAGGGACTCCTGTCGCGGATACTTTTACGCTTCGGGATAAAGATGGGGAGGGAGCTGCACAGGTATGATAATTGAAAGAAGGAAAATCAGCCGTGGGTTTATGCCCATGGCTGTAAAATCATTTTAATCTTTTAAAAGTTCATCAACCATAATGACAGGAGCATCACTCATTCTATTCCATAAGCCGTCGTTGCTAACTATATAATCCGCACCGCACACGGCAGCTGTAGCAAGCTGAATCGCATCCGGAGTTTTCATTTTATATTTTGTTCTAAATAATACAGCTTCTTCAGCAATCAGAAGATTTACCGGGTAAAGGCTTATATTTTCAGAGTTGGTAAAATAGTCTCTGTATTTTAATGCTAATTTTTTGTTACCCAGCTTCATTGGATGTGTTGTGATTTCAATATAGGTAATTATCGATGTCACAACCTGCACATCATTATCATAAATGAAATCAAAAAGCATGGACATGGGCTGAAAATACTTTTCATTTTTTTCAAAGAAATAAATAAAGGGAGCGGTATCGATAAATATCATATCACATTTTTCAATGCTCAGTCCCAATTATCCCTCTCCCCTTGCACATATTTTTCAACATCGACTTCTTTCCAGATATCTGATCCAAGTCCTGCCGATTTCCTGAAGTCAAGTTTAGCAGACTTCTTTTTCTTTTGTGAACCGGCTGCACCTGTAAGCTTCGCAATCTTTTTCCCTGATCTCTCAATTATAATCTCCTCACCCATAAGCGAAACCCTGTTCAGGAGCTCTCCAAACTTCTTTCTTGCCTCGACCGCAGAGATTGTAATTGCCATAACTGTGTCTCTCAATAATTAGTATGATCAATATAATCATACTGATCGATATGGTCAAATAAAATCTCAAAAATATCATCTTTTTTTATTAATACTGTTGAAGGAGAAGAATAATTAAAAGATTTTTTTGTTTATTGCAAAATACTGAGCGATCTATAATTAACAGAGAACTATTTTCACCTCTCCGCAGAATTTTCTCAATGCTCATATATGTTATATGTTTAAAAATATTTCTTTACACAAAATGAATTTATCCCCTATTATGGATGGAAGTTTAATAATATATTATCTTTTAATTATATCCAAATAAAGGAGACCAAATGAGACTGTTCAGAGTTCCGCTGCATTTATCATTATTTTTCTTATTCACTATTCTTATTACCGGCTGTTCGGCTTTCAATACTGATCTTCTCATCATTGACAAGATTCCAAAAAATGCACCTAAAGGGTATATTGATTTTTATACAGAAAAAAATGAGGACGCCATTGAACTGCATAAAAAATTTCGCGGTACATTTTTTATCTCCATACTCGAGAATGGAATGGAAAAAGAAATTAAAGATATGGTCTGGTCCTGGGAAACCAGGCGAAGAATAGCGGTAAAACCGGGCATGCAAACATTTAGAATTAAATATGCTTCAGCAGATATGAAAATAACTGTTAAGGCAATTGAGGGAATGATTGTACCTGTCAAGTTTACTTATGTACTTGGAGAATCAAAGTATTACTATCAGCTGGGAAGAGGTACAATGCACAAACAGTACTTTAATATGATTCCGAGTATCGAAAAAGCCGTACCCTGTTCAGGGAAACAAAAAGGGCTTAAATCTGACAACCTAAAGACTAGTGCAAAACCCTTCTGTTATACAATAAAAAATATTTGATAAAATAATTCCAATTTATATGAATCTACCCTCTTTCTCCTGAACCCGGAACACAGAACTTGGACTAATCCAAACACGGAATCCGAAACTTCCTCATCAACATCAACAAATACTTCTTCCTCTACCGCATATACGGAGAAGAAAAGGAATCACTTGCTTTCAATATATTTTTTTATTGACAATCTTAATATAAAGCTGTTCTTTTAATTTAGAAAATGTAGAGTATCAGAGGAGATGAAACATGCAGGTAACCATAAATATCCCTGATGAACTCTATCACGATATAGAAAAAACAGATGAAAATCTTGAATCTTCCATTATTCATGCCCTGGAATTGTATACTGAACGGAAAAAAACAATTAATAGAAATAAATTTAAAAAATTAAAAGATTTAAAAGGTAAAATTAATTTTGACGAAAATGCTTTTTCTGAACTGAGGCAGAAAAGCCTGTTATGATTCTTATTGATACAAACTTACTTATAGATTATTTGAAAGGATCAGATACAATTCTTGGTGATCTTATTGAAATTGAAGAAACTGCAATATGCGGCATTGTTCTCGCAGAACTTTTTCATGGCATAAATTCAAACAGTGAAAAGGAACTCATTCATGATGCTGTAAAAGATTTTGAATGGATACCCATTGAAGATACTATCTGGCGTTCCGTAGGGACCAATCTTAACAAGCTTAAAAAAAACGGACTTACTATACCTTTTCAGGATGCTGTGCTTGCCACATTATGTATTGAAAACAAGATAAAAAATTGCAACGAAAGACAAACATTTTGAAAGGATCGCAACTGTTTTAACAGACCTGCAGGTTTACAAATAATACAGACACTGCGTCTTTGTGGTAATCACTCTTCTCTCCAATTTATAATCCAAAATTTAAATTTAACATTATTAACAACTCTCTTCTCTGTGCCTCCGTGCCTCTGTGGCCAATCTCTTTTTTAAACCTGCAACTCGAAACTACCCTACCTCTCCAAAACCCTCTTCCTCACAAGTGTATCGTTGAGCCTCTTCCACTCAACCACCAGTTTCTTGAAAAGCATCTGGTGATAGATAAGGCTGTACCGGCTCCTGTTGAGCTGTCTCCGTGCCTCGATAAGGTCGTCAAGGTCCGTTTTTCCAATAAGGAAATTCCTCTGTTCCGCGGCCACAATGGCACGGGAGAGCCTGATCTTCTCATCTGCCAGTTTTACCAGTTCCTCTTCGCTCTTCATTCTCCCTGCCAGGACCTTCATGTCCCTTTTCAGGGTGAGGACGCTCTTTCTCTTTTCAAGACCGGTCTTTTTCAGGTTAAGCTTCGCAATACCGGCTTCGGCCTTCTCTTTCTGCCTGCCGATATTGAGCTCACTGCTGATACCGAAAAAGAAGAGGTTCTCGGGATTGCCGAGGCGGTAGTCCCTCCCCAGAACACTGTAACCGGCAAAGAGGGACGCTGAGGGAAGGAGATTGTCACTGGCGATATCCCTGGCCAGTATCCCCTGTTTCTTAAGAAGGTCAAGGATCAGGGCCGTCCTGCTTTTTCGCGGGGGGACAGGGCCTTCGGTTTTTCCATCTATCCCGCCGGTGATGTTATCAGGCTTGACCGGGACATGGTTAAATTTTTCCCCAAGTCCCGATGCGGCCGCAATCCTCTCCGCAATTTCCCCGTACGCGTCCCCCAGGTTTACCAGCTCTTCCTCGGCGGCAAGGACCTCCAGCCTTCCCTTGTTCACATCCTCCGGGTGGGCGATCCTGTACATCCGCTTCCTTATGATCAGGGAGTAGAGGATGTCACTGTCCCTCCTGATCTCTCTCCCTGTTTTCAGATTTTCGTAAGCAGTGTACCAGTCCACATAGAGTGAGATAAGGACGGCCAGGTAGTCCTCATATGCTTCAACGATCTGGTGCCTGGCCAGGCTCTCTTCCACATTCAGTTTTCTCTCCAGCATCCGGGTCGACCTCCCCAGGGCGTTTCGCGCAAGAGGCTGGCTTACCTGGAGGGTAAAGCTTGATTTATAGCCCCCGGAATATCCGCTATAGGGAAGAGACTTCGAGTACTCCGCGCTGATCTCCGTACCCGTAAAAGGGAAAAGTTTACTCAGGGAGAGAGAACCCTCCGCTCCGTTCTTCTCACTGTCATCAAGAAAGAGGTCGTACTGCCCGGTCAGGGACAGAACGAGATCGGAAGCCGGAAGCCCCAGGTCCTTTTTATACTTCAGGTAGTACTGATCAATAAGGATACCCTGGAATTCCGGATCAGCCGCGGCAGTTATCCTGATGAATTCCTTAAGGGTCAGCAGATTCTTTTTATCCGCATCAGCCCGGAGAGAGAGGGAGATAAAGAGCGCCAGAAGGATCGTTATCGCCCCTTTCATGAACCGTCCCCCCTCCGCAACCGGCCGGCTACCTGCATCTCCATGCTGAAGAGCGCGGGGATAAGAACAAGGGTCACCAGTGTACCGAAGATAAGGCCCCACGCCAGGGCAAGCATCATCTCGGCCAGCATGGAGTCATATCCCGCGAAACCGTAAGCAGTGGGGAAAAGTGCAACAACCGTGGTTATGGTGGTAAGGAGGACCGCCCGGAGCCTCGTGGATGTAATGCCGGCGATCTCCCTGTCCGAAGACTCCCTGTCACCGAACTCCCCGTATCCTCCCGCAAGCCTGTTAAGAAGGATCACCGCGTCGTTTACCACCACACCGGAAAGCCCCAGTATCCCCACGACTCCAAAAAACCCGTAGGTGGACATCCCGTGAAGCCAGAAAACAACAAAGACCCACGCCGCGGCCGGGATGATCGCGGTCATAACCATAAGCGGTTTGTGCAGGGAGTTAAACTGCATAGCAAGAACAATATAGATCAGGAAGAGGACCATCCCGATACTGAAAGCAAAAACACCCGAGGACTCCCTGCTCAGCTTGATCTCTCCGTCGTAGGAGAAGAAGGTCCCCGGATAGTCCGAAGAGAGCTCCGGGAAGACATCTCTCTCCAGTTCATCGGCAACATCCAGGGGTGTGCGCCTGACCCCTTCATCGAGATCGGCATAGATCCTGAGTATCCTCCTGTGGTCCAGTCTCTTTATCTCCACCGGGGAGGGGGTCTTTTCCATCCTCACCAGACTGCTCAGGGGGACCATGTAATCCTCCCGGTTGCGAACCGGGATATTGAGAACGGAGTTGATCTTCCCCTTCTCCCTGTCGGGGAAGGTTATCTTCACGTTCTTCTCCTCTGTCCCCAGAAGAAGCTTGTAGAGGATAGTTCCTTCCAGCCCTGTCCGGAGAGCGGTGCCGATGTCCTTTGCGCTCACTTCCAGTTTCCTCACAAGCTCGTTGTTGAGGGACACCCTGTATTCCGGGCTGGGATACGGCTTGTCGATCTCAACGTTTTTTACACCGCGCATGGCTTTCATGGAGGCGGCAAGTTTGTCAGCAACCCTGTTCCCGGTCACTTGATCATCCTGGTGGACAATAACCTCAATGGGGCTCCCGCTGCTCGAACCGAACCTGTGCTGGGCAAACCGCACATAATTGAACCCCTTTATCTTCTCAACCTCCCTGTTCCACTCGGCTGTGAGTTTCTTCAGGGATTTTTCCCTTTTATCAGCGGGGACGAGCTCAACCCTCAGGTAGACCATGTTCTCCCTGTCTGTCCCCCTGAACCGCTTCTGCCCCACATATGTCCGGAAGCCAATCACCTCTTTTCCGAGATAGGGTATAAAAAGGGCTTCGATCTGTTCGGCCATCTTTGCGGTCTTATACTTGCGGCTGCCGGGAGGCGCCTCGGCATTCATAAAGATCTCGGTTGTTTCCTCCCGGGGGAAAAGGGCAAAGTGCATCTGGGTCCTGAACAGCATGAGAGCACCTGCCGTAAAAATGATAAAAAAGAGGAGGATAAAGATCCGGTGTTTCAGCATCCGGCTCAGTAAACGGGAATACCACTCCTCTACGGCATAAAACCAGTGGTCCCCGGCCGGCGGCAGACTTTTTTTCTCCCTCCCCTTTTGAAAAATCCTGGCCGGGAAAGAAAATATTCTTCCCAGCCAGGGCGGCAGTGCAAGATGGAGATGTCCCGGAAGAATTATTATCGATTCGATAAATGACCCTGCAAGCATAATGGAGACAATAGGGGGTATTGAACCGGCAAGGATAGAGAGCCTTCCCTCAAATGCCAGGAGGGGAAGGAACGCCGCAATGGTGGTCAGGATACTCGCGGTTATGGGGGACAAAACCGAATGTGTCCCCTCAACCACCGCCCGGTGAAGAGGAACACCCGACGCCTGAAGTCTCATGACATTCTCCGATACGACGATTGCATCATCAACGATCATTCCCATTGCAATAATAACCGCGGCAAGGGTCATATTGTTGATGGTATAGCCGAAATACCCGGCAAAGACCATTGAAAAACAGAAGGTGAAAGGAATCCCCATGGCCACCCAGAAACCGGCCCTGAAGTTAAGAAAGAGAAAAAGAACTATCAGTATAAGGATAAAACCTATCGCCCCGTTATAGCCGATAATGGAGAGCCTGTTCCTCACGTCCCGGGACTCATCGTCCAGGTGGACAATTCTCAGGCTGCTCCCCTCCGGAAGGCTTTTTTTGAAGAGATCTATCTCCCTCTTCACCGAGTCAACAGAGGAAATAATGTCTGCAGCGCTGTTCTTTACCGCGTTAAGGACCACGGCCTCCCTGCCGTTTATTTTCAGAAAACCGGTACTCTTTTCAAAACCGTCACGAATACGGGCAATATCCGAGAGCCTGATAAAACGTCCGTCGAACCCTCCCTGCACAATAAGTGACTCAAACTCCTTCACCGTATCCAGTTCGGCATCCAGTGTGACCCTCTCCTCGTCAACGCTCTCAAGGGAACCCGCGGGCCTCCGGACACTTGTCTTTTTTATCTCTTCGATCACCGTATTTATGGGTATCCGGTAGGAAACAAGCCTGCCGGGATCAAGAAGTATCTGGAACTCCTCCTGCAGGTAGCCCCGCCTGTTTATGCTGTTGATCTCGGGAAGCATGAGGAAACGCTGCTCAAGTATCTGCGCATGATGCTGCAGTTTCTTTCTTTTATCGATTGTAAGATACGGCGAATCTTCAAAATAAAGGCCGATATCAATTATCGCTTTTCTTGATGTCTTGAACTGCCTGATTTCAGGGAGTTCATCCACCTCATCGGGAAGGTTTACACTGTAAACAGTGTTCCTGATTTCGGTTATGACAGTGTCCCTGGCGCCTTCGTCCTCATCCATCTCAACCACGATTGACGAAGTCCCCTCGGAACTGGTACTCTCTATCTTTACAATCCCACTGACCGATTTCAGCTCTTTCTCAATGGGACGGGTAATAAAGTACTCCACTTCGCCTGCGGAAGCACCGGGATAAAGTGTTGTTATTCTGACAAAGTCCAGTGTGAAGTCGGGCATCTCCGCCTTCCTGGTAGTCCCCCAGAAATATATTCCCCCGATACAGATCGCAATAAATATGAAATTTGAAAATATATGCTTCTGTGAAAAAAACTCAATTATTCTCTTCATCAATTGTCTCATTCATCCGGGAGAAAAAGTCAGCACATGGCTGTTTCTAAGAAACATGAAACCGTTTCCGGGTTTCAAAAAAACCTTCCGAAAAATATTTTATCGATATAACACCGGAAGTAACCGGTGATATATTAAGTTTAATATATTTGCACACTACGGTTTTAAATCAAATAATATTTCACTTTTTTTGTTACTACTCAGTTATATGGCCATAATCAGCTTATATACTAAAATATCAACAATATGTTCCCGCCGCCCAAGGCGGCGGGAACATATCAGTTATCTTTTTAAATGAACTGTTTGATGATGTAGCTATAAACGGTTTAATATGCAGGAGAAGATATTTTTTCTTGACATCTCAGAGAACCGTCCGTATATTCTACGTAAGCAGCAAGAAAAACCCGGCCTTACATTATCCAACACCCCCTTAACATCGTAAACACGTGCGTTCCCTTCATATTTTATTTATCTTCACACCTTCAATACAACTCAGTCAATCCGCCCCATCTATTAATCCCCATTAATTTAAGAGTTTATGATGCACATCGCATACTCATTATACTACTCAAGGAGTTTATTATGGACACAAAAAAAGAAAAATTACAGCAGCAGCTCATGCAGCTGATTGTCTCAAACTGGATCAGCAGGCTTGTCTTCACAGCCATATATCTTGGAATCCCTGATCTTCTTTCAGGGGACCCGTTCACAATTGAAAAAATTGCAAAAGAGTGCAGATGTCAACCGGAGCAACTCTACAGGATGATGAGGGCACTGGCCGAAGCCGGTTTTTTTACTGAAAACAGGGATAGATCCTTTACCCATTCACCTCTCTCCAAAATGTTAAGATCCGATACCATGGGACCAATTGTCAGGATGTTTCTTGACCGGTGGCACAATGCAGCCTGGGACATGCTCCCCCGGGCCGTTGTGACAGGAGAATGCGGATTCCGGTCTGCTCACGGAAAAGACGCTTTTACCTGGTTTAAAGAGAATCCTGAAGAGGGGGATATCTATCAACAGGCAAACAGCCTCAAGGCTGCCATCCTTTCAGAGAAGTTAGCGGGAAGCTACAGTTTCAGGGATGGCGAAACCATTATTGATATCGGGGGCGGCTATGGCAACATCCTGATTGGCCTGCTTGACTCCAATAAAACACTCAAAGGCATCATTGCCGACCTCCCCCCTGTTATCAAAAGGGCAGAGACCTTCATAAAAAAGCATGGCCTTCATGAGAGATGCAGGGCAGTTGAGTGCGACTTCTTTCATGAGGTCCCTGCAGGGGGAGATACAATTATCCTCTGTAATATACTCCATGACTGGGATGATGAGAAGGCCGGTTTGATACTTGAAAACTGCAGAAAAGCCATGAAAAGAGGATCAAAACTTCTGGTTTTGGAAATGATTTTACCCGCTGACAGGAGACCTTCATTTTCACAGCTTATGGATATTGAGGTCATGGTTATGGGTAACGGGCGTGAAAGGAGTGAGGAGGAGTTCAGGATACTGCTTCATAAAGCAGGATTCTCTCTTCGGACAATAATTCCCCTTGGCGGGGAAACTTTCCTCATTGAATCTGCGGAAAAGTAATCAGGTCACCCGGTAGACATAGATGATGTTGTCGTACAGCTTGTCAATTTCATGAACGGCAACAGGCTCCCAGCCGTCGACCGGAAAAGTATTGCACATAATAACTGTTCCCGGTCTGAGCTCCTTCTCAAATTTTCCCTTAAGCCTCTTCATTCCGCCGGGATGAAGATAGCATAAAACCAGTGAAGCATCCTCCAGGGACGCCTTATGGAAGTTTTTTCTGTACAGAGTAAGATTTTTCCGCGGTGTGATGAGTTTTTTGATTAAAGAATAGAGCCAGGGGACAGGGGAAATTTCATATGCAGCAACCGGTACCGAGGGAAATTTTCCGGCAACGGGAAAAGCAAGTGTTCCCCATCCGGAACCGAGTTCAAAGATACTTCCGGTATTGATATCAGGAATATTTTCAAGAAAGAGGTTCCTCACCCTTCTTGATGTGGGAACAGGTGATATTCCCGTATAAAAAGAGTAAATGAGCATCAGTACAATCAAAACAATTTCAATAATAAAAAAAATAAACAGTCCGGACATAGAATCAACAGAAAACAGAATAGCCACACAGGGTAAACGGCATACTGCTTCAAAAAATAATTTCTGATAATACTGATTTGCAGGCCTTAAAGAAGTATAAAATTAATTTTTATAATGTAAAAGAGAAGATTATGAGAATTAAAATTAGACAATTTAAATATCCAAACCAATAAACAGATAACAGGGAGACAGTATTTATACACACTGCAGTGTCAAGAATAATTATTGACACAGGATAAGAATTTAAAGGAAAATAATAAAGATTTAATTCATCTCACAGGAGGCTTTTATGGATGAGTTCAGGACATGTCCTGCCTGCGGCTACGGCAGAGGTTTTCATATATCATTCAGAAAGGAGGAAGATACATTCAGGATAATTTTCATATGTCCTGAATGCGGTTCCTCATTTGACCTGGGGCTTTTCCAGCAGGGATTAAAGGAGATCAACCCGGTGAAGGGTGAGACATACTGACTTTCCTGCTGCCCTGCCAGGGACTTCTTTTGGTGACCGGAAAATTATCCGTACAGGGATTCAGCAGAATATGAAGGAAGATTTTTAAGCATGAATACCGATACCATTGACTTTATACGTTCGGTCCTGCCCCGGGGACGGACCCTTTTTTACAGCTTTCCCGACCGCTATGCGCTGTTGCTCCTTGAACACGCCATGAAAAAAGAGGAATACTCAATCAGCAGGCTCAAATCGTCCCGCTTCGCTCCGCTTCTGGAGAAAAAAATCGTTAAGGAGGTCCTGGCACGGCAGGGGGGAGGGAAACTGAAAGCCGATGATCTTAAAGAGTGGTGGCCGCCCCGGCCGGAAGCATACCGGCTGACCCTGGGGACCTGGCCCGACCTGGACAAAAAGCCGGGAAAATCCTGGAGCCAGGTTACCCGCTGGGGCTGGAACCTTGTGCTGCAGCTAAACTTCGATGCGTCACATAAACGCCGGCTGAAAGAGCTGGTCCCGGACTGGGAGGGACTTATAGAGTACAGCGACCATCCTATTGCAGATGGGAATGAACTGACCCTTGCCTGGTCACGAATAGACCTTGATCTTGATACCGGCGAAGCGCTTATTGAGGAGATCCAGTCTGACTGGGTACGGGACGTGAAGTCAGTTGCCCGTGAAGACTACTGGAACAATAATGAAGCATGGAACCGGTATTTTGAAGATGTTCTCCAGCCGGAAACAAAGCGCTGGGCTGAAACAATGCTTACCGCCACTCTCTGGTTCCTCCTGAACGAGATCGGTATCCGGAGCATTTTTTATCATACATTTGAAACCGGCAGCAAATTAAAGAACATCCGGGAGTGGCAGCCACCGAGGTCACTCTACACCGATCTCCCGAAAAAGTTCTGTTTTGAAATCACCCACAACGGTCCCCTCTTTATCAGGGACTCCGCAAAACGTGACCTTCGACATTCTTTTATCGACCCCGAAACCCGGTGGTATCTCCTTGAATTTAACTGAATGCTTAATTACTGCTCAGCTCTATGGCTATAACCAACCTGTTTATTAAAATATCAACAATATATCCCCCGCCTCCCAAGGCGGCGGGAAGATAGCAGTTATTTGATTAATGAATATGATAATTCCTGTGCGAAGTTTGAGTAGTACAATCTTTATTTCAAATAGACAAGACGTATGGTATCCAGCAGGTCAGTTGAAATCTCAACACTTTTTGGATTGAGAGATTCATCGCTGAAATGTGTCTTTGCACTATTGAGGCCGGAAAGTGATGAAAACTTCAGGTCCAGAGTATAATTGCTCTCTTTCGGCAAAGGACCCAGGACAAAACCATCAGTACAGCATCCGGACCATTTAAAACCAATATCTGATGCTCCCAGACTGTCATCCCAGGTCCAGTTATTATCCTCACTGTCATCTCTGACAACAAAGGAGAGCCCCCTGTCAGCAAGACCTTCACTTGTTAAATTAACGTCCGCCGCCCCCCCGGAACCGTCCAGGGCCGCATCGAATACTACAACAAGATAATCCTCTTCATTCATATCCTGAAGAATAAAAGTCTGAATAACATTACTTTCATTAAGAATAATATCACCGTTATAAGATCTCCAATTGGTATCTCCGTAGGAATAATAATCAACAGCTGTTCTATTGTTAACAATAACAGGAAAGTCATAGGATGCAACCAGGCTGCCATTATAGTAAACCTGGTATTTTTTTTGAAAAAGTCTATGTGTAAAGTAAGTGGCCCAGCATTTTCCCGGGAAATCAAAACCTTCTGCCCAGGCTGGTTGAATTCTTAGGTGAGAACACTTTTCATGGCGGCGCTCTTCAGTTTCGTTTATTTTTACCAGGGCGTGTGCTGCTATGAAGAGATCACTCCCCGCCTCAAAATTCTTCTCCTGAATACTTATTTTATATGTGTATTCATTTACTTTCTTTGTATGCCATGTTTTGAATTCAAATCTGCAAAGTTTCGGGTTGCCATTTTTTGTCTGCGGAATCGCTTCCAGGCTGCTTTCAACTGCCAGATAGGTCATGAGCAGTGTTGAGGTTGAACTGAACTTCACATACAGATAACGGGTATCATTCCATACAACTACATCTCCGAGGTCCCGGTCCCCTCTTGTACGAAGATCAGCCACGGTCTGAAGTTCTATGACTTCCGGGAAAAGGGAACCTGTTTCATCTTCACTCTGATCACCCGGCATATCAGAAGAATTTGAACCATCAGCATGCTCATCCACTGTTGTTCTGCCGGTATTGTCACCCTGTTTTCCCTCTGAATGATAATCACAGGCGGCAACAAACAAATTCATTATAACAATAGTTATAATTAAAAAGGATATTTTTTTCATTTTACACTTATACTCTTGCTTGCGAATCAAAAGTTTTTTTCATTGATTTTTTATTGTAAAGATAGCTCCCGGAAAGGAATTTTCAAGCATACCGAAGTAATTTTTTCTGTCAAGAACAATTTCTCATAATTCGATCCTTCTTTTCCCTTAAAATAAGAGACTCCATCATGAAATAATATAAGACTTTATATGACATTTTCAAGTGTGATGTAATGAACGCTACAGAGAGTGTAATAAACGCTACATAAAATGTAATGAATGACATGCAGTTGAAAAAATCTTTTTCAGACCCCTGTTTACGGATATTTGTTGACAATATATGTTTACCTGTTATTCTTTTCAAACTTTCCGGTTTAGTGATTCAACTTTTATACTGAAAGTGAAATAGATCTTTTCAGTTACCCCGTAGCTGAAAATGTCAGGTAAAGAACAGTATAATTGTCGCAGAATTATACATTTATTCATAGCCGGGTTGTTAACAATTTACTTCAATATTACCAGGGAGGTAAGTTCCATGTTCAGGTATAGCCCCAGAAAAAATCCCGTTTCTCTTCTTCCAATTTTTGTCATTTTTCTCCTCTTTTCGTTCACTGCCACTCCTCTTTTTTCCAGCAACCTCTCCGAAGCAAAAAGACTCCGGGAAAAATGCGAGAAGGAGATCAAAATCCTTGAAATTGCAGTAATGAATTTTGGAGACACGTCCGATCATGACAATTTTAAAAAAGGAACAAAGCTGGTAAAACTGGGAAAGGTCAAGTTCGTCCAGTCGAAATATCCCGAAGCAATTGAAAAATATAAAAGTTATCTTAAACTGCAGTTTTACCTCTATGAGAGCCTGGCGAAAAAATATTCCTCAAGAACGGCAAAACTGGTAGATGATATAGCGGAAGACCTGGTTGACCATGTTGACAATAAAAAAGTGGAAAAGTATCTAAGGCTTGCAAGTCAAAACGTTAAGGACGGAAAATCCACTCTGCTCAATAAACACTATAAAAACTCTATCGGCCTTTTTAGAAACGCAAAAAATTATGCTATTCAATCATATAAACTGGTCGGGAAAAGTATCCCCGATCAATACAAAAAAGACATGGCGGATATTGACGGCAGGATATTTAAATAAAGGCAGTCTTTTTCATAATTCGAAGTCGTACGAGAGCTTCATGAGGATACCGGGATTATTTTCCGCAAAAGCGAATATGTCCCGGCTTTTCATGGCGTAGAGGGACACCGGTTCTTTATTATTAAAGGTAAAATACGCGGGTTCCTTTTTATGGACCTTCTGCATGGAGCCCACAAGATCCCCCCGGGACAGAGTGGAAATGCTCTGCCCGTTTTTATGAACCTCCACAGTCCCGCTGCGGATAATGTAGATATATTCGGGCATTTCACCCTCTTTGATGATTGTACCCGGTTTTTCTCTTTCAACCGGCTCAAAGAGTGACTCAAGCCATGTCTTCTGTGATGATGTGCAGTGCCTGAAAAACTTGCTGGTGGAGAGAAGATTCCAGGTTTCGCTGTTTCGGATCTTGGCAAGGCGCATAAGTGTCTTTTCAAAATCGGTCCCATGAATAAAATCAAGGAACTTGTCTCTTTCTATGGTATAGGCAACAACATCGGTCTCCGCGGTGACATCAGCCGCCCTTTCATTTCCTGTTACCAGGGCTACCTCTCCGAAATATTCATATGTCCCGTAGAGTTTTTTCTCTTCCAGGTTCTCTCCGCTCACGGAAACATTGCCCGAGTAGATGATATAGAACTTGTCTCCACTGGTCCCCTTCTCGATTATCAGGTCACCCTTATTGAAGGTCTCCTCATTGACAATGGTGACAAACTGCTGCACCTTTTCCACCGAGAGGTCCTGGAAGATGTCAAGGTGTTTCAGGATATTCAGCACCTGGTAGGACTTCTCGAAAAACGGCGGTTCCGTTTCGAAGACAAGAGTATTCTCGATCCCAAATTTTGCAAGGGTCAGGATAGTGTCTTCGGGAAAGTCCTTCTTTGCAATATGGTAGACCACAATCCTTTTCTTCACGTCCTCGGGGAGCTGGTCAAGTATTGTAACGGGAGTATGAAGAGGAGGTATCCCGGCTTCATGGTAGATCACCTTTGAATCCCAGGGGAAATTTCTCAATTCATTATACCGCTCCTCCGTAATATGTTCTCCCTCCAGGAGTTTCCTGTGAACAGCCGGATCATTGTTGTGGTCTGAGGTGTAGACAAAGGTCTGGTCCTGAAAATTCATCTTGAAACCGATCGTTGGTATGGAGTGAAGCGTATAAAACATATCAAACCGCCCCCCATGGATAAAGAGAGGTTTCCCGATTTTTACCGGGTGGTAGTTAAAGAGCCTCTTCAGGTAATCCACGGATATGGAAGAGAGCGCAGAATACTTTCTCAAAAAACTGTGCATGACCGTTTCCGTGGCATAAACGGTTATCCTCCCCTCCTCCAGTATCTTCTGAAAAGTCCCGGCATCATGATCAGCGTGGCAGTGGGTAAGGATAATACTGTCAATAAGCTTGGGATTAACATTGGATGCTTCAAGCCATTCCGTTGAGTTTACCGGGGGATCAACCATGATTCCGTGATGGTTGAGCCAGATAATATAACCTGATGTGTTCTCATGGGGATCGAAGCCGTGGCTGGGGCCCAGGCAGGTAATACTGAACAGGGGCGGCTTATACGGCTCGGGAAGTCTCTCACCGATAAGAAATGTCGGCTTGTACTCATATTTACCCGGCACTTCGGCAATCAATCCATCGGGCCCTGTTACCCTGAAGCTTTTACCTCCGTTCTTTTCGATTGTTATATGCTTGTAAGTAAAGCTGTTATTGTTGAAGAGTCCCACGGAGATAAGGTCCTTCAGCTGGAGCTTGTTCCTGAAAAAATTCATTTCGGACCTGATATCCGGGACTTTTTTATCATCCCCTATGGAAAAATAATCAGATGCAATATCGATATTCACAGGGCCAAAAATCGACTCCTGAAGCACACTCTTTAGCTGGGGATACTGTTCCTTATTGCATATAATGATTGTCTTTTTGCTGTTGAGAAAGAAATTATAATAAATGGGAAACTCAACTTCCGCGAGGCTTATCCCCTTCACCCAGTCAAACATCACATCGGTCATGACAAAAATCATGGGCACTCCCTTGGGAAATCCCATTGTGTCCTTGATAGTCTCCGGCGGAGAACCGAACTGGATATAGCCAACAGGGGTATCAACAAGATAACCTCCCCTGTTCAATTCAATATATTTTTTATCCTCTGCTGTCATCACATATTAACGGTTATAAATTTATTTTTGAATCCGGCTCTGTCAATCAATTTTATTCAGGAGATATCTTAATTCTCATATACTGTAAAAAGTTTATGCGAATTAAACAGCATGTCCGGTGTTACAACCGGTTCATCAAGAGGGATCTCATCCCCGAATTCATCGGTGAATTTTTCAGCAGTAAAGGGATGAGTAAGATCAAAACTCCCGAGTCTTCTGAAACCGGTGAGCCTTACACCCAGCCCTTGAGAGCAGACCTTCCATATTAATTCAGAAGAATAAATATATTTATCACTCCATTGAAAAAAATAATCATACCTTTTCCCGATAAATCTCCGTGCAATCCTTTCCAGGTTTTTTAGTGACTTTGTATTTATGAGCCTGTCATAGTCCTTCAGCCTCTTAACAGTAAAGTGCCTTCCCAGACCTCTCTTTACAAAGGTCTGCAGTTTGGAGACCTTTACCCGTGCCATTGCTTCCAGGACGTATATATTATTATAATAAACAATCACTATCCCCGCATGTGTATACTTTCTGACACCCAGGTATTTAACAGCCATCCCCGGACCTGACCATGATTCTTGAAAAATTATGTCACCGGTCCTGATATCCGGTTCTTCACTTCCAGCCGGAGGTGAAGCAAGTGAGACAGATAAGATAAATAAAACAATGAACCCGAACTTCTTCATATAATTCATATCCGGATTTGACGACACTATGACTTTTTTTCAAGTAATAAATAATAATAATTTAAAAAGGAGAAATTGAATTTTTTTTGAATTTCATTGCTATGAGATTTTAATTTGTCATTCCCGTGAAAGCTCTTCGCGAGAGACTTGAAAATCGATGTCTTCCCCGCGCCGGTAATATCTTCAAGTAAGACGTGACCATCCGCAGGGAATGACATCAATAAGTCCAAGCACTTTTGATTTTCCAACTACGACTTTTGATATCTTTTTATGGTTTTATTTCAGGGCCATAATGTAAATAACTATTTAATAATTACGGGGAACCTGCTTGCAAACAATTACAATAAGACAGTTTTTTTAATACCTGAAAATCTTACTCTTCAATGACATCAGGGTCAGTCGCCGCGCAGTCATTCATTCTTATAAGCCAGCTGCCTTTATCAATATCAACAAACCTGTTATATGAGGTCCCATCACAATCCCATGTTACCTCATGATTACCTGTAGCAACTTCTTTTGCTTCGGTTGTCTCTCCATCACTATAAGGCCCAGTCCAGGTAGCACCGGCTCCTTCAATATTTGCAAGGGTATATCCTGTATCGTTATCAAAGCGAACATATGCTTTACCATCATCAGCTTCATCAGAGCAGAACATGCCCCCTCCCCCGACGATAAGAACTGACAGGGCTAAAAATACCAACATTTTTTTCATGATGTACTCCTTATATATTAGAAATTTATTTCAGTTACAATTTAATTTTATAAAAGTATATGGAAGAAAACATCGTACTAAAGTACTAGTGGTTTATTTTTTTTCATAAATATTAAAAAGATTGATCAGTTGGATCCTGTTCTTAATACCAAGTTTGTTATTAACTACTCAGCTATTTTTTTCTGAAGCGGTAATTTCTTACTATTAATTTGTGAGGCATAATTTATATTATGTTTCCAGGAAGCACGATGAGATTGAAAAGATTTATGATCAGGGCAAAAAAGCTGTTGTTAATCCTGTTGAAGGTTTTAATAAATGAGTTTACATAGCTGAGTAGTTACCTATAACTTAATATCGATATTATTCCTGGACAGGGAGGAGCTTTTATGTTTTCAAAACAAAGTAAAGATGGATATAAAACACCGGCCACCGGTGTACAGATGAAAACCGTAAACTATGGGGAAAAAACCCTGATGACCGAATTCCGGCTTAAAAAGGGGAGCAGTGTCCCCGCCCACAGCCACTACCATGAACAGACCGGTTATCTTATATCGGGACGCATGGAACTTGTAATCGGCAGCGAAACATACAAAGTTGAACCGGGAGACAGCTGGAATATACCGTCCCATACGGAGCATTTTGCAACGGTCATTGAGGATTCTGTTGCCATTGAAGTATTCTCCCCGGTCAGGGAAGATTATCTGCCCTGAGATCCCGGTTGAGATAAAATTTCACCGGCCTTCTCTCTTTTCAGATTATTTAATATCCGTGTCCGGTAGTTTTCCGTAAACCTGTATGACGGTTTAAGCTTCTCAACAATTTTGAGGTTTTCAAATGCTTCCCTGTAATCCTTGAGTCTGTAGAGGGAAAGCATCATCAGATAACGGGCCTCTATCTCCTTCGGTTTGAAATAGATATAACGGGCAACATTTTTGTGTGCTTTTAAATATTCCTTTTTCTGGTAATAGACCCATGCAATTCCCAGGAGAGCGTCACTATTGTTCCTGTCAGATTTCAGTATACCTTCATAGACCTTCAGAGCAGCATCATATCTCTTTTTCCTGTAATAGAGTTTTCCCAGGATACCCGAAAGTCTCGATGAACCGGTAAAACCTATACCCCTTTTGAGGATCTCAATGGCTTTATCAGTCCTGCCCGAATTCCTGTAAAAACGGGAAAGGTTTATATAGGGCAGGATGTACCGCTTATCAATACCCAGGGCCTTTTCATAATACTCAACGACCTTTCTTTTGTCCCCTTTTTTGCCGGAGATATACCCGAGATTAAAGTACGCCTCTCCGTAGCCGCTGTCCAGTTCAATTGCTTTGAGAAAGTATCTTTCTGCCCTGTTGAGTTTTCCCTGTTTGCTGAAAAGGACGCCCAGGTTATAATAGATCAGGGGAGAATCAGGTTTTTGTTTAATTGCAATTTTATAGTATTTAACAGCATTAATAAAGTCGTTCATTTTCGAATAGGTCACTCCCAGGTTAACAACAGCTTTGTAATATAAACTGTCAATTTTTAACGCTTTCAAATATTCTTCCGCCGCCATCCGATGATTCTTCAAACCGAAATAGGAACGGGCACGATTAAAGTGATAAAGCTTGTTCCCCGGGTATTCACTGACAAGAGAACTGTAAACATCAAGGGAACTCTTAAACTCACCCAGTGAAAGGTATATGAACCCGAGGTATGACTGAAGAATATCGGCATGGGGGGATACCGCAAGCCCTTCCCTCAGAGTCTTGATGGCTCTCACCGGTTTTTCCGAATCAAAAAAATATTTCCCGATAATATAGTATCCGTATGAGTAACTGCGATCAAGGGCAAGGACTTTCCTGTACTCCTTTATTCCCTTTACCCTGTTTTTTTCATAGAGAAGGCCCGCAAGCTTTCTCCGTGCTTTTACATTGGAAGGATTAAGCCGGATCGATTCATTCAGGTTTGCCATTGCCTTAACCCTCTTTTTCAGTTTCACCTGGCAGAGACTCAGCCTGTAGAAAGCCGTAGATTTTCGTGTACCGGAAGAGATCTCAACTGCCGATCTGAAACTGTTTGCTGCTTCTTTATACTTTCGCATTTTATAGAGGAGAAGACCAAGATTGCTGTTCCCTTCATAGGAGAGGGGATTTTGTAGCAGGTATTTTTTATAGCTCTCAACCGCTTTATCATAGCTTTTTTCATCCCTGCTGTAGATGAGTCCATAGTAGAAACTGAGAACAGGGTTGTTTTCTTCTGATAAACCGTTCAAGACACGAAGACCTTTATTGCTCTGATCCACCTTATAATATGAGAATGCCAGGACGATCAGCGAATCTGTGACGTTCCTGAATTCAGCTGGCATTTTTTTCAAAAGAGAGATGATGCGGGAATAGTTTTTTTTCTTCAAGTGACTGTTTATCCTGACAACTTGGTCTGTATATTTTGCAGGGTATCTTTCAGCACTGAGCTTTACTTCTGCAAGAAGACTCTCCTTCTCCTCTTCAACGGTCCCTGTATCAAGCCTGATATTAAGAGCCTGTTCCGAACGTTCTTCAATAACAGCATCAATATAGTTCAAAAAGAAAAAGAGGAGCAGAAGAAGGAGAATGAAAGGGAGAAAACTCTCGGTAATGATCAGTTTCAATGACAGCTTACCGTTCATTGGGCACCTCCGGCCCTTTCCCGCAAAAGGCCATGGAGCCCCGCATTCCCGATATTCTGTATCTCCAGTCCCGGGCGTGCATTTATCTCGAGTATAAGCGGCCCTCTCTCCCTGTCCACGGCAAAGTCAAAACCGAGATAGTTGAGCCTGATATCATCGGGAAGCATACCGCACATCCTGAGCATATCTTTGAAAAAGGGGATTTTCTTCCCCACAAGTCCGGCGCCTGTATCGGGATGTTTTTCAATCTTACCCCTTTTGATGCTCGCCGCGTATGTGAGGCCCGACGATATCTCAACAGCCACGCCCACACCGCCCTGGTGAAGATTTGCCCTGCCCCCCGATTCCCCTGTGGGTATTCTCATCATGGCCATAACCGGCTCCTTCCTGTATGTGATGATCCTGATATCGGAGAGTCCCCGGGGATAAAGATCAGAAAAAAAGTGATGGGGATAAATCCTCTCTTCAATAAATGCAATATCATTGAGTCCGTTTGAGTAGACTCCCAGTATAATATCACCCAGTCTCTTCCTGATTTTACTATGTACTATTTCATTCCCGTCTGTATCCCAAAAACCGCTGTCACTCCTTTCCCCGAGAACCATAATTCCTGAACCCATCTTTCCCCTGTCAGGCTTGATAACAAAGTTTTTCCACTCCCCGGATATGGTTTCAAAATCAACAATTTCCCTGAACTCGGTAAAGATCCCCAGTGTTTCCGGAAAAGGGAGCCCTGCCTTTTCAAGGATCTTCTTTGTTTCCAGTTTCCGGTCTGCAAGACGGAAGAATTTGCGGGAACTTCCCGTGTAAATATAGTCAATATTTCTGCGGTTGATTCCCAGGATACCCCTGCTGTCCCCGCTTACCATCCACTTAAAGAATTCCCTATTCATCACGGCCCTCCTTTTGAAAAACCGGATAAAACCGGATGAACTCGGTAAACCTGATACCGGACCACCTGCCGATAAGGATATTGAGACCAACCAGGAGAATTATAAGTTCTGGGAAAGAGAGCATTGAGAGCTGCAGGAAGGTTGAATTCATGAAATAAAAGCAGATAACAATGACAACAAGAGTATTCAGAGTTACCACGAGAAGCTTCATGCTTCCCTCCTCTTCCACAATTGCCATAACCCTGTTTACCGTAATGGCAATGATTGCAACCGGGAAGAAAACGACATTTATGAGATCATAGTTCTTAAAGTTTATCCCTGTGAGAAAAAGCACCAGGATGGAGAGTATGACCCCGGAGAGAAGTATGGACATCTTGGGATGATAGAGGAGTTCAAGCTTAGTGACCAAAAAGTTTATAACATAGACCAGGACAATAATTCCCGTAAATACAGCAAGTCCCAGGAGAATACCTGTTCCCCTGAGAGCAGAGGCCACAAGGATAGGGAGAAATATCCCAAAGGTTTGAAATCCTATGATGTTTCTCAGAATGACCGAGACCAGGGCGCCCAGGGGAAGCATAAGGAGATAGATCAGAATATTCAGTGATATATTAAACTTCTCAAAATTCGAAAGCACCGCAAAGATATTAACCGGCATGTCCCTGTACTTGAGACTGAGACCCGCTTTGGGAATATTAACTTTTTCAAAGGAAAACCGGTAAGTAAACCCTACCTGAGAGCTATGTTTGAAAAGGACTTCATCTCCATAATAGAGGAGAATATACCTCAGGGGCAGTTCCGCAAAATAGTTGTTCGTTGGGCAGAAAGGGACCCAGTGCCCGTTGATATAGACCTCCACCCACTGGTGGGTCGTCTTTTTCGGGGACCTGTTCAGGATGACTCCCCCCACAACCCGGGCAGGGACCCCAAGCAGCCTTACCATTGCCACATAGAGCCTGCTCTTCCCATTACAGCTGGCTTCGAGAAGCTGCAGAGTCGATTCTGCATCGAGACCACCGCTGAAATTAACATAGCGTATGTCCTTTACCACAAAGTTGTGAATGGCCCTGATCTTTTCATAGAGGGAGTACTTGTCACGGGTAAGCTCCTTCAACTTGTTTTTGATCAGCAGGGAGTTGATCTGTATGAGATCCGTGTTTTTGAGATAGTTTTGTAACGATTCCGGGTAGTCTTCCCTGGCAACGGTCTCATTACTGAAGAGAAACCTTATCCTTGCCGACTTTATCCGCGAAATATACTTTATCTTGTTAACACCGGAGATATTCTCCCCCCTCCACTGGGCCTGCTTGTTTCCGTTCACCTTCATAACTTTGAACCTGAAGGCATCGGAAATACTTTCCTCCCTGTAAACCTGCTGCTTTGTGCTGTCCTGGGGCACATAAGTCGCAATCTCAACAGATCTGTTACGTATGTTTTTTGTTATGACCTCAAGAGTAAGTTTGTATCCTTTTTCCGGGATCACATCAAAAGGATCATAGTCCAGGTAGTAGATCTTCCAGAGAATGATCACAAGTGTGAGTGCAATAAGCAGCACGCTTATGGAGGCCCATCTTCTCATAGTGTATACTTCACTCCCAGGTCAAATCTCTGGTTTGTATAGGAGAAATCTATGTCATAGTTCTTTGTCCCCGGCTGGGTTATATCCGTTGTGGGATTAACACCGGGTACATACGACGGATAGTTTGTATCCTTATCCTTGAACATATACCTGCCAAAGACTTCGAGAGATCTGCCAACAGTATAACCAACCTTCAGGTTTACAATCCAGTAGTTTTTATAGAGAACCGTTCCGTCAGTGAGGGGGAAGTGCCCGCCTGTGGCACCGGAGTAACCATAACCGTCATCGGTGTAGCTCCTCAACCTTCTCTCCCCCATGACAGACCACTTTAACTTCTTCTTAAGAAGTCTCTGCTGAAATTTAATACCAAAATCATGCTCCGTATAGGAGTAGTAGCCCTGAAATGTATCTGTATTTATCCTGTAGGCATAGAAGGGCCTGATCTTCATGTTGAGCTTTCTCACAACAAGAATAAGATCAAGCTCTGTTTTATTGTTCCACTCTTTGTAGAGAGGGTTCGGACCGGTAATGTAATGCGTTTTACCGGTAACCCTGTCCCGTGACAGTTCCTCATCGCTTTCCATCAAATAGTAGCGATTACTCACTTTGTAGTTAAAGACCCTCCTGTTGCTGAAGTTTTTAAAAGAAATCTCTCCGTAGACTTTGCTGTAGTTGTCAGGTGTAAGATGGCCGGGAAGTGACGGATCAAAATTCCGGTCTTCGTAACCTCTTTTTCTCACATACCCCGCATCCAGGTTTATACGCATGGTTTTTTTTATTCGGTAAAGAAAACCTGCTTCGGGATTGTACATATGGTATGAGTACCTGTCTGTAGAGTCCAGTTTTACGTTGTTGAGATCGTAGCCTGCATCGTAAAGATAGGGATCCGGCTGGTAGAGGTCCGGCCAATCGGGACGATAGACAAACCGGTAATTCATTTCGGCCACGAAGCTGAGCCTGCCGGTTTTATATGTAATCCCGGCTGATGAATTTTGCTCAACACTGTCCAGTGTGTAATCAGACTTTTCCACAGGTTTAAAGAACTTCTCCCCGTAGAGGGAATATGCAAGGGCAGGTATCACCTTCTTGCTCTTTTCATAACTCAGTTCAATATCCACACCTCCTCCCATAACCGGGCTTGATACCCTGTAGAGTGAATAATTTTCAACCTCCCCTCCCTGGACGAAGGCTTCCAGTGAGTATTTGAAAAAACCTTCTCCGTTCTTCGTTTTTGATTCCTTTGCGGTTTTCTCTTTCTCTCCGTGAAGATCCTCCTCATTTGCAGAGAGGGAAACGGGAGATATGAAGAAAAGAACCGCAACAATAAGGCAGATAGAGTTTTTGATATTGGTTCTCTGTAGTGTTTTCATTTTTTTATCCTTTATTTTGTATTTATGCAAAGAAAAAGGTGCCGTTATAGTTAGCATTCCTAATTTTTCTCTTTTCAATTATCATACTTATCCTATCATATTTTAGTGTAATTTTTTCTTCATTTAACAAAAAAAATTCATTTATCATCTATTTGCCATCCGGGACCGGACAATGCAAATTGAGAAGCACATCAAAAATGAGTCATAGAATTTTCTTTACATCTATTGCTTCGCTCAATAGAATGACGAACTTGAAATCTGAGGGGGTATTATTTCTGATGCTCGGCGCCGTTATCTTTGACATGGATGGAGTTATTATCGACAGCGAACCTCTCCACTACCAGGTTGATGACCTGATATTCAGGGAGTTGAATATCAGCATCTCTTACGAGGAGAGAAGGTCTTTTGTGGGCATCGATAACAGGAGAATGTGGACAGGGATAAAAAAAAACTACAATCTCAAAGAGAGTGTGAACGAACTCATTAAGTTAAGCGACAGTATGAGGAACAGCTTCTTCAGGGATCTGGACGACCTGAGGCCGGTAAAAGGGACTGTTGAGCTGATCACTGAACTAAACAGCCGGAAGATCAAAACCGCACTTGCGTCCTCTTCATCAGGGGAGCTCATTGAGATCATTCTCAACGAGCTTGGTATATTCAATGACTTTGATATAATAGTCAGCGGCAATTCTGTGAAAAAGGGAAAGCCCGGTCCGGAGATCTTTCTTCTTACTCTTGAAAAGCTTCAGGAAGAGAGTAAAAAGTCTGTTGTTATTGAGGACTCGGAAAACGGCGTCAATGCCGCAAAAAGCGCAGGGATATTCTGCATCGCATACAGGAACCCCCATTCCCGGGAACAGGACCTCGGGAATGCTGATGTTATCATTGATGATTTTTCAGAAATGAATTATCAGTTTATCAACAATTTACTGGAAAAGTGAATCCAGTTGGAGAGAAATGATGAAAATAAAGTTAATGTTAATAATACTTTTACTCTTTTCAGGGTCCGCCTACCCTGATGAAATCAGCAGGACAAGGCTTCAGGAGACAGCGGACAGGTTGTTTTCCGTGATACAATCCGGCGGTGATCATATGGGATATTCCCGGTTTGCCCTGGACTTTCTTGAAAGGGTATACGACACAACCCCCGAAAAGACAAAAAACCGGTATGTGACAGGCTACCTGAGAAGAGAGAGGGAGAGAAGGAGGGAAGAGTTAGATCCCTTTTCGCTTCTTTCAGGAGGTCTCGCCATCAGGGAGTCCCTTCAGCTCGAAAGCATCCGGTCCGGGATCCCGGAGGGCGATGAAGTGGAACTGTCGCAGCTCAGGGGTCCGGTTATCGCATCGCATCCCTTTAAAAAAATGCTTAAAGGGCGAAAATACAAGATATTCCCCCTTGCCGCCAGTACACCTGAAGACTTCTACTATGTACACTTCAACAACATGTCCGGTTCTCTTGACTTTTTCGATTACCTGGGAAGCGTGGGCGGATCACTCCACAAGAGGTTCAGCCCGGTCTCCGTGGACTATATGCTGAAAGAGAAGATCCTGGCACAGCTTGCCCTCAGGGAAAACAGGGCCGCGCGCAGGTTCTATAACCTGGTGATTGAAGAGATGGCAATCACAGGGTCTGATCCGTTCATTATGGAGGGTACGGATATCTCAATACTCTACAGGTTAAAGAACATCAGCCTGTTCAAAATGAGAATTAAAAGCTACAGAAAATATTTCAGGAAGACGTTCCATTGTACTTCAAGAAAAATATACATATCGGGAACCGCGGCCGAGCACCTCTCCTCTCCCGACCGAAAAATAAATTCATACCTTCTCTTTCTTGATACAAAAACAGTCCTTATAACAAATTCCCGGAAAGCCGCCGAAATTATTCTCTCCACGCACAGGAAGAAACGTCCCTCCCTGGCAGATGCCTCTGATTTCCGGTATATGAGGTCCATATATCCCGCGGACAGGAAAAAAGAAGACGGCTTCATATACCTCTCCGACCCGTTTATACGCTACCTTACAGGACCCTCTCTCAGGATAAAGGAAGCGAGGAGGATGAATGAAGCCGCCCGGCTGACTGCCCTTGAGAAAATCCTCCTCCTCTTTCACCAGGTCATGAAGAGAAAACCGGCGAGTATAGATGAACTTACCGCTTTCGCGGAAGGACCGGGACTAACCGGAAAGGAACGGGCCCTGGCAGATAATCTGAAAAACAACCCTCTCATGAAAACAGTGGAAAAAATATCCGGCTATAACAGGAACTCCTGGTATCGTTTCCGATACGGGATACTTGCGGCATCGGGAGCAAAAAGGCCCTACGGCAAAGAACAGAAAGATGAAGCCGACAGATTTATCAGTCAAATGAAAAACACATACCTCCAGATCCGGGGAAGAAGCGCAGAAACACCCGGTGAGGTCCTTTCACTGATAAACAGGAAAGACGCATACGGAAAGACCTTTAAGGGGTTCTCCATAAGCCCCGACGGCTATTCCCTGGCAAGCAGCAGCTACGGCAGACACAACTTCATGACACCAAATATTGAAATTACCCTGAAAAAAGTTTCGGAAAAGGAAGCAGCGGGCTACAGGAGGTTTATTAAAGAGTATAATAACTTCTGGCGCGAATACTTTGACCCTATCGGCATCCGCTTTAAACTGAAAGACGGGATCAGGGTGGATACCTGCATACTGCCCCTGATCAACAATTCAATCTACAACACCCTGACCGGCTTAATCGGGGGCAAACCGGTCAGGCTTGACTGGGACAGGTCCCTCCCCGGCGATATATTCACCCTTGCCCTGAAAATCCGGAACATGAAGATGCTCGATAAGGCTTTCCTGGAAGATTTTAGCGGAAGAACAGAGACCGGCCTGAAACTCAAAAAGATTTTACCCTCTGCGGTATTTGGAGACCAGGTAAATATTCACATGGGAGATACTCTTCCCCTTGTTGATTTTGACGGGAAACATTTAACAGGGAGAATGTTAAGATGGGGCATATCAAAATCAGATATCTTTTTCGGTCTCTTCGCATGGTCTCTCTTTCATCCCCTGCGGGTATCCCTTCCCCTGAAAAAAACAAAAGAGGCGGGCATCCTTCTCGATTACCTGATCAGCACCAAGGCTTTTATGAGTGACAGGTATTTAAAAATCCAGAGATACACTTATAAATACCGGGAATACAATATAAAGGTGGCAAAGCTCACTTTTTTTAAGACAATTTCTTTCAGGTTCTACACGTCCATTACGAACAAAACACTGCATATTTCCACAAACGAGGAATACCTGAAAAGGGCCCTTGCCTTTGAGAAAGGGAATAAGTGGAAGTCTCTTCCGGACAGAATTGGCAACATTGCCGCAGTTTACCGTCCCGGTGAGATGAAACAGGAAAAAAGCCTCTATGTGGCCAATGTCATGGAATCCGCGCAGAATGCCAGTTTCAGGAACTTCGGGACAATCAAGCTGCTCAATTATCTCTTCCCGGGCCGGAAAAATCTCCCTGACCTCTCTCTGAAATATTTCGGTTTCAAACCGGTCTGTCCTATGGGCGGTGAATACAGTATAGACAGAAAGACCGGGACGGTCACAAACTCCCTCTTCGGATCACTCTACCGCCCCGAGATACGGTTCCGGGAGATCGCAGATGAAGGTCTCAAACGATACTTCTCCACAAAACGTGTTAAGCTGAATCTCAGGTTTACACCGGAGGGGATCATGACTCTCATCTCAACAGAGTAGAAAAAATTCACTTACCTGTCACTCCTCAGCTATGCTATTATGATCAACCTGTTTATGAAAATATCAACGATATGTCCCCGACACCAAGGCGGCGGGGACATATCAGTTATCTTTTTTTAATTTTGTTTCTCCATTTCCTGATTCTTTATCCATCTTTATCCCGTAAATCCTGTCTAAAATCTTTTCCCAAGTTTCCGGCAAAAGTCACAAATTTTATTAATATTTACAAGAATACAATTTTCCACTTGTATAATTGTAATGGTTTTTTATAGTATTTCCAATATTCTCGCTGGAGGGCGGCATGAGCAAACTGCTTGGAGTAATGCTGATTAATGATGGAAAGCTTACATCAACACAACTGGCTGACGCGTTAACATACCAGGAAGAATTCGGGGGGTTCCTGGGAGAGATCCTGATAAAGAAGGGGTACATTGACAGCGACACTCTCCATGAGTATCTGCAGAAGCAGAAGGAAATTATATAGAGATTTTCACTTTTTCTCAATCAGTCTCATAAAATTCTGATAATAATTTACCTTGAATTTCATTCTACCGGTATAGTTAATAAGGTTCACTGTAAGCAACAGGGACCAAAAAACAAACCAGCTTTCTGGAAGGAAAATTTATCACATGTATAGAAAACGAAAAGTTCTCTTCCCGCTTTTGATTTTTATTTTACTTACCGCATGCTCATCATTCAGCAGCAAGGATTACAGGCGGGTAAAAAAGGGGGACAAGGACCTGAAATCAGCAAAGCTCATGGGTGCTGATTTAAAAAACGCCGATTTAAACCGGGCAATATTAGAAGATGCAAGACTTGAAAAAGCTGATCTCTCCGGCGCAAAAATGAACAGCTCAATACTTACAGGAGCACAGCTCAACAGGGCACGGTTAACGGGAGCTTCTCTTCTTGACGCGAAAATGCACAGTGTCAGCTTATACGAAGCAGACCTGGAAAGAGCAAATCTTCAAAATGCAGTCCTCAAAAACGCGGACCTGAGAGAGGCAAACCTGAAAGACGCGAACCTCTCCGGCGCCGACCTGAGTAACGCCGACCTCAGGGGAGCCAGAATGAGCAACGCACGGCTAAAGAATGCCGAACTTACCAACTCAAAACTCTACAGTGCCAATCTCAGCAATGCGGACCTTGAAAGTGCGAAAATAAAGGATTCGGACCTCATGAGATCCGATCTGAAAAATGCTAACCTCAGAGGCGCTAAAATTATCAATTCAAACCTGAGCGGTGCATACCTTAATGACGCGGATATGACTAAGGCCGAACTCAGGGGAACAAACCTCTTCGGTGCCGATCTCAGGGGAGTCTCATTCAGCGGTGTAAACCTCAGCAACGCGCGGCTCTACAGCACTGACCTCCGGGGTGCTGACCTTTCCCGGGCAAACCTGAAAGACGCACAGATGCAGGATGCAGACCTGAGAAAATCAAATTTCAACAGAGCTGTCCTTAAAGGAGCCAATCTCAGCCTCGCAAATATGAGCTTCAGCAATTTTGATAACGCATTTTTCCAAAAATCCATATTAAACAGGGCAGACATGAGCTGGTCAAGCCTGAAAAAGGCTAACTTCAGACATGCTGTCCTGAAGGAAGCTCAGCTGAAAAGGGCAATGTTCATAGAAGCCGATTTTACCGAAGCAGATCTCAGGGGAGTCCACGGCATAAAAACCTTCCTTAACGGATCAATATTTATCGGCGCAGATCTCACAGGTGCCGATCTGAGTTATTCCAACCTTAACAATACCGTAATAACAGGAGCAAACCTCACAGATGTTCGGCTTAAACAGGCCGACCTGAGAGATGCAAAAATCAACAGGCAGTGGAAAGATCATATCAGGAAGCAGGATGTGAAGAATTTTGCAACGATAATCTGGGTCGACTGAAAAAACAACAGGATACAATCAGGCCGGCCCAACCGGACCGGCCTGTTGCAAGAGATCAACTAAATTTTTGCGGGTAGTCCCCTTCTTTTTTTCGGTACACTATCCCAAAGGATACTTTTAAAAAAAGCAACCTATTTCTTTGTTTCTTCTTTAGGAGGAGGAGTTGTTCCCTGAGGATCGTCATCCCCCGGCATTCTCGCTTTACAGCCAAGAAACGCTGTACTTATGATTAATGCCAGAAGGCCGACTGTTAATATGCTCAAAAAGCTTTTTCTCATGATCTACTCCAATTAGAAAAGTTTTATCTCAGACCAAGAAATAATCTAAACTAAATATTCAATGAATACATATAGAATAATTCAGCTTAATCTCTTTAATCTTAAAAAAAGATAAACAATAATCCTTCCCAAGTCAATGACTGATTAAAAATGTGTGAAGTGATGGATTTCAGCTATTGTAACAGTAATCCATCATATTAATTAATGATCATTATTCCGCCGGCCTGTTTCCATTACCCACTTGATGGCTTCTTTGAGGAGGTCCCCTCCCTTTGAGATCTCTAATTTTTCCTTGATGTGTCTGCGGTGACTCTCCACTGTGTTTACACTCAGGTTCAACATCTTCGCGATCTCCCCTGTGGCATTGCCCATTCCGATAAGCCTGAATACTTCCTGTTCACGCTGGGTCAATACTTTGGATAAATTATTTCCCTTGTCCCTGTTTTCATTTTTTTCCTCAGGGGCATTTATCAGTTTTTTTATAAACTTCCCCGACAGCCCCGTACTCATATAAATGTCCCCTTTCAGAATGACTTTAATTGCCTCTGTTACTATTTCCAAGGGGTCATTCTTCGATACATAACCGCTGGCACCCGATTTTACCGCTCTTTCAATATACGAGAGTTCGTCATGCATGGAGAGAACAAGTATTTTAATCCCGGGAAATCTCTTTTTTATGGCTGAAACCAGTTCAATACCGTCAACATCACCTTTTAATGAAATATCCACTATTACGATATCAGGCTGATACTGGGAAAGACGCCTGAGGGCGTCATCTGCCCCTGGTGCTTCCGCGCAGACAGACATACCTTCTGTATTATCGAAGACTCTTTTCAGCCCCTGACGCACCAGGGGATGATCATCCACAAGAACAATTTTTATCTGTTTTTTTTCGGACATAGTAATGACTTTTTATCACCTGTTATCCATTGACATGTCTATTTATAACGACTCAACCATATGGCTAAAATAAATGTATTTACTAAAAGACAGACAATATGCCCGCCGTTGAAGGCGGCGGGGACATATCAGTTATGTTTTTTATAAAAAAAGTTATTCTTATACATAGCTGAGAAGTTACTATAATAATAACAATGCGCTTTTTTTAGTCAATAATGGATTGAGAAAAAAAATTCACGAAGTTACGCCGCATATATGATGGATTTCCATCATAACGCTGCTGGAATGTCTACAAGAAAAACTCATTCTGCAAAGGTCATTTTTTAAGAATGTCATCAGCTTTTTAAAATAACGCTGATTTTAAAACCTTCCTTCGATCCTGATGCTTTAAAATCCGCGCCAATAATTGAAGCCCTGAACTTCATTGTCCGCAAACCAATTCCCTCGTTCCCCGGATGAGAATAATCATCCCCTCTTCCGTCATCAATAATTTCCAGTTTAATATATCCGTCTTCCTTCTGGAGTATTATTTTAATTTTACCGGCATTTCCATGTTTAATTGAATTGTTAACTGCTTCCTTGACGATGTAGTAGAGGTTAACCTCGATTACAGGATCATCAAAGAATATTTTATCCCGGATCCTGACTTCACATGAAATATCAAATATCCTTTCGGTTTCAAGTGCAAGTTCATGAAGAGCCATGACAAGCCCAAAACGGTCAAGTTCAACGGGATGAAGGCCTTTGGAGAGGGTGCGGGTCTGATCAATAAGCTCCGAAATGATCTTTATGCTCTCCTCAACTTCATTAATAACAGCATATGATCCGTTCCTCAGAGAATTTCTTATTGCCTGGTTAAGGTAAGAGAGTCCCGTAAGCTTTTGTCCGAGGCTGTCATGCAGGTCACGGCCAATCCTCTGACGCTCTGATTCAATGGCTGACATAATGTCTTTCTCCAGGTTTTTCTTTTCGGTGATATCGATAAAGCTCTCAAGCACACCTGTTATGGTCCCTGTACTGGAAAGAAAGGGTGTTGACTTCACAAGGCAGATAAGTTCAGTACCCTCGCCGAGAGTAAAGACCTTCTCATATTCAAAATTCTTTTTATCATTGAAAATCATATCATACAATGTTTCACTGAAATGACATTTAAACATCTCCCAGATATGGCTGTATTTTTCTCCCACAAGATTTTGTCCTTTCAGCCTGAACATCTTAATAAACGTTTCATTGACCCTGACTATCATGTAATTTCTGTTTACCAGGCACATTCCCACAGAAGCGGTATTCCATATCTGGTCAATCTCGTGATATGCGCTGTTTTTTGATTTTTCTGCCTCAGAAATAGTATTAATGACCCATATGGTAATCAGTGCCCCCACAATAAACGATCCGATAAAAAGGACCAGCATGATTAGATGCGTGGTTAATATGGAGTCTTTGACTCCTTTGTCGGTCTTTTTGAGTATGTTGTCAGCATAACTTATAATTTTGTTGATAGAGTCCGTTGTGGTCTCTACCTTCCGGTCCAGCAGTTTAATCTCTGCGGATATGTTGATACGTCCTTTGTTGGTCAGGATAATTTTCCTTTTCAAGAAGAGAGTTTTTGCATAATTGATAAATTCTTCGATTTTTTTTTCAGACTCAGCCATACTGGTATTGAGTTTTCTGTTTCTCGCCGAAAGTCTGAATAATTTACCCCTGGCCACTTTGTTCTTTATGATAATGTTTTTAAATTCTTTCTCAAGATTTTCAATATTTTTCAAATCAATCTCCAGGAGCATCTCCCGTGAAAGCTTATTGGCCCTCTCAAGGGTTATTATTAATTCGTCGCATGTCTCCACAGTGGGGAAAGCGATGTCGGTTATTTTGTTCAGTTTCCCGTTTATCCTTGCGATATTCAGGTATGCGGTAAGATAAAAAAATGCGAAGAGGAAAAAGACAAACCAGAACCCGGCTGTTATAATACCTGTATTGCTCCTTATTTTACTGCTGTTCATTTCATTATTCCTGCGACTACGGATAATTCTCCAGCCGGAAAGAATTGCCGTCAATAACTTTTGCAGAAAGGAGAAAAACCTGAAAATTTCACTCCAGGCGGCAACCGGAGTACCCATTTAGCGACTAAGTGATTGACAGAACAGTTATTCATGATAAAGTAACCGGAACAAATCAACTTCTCATTTAACCGCTCGGGATTATCAAATTCGAAATAAACAGGCCCGGAGAGTTTATCCCTCAATTCGATAAGCGGAATGGATAAACCGCAATAGAACAGGTGCTGTTTATCCGTTTCACCAGGTTACCATTAGAAGAGATGTTACTAATCAGCTATGTATAAAAATATATATGTTAATGAATAAAAGATAGATGATGTGTCCCCGCCGCCGACCGCGGCGGGGACACATGGCTGTTATTTCATTAAACATGTATATTTCAGCCATACAGCTGAGTAGTTATGAAGAAATCAAATGAACGTAAAAAATGGAGGCGATTATGTCAAAAGCTGAAAATGGCAACAAAGTAAAGGTACATTATAAAGGAAGCTTTGATGACGGAACAGTATTCGATTCATCTGAAGGTAAAGATCCCCTTGAATTTGAACTGGGCAGCGGACAGGTGATTCCCGGCTTTGATAAAAATATTGAAGGTATGGAATTAAATGAGAAGAAGACAATAAAAATACCTTCACAGGAAGCATACGGAGAAAGAAGGGATGAACTGATCATGGACTTCCCTAAATCGGAATTTCCCAATGACATTAACCCCGAAGTGGGACAGCAGCTTCAGATGCAGAACCAGGAGGGCCAGGTTTTCAATGTCCTTGTTACCGGAGTATCAGGAGAATCCGTAACACTGGATGCGAACCATCCCCTTGCCGGGAAAAACCTTAACTTTGATATTGAACTTGTAGAGATAATCGGCTGATACGACCAAAAGGTATTATAAACTCCCGTCAAACGGTTTCATCCAACAAACTGTTTTTCAAAAATAATTGACATATAGTGTCAGGGGATTATCCTGAGGGAAACAGCTAACGATAATTATTTGTTCTCATGACCAGTTCAGGATGTAAAATATGCCCCGGATGCGGCGCTCAACTTCCCTTTCCGGAAAAATCCGGAAACAGGGAAGAAGGGAGAGTATGCAAATACTGTCACACGGTCATTGACCGGGAGAATAAAACCGGGAGCGGCAGCAGGTTCCTGAAAAAACTTCTGACCCGGCCGGACAGATATTCAAGACGGGTACTGTCACTGGTCCTGGCACTTATCTCCGGAACCGTTATTATGGTTCTTACCTATCTCCCGAAAGAGGAAAAAATCGTTCTTCCCTCAAAAAGCCCCGAAGAGGAAAATCTTCAGGAGGAAAGGGCGTCAGTAAACGGAAAGTACAGCGGCCTTGTCCAGGTCCTGAAATGTCCGGAGGATAAAAAATCATACGGGACCTTCAGTGATTACGGATACTGGGGAGGAGGCGGATGGTGCGGACAAACCGGGAAGGCCGGGTACTGGGTATGGATATATCCCCACTGGTATATCTGGAAAAATATGGATATGGAGGAGGCAGCTTCCACGGACCCCTCGGTGAACGGTAAGTACTTTAACCTGATCCAGGTCCTCCCCTGCCCCGGGGACAGGAAAAAGTACGGCCTCTACCAGGATTACGGATACTGGAAAGGAGGCAGATGGTGCGGAGAAGAAGGAAAGGCCGGGTACTGGGTATGGGTCTCTCCTCAATGGTATATCTGGAGAGGGAGAAAATAGCCCCTGCCTATCTTAAATAAAAGAGATAATACAGGATACTTCCCGCAAGAGCAATGATTCCCGTGACAAAGAGGGACTTGTTATACCGGTCCCTTTTTCTCTTATGTCGCTGCCCGTTAAGTATCACCCCGAGAATACTGAGGCCTATCATGGGCAGGAGTATATAAAACGCATACCTGAGCATGGTCTTGTCCCACATGCCCATGGAGTATGACCCGAAACTAAAGGTATCATAAACCCTTTCAAACATTGTGTCATATCTCGGACGAGCCAGTGAAATAATGATAAATGCGGAAAAAAGAAGTAACCACAGGAGGAATGTGATCAGGCGGACAAACTTTGCAGTCCCGTCTGGGCCCTGGCGAAGGTTCTTTCTCATTGTAACCATTGACTACCTCCTTTTCTCAGGATAATTGAGATAGACATAATTACTGATAAATCAAAATACCATTGTTCGAGATTCCTTATCTCCTCCCGTAGATACAGCTTTTGCCCTCTGAATGTACGGCAATGGTATCGCCTTTATAAATAATTATTCCCGCTGTTTTTAAATCGTCACCATAGAGCTTTGTCCCTTTATATATGGTGAGTCTTCTTCCCTCCACGACTCCGAGAAATTCTTTCCCGCTTCCGGCTCCCCTTTTCTGAAAAATTTTTATGAGATAGTATTTATCTCCAAATCCCTTGACTTTTGTTATATCAATGCGAGTGCTTTCGCAATTGCCCGATATATACTCATAACTCCCCTCCATCCTGTTCTCTGATGAACAGAACAGGAGAGTTAAACCGAACAGAAGTGCCGGCAGACCGGCGGTTTTAATCAACCTTTCTCTCTTCTCACAGCTTGATTTTGAAATTAAGAACAACAGGTTTTACCAGTTTTTCAAAATCCTTGTACTTCATCTTGATAAGATCAGTATGAGTACCCGCATTAAAGATTATCTCATAGTCCTTTGCAAGGTCCTCCGAGACAATCTCATCCATACCGTAAAGGTTTCCGAAGGGGGGCATAGCTCCGAGTTCACAGTCAGCAAATGTGTCCATGAAATCCGATTCATTTGCCAGTTCAATATCATCAGTGTAAAACACGTTTTTAAGAAGTCTCATGTTTACCTTCTGATTTGCAGTTGTCACCACCATTGTGAGCTTACCGTTGATCTTGACAATTACGGTTTTTGCCATCTCCCTGCCCGGGACGTGCGCCGCGTGTGCGGTCATCTGGGCTGAATATGAAACAGGATGCTTGATGACCTCATAGGGGATGCCGTTCTTTTCGAGAAAATCAATTATCTTTTCGCCTCTCATGATTTTACTCCTTTTTTTTATAAGAAAATTTCTCTTTATTAAGCTACCCATAATATACACCGGTGCGATTAATGTGTCAAAAAAATTAGGGGAAAACCCGGTATTAAGTTTTTTTAAAGTCATAAAAAAAATATTTGATTTTATTATTAAAATTGACATCTATTGAGAGTATTATTTTGTAACGAATCAGTTATGAATAAAAATAAGAATATCCATGAAAAAAACATAACTGATATGTCCCCGCCGCCCAGGGCGGCGGGGACATATTGTTGATATTTTATTAAATATGTTTATTCTCGTCATATAGTTGAATAGTACAAATTTTCATTATGGATATTCTCAACCTTATAAAGCCGTTATAAGGGAGCCTCTCTGAATGATTTTTTTGAAATTATTTTTTTGAGGACCAATAAAACATTTGAATAAAAATAATAAGGAGTAATTCTATGGATGCTGCGAAAAAAGTCATAAGCACCTTAAAAAAAGCGAAAAAGCCCCTCAGGCCGGGAGAAATTGCCGAGCTCTCCGGACTTGATAAAAAGGATGTGGATAAGGCGATCAAGGAACTCAAAGGAGAGGAGAAAATATACTCACCAAAGAGATGCTTCTACGATGTGAAATAACAGTAATCTCTCCGCCGCCCAGGGCGGTATTGAGATATTAATAACACTCACTATCATATACCGGATGAAAAATTATGAAACTAAAAAAAATATTGGGAGATAAATCTCCAAGACTCAACCTTGTAACGGTAAGCCCCGATGCGAGCCTTCAGGAAGTGGCCCGGATCCTCTGCGCTCACGGGATCGGCGCACTGCTGGTTGTGGAACCGGATACCGATCCTCCTCGTTTCCTCGGGATCCTCTCCGAGAGAGATATGCTGAAATTTGCATGTACCGGGAAAGATTTTCAATCATCAAAAGCTTCTGAAATCATGACCAGGGACATGATCATAGCCACATCAGACGACGATGTTGAATATGTTATGCAGCTTATGTCACAGAAGCATATAAGGCACATCCCGGTGGTTGAAGGACAGAACGTAATCGGAATGCTCTCCATAAGGGACATGGTCAATTCGGTTCTGAAACAGCAGAAAATACAGATCAGGCACATGAGCGATTATACGGGAAGTTACGGGAACCAGGTATTCTGATTGAGGAGGCTGTCTCATGACACTCCCGGACCGGCAAACAGGTCTGCGTAATAATTTAAACCCCTGTATAAGCTGCGGTGCCTGCTGCGCACTCTACAGGGTGACCTTTCCCCGGGAAAGTTCCGAAAGAGGGAACAGCAGCACAATCCCCTTTGAACTGACAATTAAGGTTAACAGAAAACAGAGGGGTATGAAAGGCACCTACGGCAGTTCACCCCGATGTATTGCGCTTAAAGGGGAAATCGGATTTTCCGTCAGCTGCAGCATCTACAGTGTCAGGCCCCCTCCCTGCAGGACCTTTACAATTGCCTGGGAAAACGGTGTTGAAAATGAGAGATGCAGCAGGGCCCGAAAATTCTGGGGCCTGCCGCCGCTGGAGAAACCGGACCTCTTCTCGTGCTGAGCCCGCGTGATTTCCAGCAGTTAACCAATCATGATTAGTTAAAAATCACGCAGTCGAAGTACTAATCAGAGTGCAAACCTGATACCTGCAAGGTGCTCGGGGGAGAAGATCCCGTTTTCCACCATTTCCTTCTCACGGCAGGTGTACCTGTAGAAAAGTGCTAAAAAGCCTTTCCTCCCAAAGAAGAGTGCAGGCTCAACAGAGTACTCATACGTATTTAAATTGCCGAAATATTTAAAATATGTACCTGATAATGCGATCCCGATTATGTGTGTTCTCACAAGCCACTGATTTACATTAACCTGGGCTATCCAGTCAACGGGGAGACTGCCGTTTTGGTAAACTTTTTCGCATGATGCCCATATGAGGGGGAACCAGCTTCCGGTCCCGAGACTCCTGTTCCGCATCATCCGGGAATCACCATGGTAAGGCGCAGTCGCTATCCGTACCCCGGCCGACGAGAACCAGTTGGAATATCCGTCAGAGATATTACCCTCATCATATCTCTGGTAATGCGCATAGGGAATAAATGTTATTCCCAAGGCACGGGGCAGGATATTGAGGCCCCCCTCAAAGCTGTACTGAATAAAGCGGGGATACATCCCGTTGTCCTCTTTGAGAGAATCGTGTTTAAGCCGTGCAGAGCCGTAGAACCCGGAACTTTCCAATGCAGGAAGGAAAAGAAGCATCTGGATATCCGTATGATAGTTTAACTCACTTTCCCCGACATATTTCCCGTAGGCCCCATTGAGAAAGATCTCCGGATAACGGAACATTTCGTCACGCCGGCCCGAAACCTCCCTTCCCTTTCCCTCATCAACGATCCATGTGGTAAACCGCATTCCCGTGAAATGGTTCACCTCTTCTTCCGCATAATACCCGTTTGTCCCTCGAATTCTCTCCGTCCCGGTAAACAGGCTGAACTCACCCTCTTCCCATTTTGTTTTCACTCCCGCTTCGCTCCTGACATCAAGGTTCTTCTCGTCCCCGAACTTCCCTGTAATGCTTCCTTCAAGATAGGGAGAAAAGATAAAAATACCGGGGCCCACTCCCCTCAGTGTCCCGGAAAGATAAAACCTGTAGGGAAAGAACTCCGTGTGCCATCCGTATGCCGCCGTGACACTCCCGGTGAGATAGGGGTTTCTCCCCGCATACCTCTGCTTCTCGCTGCCGGAAAATCCCGGCGCATCCCACCGGACCCCGGCGCCATACCAGCGGATCCTGTCCTTCTCCCTGTCATTGATGTTTATCCTGTTGTTGCAGAGGTGATCAAAGAAGACACCCGCATGCCCAATGGGGGTCTTCCACCCGGCAGTGAGATAGTTCATCCGGTAGAAGATAAGGTCGGGTTCAATACCGCCGGAATTCTCCCTGAAAGTGTTAGTAGCTGTAAAATCGAAGGTGAGATCAAAATTTCCCCGGCGAAAAAATTCCGTAAGAAAGAAAAAATCCATTGCCGAATGATAATCGTTCCCGTAAGGAGTATAGTATTTCCCCGATAAAGAAAGTTCCGCGTAGGGAAGAAACAGGGAACCGGTTGATTTCCCGGGACTCTCCTCCCCTCCGATTCCGGCAGTCAATGCGGGAAGGGGGACCAGGATTAATGCCGCTATGTAGAGAACCCTGAAAAACATATGAGATTCTCATACAACCGGAAATGGAATGAGTCAAGCATTTTAGGATCCTGTTTACTTCCTGAAACAGAAATCCCCTGCTACTTTTCGCTTCTGTATTTTTTCCTTATAGAGATGGCAACACCATTGAAGAGAACAAGTATAACAAGGAGGACCACAACCGCCGCAGGAGTTACCCCGTGCTGAAATTCCTCTTTGGGAAAATCAGACCAGGCAAAGATCTGCAGCGGCAGCGCTCCGAAGGGACTCATAATGCCTTCCGGGGGGCTGAATATTGCGGTCGCCACACCAATCATGATCAGCGGAGCGGTTTCCCCTATTGCATTGGCCAATGCAAGTATTGTTCCTGTCATGATCCCGGGCATGGCTTCGGGAAGAACAATATTTTTTATGGTCTGCCATTTTGTGGCGCCCAGGCTGTAAGACGCTTCCCTGATCGAGAAAGGGACCGCGCGTATGGCTTCCTGGGATGATATGATCATTATGGGAAGAATCCTCAATGTCAGGGTAAGCGCCCCCACAAGAACAATACCCGGATTCAAACCGAGAAAACCCACAAATATTCCGAGACCCAGGAGCCCGTAGACAATAGAAGGGACCCCGGCCAGGTTGGCGATATTCATCTCGATGAGCCTCTTTAACCTGCCGTTCCCCAGGTACTCTTCGAGATTAATGGCGGCCCCCACACCGAGCATCAGCGAGAAGAGAGCAACAAGGGCTATCATATAAAGCGATCCGAGAAGCATGGGATAGATACCGGCTTTCTCAGGGAACCGTGACGGTTTGCCGGTCAGGAACTGCCAGTCAAGCCAGCCCGCCGAATCCATGATGACCTTTGTCATGAGAACTGCAAGTGAGATTACCCCGATGAGGGTTGCGGTTATCGCAAGGAATTGAAAGACCTTCCCCTTGAGGGAGAGGATCTTTTTCCTCGTCTTCCCGGTTCTGCCATTCAGCCCGATCACTGGTATTCCTCCCTGTATTTTTTCTTGATAAGCTGGCTGATGCCGTTAAGAGTGAGGGTGATCACAAACAGTGTCAGTCCCACGGCATAGAGACTCTTATATGCCACCGAGTCCCCGGTAACATCGCTCATCCCGATTTCCACCATGGCGGCCGTCATTGTCTGGATCGGTTTAAGGAGCGCGTCGTTAAGGTTGAAAGGGTTGACGATCCGCGAGAGGTTCCCGGCCGCAATGGTAACAGCCATTGTCTCTCCGATTGCGCGGGAAATTCCCAGTATAAAAGAAGAAACAATACCTGACAGGGCGGAGGGCACAACCACACCTGTACTCACCTGGAACTTTGTCCCCCCGAGGGCATAGGCTGCTTCCCTCAGTGAATTGGGAACGGATTTCATTGCGTCTTCACTGATACTGGCGATTGTGGGAACAATCATAATGGCCACCACTATGGCGGCGCTGAGAACATTAAATGTCTGTATGGCGGGAAAGATATTTTTAAGTAATGGCGTTATATAGACAAGAGCAAAGTAACCGTACACTACAGTGGGCAGTCCCGCGAGAAGTTCAAGGGCGGGCTTGACAACATTCCGCACCTTTGGTGACGCGTACTCACTGAGAAATATGGCCGCGAGAAGCCCCACGGGGAGGGCGATAATCGCAGTGACTGCTGTAAACACAAGGGTCCCGCTCACAAGAGGAAGAACACCGAACTTCACCGGCTTGATATTGGGGTTCCACTTTGTTTCCGTGAAAAAATCGATAATTGAAACCTGGGTGAAAAAACTGACCGCATCATAGAGAAGGACCATAACGATCCCCATTGTAATTGCAATGGAGAGAAATGAACAGAAGGCAAAAAAGGACTCAAGGGCTTTTTCCCTGTTGGATCCCGGCTTCATCTTACTCAGTTTCTGTGGAGTAAGGGCGCCACCTGAATTGATTTTTGATTTATCCATGATTAACCCGGTTGATCAACCTGCACAGGTCCCTGAAAATGATCCTGTACAGGCCGAGCCATATATTAATAATCCCGAAACAGCCTGTTATTTGAGAGCTGCTTCAAGTTTTGCAAGATTTGCCTTCATGATCTCTTCGGTAACCGGAACATATCCCACTTCACTGACGAGCTTTGTAGAAGTCTTCTTTAAATAGAACCTTACAAATTCCCGGAGTTCCTTTTTCTTCTTAAGAGACGCGCTGTTTACATAGATAAAGATCGGACGAGAAAGAGGTTTGTACTTTCCGCTTCTGGCAGTTTCCAGGGACGGCATAACACCATTGATCTTAAGGGCCTTAATCTTCTCTTTGTTTTCAAGATAATACGCCATACCGAAGTATCCCAGGGCATTCTTTGAACCGCTTACCGCCTGAACAATTGTGTTATCCTGCTCTGTTTTCTGGTAATCGCTTCGTGAGGCCCCCTCCTTGCCCACGATTTTTTCTGTGAAATAATCAAAGGTCCCTGAGGCGCTTGTGGGTCCATAGAGCTCAAACTTGGCGTTTCCCCATTCGGGGTTAACATCGCTCCACTTCCGGGCGGGATTCTCAGGCTGCCATATTTTTTTCAGATCACCGGTTGTCATCCCATCGACTTTCGATCCCCTGTTCACGACAATTGTTATGGCATCAATGGCAACCTGGAATTCCAGGGCCTCGAAACCTTTCTCTTTGCATGTTTTGATCTCTTTTTCCTTGATCGTTCGGCTTGCGTCATTGATGTCGGTCTTTCCCGGAATGAAGAAATTCTTGAATCCTCCCCCTGTACCTGTTGACCGGATAGGAATTTTTACACCGGGGTATACCTTGTTGAATTCCTCTGCCACTGCTACCGTAACGGGATAGACCGTACTGCTGCCGGCTACTTCAATTGTTCCTGAAAGACCGGTTGACTTTTTCCCGCATCCTGAAAATGTTCCAAGCACAATCATCACAGCCGCACCAGATATAATAAAATATTTCAATGCTTTGATTTTCATTGTCTTACTTGTTCTCCTTTTATAAATGAATATTGAAACATATTTACTTGTTTATTAAATATTTCTAACCGGTTAGTATTTTATTAAAATATTATAAAGATTTTGTTAATTAATGAAAGATAACTGATGTGTCCCCGCCGCCTTTGGCGGAGGGGACACATTATTGGCATTTTATTAAATATGAATATTTTAGCTATACGGCTGAGTCGTTACTTATTCAACAAACAAATCTTAACAAAATCTTTACATTTTCATTATATATCCTTTAAATAAAAGTTTCTCTATTGGTCAAAAGACGTATTTTAAAGGGAACATCCCGACCATGAAAGAAAAGATCAAAGTTACAGACCTCTCATTCTCCTATGGAAACAGCAGGGCGATAAATGGAATCAGGCTGAGCATCAAAGAAAACTCGGTCCTTGCCCTTATCGGTCCGTCGGGATGCGGGAAATCGACTTTTCTCAGATGCATTAACAGGATGAACGACATCATTCCCAATACAATGGTGGAAGGTGACATTGAGATTGACGGAAAATCCATCTATCACCGGAATTACGATGTTACGGATCTTCGAAGACGTGTGGGGATGGTCTTTCAAAAATCCAATCCCTTTCCCAAATCAATATACGATAACATCGCGTACGGGCTGAAGATAAGCGGTATCCGGGACAGGTATTACATTGACAGTGTGGTTGAAAAGACATTAAAAAACACGGGGCTCTGGAACGAAGTCAAGGACAGGTTGAACAAGTCCGCCATGGGGCTTTCCGGCGGGCAACAGCAGAGACTCTGCATTGCCCGGACCATCGCAATTGAACCTGAAGTCATCCTCATGGACGAACCCGCGTCGGCCCTCGACCCCATATCGACCCAGAAGATCGAAGAGCTGATCCAGGACCTCAAGAAAAAATATACAATCATCATTGTTACCCATAATATGCAGCAGGCCGCCCGGGTGAGTGACGAGACAGCATTTTTCTATATGGGTGATCTCATTGAAGTTAATTCAACGGAAAAAATCTTCACCAACCCGGAAAAGGAGATGACTGAAAACTATATAATCGGTAAATTCGGATAATCCGAAGAGACACAGAACCGATCGGGAGAAAATATGACCACACATTTGGAACAGGAACTGGCACATCTATCAAAACTCATATATAAGATGGCTGATATCACAATTGAAGCCATTTCAAAGGGAGTTGTCTCCCTGAAAAACTCCGATGTGAACGCCGCCCGGGAAGTGGTTGACGGGGACTCCGAGCTTGACGCCCTTGAAATAGAGATAGACAACGAATGCATAAAGCTCCTTGTTACACGGCAGCCCGCGGCCGTACACCTGAGACTTGTCCTGGCATACCTCAAGATCAACACCGACCTGGAGAGGATGGGAGACCTCGCGTCCAACATAGCAAAGGAGACCCTGAAACTGGACGGCAAATCCACGCTTAAACCCCTGGTGGATATCCCCCGGATGACTGAAATTGCCATAGAGATGATTAAAAAGGCCTTCCAGGCAATCAGCGACAAGGACCCGGACCTCGCGAAAAAGGTCATAGAGATGGACAACCATGTGGATGAGCTTAACATGCAGATATACAGGGAGCTCTTCACATACATGGCCGAAAGCCCGGCAACAATATCAGAGGCCCTTGGTCTCATAATGGTGGCCAAGGCGCTGGAGAGGATAGCGGACCACGCGACGAATATTGCCGAAAGGGCAGTCTATTATATTGAGGGTGTGGATATTAGACACGAAGATTAATCTTTTACCCGGGACAATAATTTATTTTGTAACGACTTAGCTATATGAATAAAATTACATATTTACTAAAATATCAATAAGATGTCCCTGCCGCCTTCGGCGGCGGGGACATAGCAGTTGTGTTTTTTATTAAATATGATTATTCTTATATATATAGTTTAGTAGAAACATATTTTAAAAAATGAAAAACCTGATATTTGCCATCGATGATGAAATTGATATCCAGGAGATTATAAAGATAAATCTCAGCAGCGAAGGATACGATGTCCTGACATTCTCCTCGGGGGAAGAGGCCCTTGCGGAGATCGGGAACTCAGCACCGGACCTGATTATTCTCGATATCATGATGCAGGGAATAGACGGATACGAATTCTGCAGACAGTTACGGGAAAGCAGGGAACACGGAAATATCCCCATCATTTTTCTTTCGGCAAAATCAGAGGAGTTCGACAAGGTGCTTGGACTGGAGCTGGGAGGAGATGATTACATCACAAAACCTTTCAGCATTAAGGAGCTTAAATCACGGGTAAAGGCAATACTGAGAAGGGCAACAGCAACCCAACCCAGGGAAGCCGATGTCATCCGGTATCAAGGCGTGGAACTTTACCCCGAGAGCTTTTCCCTCGCAGTGGACGGCGAAGATGTCCCCCTGACAAAAACGGAATTCAGTATCCTTTCACTCTTTCTCACAAACCCGGGAAAGATCTTCTCACGGGACAATATCATTGACAGCACCCGGGGTACCGATGTCTATGTTATCGACAGAACAATAGATGTCCATATCATGAACCTGAGAAAAAAGCTCGGGAAGTACAAGGATATCATAAAAACATTTTCAGGAGTCGGTTACGGTTTCAGGGAAATCAGGTAGATGCCAAAAAAAATCAGCTCAAAAATCATTATCTCCACGTCCCTGCTGATCATATCACTGGTTTTTTTTCTTATACTCTTTATCAACAGAACACTGATGGATACTCATCTCAACATTATCAAAAATGAGATGCGAGAAAAGATCCGCTTTGTTGAACTGGCCTTCCAACAGGATGAAAAACTCTATTCCCCGGACTATCTGAAAAAAAACACCGCCTTTGTGAAAAAACTGGCGGACATCATCGACCTCAGAATAACCGTCATAAATCGGAGAGGAACTGTCCTCGCGGATACAGAGGTAAAAGACGTTGCCGGCCTGGACAACCATCTTTTCAGGCCGGAGGTACAGTACGCGCTGAATAAGATCAGCGGGGAGAGCATACGGTACAGTGACACCCTCAGGACCGATATGCTCTATACCGCCCGGAAAAGCCGGGACCTGGTTCTCCGCATAGCCAAACCCCTCTACGAGATTGAGAAGGTCCGGCAAAAATCGAGCAGAACACTCGCCCTGGCGGGGATCATTGTCATCCTGCTGTCAATATCCGTCATAATCATCATCTCAAGAAAGATAAGCGGCCCCATACAGGAAGCCATCAGCTTCGCGCGGATCTTCGCAGGCGGCGACTACAACAAGAGGATACTGAACTATAACAACGATGAAATCGGGACACTCCAGAAATCCCTCAACAGGCTGGCTGATACAATCCATGAAAAAATTAACAGCTATATCTTTGAAAAGACAAAACTGGAAATAACAATTGAGAGCATACAGGACGGGATAGCCGTCATTGACAGCAGCAGAAAGATTGTGATAAGCAATTCCGCTTTCCGGAGGATCCTGGAGATTGACACGGATGTCATCCGAAAGATATACTACGAGGTCATCAGGAGCAGAAACCTGAATTCACAAATTGAAGAAGCAATGAAGAGCGGAACATCTACCCATTTCGAAGAAGAATTTTTAAGCGGAAGGGTCTGCAGGATATTCATCAATCCCATAAAGGACGAAAGCACCCTGGAGGGCATGCTCATCGTTCTTCGCGATATTACGGAAAGGAAAAAGATCGACAGGATGAAAACCGAGCTCATCGGGAACATGTCCCATGAACTGAAAACCCCTATCGCCATACTCAAAGGATATATCGAAACGATCCGGGAGAACATCCGGGACAGGAAGATGACAGAAGAACTTCTGGAAAAGGCCTATGCAAATGTTGAAAGGCAGAGCCTGCTCATAAACGACATTCTCAAACTCAACATGATTGAACAGGGCCCCGGGTTTCCAGCGGAAAAGATAGACCTCGACGAGGTCCTCGGCAGCTGCATGGAGATCCTCACACCAAAGGCTGAAAAGAAGAACATAACAATTCACATTGATTACCGGGACTCTGACTATACAATTGAGGGGAACAGGTTTCTCGCGGAAGAGGTCTTCTTTAACCTCATTGATAATGCCATAAATTATAACCATCCCCGGGGGAATATTTCCATTAACATGATGAAGGAGCAGAACGGTTCCCCGGTAATCGAGATCGCGGATACCGGTATCGGTATACCGGAAGATTCCGTGAAAAGGATATTCGAAAGGTTTTACCGGGTTGACAAGAGCAGATCGCGGCTTACCGGCGGTACGGGCCTTGGCCTCTCCATTGTAAAGCACGCGGCGGAACTCCTTGGATGGGTCATACATGTCGCATCCGGCAGCAGCGGCACAAAGTTTGTCATACACATTCCCCCGGGACCCGCGGACTCGAAAGCGGGGGGAACAACTGCCGGCTCATAATATCCTGTAAAAATCTCCCCTCTCCTGTCTCTCCCGGGAAACGATCCTCCGCTTTAACAGGGTCTCCAGAATCACCTTTAATTCTCTCCTGTCAACACCCAGAGTTGTACTCAGGTCTTCAATTGTCGAAGGCCTCCTTCTCAGTGTGGCCAGGATCGATTCCCTTACGGCTTCCGTTGCCGGTGAAGGAAACTCACGTTCCGCGGGTTTTCCGATTATTTTAACATTCAGCGGCTTCAGGATGTCAAGGGCCCTCTCAAGGACCTCCCGGCCCGCGGGTTCAATGCCCTTTTCCGCGGCCGGCCTGTCCAGGGTATTGAGATGGATCTCATCATGCCTTATCATCTCACAGGCCTTTTTTATCAGGCCAAGTTCATCCTCGCTGTCATTTATCCCCGGTATAAGAAAAACCTCCAGGGAGATCAGCCCGTTAAATTCTTCACCGAACCGGACAAGCCCCTCCACTGTCCTCTCCGGCGTGATCTCCCCGTGGGGCCGGAGCATTTTTTCAAAGGTCCGGCCCGTTACCGCATCCAGTGACGGAACAACAAGGTCCGCAAGCTTAAGGGAATCTCTCACTTCCTTCTTCCAGAGAAGCGTACCGTTTGTCAACACCGCGATGCTGAAGAGGGGATGGTTGATTTTCAGATATTCGATGATATCACCAAGTTCCGAGTGAAGGGTCGGTTCTCCCGATCCGGAAAATGTTATGTAGTCAAGTTCATGGACCCCCGAAAGGGCCCTGTCAACCTCCATGAGAATATCATCTGCGGGAGTATATTCCCTGATCTCCGTGGTAAGCCGTGTAGTGGGCCCGCATTCACAGTAAACGCAATTGAGAGTGCATGTTTTGTAGGGGACGATATCCACACCCAGGGACCTCCCCAGCCTCCGGGAATTTACGGGACCAAAAACATATTTCACCGCGCTACTTCCCCGTTATTTCAACATCAAGGTCTAGAGAGAGAAAGTGACCGTTCTTCATACCCCTCAGGTAGATATCGCCTATTCTGTTCAGACTCTTCTTCAACCCCTTGTTCTGGGCCGCCCTCATCTTCATCATACCCGATAAAAAGCTCTCTTTTTTCAAATGAAGAAGGAAAAAAACCCGGGGACCGGTCTTTCCGGTATAGATGCTTCTCACGCCCATGTTCTCTATTCTCTTTGTATTCATTCCCCACCTGAGAAGACCGGGACCGCTCCCGATATACAGCCCTTTCCTGTCTGATATGTAATACCGCTTTTTCCCCCTGCTGTCAAGGACCCAGAACGCGGACCTCTTCCCTATCCTGGTTTCACCGAACTTTCCCTTTTCCCGGTGATTCATCTTAAGGGTCTTTCTCATCCTGTTGAGCATGCTCCTGGTTTTCGTTTCATCCTTCATGGGGAAAAAAAGAAGGTAGCGTTCATCACCACTGCCCGGGTTGAACCTCTCAATATTGACATTTATCCCCCCGATGAAATTAGGAACAATATCCCGGCTGTAGCTGATGCCATACTCCTTCTCCATCTCATTTATCCCTTTAACATAAAAGGAACAGGCAGATGCCGGTTGACTGCAGAGTTCCCTGAGATTTCCCGGATCAAGAGACATGAAGAAATTGTAATGGGCACCGGGCAGATATAACCCGTTTTTTGAGATACCGGTTTTCAGAACATCCAGGACCGAATTAACATTCTGATTTTCGCCGTTGAAACTTGTGGAAACACTCAACTTTAACCTGCGGGAGCTGTACTCCAGACCCGCAGCCCCGAATTCTATCGCGTCCAGGAAGGGGGGCCTCTCTTCTGTTTTCAGTCCCGCTCCTCCTCTGCCGGGCCCCCCTTTACGGGCTGAAGTTGATTCAAAGGCTTTGATAATCATTTCTTTTGTTGCAAAGATATTGATGCTGTACTCATCACCGGTAAGTTCCCCGTAGCCGGAATAGATACGGTCATCCTGAAGCGAAGAACTGCCCCCTGCGCCCTCTTCCCCAAGGTCTATGGATTTTTTCAGGAGTTCACCGGAAGGGGCTATGAGGAAATATCCCCCCACAAGTGTGTAAAAAACATCCTTCCGGACCTGGAATATCCTGTTATTTCTGTATGATGTTATGGCAGGATAGATATCGATACCCGGATTTTCTTTATTCATCTCCTTTAATATCTCAACGAACTTCAGGGGAAACTGCTTTGGGTCCAGAACAGGGAGAAAGATGATAATATTCTCACTTTTCCCGGTGCTTTTAAAAAATGCCATCCCTATTTTTCTCTCAACATCAATACCCGCTTTTCCCAGAGAATTGCTGTCCAGAATATCGATGCCGGTTTTATCACGAAGAGCATGAATACTGTCAAAAAATTCTTTCAGTTCCTTTTCTTCGGAAAAATCGCGAACCAGCTCTTTCAGTGATGCAACAAATTCCCTGACCTTTGATGTTTTCAGAAAAAGCATGGCATTTTCCGGTGTAATCGATTCAATCAGAGTACCGGTCACTGTTTTCTGTGCAAATCCATGACCGGTTGCTAATATTAAAATCAACGATAACAAGATTTTTTTCATAGAATTATTCCTTTATATGTAATATTCATAATTGATATACATAATTATCCGGTATGAAAAAGTCAATGAGAAAGTTCCCTGCGTTTCCCCTATGGGAAGGGGGTAATATAATTTTATGTTGACAGAAAATCCTCCCTGTGTATCAATTATTATAATTTATATCAGGCTGGTTCTGCAAACCTCGTATGTGTGCAAATACCTGTTACAGAAACCATGAAATAATTGATGGCAGTAATAAATCCATTTTTATGATTTTTAAGAATAAATAAGAAAATTATTCTCTTTTTTCTATGCATAATTCATTTTTATAAATATATTATAACTAACATGTAGAGAAAAAAATTTATAAATACTCAGATATATGGGTAAAAAAAATCTATTTGCTGAAATATCACTGATGTGTCCCCGCCGCCGAAGGCGGCGGGGACACATCAGTTTTGCTTTTC
>JBNKTL010000007.1:0-46383 GCA_050298055.1 Spirochaetota bacterium
CCCCCAATCTTGATAATCGAGGTAGATTTATACAATAACTGTTTATTTCAATTTGTAAAAATCGACAGACAAGGGGGTTAGGGGGCTTCCTTCATGAACTTCGTTGTAAAAAATCTTTTTTTAAAACAAACAGTGATTTATATTGATTAATTATCAGTTAAAATTATATTGTATTTTCTTATATTATCCTGATGGACGGAGTTGCTATGTCCCAGAGGCTGAAGCGTCTTTACAGAAATTACAGGTTCCTGTTATTTATTGTTCTTATCCTCTGGTTTATCCTCCTGGTCAGTTACCTGGTACCCATAAACAACCTGGGGATTATACCAAGGAGTATCTACGGACTTCCGGGAATATTGATATCGCCGTTCCTCCACCAGGGATTTTCACACCTGATCACAAACAGCATGAGTATTCTTCTCCTGGGAATATTTCTCACAGGTCTTGAAGCTGACCGGACTCCCGGGATACTTGTATTCCTGGCTCTTCTTTCGGGAGCGGGTACCTGGCTCATAGGCAGGGGAGATGCAATACATATCGGGGCAAGCGGTGTTATTTATGGTATGCTCGGTTACCTGATCTCTACCGGTTTTTTCAACCGGAACATGAAAACGGTTCTTGTCTCTCTGTTGATATTAATTCTCTACGGCGGGGCTGTCTGGGGAGTTCTCCCAGCGGGAAAATTTATTTCATGGGAAAGCCACCTGTCAGGTTTTATCAGTGGAATTATTGTTGCAGGGATCTACTCAAAGAGAAAGAGGAGACGATAACGGGCAGTTTTTTCACCAGTTATGGCTGTAAAAAGGTATGTAGTAAATCTCATCAGGCTTTGTTCGGCCATTAACCCGGGTAACAGTTTTACCTGCCATGTTATTTGAATCTTCAATTGTCGGCCCGAGACCATTAACAGTGCCGACCCGGCCGGTTGTCGAACAGGATACAAGCGAAATAAAAATAAACAGGAAAAGCAGCTTTTTCATATTAGTATCTAAATTTATGGTTTCTTATCAGCTATATGACTAAATTACGAATATCAACAATATGCCCCCGCCGCCCAAGGCAACGGGGACATATCAGTTTTTTTCTTCAGGATAATGAGTAATTAAAATACTAACTCTTACACTATATGTCAAGAATATTAGAAATAGTTAATAAAAAATTAACATTTTCGCAACAATTTATTAATATATACCCGGGTATTGAGAAATTATGAAAAAGTCTGTATGTTTATTTCCTCTTCTTTTTTTTCTCCTCCAGCAGGGACTTTTTTCTTCGGAAAAGGTTACACAGGTTGAGATTATCCTGGACGCTTCAAGGAGTATGAGAAACAGGATCGGGAACGAGAGAAAAATCCAGATGGCAAAGAAGGCGCTTCTCGGAATGATGGAGGATCTCCGGGAGAGAAAAGATATCCGTAAAGGGCTCAGAATTTTCGGACACAGGAGCAAGCTCTGCAGGAATACGGTTCTTGAGGCGGGAATCAATACAGGGAATGAAAAAAATATCAGGGATATTGTAAGGAGAGTTAAGGCCGTAGGAAATACACCCATCGCATATTCACTCATAAAGGCATCTGAAGATTTTGACATAAATCAAAAAGGTGAGAAGATAATCTTACTGATAACAGATGGGAATGAGACCTGCGGTGATAATCCCTGCCTTGTTGCCGAAAAGCTTAAAATGAAGGGGGTTATTTCACGGATTCATATTGTGGGTCTTGGTCTTTCCAGTGATAATCTTGATAAACTCCAATGTATCGTAAAGCCATTTGGCGGCGTTGTTATCAGTGTTGATGAACCTGAGAAGCTCAGGGAAAATCTTCTTTCCCTGGTAGGGAAGGAGTCGCAAAGCGGGCATGTGAGGGAGAGAACCGAATCGAAGAACCTGGTTGTCACCGGTATGGATAAAAACGGGAAAAAGCTCTTTCTCAATGTTGATGTCAGGCAGGGAGATAAAAAAATCGTTTCACAAAGGGGAGAGATAGTTTCTTTTTCCCTTGAACCGGGCAAATACTCCCTCCTTGTAAAATCGGACGAGATTAAAGGGGAATATACACTCGATGAAATAGAAGTCATCAGGGGGAAGTTGACAAGAAAAAATCTGGATTTCAGCAAATCTCTTCTCATTATCCGTGTCAGGGATATATTGCAGAACCATGTTGATACGGAGATCGAGATCTCAAGGGAAGATACAGGTGAAATCGTAAAAAAGATAGAGAGGGTAGAGGTCACCGTTGATAATATCCGCCTCTCCCCGGGGCTCTACAATATTATTGTCAGGGACATGGAAACCGGTTATACTGCCCGACTCAGGAACATCAGGATAAATCCCGGAACAAACATCCGGAAACTGATCTTCAGGAGAGGGAGAGTTGAAGTATCAGGAAAAAGCAAAAGCGGTACGGTCAAGTATACTGCCGTCTATATCTATAAAGCCGGGACCGGAAGCTTAATTAAAAAATCCACCGGCACCAGGAACCACATGTTTATCCTCCTCCCGGGCAGATATGATATCAGGATAAAGGACTGGTACGGCAGGGGCGAACGCCTCTTAAAGAATGTTGAAATTGTTGATGGGAAAACCGTTGTAAAAACCGCTGTTATTGATTAATTACCTTTTACTGTTTTTAATTCTCGGGATGACAACAATATCCACCCTCCGGTTAAGCGCCTTGTTCTTTGCCGAGTCGTTGGGCACAATGGGATGAAACTCTCCGTAACCTGCCGCCGAGAATCTCGATTTATCAAGCTTTGGGTTCTTTTTTAATATATAGGCAAGGACAGAGAGCGCCCGTTCAGCGGAAAGGTGCCAGTTATCACGAAACCTTCTTCCCGATACAATGGGCACATTGTCCGTATGACCTTCTATAACAATCCTGTTTTCGGGATATTTTACGAGTATCCCGGAAATCTTTCCAAGGGCCCTGAGAATGCTCTTTTTCAGTTTTGCCGATCCGGAGTTAAAGGATATCTTGTCATCAAGGTTTATAATAAGTTTGTCATGGAATTTTTTCAGTCTTATCTGTCCCAGGCGGATCTCCTCTTCCAGCTGTTTTTCCAGCTCATGTGTCTGCTCGGACATTCTTTCAAGCTCTCTTTTCTGAGAATCTGAGAGCCGCTTGAGTTCCGCAAGCTCACGATTAAGGTTTTCAATCCTCTCTTTCAGCCCGGCGATCTGTTTTTCGTACTCTTTTCTCAGCCTGTTCAGTTCACGGATATGTTTTTCACGTTCACTTTTCAGTTCTTCCTTCAGGGTGTTCAGAGAATTTTCACAGTTCTCCTGAAGTTTCCTGTTTATTTCAAGAAGCTCCTGTTCCCTGTTGCCGCTCTTCTTTTTCAGGAGGTTGATTGTAGCCAGAAGCTCCTTAATCCTTCTGTCAGAGAGCCTTTTCTCCTCATCCTTCTCCTTCCGGAGTTTCTCAAGCTTCTTTTCCAGGTTGCTGATATCAGATTTAAGGCCCCTGATTTCTTTCTCAAGGTTCAGCTTGTCATTATTGTACTGTTCGTTAAGGCGTTTCAGTTCCTTCTCAAGGTTGACCTTTTTCTTGTAGAGATCATCCAGTTCAAACTTGAGAGCAAGTTTTTCATTTTGGAGCTTGGTGTACTCTGATTTTGAGTAAAAAAGCTGGGACTCCGCTTTTTTCGGATAAACGGTCAATGCAAGGAGTAGCGTAAAAATAATTATGCCTGCTTGTTTCACTGAATTCATCTCTTCTCCCTTTAGCTATTAGAAATCAAGGCTTCTACCCGATGCCTTTATCTTTTCTTCGGATTTTTTATACTCTTTTTCAACCTTTTGCAATTTGCCGGATATATCCTTGAGTTTTTTCTTTCTGTCATTGTAAATTTCGATAATAGAACATACATCAACATTTGCACCCTTACTCAGGACCTTGCATCCGGTATTTTTATAGAGAAGGTCTTTTCCTTTCTCCTTTTTCCCTTCAGGAGATGATGTTTCTGTAGATTCAGCCGGTTTAAGGATATATGATTTCTCAAGTTCAAGTTCTGCAGTGAGAACATTCATCTGTGCATGTTTCTCTTCCAGTTGAAGCTCCTGGTAATCCTTTTTCAAATCATGGTATTTTTTATTGGTTGTTTGAAATGCGTTCTCATCTTTGTTCTTCTTAAGCGCCTCTCTTATGGAAGCCAGCTTTTCATTGTCAGCAAGGATAATATAGAGTTTAATATATTCATCCAGCATCGGTTTTTCAGCCTCGAGATAGTCTATCTTCCTTTTAATAACTACAAACTTCTGGTCAGTGACCTCGAGTTTCTTCTTCAGGCTTTCTATTTCGTTATTTTTTGCAATTATCCGGCTCTTTATCCTGTTAAGATCTTCACTGCTCTTGTTCTGGAGAAATGATTCATTTACCACCGGCATGCTTGTAAAACATCCGGATAAGGAAATAAGAAGAATAAGAAGTATAAACCTGTAAAAATTCATTATATTCATCCCCATAATAATTTATATTTTAATGAAAGAAGCAGCATTCCTGCTGCCATCCCATCTCTTGCAAGAGATTAACGGATAATATATCACTCCATTACCGTTTAAATGTCAAATTATTTTTTGAATAATCTTAATAAAGAGTCTTAGTAACAGAACAATTTATCATTCGTTCTCCTCTGCTTTCAAAAACTCTTCTCCGAGGCTGATCCCGGCCCTGATGGCCTTTATATTGAGATTAAGATATTTTGACCCCTGGTATTCTTCCTTTATGGTATCTATTATTGAATTTTCGGAAACAATTGACAGATACGAAGAGAGAAAACCGAGAGAGATCATGTTGGCTGTTATCTCCCTGTTGAACTTATCAAATGAAGTTCCGATAAAAGGGACCTTTAAGGTTTTCGCAGTACCCACCAGTACATCCACCGCTCTTTCATCGGCAATGATCAGTCCTTCCTGTTTTACCAGGGGAGCGTTCTGTTCATAAGCGGAATAGTTAAATGCCACCAGGAGGTCAAGGAGGTCACAGCTGGGAAAATAGATCTCTCCATCGCTGACGATAATATCGGAACGGGCAAATCCCCCCCGGGCTTCCGCGCCGTATGCCTGGCTCTGTGATACATTTTTTTTGTCACCGATTGCGATGGCCCGGCCCAGCAGCATCCCGGTGGAGATAATTCCCTGGCCTCCGGACCCTGCTATCCGGATATTGAGCCGTTCTATTCTCTTTTTCCCGTTATCTTTTTTTTTGCTACTCATTTTTGCCGTCAATTTTTTCCTCTACTCTTCCATCATCTTTTTCACATAGTCCCTGTATGTTGCCGTATACTCCGGTTTGATCACCTCTCTGAAAATACCTGTTATTATTTTCCCTTGCAGTTCCTCTTCGGTCATTTTTTCCGCCTTTGCCCGGGGGACACTCTTCTCCTTCTGCATTCTCAAAAGAACTTTCGGATCACCCATATCGTTCAGTCTGCCGTACTGGACCGGGCACTGGCTTATGACCTCGTTAACGGAAAAACCGGGATGTTCTATTGCTTTTTTGATAAAATTCGTTGTCTGCATAATACCATACACGGTACTTCTCGACACAAAGGTGGCGCCGGCAGAAATTGCAAGGTTTACGGTATCGAAGGCGGGATCGTAATTTCCCTGAGGCATTGTATGCGTTATGATGCCGGGAGGGGTTGTGGGAGCAACCTGTCCTCCTGTCATCCCGTATATGCCGTTATTTATCAGTATCAGTGTAATGTCGATGTTTCTCCTGGCCGCGTGGATAAAGTGATTGCCACCGATTGCAAGTGAGTCCCCGTCTCCCGAAACAACAATGACTTTCATGTCATGCCTGTAGAGCTTTATACCTGTGGCAAAGGCCAGGGCCCTGCCATGCGTGGTGTGCATTGTATTGAAGTCAAGGTAGACGGGCATTCTTCCCGCGCACCCGATTCCCGAGATAAAAGCAATATCATCTGCGGGTATTCCAAGATCATCAACCGCCCTGATAATGGCACCCATTATTGAACCGGTACCGCAGCCGGGACACCATACGGTGGGGAACCTCTTCTTTAACCTCAGATACGAGTAGACTTTTGAGAGGTCATGCATAGATATTCTCCTTGATGGCGTCAACAATTTCATAAGGATTCAGTGGATTTCCGTCATACCTGTTGACTCCATGAACTGCCACACTCCGGGGGACCGTCTCCCTGACAGTATGAACAAGCTGGCCCATATTGTTTTCGGCAACAAAGACAGCCTTTATTCCCGCTTTTTCCACAATTTTTTCAAGTGGCATATAGGGGAAGGGCCAGATGGTTTTCAGATCGAAAAGCCCTGCCTTGACCCTCCTGTTCCTCAGTGTCTCCACCGCGCCCCTGGCAGCCCTTGATCCGCTGCCGTACGCGACAACCAGGTATTTTGCATCATCAGTATGATACTCATTGTACTCCCATATCTCCTGGGAGTGGAGCTCAATTTTATTTCTCAGGCCTTCAAGCCGTGTCTTCACCTCTGTATCAACCGTACTGGGGAAACCTGCCTGGTCATGAACAAGACCGGTCATATTGTACCTGAACCCCTTTCCCAGGGGGGCAGGGTGGGAGACCATGTCCAGGCCCCCCTGATAGGGAGCATACCATTCCGGGGGGACCTCCGGGAGGCCCCTCTTGACCTGCTCAATATTCCTGTCAATGACGAGTTTCTCCCTCATATGACCTATCATCTTGTCCATAAGAAGAATGACCGGAGTACTGAATTTTTCCGCGAGTCTGAATGCCCTTATTGTCTTGTCATAGACCTCCTGAACGGTTGAAGGCGTTATAACAATAGCAGTGTAGTCACCGTGAGTCCCCCATCGTGTCTGCATGGTATCCGACTGGGAGAGTTTCGTGGGCAGGCCGGTTGAGGGTCCCCCCCTCTGTACATTAACAATAACAATCGGGATCTGTGTCATATACGCGTACCCGAGGTTTTCCTGCATAAGGGAAAACCCGGGACCAGAGGTGGCGGTCATGGAGACCGCCCCGGCTGCCGATGCGCCAATAATTGCTCCTATAGAGGAAATCTCATCCTCCATCTGGATAAAGGTCCCTCCCAGGCGGGGAAGATGCAGGGCCATTCCCTCTGCAATTTCCGTTGACGGAGTAATAGGGTATCCCGCGAAAAAATTACACCCGGCGTTTATTGCGCCATAGACACAGGCTTCATTCCCCTGGACAAAATAGATATCCATGTCAACATGGGGACTATTTTTTTTCATCATTGTTACTCTCTTTCTCTTTGTTTAATACAATTGCGAAATCGGGACAGATCCTGGTACAGAGGGAACACTGGTTGCACTTCTCCTGGTCAGGAAGAAAGGTGGTGCCGTCCGCTTTCTGCTCCAGGGCCCCCCGGGGGCAGATAACAGTGCAGAGTCCGCACCTTTTGCACCAGTCATGAAAAAAAAGAAGCTTTCCCTCCATGTGAGGGGCCGCAAGGGGGGCGCTTGGCTGAGAGACAAGCCCCGATTTTATAATCCTTTCCGCTTTCGGTTTAACAGGTTTTGCCATATAATTCCTTATTTAAACTTAAATTCATATGAAAATGTGTAAGAAGGGGGAAAGGGTGATAAAGAGGGGATATGGGGAGTGAGATATTTTCAAACTTTTTTTCACTATCTCCCTATCTCCTTTTCTTACACTCTTTTTTCTCTTTCTCTGTGCGCTTTGCGCCCTTTGCAAGTATTTTAATATATCGGCATCTGTATAAAAGTCAACCATATATAAAATCATTGCATAATATTTCGGATGATGATATTCTGGTTTAATGAGTGAAAGAGAAAGGAGAATTATTTAAAGTTACAGGGGAAATATCCATGCCGAGATCAAAGTTTGCAGTATTTATTCTGGCATTAATTTTGCTGGTGCACGTTTTATGTAAAAAAGAGCAGGTCAGGGACAATAAAAATGGAAAAGAAAACCCGGTTTCTGAAAACAATAACAAAATTGACAAAAAGTATTTAAATGAGGGTTTCATCTCCGGGAATGTTTTCAGGTCAGTTATTATTGCCACGAAGGAAGAGTGTGAAGAAGGTACAGCCGATATTGAGGAGAAGTCTAAAAACAGGGCCTTCAGCTCCCTTCAGAAGTATCTTCAATCCACAGGTCATTACTCCGGAGGAAATATAAAGGCGAGACTGCTTAACCTCATTAATCAAAACGGGAGATTTATCCCCCTGAAAAAAGAATGCCGCAAAAATAATATATACTATTACGATATTGAAAAAGAGGATATAAAGGGACACCTGAAGAGAATTTCAATAAGATGAATAATCATAACTACTCAGCTCTTTAGAGGCGCCTGTAAATATATTTACATAAGATACCAGCAATATATCCCCGCCGCCTTCGGCGGCGGGGATATATCGGTTGTCTTTTTTTGATGTATGTATTTATTCTTAAATATAATTGAGTAGTTACAATTAAACATTAATATTTTTCAATCCAGTGAGTGATGATTGAGTCGATAAGTTTCGCCGAAAACTCCGACCACCTGTAAGCACCGGCTTCCGCTCTTTTTTTTAACGGGATGTTCTCCTCCTGATCCAGAGCGGCACGCTTCCCAAAATCTGAAACAAAGAGTGAAAAAACCAGTTTCCTGCCGGAATGTGCAAAGAGGTACCCGGCCAGAGAAGATGTATAGTTTATAGCGCCGGTCTTTGCCCATACCCTGAAGGCAGTTACCGGCTTATCCAGTCTTTTCTGCAATGAACCTTTCCATCCCGATACGGGAAGCAGTGTCATATAGTCCCGTTCGTCAAACTTCATCCTGTCTGCAAGGAGGAGAACCCCGAGCATCTGCGCGGGGGATATTCTGTTGCTGCTGGTCAGTCCCGATCCGTTAATGAGGAGAAATCCTTCCCAGTCAATTCCCCTGATCTTTCCTTTGAGGTATTCTGATATTATCCTGCCCGATTCCCTGAGTCCCATGGGTTTACCTGCCAGACTTCCCGAGGCTGTCACATTAAGAAGCTCAGCCATCATGTTATTACTGTATGTGAGCACCACCTCGCAGAGGCTCTGCAGCGACATGCTCTCATGAGTGTAAATTCTCCCGTGACCGGAGGGGATTCTCCCCCTTTCAGGATCCGGAAGCCTTATGTTATAAAGGCCGCAGAGCTTTTGAAACATGGATGCGGTATAGAGAGACGGGTTCTTTACAGGTATTCTCTTTCTCCCGTCTGGTCTTCTTTCTGTTATATGTAAAGGCATAAGCCATTTACCCCTGTCCGCTGTTCCTTTGTACCTGAACCGTATATTTTTTTTATCCTTGCTTTCAAAAGTACCCGTTTGATACATGGGAAGTTCCGGAATCATGTATAGTTTGAGTTTTTCTTTCTCTTTCTCCTTCTCTGTTTCCCACCTGAAGAAGTTAATATTAAACCAGAGGGAGAGAGAGCTGAACCCGGTGTTATATGAGGCATCTTCATGCATGCCCCTGTCGATCATTTCGGAATGGACCAGGTTCGTATCGTCATAGTAAAATTTCCCGGTAATTTCACTTATGCCCGATTCGGCCAGTTTCTCGGTCATGGTCATAAGATGGACAACCTTGAGCAACGGATCACCGCCCCCTTTCAGATAAAGGTCTCCTTCAATCCGGTTGTTTTTTATTTTCCCTGAATAGAGAAGTTCGGTTTTAAAGTGATAATCCGCTCCCAGAATATCCAGTGCGGCCGTTGTTGTAACAACCTTGGTTACAGAAGCGGGCATGAAAAGCATCTCGCTGTTGCGGCTTGTCAGGACTTTCTTTTTTCCGGGATCATAAAGGATAAACCCGAGGCTGCTCCCTTTTCTCAGTTTTCTGATGAATTTATCTGCACCCTTTTCACTTTTGCCGGGTGTGAGATTAACAGTTAAAATTTCGGGCTCACCTTTGCATCCTGTAAAAAAAATGACAGAAACTGAGAGAATAATAAATAAATAAAGAGAATTATATGAATGTTTTTGTTTCATTATGATCATAATTACCCGGAAACGATTTTAATACGATAGAGTACCTTTAGTGCTCCTGAATACTATTTGTCAATGATTTCATTTGGCAATAAATTGAAAAAATGATGTTCTAATGGACAAAAGGAAATTGTCTCTCTTGGGCTGGCGTCTGTCACAGATCCCCGAATGATTTGCCGCTTCCCTTGCACAGGACTGGACGCTTCTTAAAATGCGGAAAATTGTGTCGAGGGGAACAGATCATTTTCGCAGTACTCCTCATGATGACAGAGGTCTCAAACCCGAAACCAGTAACTTAACTTTTCACGCGTAGGTATCAACATAGTTCCCTTTATTCTCCTCCGCAGGGGGCGGCTGCCGGGAAGTACCCTCTTCCGGGGCCCTTTCCGGCTTCTGTGTTGCCGTGTAACTTGGAGAGAACCCTCCGGGAATTGCATCAGGTCCGGTAATATGCTCTATATCCATATTTATTCCCTCCCGTTAAATAATATACTGATCTCAAATACAGATATCAATTTTTTATTTTAACCTCAAAACCATCATGGCTTCATCAACTGTCATTTCTTTCAGATCTTCCGCTTCATCATAGTGTTCATCACAGAACCAGCGGGAATAGGGAGGGTGTCCAACCATTCCTTCTGCCTCCATTCGCCTGTCCCACTCAATATCTGATCTTCTTTTTTTAAAATAAACAAGTCCCCCGCCTTTAAAAAACCTGGATTCACATATGGCGCAGACTGGGGGTCTCATTATAATTATCTCTTCACACAGACTATAATTAATTATCATATGATTTACCGGGAAATGTCAAATGTTTTCACTGTTTATTCATTAAATTAGAATCAACACGATTCTTGTTTTACTGCATGAAAAAGATATATCAGCCGCAGATGCACGCAGATAAACGCAGAAAAATATGAAAACAAAAAAAATATATCAGTGTTCATCCGCGTTTATCTGCGTCTCAAAATCTTAATTATTTTCTCAGTTTTTTGTTCTATTAGAGGGAATCATGTTCAGGTATAAATTGTATAAAAAAATATAACTGGACTATTATATAAGTGAAGATATCTTAATTTTTAAATAATTGATATCTCCCCGCAACCAAAGGGCCGCGGAGAGATATATAGCTGAGTGGTTACTTTTTTTACTCAGGAAGCTGTCAGCTGCCTGACCCTCTTTGAGCCGGTAAACCAGAAATAGATAACAGGAACGGCAAACCGTGAAAGCAGTGTTGCGGCAATTTCTCCGAACATTAAGCTTATAGCAAGTCCCTGAAAGATAGGATCAAAGAGAATAACAAAACTTCCCACAACAACCGCTGCAGCGGTGAGAAGCATGGGCCTGAACCTGATAACACCCGCGCTGATAACAGCTTCATTAAGCGGTTTCCCGGATTTTATCTCCTGCTCGATAAAGTCCACAAGGATAATGGAATTTCTTACAATAATCCCCGCTCCCGCGATAAAACCGATCATGGATGTTGCCGTAAAATACGACCCCAGAAGAGCATGCCCCGGCATAATACCGATCAGGCTGATGGGAATGGGGGCCATGATAACAAGGGGGACAATGTAACTCCTGAACCATCCTACAACCAGGATGTATATGAGCAGCAACACAACTGCGAAAGCTCCTCCGAGATCGCGAAAGACCTCGTAAGTGATAAACCATTCACCGTCCCATTTAACAACAGGTTTCTGAGTATTCCAGGGAACATCGGCAGTTTGAATGGGGTAGTTTATTCGCGGTCCCATTTTTAAGATCCCGTAAACCGGCGCCTCTTCCGCCCCGGTCAGTTCGCTCATAACATACTCAACAGGCTTCAGGTTCTTCCTGTAACGGGTGACGTTTTCCTTTAGCAGCCCTTTATTAAGGATGTTGTCAAGGTAAACAAACCCGCTTTCAAATGTGGGGATCATCTGGTACTGAAAAGGATTGTACGATGAGCGGAAGGACTGTTTTACGGAAAAATCAACATCTACTTCCTCAGGCCAGCTTACATCCGACAGGGACATAAGCGTACTGTCGGAAAAAATAAAATGCCCCGACATTACACTCTGAGTGGCGTTTGCACCGTAAACTCCCCCCTTAAGCTGATCAAAGCCGTAAAGAATTCTCCGGCGCGCAGGCCTCCACGAATAATCAAGGTCTGTAACACTCTCCTCGCCGGCAAAAACATTATAAACATCCCTGGCTGCCTTTTCCCGGGATTTTACGTCAGGTCCGTAGATTTCTGCTACCATTGTTGAGAGAACCGGCGGACCGGGAGGAATTTCAAGGACTTTTGACAGGGCATTCTTCTCCCTGGCAAAATTTAATATGACCGGACGAAGTTCCTCAATGATTTCATGGCTCGAAACATCCCTTTCGCTTTTGTTTGAAAGGACCACCTGAAGATCATTCATATAGTCATTTTTTCTTAAAAAGGTGTGCTTTACCATGCCGGAAAATGAAAAAGGTGCGGGTTCCCCTGCAAACACCTGGACTTTTTTTACGTGTTCATTTTTCGCAAGCTTTTGTGCCAGTTCTTTTGACCATCCCGCACTGACTGCCAGGGGGGTAGATACCGGGTAATCCATCAGGACCTGGAATTCATTTTTATTGTCAAAGGGAAGCATCTTCACTTTGACTGCTTTAAAGAGAAAAAGACTCAATGATGATAAGAGTAAAACAATCGAAATAATCCCAAAAATCAGAGCGTTCTTTTTCTTAGTGATCAGTTTCTGTACAAAAGCTACATACAGCTTATCCAGCTTGCTCTCTTTTTCCTCCGATTTGTTTTCATGATGATCCTTTTTAAGGATATTCACGCTTGCCCAGGGAGTTACTATAAAGGCGACAAAGAGAGAGAGAATCATTGCAAGACTTGCGCCAACCGGGATAGGTTTCATATACGGACCCATGAGTCCCCTGACAAATGCCATAGGCAGAATGGCCGCTATTACGGTAAATGTGGCAAGAATGGTAGGATTGCCAACCTCAGAAACAGCATTTATCGTAGAGTGCAAAATCCCGGTTTTCGGATAGGTACTCAGGTGCCGTTCTATGTTTTCAACCACAACGATGGCATCATCAACCAGTATTCCTATGGAAAATATCAGCGCGAAGAGGGTCACCCTGTTCAGTGTATAACCCATGAAGTAATAGACCGCAAGGGTGAGAGCCAGTGTGACCGGTATTGCTATTGAAACGACCAGTGAAGCCCGCAGCCCCATAAACAGCGCAATGAGCACTGCAACGGAAAAAGTTGCAATTAAAAGATGCTCGATAAGTTCCTTTGACTTTTCTCCTGCGGTCTCACCGTAATCACGCACGCTTGTAAAAGTCACATCAGCCGGCAGACCGGATGAAAAAACCTTTGCCCGTTCAAGGAGCGCTTCCGAGAGGTCGACAACATTTGAACCTTTCTTCTTGGCAAAAACTATTGATACAGCATTCCTGAATTTCAGGTCCTTCTCCTTGTCAACCAGGTATGAAATCCTGGTCCTCTCTTCGGGGCCTTCTTTTATTTCTGCCACATCCTTAATTCTGACAATTCTTCCACCTCTTAATCCGATTGCAATATTCCTGATATCGGATACCGATTTTAAGCGCCCGCCCACTTCAACATCATAGACTTTTTTCTCGCTCCAGTTTTTCCCAGAGGGGGCAGTGGCGTTATTTGCTTTCAGGGCCCGGGCAATATCAAACATTGAAACACCCATTGATGAAGCCAGGGGAGGATTGGCTATAACCCGTATTGTTCTTTTTCTTCCGCCGAGAAGTTCTACCCTTGAAAGGTCGGGGGTACTGGAAAGCTCCCGGGCAAGGGGCGCAACGAGACTTCTCAGTGAGTAATCGTCTCTTTTCTCCGAACTGAATGTCAGTATCAGAAAGGGAACGTCATCAATGGTAAATGATTTCACCGAAGGCTGCATTATATCCTTTGGGAGTTGACTGCTTATTTCAAGAAGCTTATGATGGACCTTTACAAGAGAGGGTTCCATGGGTTCGCCGACCTTAAAACGGACCGTTACAAGACTTCCATTGGGACTGCTGGCCGAATAAACATATTCCACACCGTCAAGTCCCCAAACACCCCGTTCTATTGGTTCGGTGACTTTTCGCTCTACCTCGGCCGCTTCGTATCCCGGAGCACCGGTCAGTATATCTATCATGGGGACCGATATTTGTGGTTCCTCTTCCTTGGGTGTGAGGATTACCGCGAATATTCCCAGCAAAATGCTTACCACTGCAATGATTACAGTGAGCTTTGATCCTATAAATTTTTCCGCAAGTTTACCGGCAAATCCCTTTTTGAATTCAAATTTTTCTTTACCTGTCATTTTTCACCTCTCTCACTTCCGTTGCCAGATACCTGTATAATCCGGTCATCACGTTTACATACTCCTCTTCTGCTTTTATCATTTCTGTTAGCAGATCGGCTTTACGGGAGAGGATTTCCGCCATCTGAAAAGACTTTATGGAGCCTCTTGAGTAAAGACGGAGGGAATTCACAACCTGCTTCTCCATCAATGCCCAGCTCTCATTTAAAATTTTTATGTTATTTTTAAGAGTTGCAGACATACTGCTAAGTCTTTTTAGATCAACAGTCTCTTTGAGGAACGCATCATTAGCCCGTGATTTTGCCGCTTCACTTTTCAGCTTTGCCTGTTTAACGGAGCCGTAATCGGTGGGTGAAAGCAGGTTCATTCTTATATAAAAACCTGCGCTGTAAGAATCGGCACTGTCACTGCCGCCTCTGTATAAATTTGCTTCTGAAAACAACCCGATCATGGGAAGGTATACTGCTTTTTGAGCTTCTGCCATGTTTTCGGCGCTTTGCGCCATGGCATCATAGACCCTCGTGTTTAAGGACCTGTACTCTCCATCCTTTCTCTTTACATTTAAGTAGATTTCTGCGAATTTTACAGCATCCTCATCAAAGGGGGTCCAGTTTTTCGGCATTGGTTTTCCGGACATCTTTTCCAGGTATGCCCTGAAGGATTCAATTTTGGTTTTACTCTCACCTGCCATTGCCTTGAAACGGTTTTTTAACGCCCTTAAGCCAAGGATACCGGAATATTCAACAGGATTTGATCTGAGCCCTCCCTGGTAGTTCCCTAATATCCTGTCTACGCTTTTTTCCAGTTCTATAATTTCCCTGTAGCTTTTCCGGGAAATTATTATCCTGCCGTAAACTGCGGCGCTCATGCTGTACTCGCTGAGGGAAACAAGTTTCCTTTGCAGTTTTTTTGCTTCGGCCATTTTTTCAAGGGCCTTTGTGGAGGCGACTCCGGACCCTCCCTGGTAAAGGGGCAAATCAATACCGATTTTTCCCATTTCATATGTATGAAAACCGGGATCATTTAAAATTTCCGGATTGAAATCGTTATATTCAACGCTTCCCGTCCCCATTTTTGACATTAAATTCATACCCGGATCATTGGTTCTATATCCCCTCATTTCGGCATATATTCTGGGAAACCAATGCTTTGCCTGTCTGTTTTTGCGGATTTTTGCGGCCATCTCTTCTTTTACGGCCGCTTTCCGCATGGGAGAGTTTACTTTAATCATCTCCCATATGCTTTTGAAATTTAGAGTTTTAACATCCAGACTTTTACTCTGGGCTCCCAGCCCATTCCAGGTAAGAATAAATGCCAGGAAAATAATGAGTTTTTTGTAAAACGGTTTCCTGTTTTCCATTATTCTTACTCCATAATCATATGTATATTTAATATTTTAGCATATACTAAAAATCTATCTTTTTTTGTCAACACAATAATTCTTTTGTTTAACATTATTGTTCGGGTGCGCATTATTTTTCGAACAAAATAATTCTCATTAAAATGAATTATCGAAAAAGGAAGTGATTCGGCATACCGGGCGATGAGGGCATATTAGTTATGCTTTTTGAAAAGTATTGTTATTCAATATGACTGCAAAAATATTTTAATAAAATACCAAGAATGTGTCTCCGCCGCAGAAGGCGGCGGAGAGATGTCAGTAATGTTTATTGTTAATATGCCAATTTTTATACATAGCTGAATAATTACAGAGATTATAAATATTTAATATATGTAAATATTTACAATAACAAAATTTTAACATAATAGGAGAATGTTTCTTGACATAATCACTCTCATTTGAGATAGAAAATATGAATAAGTAAAATAATTAAAAGAATATTCAACTTAATAAAAACTGTTCACTAGCCACAATAAATTTCAAAGTCCCGCATTTTTCTTTGCAGGGATTAACAATGGAAAAATAAAGTTGATATCAGCGTATCTGTTTATAGTTTGTAACCAGATCTCATTCATTTGACCGGAGGCCCGTTATTGGAACCAGGAAAAGAGAGGGGTGATAGTGAAATCCTCCTTAAACTTGAAAACATACATATGTTTTTCGGAAAAGTCTGCGCTCTTTCAGGAGTAGATCTCGAAGTCAGGAAGGGAGAGATCCATTCAGTCATTGGTCCCAATGGTGCGGGTAAAACGGTTATGATGAATATCATAAACGGACTTTACAGGCCCCAGAAAGGGGAGGTCTATTATAAAGGTGAAAAGATAACAAACCTGAAGCCGCACAAACGTACGAAGCTTGGTCTCTCAAGAACATTTCAGAAGGTTGAGGTCTTCGGCGGGCTCAGTGTACTGGACAATATCCGTCTTGGGAGGCATATCCACTATAAGTCGGGGATCTTCAGCGGTTCCTTTTATCTTGGCAAAACAAAAAAAGAGGAGATCGTCCACAGGAAGTTTATTGAGGAGGAGATAATCGACCTTCTTGAGATTGAACATATCAGGGACAAACCCACCGGGATGCTTCCCTACGGTCTTCAAAAGAGGGTGGAGCTGGGAAGAGCACTGGCCGCTGAGCCTGAACTCCTGATCCTGGATGAGCCCCTCGCCGGCCTTAACCTTGAAGAGGTGGAGGACATGGCAAGATTTATCCTGGATATCAACGAAGAGGAGAGATGGAAAGTCACCTGCCTTCTGGTTGAGCATGACATGGGGGTTGTCATGGATCTCTCGGAGAAGGTCCTGGTCCTGAATTTCGGGAATACGATTATAGACGATACTCCCGCTGTTGTTCAGACGAACCAGGAAGTGATAAACGCGTATCTTGGTGAAGAAGACCTCTATTCAACAAGAAGATAAACCGGGAATAATAATATATGGAAATTACAAAAGAGCTCACAATACCAAAGCTTTTCCTGCGGCAGGTTGAAAAATTCGGCGTGGACAAGGTCGCCATGCGCGAAAAGGAATTCGGCATCTGGCGCCCCATAACCTGGAATGATTACTATGAAAATGTAAAATACCTTGCACTGGGACTTATGAGCCTGGGTCTCGAGAAGGGCGATAAAGTGGCCATGATCGGTACAAACAGGCCCGAAGGTTTGTGGGCGGAGATGGCCGCTCTCTGCGCAGGGGGCGTGGGGGTCTGGCTTTTTCAGGAGAGCCTTAACGAAGAAGTAAAATACATCCTTGAACACTCCGATACGAAGTTCATTTTCGGAGAGGGGCAGGAAGAGGTGGACAAGGCCCTGGCGGTAAGCGGGGAACTCACGCAATTGAAAAAGATCATCTGGGACGACCCCAAAGGGATGAGGAACTATAAACAGGAAAACCTCATGAACATGGAACAGCTCAAGGAGCTGGGGAAAGAATATGAGAATGCCAACCCCGGTGACTTTGAGGAGAGGATAAGCCAGGGTCATGGTGATGACGTGGTCCTCCTCTTTTATACCTCGGGAACAACATCCCTTCCCAAAGGGGCCCTTCTTTCCCACAACAACATGCTCACCATGGGCAGTCACCTCATGGCTGTGGACCCCTGCTATGAAGGTGATGATTATGTTTCATTTCTCCCCTTTGCATGGATCGGGGAACAGATGATGTCCATTTCATGCGGGCTCCAGATCGGCTTTGTCCTGAACTTTCCGGAGGACCAGAGTACCGTCCTTGAGAATATACGGGAGATCGGTCCCCACGTCATGTTCTCCGCTCCGAGGATGTATGAGCAGATGACCCGTACGGTGCAGGTGAAGTACCTGGATGCCACAAGGATCAAGAGAAAGATGTACGAGCTGTCACAGAAGATCGGGTACAGAGTTGCCAACATGAAATTCGAGAAAAAGCCCGTTCCCTTTCTCTGGAAACTCCTTGAATTTATTGTCTACTCCACCGTACAGAAAAAACTCAAGGACCACCTTGGACTTTCCAATATCCGGAGCGCCTATACGGGAGGAGCGGCAATGGGACCGGACCACTTCAGGTTCTTCCATGCCATGGGAGTCAACCTCAAGCAGATTTACGGCCAGACCGAGGTTGCGGGAATATCCGTAGTACACAGGAACGGTGACATCAAGTTCGATACGGTTGGTCATCCCATTCCCGATACGGAAATCAGGATAACCGAGGACGGTGAGATCCTCACGAAAAGCCCGTCGGTCTTTCTGGGATATTATAAAAATCCCGAAGCCACCGCCGAGACCCTGAAGGACGGGTGGCTCCATTCCGGTGACAAGGGTTTCATAGACGAGGACAACCACCTGGTGGTCTTTGACCGCTCTAAGGATGTTTTCACCCTGAATGACGGCAAGCCCTTCTCACCCCAGTATCTTGAAACCCGGCTCAAGTTCAGCCCCTACATCCAGGAATCATGGGTGATCGGTGACGGCTTGGAGTATATAACCGCCGTGATCTGTATCGATTATTCGGTGGTGGGGAAATGGGCCGATGAGATGAAACTCAACTATACCAGCTACCAGGAGCTTTCCCAGAAGCCCGAGGTCCTGGACCTCATACAGGAGCAGATCGTAACGGCAAACAGTGACCTTCCCGATGCCGCAAAGGTAAGACGTTTCACAAACCTCTATAAAACATTCGAGGCTGATGATGACGAACTGACGCGGACCAACAAACTCCGGAGGTCCTTTGTTGAGGAAAGATACAGGGAGATTATCGACACTCTCTATTCCGGTCAGAATGAGGTGAATATCGATACCACCATTAAGTATGAGGACGGCAGGGAACAGCTGATCAAAGCTGTCCTCTCTATCCGTACACTTGAAAATGTTGCATCAGAGAGCTGATAACGAGAGACGGGATTTTCATCAGGAGACAGTGAATGGAGAATTTTTTAAATGTTATTGTAAGCGGGATAATGACCGGTGGCATCTATGCCCTTGTTGCCATTGGATGGGTGCTCATCTATAAATGTTCCGGGGTCCTGAACCTCGCCATGGGAGAACTTACACTGGTGGGGGCCTTTATTACCATCAGCTTCTACTCCATAGGTATCCCTTTTCTTGCGGCCATATTCATCTCCCTGGTTATCGGCTTTATCCTCGGGCTTATCACCGAGAGGGTGTTCCTGGACAAACTCATCGGGGAATCCATACTCTCAACGATTATGCTTACCGTGGGTCTCTCTTTTTTCTTTAAGGGGATCATACAGCTCATATGGGGAGTGGATAACTATATTTTCAAACCCCCGGTTTTTTCAATCGACTCAATCAGTGTGGGGCCCATACTCTTCAAGGAAGTCTTTCTCTGGAGTTTTGTGGCGGCGATCATCCTTCTCATTATCTTTGTCTCCTTTTTCAAGTATACCCGGTGGGGCCTGGCAATGCAGGCAACTGCGGATGACGAAATGGCCGCACTCTCCCTGGGTATCAGCGCGCGTTTTGTCTATTCCATAGCCTGGGCTATTGCCTTTATGGCTGCAGGTGTGGGAGGGACCCTTCTGGGCAATTTAAGCGGTGTAAATATTTCAATTGCGCACATGGGGCTTACGGTTCTTCCCGCGGTTGTTCTGGGGGGGCTTAACTCCGTTGCAGGCGCCATTGTGGGTGGTATTGCAATCGGCATTATGGAAAGCTTTGTGGGCACCTATGTTGACAGCTGGCTTATCAATACCATGGGTGTCCCTCTCTCGGTCAAGGAGATAGCGCCCTTTCTGTTTATGACAATCTTCCTCCTCTTCAAACCCTATGGTTTATGGGGCTGGGAACGGATCGAAAGAGTGTAATGAGTACCAGAATATCAGTATCGGAGTAATAATATGTCGTCAACTTTTCTTCCCTGCGGAAAATATCATGAAAGCTATAGAGAGGACCATGCCTGGTGGCAGACCAGGTTTATCAAGGGAAAGATGCTTCTTCTCGCAGCATCTGTTTTTATCATTATCCCCCTTATTTCAAACGACTACTGGTTGAGTCTTTTTAATATTCTCGGTTATACAATTCTCGGCGCACTGGGTGTGCAGCTTCTTATCGGTTACTGCGGCCAGCTGACCCTGGGACACGGCGCATTTATCGCCATGGGCGCGTATATCAGCTCGATTATGCTTGTTGTTTTTCCCTGGCCCCAGTGGATGAATGATGCGGGGATCGCGTACCCGGCGAGCATACTCATAGCCTGCGTTTCATCGGGGATATGGAGTGTTCTCTTCGGTCTTCCTTCCGCGCGGGTAAAAGGGTTTTACCTTATCCTGACAACAATGGCCGCTCATTTTATTACTTATAAGTTTATCCTTGAACAGGTTGCCGTGAGTTTTACCCGGAAAGGAAACAACTTTTCTCTCTCCTATGAGAAGACAAAGATCGGGCCCTGGATCATTGACAGTGTAAAGGATGTCTATTTTCTCATGGCCGTTTTTGTGATAATATCTACGATCATCGTGGCAAACCTCATCCGTTCTCGGGTGGGCCGGGCCTGGATTGCCATTCGTGATAATGACATATCCGCCGAGGTAATGGGGATAAATATTGTTAAGTATAAATTGCTTGCTTTTTTCGTAGCAGGGTTTATTGCTGGGCTGGCAGGAGTGCTGGTTGTTGTCAACGCACACATGTTCAATATCGAATATTTTGAATGGTTCCTCTCCCTCTGGCTTGTGGGGATAATCCTCATCGGGGGTGTGGGATCAATTCACGGTGTAATATTCGGTTCACTCTTTATGGTCATTGGAATGGAGTTTCTGCAGATGGGAGTTGACTTTCTCTCTTACGATCTGCCTTCAATGCTTCAGCAGATCGGATGGGACGCAATCGCGGTAAAATTCCAGGGGCTCTCCAATGCATTTAACTATATAAGGGACGCGTTTTTTGGTCTCCTGATCTGCCTGTTTCTGATTTTTGAACCTCATGGGATGGCTTACAGGTGGTGGCAAATTAAGAACTATTTTAACCTCTGGCCATTCTCATACTGATTTTTGTAATGAATGAGTAACTACTCAGCTATACTATAATGGATAAAAATATAGTTGAGTCATTATATTTGTTAAATTTTAACGGAGGAGATTATGAAAGTAAAAACCTATTTAGTGCTTTTTGCCGCTGTACTCATATCAGGTATACTGGTAAGTTCATGCGGGAAAAAGCAGGATGCAGGTAATGTCTTAAAGCTCTGCTCGCTGAATGACCTTACCGGTGCCACATCAACTGTTGGTGCGGATTACGCAAGAGGAGTTAAGGAAGCCATTGCCTATGTAAATGACAATGGCGGCATCAACGGGAAAAAGATCGACCTTTTCCTTCAGGACTATGGCTACAAGGCTGACAAGGCAAAGCAGATCTATGAAAAGTTCAAGGCCCGGGGATGTATAGCAATTCTCGGCTGGGGTTCCGCGGACACCGAGGCCCTCACAAAAACCGTAGCAAGGGACAAGATGCCCTATGTATCGGCCTCTTATTCGGCAAAGCTGAACGATCCCAAGGAAGCTCCCTACAACTTCTTTATCGCCCCCGATTACTCAACACAGGTAAGGGGACTCCTCACATCCTGGTTCAACAAGAACTGGAAGGCCAAAGGGAAAAAGGGAAGCCCGAAAGTTGCATTCGCGTATCACTTCGGACATCCTTTCTCAAGTGCTTCCATTGACGAAGCCAAAAAGCACGCAAAGTTTCTCGGTTATACAATCGGCCCGGACCAGAATGTAAGCCTCGCGGCAAAAGAAGTCCAGACACAGGTTGCCGCTCTGAAAAAATTTGGTCCGAATGTGGTTGTCCATACGAATACAGTGAGAACTGTTGCCATAACCCTTGTTGAGGCCCACGCGCAGAAGCTCAAGGCCGACCACCTGATCAAGAACTGGGGTTTTGACGAGTATCTTTACGACAGGGCAGGGAAAGCAGCAGACGGCGCTTATGGCGTTGCTCCCTGGGCATTCTACGGAATGGATGTTCCTCTTATGGACAAAGTAAAGGAGTATGCTAAAAAACTCCATCCAAATGAGAAGAAGAGGACCATTCATACAATCCAGGGCTGGGGATCTGTCCTTGCACTGGCGGAAGCTCTGAAAATAGCTGACAAATCAAAGGACCTCTCGGGAGAAGGTATCCTCAAGGCCTTTGAAACATTTAAAGACGTAAATTTCGGTCTCGGGATACCTCCGGTAACCTTTACGTCCAAAGACCACAGGTCAATGAGCGGTGTAAGTGTTTACCAGGTTAAAGGCGGAAAGTTCAGCCTTTATGATACCGTTGACATGGCAAAAGCATTTCCCAAGAAGTGGGCTACAGAGTGGCTGGGAAAATAGATTATTGAAAAGACTCTTATTCCCGCCGGCAGAAATGCCGGTGGGAATAAATTAAATCAGCGAGGATATATTTTGACTGACTCCAACGACGACTTTATTCTGAAGATCAACAATATCGAAGTAAAATACCACGAAGTTATCCTTGTCCTCAAGGGCGTTTCCATCAAGATCCCCCGGGGAGAAATCGTCGCCCTCCTGGGAGCAAACGGGGCGGGGAAGAGTACCACCCTGAAGGCAATATCGGGCCTCCTGAACCATGAAAACGGGAAGGTAACGGACGGTTCCATAGAATATAGGGGAGAACGTATCGATACCATAAGAGCTGAAAAGATCACCAAAAAAGGGATTGTCCAGGTCATAGAGGGACGCAAGGTCTTTGAACACCTTACCGTTGAGGAGAACCTGAAGGTTGCCGCACACCTTCGAAGGAAAGGTTCCCGTAAACTGAAGGAAGGCCTTGAGATGGTCTACAACTACTTTCCCCGGCTCAAGGAGAAGAGAAACATCCTTGCCGGTTTCATCAGCGGCGGGGAACAGCAGATGACCGTTGTAGGGAGGGCAATGATGACAGAACCGAAGCTGATCCTCCTGGATGAACCCTCCATGGGGCTTGCTCCCATGCTGATACATGAAATTTTTAATATCATTACCAAGCTCAACAAAGAGGAGAAGATATCAATGCTCCTGGTTGAGCAGAACGCCAAACTTGCCCTGAGTGTGGCTCCCTATGCCTACGTTATGGAGAATGGCCGTATCGTCATGGATGATACCTCGGAAAAACTGATGAACAATGAAGACATCAAGGACTTCTACCTGGGACTCTCCGACCACGGGGGAAGAAAGAACTTCAGGGACGTGAAGCACTACAAGCGCAAGAAGAGATGGCTTACATAAAGATAAAAGAAGTTTCGAGTTCCGGGTTACAAGTTCCGGGTTGAAGAAAAGAGTTTTAGAACCGCAGATAACGCAGAGTTTTTTCCTTTATATACTTTTTATTAATGAACATGCAGGAGAGGAAAAATGGGACTTTATGATTATACCGTTTATGATATGATCAGGGTTAACGCAGAGTCATATGGTAAAAAACCCGCATGGTATGAGGCGGATACGGGCAGGGAAGTGACCTTTTTGCAGATCAGGGAAGATGTGGAGAGGCTTGCCCGGGGCCTCAGGGGGCTGGGCATTCTCAAGGGTGACCGGGTTGCCGTTATGGGGATGAACTCGCTGGAATACTTCCTCGTTTATGGCGCGGCAGCATTACTGGGTGCCATAGTCCTTCCCCTTAACTGGCGGCTCTCTGAAGAAGAGATCATCACGATCCTTAATGACTGTGAACCGAAAATCATTTTTGCAGACCGGGATTATCATGAACTCGTAGAAAACTCAAAAGAGAAGACCGGTTATATCAAGCACTTCTTCAGTCTCGACTCCGGTTCAAAAAACTTCCCGGAAATTAACGAACTCCCTGACAATGACCGTGAAAATGAAAAGGGAAAAGTGAGTTCCCATGATGATTTTATCATCATTCATACCGCCGCCGTTGAAGGAAAACCCCGGGGTGCCGTTCTCAGCCATGGGAACATGCTCTTTGCCAATATCCAGCTGGCATACGGCCTGAACACCCGGTCTCATGACGTCCACCTGAACCTCCTCCCCCTCTTTCATGTGGGAGGGCTCTTCATGGCTTCCAGCGCATTTCACGCAGGGTCATTAAACGTCAACATGAGCAAATTTGACGCGAAAAAAGCCGTTGAGTTGATCGGGGAGAAGAATGTCTCGGTGATGTTCGACTTTTCGCCCATTCTTTCGTCAATAATGGAAGAGCATGAAAAGAGCAAAAAAGATATTAGTTCCCTGAAAAAGGTCATCGGCCTGGATACACATGAGAACATTGAAAAATACCAGGAGAAAACCGGGGGGACCTTCTACTCCCTCTACGGTCAGACCGAGACCTCCTGTGTTGTCTCAATGGGATCTTATAAGGATAAACCGGGATCTGCGGGGAGGGCGATACACCTGGCAGAGATAAGGCTGGTTGATGATTATGATAATCCCGTTGAAACCGGAAGTACCGGGGAGATCTGCGTCAGGGGACCCATGGTCTTCAAGGGGTACTGGAATCTTCCCGAAGATACCGGTTACACCTTCAGGGAAGGCTGGCACCATACCGGTGACCTGGGACGCTTTGACCGGGAGGGGTTCCTCTGGTACGCGGGCCGCAAGGCGGAAAAGGAGCTGATAAAACCGGGAGGGGAGAATGTATATCCCGCCGAGGTTGAAAAGGCCATACTTGAACATCCCGTGGTAGAACAGGCAGTGGTTTTCGGTGTTCCCGATCCCAAATGGAAGGAGGGGATAAAGGCAGTGGTTGTGCTGAAAGAGGGTGAGTCATTGGAGCCTTCCGAACTCATTGAGTTTGTGGGTAAGAGGATCGCCCGGTACAAAAAGCCCCACTACGTGGAGTTTGTTAAGGAGCTTCCTGTTATGGATGACGGGAGTTTTGACAGGGCAAAGATAAAGGAGCTCTATGGGGGGGGAACAGGGATAGTTACGGGTTAAAAGTTAAGAGGAAGATTTACTGATTTTCTTAAGTATTTTTATATCAAGTTTATCCTTTTCTCTATCTGTGGCCATTTTATTTTTGATTAACTTATCTAATGATATTACGGGTATCTTCAATCCTTCGGTTTCAACAAAAATTTTATCCTCATCAGCTTCTTCATAGGCAACACCGTCAATTTTGGTGATGATATCAATTCTCCGGGGAATCACTCCTATCTGAAAAATAACTCCTTCTTTTGAAAAATCATCGGATTGAATCTGATCCAGAGGTGCGCCAAATCGCGACAATGCTTCAAATAATTTCTTTGAATTTAAATTATCCGGTTTTACCCAGATATCAATATCCCCGGTCGCCCTTGGATATCCATGTGTTCCCAGGGCATAGGCACCGACTAAAATAAAATCAACCTGTTCTTCTAATAATAGTTGCAACATCTCTTTGTAATCTTCGTTCAACATTTTGCTCCCTCACAAATGCCCAGTTGTCCTTTGTAATTTCCCAGATCATTGATATTAATTCATTCTTGTCCGCATGGACATATCCATCATCTGTTTCTTCACCTGTATTCATTTTTTTCACTAGTTTTCTATCCAAGTTTATCTCTCATTTCTCCGGGATCTTAACAGTTCATAATATCCTGTTAAATCAGTTTCAATAATCCTGTTATTTATTTAAGATGTCAAGAAGAATCAATTTTGAAGACGTTCCGGGTTGAAGAATAATAAAAAGATGTTTCACACAGAGCTCGTAAAGCTCACAGAGTTTGATTTTTATTTATCTAATTATTTTTCAAAATCAATATTTACTTTTCCTTTAAATAATCTCGCTCTTCATAAAACAACCGCCACTTGAGCCTTAAAATCAAACATTGAAGAACTCCCCCTTCGTGAACTCTGTGCCCTCTGTGTGAAACTTCTCCTCCTCCTTTGCGAACTTTGCTTCTTTGCGGTTCCAAAACTCTCTTCTCCGTGAACCTCCGCACCTCTTAGGCTAATATCTTCCCTCTTCAACCCGGAACACGGAACACGAAACTCGGAACTTCACCAAAAAAATACTGGCAATAACTTCAAACTCATGTTATTTTTATCAGGTAAATTTTGAAGTGTGGTGCCGATCTCACTGTCCGGTTCCATAATCCGCTTACCGGGAAGGTGCGGAAAAATGACAGAGAAGAGCAAAATCCTCAGTGTAGAACAACATAAGTCTATTACTCCGCTGCTCTCAGTGGCGGCAATAAACCATGAGTGGAATGCCCACTTCAACAGTGATTTCACTGTTAACCTCTGCGACAGGAAAGGGGCTCTTCTCCCTGAGATAAGAGAGATTCTGGAAAAATATACAAAAATCAAAGAGAGCGATCTTAAAATCCAGCTTGTGCTGAATTCGGTTGCTTATCTCGCGGGTATCTTCCCCGGGGAGAAACTCATCCGCCTCTTTACTCCCCGCCTTAACCATGAACTTTTTCTCCGGGAGATGCTTGAAATGACCCTTCCGGAAGAGAGTCAATATTTCGAGAGTTACAGGAAATACAGGGAACATGTTGATTCCCTCAGGAACATTGATGACGGGAGTATGATCTCTGAAATTGAATGTGCCCTTGAAATGGCCGGATACGGAGGCTTCCTTTCCGACGAACGGTTTTCCGGCATGGACCCGGTCACGGAAGAGAAAATATCCCGCATACTCCGTGAGATGAACAGCTACAAACCGGGACTTATGGAGAAGGTCACCGACAGGCTCCTTGCACTGGCGGCGGAATATTCAAGCATCCGGGTCAACCTTCTCAGGTTCCTGGTCATTCTCCCCTCCCTGGACTTCGACAGAAACGGGAAGGTCACCCGAAAGGTCTTCATTGAGTCGCTGAAACACCTTCTAGAATCAAACAGCTCCGCTGAGAAGAAACTCCCCTCATGGATGACCTTTGCTACCCGGGTCACTCTCCTGAAAGCCAGGGTGCTGCCTCCGGGTATCCTGAAGTTCTTTATCAGGAAGGGGGTCAGGATCCTTGCCAGGAGGTTTATAGCGGGAGAGAATATGGGTGAAGTTGCGGCTACGGTGAGAGAACTCCTTGCCCGGGGGAGGGACGTGACACTGGACCAGCTGGGAGAGAAGGTCTTTTCGGAGAGAGAAGCAGACTCCTACAGGGACAGGGTGGTCCGGATAATAGAAGGTTTTGGCGGGTTTATCAACCGGGGCGAGATGAACGGTGCCGGTATCAACAGGGCCCATATCTCAATAAAGGTATCCGCCCTCTGTCCCGATTTCAGACCCTGTGACCGGGAATATATCTATGCCCAGGTTGCCCCGAGGCTTCTTGTTATACTCAGGGCTGCTCAAAAAGAGGATGTCTTTGTGAACATTGATGCGGAACACTCCTCGTACAGGGACGCGGTGTTCTGGATCTGCAGAAAGCTCCTCCTTGAGAGTGAAGAGTTGAATGGATTTAATCTCATGGGATTTGTTCTTCAGGCATACATGAGGGACGCATCCCGTCACCTTGATGAAATTATCCGGCTGGCTGAAACACGGGGAGATGTAATGCCCCTGAGGCTCGTTAAGGGGGCATACTGGGATTTCGAGATGATTGAGGCGGAGGCAGCGGGACAGACTCCCCTCCTGTTCCTGAACAAGGAAGAAACCGACCTGATGTTCAGGGCAATGACAGTGAGGATACTGGAGGAGGGTGAGCACCTTCAGCTCTGTGTGGCGTCACATAATTACAGCGACCACTGCTACGCCCAGTCAATGAGGGAGCAGCATTTTCCCGGTTCACCGGTGATCGAACACCAGTGCCTCCATATGACCTACGAAACACTCTCACGGGGAATTATAAAGATGGGATGGGTCCTCAGGGAGTATATGCCGGTGGGAAGCCTTATCACGGGTACAGCATACCTTGTGAGGAGGATAATGGAAAACTCTTCCCAGGCAGGGGTCCTCTCCCTCATGAGATCTCACAGGAAGGGATACAACCCGGCCTCTCCCCTGGACCTGCACAGGGAGAAACTCTCCTCTCAAAGAAAAGTCCGTGATCTGAATACGGTCTCCTTCACGGATGATTTTCTCAATACCGTGCCCCTGAGGACCTCTCAGGCGGAAGAGCTTGAAGGGATGATAAGAGCCCTTGAAGCTTTTTCCCGTGAGAAAAGGGACAGGAGCAATACAAACAGGTATCCCGTATCGGGAAAGGCAGTCTCCATTCACTCACCTTCGGAACCGGAAAAGAGAGTGGGGGTTATAAACTTCGCGGTTAAAGGGGATGTGCGGAAGGCGGTGAATCTTTCCGGGAATGCATTTAAAGATAAAGAGTGGTGGAGGAGAAACGAATTTTTCAGGGCGGCAGTCCTTGCCCGGGGAGCGCTTCTTTTGAGAATGAAACGGAGCAGTTTTGCCACCCTGGTTATGCATGAAGCGGGAAAGACCCTCCGGGAAGCACTTGCGGATGTTGATGAGGCCGTGGATTTTCTCAACTTTTACGCCAGGGAAGAAATAAAACTGCAGAAGAAAACCGGGGCTTACAGGCCCCGGGGTGTCTTCGCGGTGATTGCCCCCTGGAACTTTCCCGTTGCAATACCCTGTGGCATGACCGCAGGTGCGCTGGCAGCGGGAAATTCGGTCATCCTGAAATCAGCGGAACAGACACCCCTTGCGGCTGAGGAATTCGTACGGCTCATGCATGAGAGCGGCATTCCCGGGGAGATCCTCATTCATCTTCCCGGGTCAGGGGAGGATGTGGGAAGCGCCCTGACGGAAGATCCCGGTGTGGGGGGGATAGTATTTACCGGTTCCAAAGCGGTGGGTCTGGAAATTCTCCGGATGGGTGGATGCAGGTTTACCCGGAACAGTATAGGTGGAGAGCCCTTCCCGGTGCGGGTCATCGCGGAGATGGGAGGGAAAAACGGAATAATCGTGAGCGAAACCTCCGATCTCGATGAAGCGGTGAGCGGGATCCTTACCTCGGCCTTTAACCATGCGGGGCAGAAGTGTTCCGCATGCTCCCGGGTCATCGCGGATTACAGGATAAAGGAACACCTTGTGCAGAGGCTTAAGGACGCCGCGTCAACCCTCAGGGTCGGATCGTCTCTGGATTTTTCAACATGGATAAATCCCCTGATTTTAAAGGAAGACATGAAGAGAGTTTCGGATACTGCCGCGAAAGCGTCTGCGGAATCGGAAAGATTCGGAGGGAAGGTCATCATCAACAGGACCGGTGAATCCCCCGCAGGATATTCCGTGGGCCCGGCAATCTTTGAAATATCCGCAGAGAGGGCACTCCTCCCGGAAAGCTACGCCTGCAGTGAGCTCTTCGCTCCCATAATCCATGTTATTGAATACAGAACACCGGACCAGGCCCTGGAGATCATTAACGCAACAGGTTATGCCCTCACCGCGGGAATATACAGCCAGTCACAGGACGAGATTGATTATCTTCTCCCCGGGATCCAGGCGGGGAATATCTATGTGAACAGGGGAATTACCGGGGCACGAGTGGACATTGAGCCCTTCGGAGGCTTCAAGTTTTCCGGAACAGGCCCCAAGGCGGGAGGAAGGAACTATCTCCCAGCTTTTCATCATTATGCCGTCAAAGGCCGGGTAGAGAAAACCGGATATGCAGACGAAGGGGACAAACCAACCCCGGAAAAAGAAGGGAAAAGCGGAAACAATATTACCGTTGCGGTTAAGATGATAAAATCGGTCTGCCCGGAACTCTCAGAGCTTATGGATAACTATAACAGATGGCTCGGACAAAACCTCAACTCTTTTATCAGCACTCCCCATTACAACAGGGAGGTCCCGGGACAGCTGAGTTATAATGACTACAGGATGCATGAGAAACAGGCGGTATTCATCATAAGAAATGAAAAAATCAGCACACCCACGGCCCTGAGGCTCTTATCGGCCCTTGCCCTTGGTGTAAAGATATTCATGGAGGACAAAATTTCGGGCATAGAGTGGAAGGGGGTCTCCGGCATAGAGCTCCTCAACAATAGTGAAAAAAGTCTTCTTTCAGACAGGAGTATAAGAAAGATCGTTTTTGACGCGGAAAGTTCATATATTGAGAAAAGGATGAAAGAGATCTATGAAAAAGCGCCGGACCCGGAAATCATTAAAATTCCCTGTTCTCCCGGCGATGCTCCCCCTGAAGATGATTTTCCCACTTACCTTCTTGAGTTTATCAATGTGAGGTCCTTTGCCATAAATACCATGAAACATGGAGCTGAGTTGAAGTTGAAAAGTCAATAAGTCTTTATTCTAAAATTGTTAATCTGCCACAGAGGCATTAATCATTATCTTAATCCTCTGTGTCTCCGTGCCTCTGTGGCAAATCTTGATATAATATCATTATGAATTAAGTTATGGAATAAATAGTTAAAATAAATATATCGGATGTCGTTTTTCTGGAGGTGATATGATGTATGAATTTTTAAAGGAACTGGGTATAAAGGACGTAAATTCCGGTGCCACAACAGGTTCAAGCGGAGGCTGGCTCAAAACAGCAGGGACGGAACTTGTATCGGTATCACCTGTAGACGGGAAGCCCATAGGGGCAATAGTCCAGGCGACGGAAATCGATTACCGGAAGATCGTCTCCGCGGCTTCCGGGGCATTTAAAAGATGGAGAATGACCCCCGCGCCTATAAGGGGAGAAGTGATCCGGGAGATAGGGGAAGTTCTTCGAAAGTACGGAGATCCCCTGGGGAAACTGGTAACCCTGGAAACGGGGAAGATACTCCCCGAGGGACGGGGAGAGGTCCGGGAGGCCATTGATACCACAGACTTCGCGGTGGGGCTATCACGGCAGCTTTACGGACTTACCATGCAGAGTGAAAGGCCCCGTCACAGGATGTATGAACAGTGGCACCCCCTGGGGATCGTGGGTGTGATAACCGCCTTCAACTTCCCGGTTGCCGTCTGGTCGTGGAATTTTCTCATCGGCGCAATCTGCGGCAATGCCGTCATGTGGAAACCGAGCAGTAAATCACCTCTCTGCGCAATCGCCCTGCACAATATTATTGCGCCGGTTATTGACAGGCACGGGCTTGACGGACTTTTCAGCCTGGTCATCGGAAACGGGAATGAGATAGGGGAGCTCATGATAAACGACCGGAACCTTCCCCTCATAAGCTCAACAGGGAGCTGCCGCATGGGACGAAGGGTGGGGGAAGCGGTAGCGGCCCGGCTGGGGAGGTCTCTCCTTGAACTGGGGGGGAACAATGCCATCATTATAACCGGGGATGCGGATATGGACCTGTCAATACGGGCGACCCTTTTCGGCGCCGTGGGTACCGCGGGACAGAGGTGTACCACAACCAGAAGGATCATTCTCCATAAAAGCATCGCGGAAAAATATACCGGCCTGCTGGTAAAATCCTACCGGCAGATCAGGATCGGGAACCCCCTTGAAGAAGGTGTCCTCATGGGCCCCCTGGCGGACAGGAACGCCGTCGATACCATGATGAGGGTCCTGGAGCTTATCAAAGAGCAGGGGGGAGAGATCATCTATGGGGGAGGCAAGGTGAAGGTTCCGGGTCTCGATTCAGGCTGCTACGTGGAACCGGTCATTGTCAGGGCGAAAAAGGATATGCCTGTCCTCGGGGAGGAGACCTTTGCCCCCATCCTTTACCTGCTGGAATACGAGACCCTGGAGGAGGCCATAGAGATACAGAACGGCGTACGGCAGGGACTCTCCTCTGCTATCTTTACCAATTCACTGAAATACTCGGAAAGGTTCCTCTCTCATGAAGGATCGGACTGCGGGATCGCAAACGTCAACATCGGGACAAGCGGCGCGGAGATCGGCGGCGCCTTCGGAGGGGAGAAGGACACGGGAGGGGGCCGTGAGAGTGGTTCCGACGCGTGGAAAAACTATATGCGGAGACAGACCAATACCATCAACTGGGGTGACGATCTCCCCCTGGCCCAGGGGATTGAATTTGATATCTAGTCCAACAATAAAGAAGAGTTTACCACGAAAGGCACGAAGCACACGAAGGAAGAGTTTTTTTAATGTTGAGTTTTAAATTTTGAATGTTAAATTAAAGAAACTGTTTTGATCTGATAATTCAAAATTAAACATTTAACATTTAAAATTATCCAAAACTTTGCGTCTTGGCGGTTCCAAAACTCTTCCTGATATAAATTAATTTTCCAGGTCACCCCGTCCCATTAAAAATCCCCTCATAATATGAAGCTCCTCATAAGGCACCTTGCCATTAAAAGCATGATAAACCGTACTGAGCTTGCCGGTCTTTAGTTCCCTGAACTTTTCTTCAATCTTCTCCTGTTTTTCCGGGGCAATATGTTTATCAAGGTCTATCTCTTCACCCCGGCTCAGGAGATCGCCTACATGAGAGGCAATTGTAGATACCTTAAGCTCTCTCATTTCCGCTATTTCCTCAATGGAGAGATTCCGGGCAAGGAGCTCCCGGGTTGCTTCCAGTGAATCTCCTTTTGCTTTTTTACCGGATTTCCTTTTCTTTACCATTTCCCTCACCTGGGGCCTGGCTGTCTCTATGCGGGGATTATTTTCCAGAAATTCATTTATGGGCTTAAGAAAAACAGCGCCGAATTTTTCCCGTTTTTCCCTGCCCACACCATTGATCAGAAGAAGCTCATCTTCCGTAGTGGGAAAGAAGGTGCTCATCTCACGGAGGGTCCTGTCTGAAAAGACAATATAAGGGGGCACCTGGAGTTGATCAGCCAGCTCTTTCCTCTCCCTTCGCAATATCTCAAAGAGTTCCCTGTTGTATGCCGGGGAGTCTTCACTCTCTCTCATCTCTCCCTTCGCGAATTCCTGTTCCTCTTTTTTCAAAATGATAAAATTCTCATTTCCCCTGAGAAGTTCCCTCCCTTTTTCGCAAAGGAGAAGTACCGGGTATTTACCCGGGGTCTGGCTGATATAATTCCTGTTTAAAAGTTCATCAATAAGATTCCTCCAGAACTGTTTCGGTTTAAAAGAACCCACACCGTAGGTTTTCAGGCTGTCATGGCCCAGCTGCCTGATCCTTCCGGTATTGGCGCCGGAGACGATATCCGCGATGTGGCCTGCCCCGAAGCGTTCTTCTGTTCTATAAATTGCTGACAGGACCATCTGCGCCTCCCGGGTTGCGTCCATGGTTTCCGTTTTTTCCGTACAGACATCACAGGCTGCGCAATTTTCCTTATCAGGGACTTCATCAAAATATTCCAGTATCTGTTTCCTTCTGCATATGTTAAAAGACGCGTATTCGATGATCTTATTCAACTTTTCCAGGGCCAGGGAATGTTCAGACCGGTCCTCGATCTGATCAATAAAATACCTGATCCGGGGAATGTCCCCTCTTTTAAAGAAAAGAAGACAGTGGGCGTCCTCACCGTCCCGGCCCGCCCGACCTATCTCCTGGTAATAGGCCTCCATGTTTTTGGGAAGATCTCCGTGGACCACGAACCGAACATTGGATTTATCGATCCCCATGCCAAAGGCGATTGTGGCAACGATCACCCGGACCTTGTCCCTGTTAAAGGCCTCCTGGTTTTGCTGCCGCTGATAATTCTCCAGGCCCGCGTGATAGGGAAGGGCAGTGATCCCATGGCCTGCTAGCATCCGGGCGGTACTCTCCACGCTCTCCCGGGTCATCCGGTAGATGATACCCGGATCATTAACCCGGGACTTAATGAAACCGAGGACCTGCCGGTTAAAATCCTCCTTGGGTATCACCTGGAGAAAAAGATTTGGCCGGTCAAAGGAAGCCCTTTTGACCAGGGGGCTCTCCAGGTTGAGTTTTCCGATAATATCATCCTGCACTTTTTTTGTGGCGGTTGCGGTAAATGCCGAAACCGGGATACCGGGAAGCCGCTTTTTTATCTGCGAGAGGACCAGGTAATCGGGACGGAAGTCATGTCCCCATTCTGAAACACAGTGGGCCTCATCCACGGCAAAAAAACTGATCCGGACATCCTGAAGCAGGGAGAAAAAATCCGTTACGGCAAAACGCTCGGGGGCAAGATAGAGAAGGTCCAGTTCCCCGTTGCGCAGAGATGAGAGGACCCGGTCCTTTTCACCCCCCGTGAGAGAACTGTTGAGAAACCCGGCCTTTATTCCGAGACTCCGTGCCCCATCCACCTGGTCCTTCATCAGGGAGATCAGGGGACTGATCACAATGCAGGTCCCGGGAAGAACACACGCGGGAAGCTGGTAACAGAGAGACTTTCCGCCCCCTGTGGGCATTACGGCAAAGACATCGTCCCCGGCCAGAAGACTCTCAATGATCTCCTCCTGGTTGGGCCTGAAAGATGTATAGCCGAATATTGATTTCAGCTGGCTGTGAATGTCAGGAATTCCTTCCATAGTTTCAGTGTACTCCGGTTTTTCGTTTTGCAGATGAGTAAAGACTCTTTATGCAGACATATATTTATACGATCGGGGATTGAAAAGTATTAAAAGTTTTTTAAAAAATTTCTTAAGAGCCCCACCTGGCCACAGATTAAAACCTGTGGCTAGATCAAGCATCCCCCACCAACCTCAAAATATTCTCCACACTCTCAACCAGAACACCAATATTTTCCAGCTCCTTCCGCCCCCGGTCGTAGAGACCGGATATGGCATCTTCCGCCAGAACAATCCGGTAATCACGCTCACTTGCCTCATAGATTGAAGTCCGGGGGCAGTTGGGGAAATTACAGCCGGCGAAGATCAGGGTATTGATCTTCAACTTCTCCAGGTATTTATCAAGGGGGGTGTCATAGAAAGCTCCCCATCTCGGTTTAAAAATGATCACTTCATTAGTACCGATCTTTTGTATTCCGCCGGACAATAAGAGCCCGGTATTAAAACGGACCGTGTCCTCCGGAAAAAGCTCCCGGGCCAGTTCCGTGCCGGGGCTGTTCTCAGCTAAAATAAGCGTCCCCTTTTCTATGATCTCTTTTCTGCAGAGGTCCGCGTTGGAACCGTCTCTTTTATATATTCTCACAATATGGATGACCGGCAGATGATGCTTCCTGTGGAAATCAAGGAGCTGTCTTATCCCGGGCAAAACGCCGGATGTTCCGGGGATCTCCAGGGGCTGCCCGTCAAGGGTGTCCCTCTGAACATCAATTGTTATTAACGCGGAATTGTTAAAATCAGGTTCTGTGTATTTGTTCATTGATTTATCTCCGGTCGATTCATATGGATTTGAAGCAGTAAAATTTCACATAAAGTTTATTCGCCTAAAAAACTCGCATATATTCCGGATAAACGCAATAAAAAAAACAAGAGAAGAAGTGAATAGATGATATCACAAATCATTACAGAATTTTATTGATTATGGGAAGAAAAGATTTGAGCCACAGATTAACGCGGATAAACGCAGATGGTTTAATTCATCCCCAAAGAGAGTACAGGATGTTATCCCAAAACCTTCTTATGCCCCTTTAGGGGGTTAGGGGGTCTTTCTCCCTGCTTCTGTTTCCCCTCTTCCTCTCCGATCCGGAACTACACAAAAGGGTCCGCCCCCTGAATTAACCTCAACCCCACTTCATCAACCCTCCCCGAATCGAGAAGCGTCTTCTCCAGAACATCCCTTCCAATTATCTTCTCCCTTGTGAAAAAGTGATAGAGGACCGCAAGGACCCTCAACCCGGGATCTATATTCTTATCAAGAATATTCATCTCAAATATCTCGCACTTGATACCCTGCAAAAAATGAACGAGCTTCTTTTCAGCTATCACCCGTCTGGCGGAAAACTTACCTGCCAGGTATTCACCTGTCCGCCTGATACCTTCTTCTGTAAAAAGTATAATCGCATCCGGTTTTTCCATGCCGGGATAATCTATCCGCCCGGGCGATAATTGTAATGTGGATACGGAATAACCGGTCCTCACCGTTACCGGGTAATCATCCTGCCGGACCGCGTGAAGTCCCGATGAGACCGCAGCGGAAGCCATCTCTGAAGCTGCTGACTGAACCTTCTGTCCCGCCGATCCCGCAATAACAAAACTCATGCTCTCCTTCACCGGGCCGGAGTAGGGATTTCTGATATTATAGACTTTATCTGTTTCATGGGATGCCGGTTCTTCCGGATTTCTTACATACGTACTGTACTCTCTCTCCCTTTCATTGATCAGGGTGACCCGGGGGAAGGCGCCGGAGTCCATGATCTCTTCCAGTTCGCTCTTCCTGAACTGGTTGAACTCCCCGTAGTAGGCGGTGCAGAACTCCAGGACCTCAATAAGGGCAAAACCGCTGGCTGCAACCCCGGTGCCGATACAGCCGGTGAGGTCTTTGTCATAAAAGGCCCTCCGGGCGGAATAGGCGGCACCGTTGATGTTCACTGTCTCGGCTATCCTGAAGGGTGTCTCCCCGTGTCCTCCCGGCGTGGTGACGGTCACCGATCCCTCCGGCGTGGTGGGCGAGTGCTGTCCCCCGGTCATCCCGAAGTTGAAGTTGTTGAAGACCAGAACGGTGATACCGATATTTCTCCTGGCAGCGGCAATGAGGTGGTGGGCGCCTATCCCCGCGCCCCCGTCTCCCATGAGGACACACACGGTGAGTTCCGGTGACGCAAGCTTGAGTCCCTCCCCGTAAAGGACGCTTCTTCCGTGGAGCCCGTGAAAGGTATGGGTGGCAAACCACTGGTCCGAAAGCCCCGCGCAGCCGATGTCCGTGACAATGACGGTTTTCAGGGGATCAAGCTCCTGTTCCTCCATGGCCGCGGCAATCTTCTCCAGCACACTCCCGTGGGAACACCCGGGACAGAAGGGGAAGGGGAGCCGTGCCTCATTGATAAAAGGAGATTTTTTCACTTTTTTCCCTTAATTAAATTAATAACCTGCAACTTCATAAAAAAATGAAGATTATTAGCCGCAGATGCACGCAGAATAAGAAAAAAATAAATAAAATAATTATCAGTGTTCATCTGCGTTTATCTGCGGCTCCAAATCTTATCTTCTTTCATAACCCGAATCCTTCCCGCACTATCTGCTCCGGAGATATGAGCCCCCCGTCTGTCCTGTTTACCTTTACCAGTTCCTGCCCGGGACGGATATGCTTTGTGATTATCTCCGCGTAGAGCCCGAAATTCATCTCCGGGACGATGACTTTTTTCACACCATTCAGGGATTCCCCGATCCTTTCATCAGGAACCGGGAAGAGGGACTCAATAATAAGAAGTGAACACCGGTTCCCTGTGTTCCTGTACCGGGAGACCGCTTCCCGTGACGCCCCGGAACTTATGCCGTAGCAGAGAAGAAGGGTTTCGGCCCCCTCCTGGATATCCCCAGAGACAGATTCTATGATCCCCCTGTGCGCCCCGATCTTTTCATGAAGGTGTCTCAGCTTTTTTTCAACATTCCCTTTCTCCCTGGTCAGGTAGCCATACTCGTCGTGAATGGAGGTAGTAAAGCGGACCGGTAACCGGGAACCCATGGGAAGAAAGAGGGGGATATCCGTGGGTTCGAAGACCCGGTAGGGTGCGAAGTCCCCGCTTTCAAGGTGGTATTTCCTGTTTATGATCTCCGGGGTTTCAAGGTCCTCCCGGTTAAAGCTCTGCCGTGACATGACCATATCCTTTGAGGTAAGGAGTATCACCGGGGTCCTCAGGGCCTCGGATATATTGAAGGCATGGATCGTCAGCCTGTAGAGGGACTCAATTGATGAAGGGGAGAGAACGGGGAGGGGCATTCCTCCGGGAGCCGGCTGTGCGGCAAAGCGGAGATCTCCTTCCGATCCCGTGGTGGCCCCTCCTGTGGCGGGGCCGAGCCTCTGCACGTCCACGATCACAAGGGGGACCTCTCCCATGATGGCAAGACCTATGCTTTCGGAGTAGAGGCTCATCCCCGGACCGCTTGTGGAGGTGAGGGCTTTTCTTCCGGCCATGGACGCGGCAATACAGAGGGATATCGAGGCGATCTCGTCTTCACCCTGAACGGCGATACCCCCGGAGCCGGGGATCTCCCGCATCATGCTGTTATGAATTCTCACCGAGGGGGATATGGGGTAGCCCGCGTAGAAATCACAACCCGCTGCCCTTGCCGCCCGGGTGATGATCCGGTAGCCCTCTGTAAATTCACGTTCCATGGGGAATTTCTCCCATCAGATAATTTCTTCCTCCAGTGAACGGGCAACAATTTTAATCCCCCGGTCGATCTCCTCCCTGCTCACATTCAGGGGAGGTCTGAACCGTACCGACCGCGGGCCGCAGGGAAGAACGAGGAGCCGGTACTTATAACATCTCTTTATGAGGGCGTCCCTGGTTTCCCTGTCCGGAAGGTCAAAGGCGCACATGAGCCCTCTTCCCCGGGGATTGCCGATATGTTCCGGATACTCCTTCTCCATGCCCAGGAGTTTCTCATGAAGGTACTCCCCTGTTTCCGCCGCGTGTTCCACAAGCTTTTCTTTATGGATTATCTCCAGGTACCGGGCGCACCTGACCATGTCCGTGAGGTTCCCACCGAAAGTGGAGTTTATCCGGGAGGGTTCCCTGAACACGTGGTCCTTTACCTCATCAAGCCTTTTCCCCGCCATGAAACCGCAAACCTGTGTCTTTTTTCCAAAGACGATAATATCCGGCTCTATTCCACAATGTTCACAGGCCCACATCTTCCCGGTGATCCCCAGACCTGTCTGCACCTCGTCCACAATGAGAAGAATATCATTTTCCCGGCAGATCTCCCGGAGCTTCCCGAAGAACTCCTTCCTGAAGTGGTTGTCTCCCCCCTCTCCCTGTATGGGCTCGATAATCAGTGCCGCGATATCATCACCGGAAGATTTGAGGGAGTCCCTGATTTCATCAACGGCGTCATCCTCCATTTTTTTCACATCCTCAAGGTTTTTATCCGTAAGGGGGAAACGTATGACGGGGGAGGTTATCCGGGGCCAGTTGAATTTCGCGAAGTATTTTGTCTTTCTTTGATCAAAGGTGTTGGTGAGGGAGAGGGTATACCCGCTTCTCCCATGAAATGCGCCGGTGAAATGTATTATCCGGTGCCCGGTCTCTTTCTTTATTCCCCGGGCAAAGTTTTTCCTGACCTTCCAGTCCATGGCCGCCTTGAGGCCGTTCTCCACGGCAAGGGTCCCGCCTGATATGAAAAAGAAGTACTTCATGAAGCAGGGCGCCGCGAGCCTGTGGAATGTGTCCACGAATTCCGCCATCTCCACGGTATAGACATCGGAGTTGGCCGGTTTGGTTGACGCAACTCTTCCCAGTTTTCTGAGGAATGCGGGTTCCGTCATGGCCGGGTGGTTGTGGCCCAGGGGGAGGGACCCGTAAAAGGTGAAAAAGTCCAGGAAGAGAGACCCGGTTTTAAAATCGGCAAGGTATGTCCCCTTACTCTTTTCAAGGTCCAGGACAAGGTCGTAGCCGTCAACCAGCATGCGGCGCCCAAGTATCCCGTGTACTTCTCCCGGACTGATCACCATATATCCTTCCTGTCAGTGAGATATAATAACCATATAACACCGGGATTATAAACCGGATAAAGTTTTATGACAAGAATTATTCGCTATTAATTCCTGAATGTGGAGCTAATAGTTATATTTTTCCATATAAACCAATGCGTAATCTTCAGCGAGCCATTCTGTTTTCGATTCTTTGTAGCCCAGCTTTTTATAGAGGTGAAGATTTCTATCACTTTTATGGCCGGTAAATAATCTGTATTTTTTTACGGTATTCGAGTATAGATTCTCGATATATATAAGCGCCTGTCCGTAAAACGCTCTGTATTGAAGCTCCAGTATTTGATTTAAGTCCTGTTTTTCTACAATTTTTATCTTCCCCTGGTTTATTTTTTTCAACACAACACCTGTTGAACCTTTTTTTTCAAAAATACCGCAAGTGAAAAGGACGGGACGGCAAAAAAAGTCATGTTGAAACATTTGTTTGCTGACTGATATTTCATATCATCCTCTTGTCAGCGGTATTAATGGTAAATTTCCACTCCGCGGTATAGGGAAACAACCATCCTTCCTGCTGTAAGATCCAAAACAGACCCTCTTCAACTTTTAACTCCGGTTCCGACAGGAGTGTGACAGAGGAATTTTGCGGATAACGGACCATGACTTTTATGCTCACATCAATAAGCCAGCCGGAAGCCTTTCTTGACGCCGCCAATGAAATACGCGACGGATTCAGGGCCAGGGCATACCGGGCTTCTTTTTTTCCCAGGCAGTAATCACGTATGGGCCAATCTATCCTCTTTTGGACCTGGAATTCTTCTCCACTCTGTCTGTTAAGTAAATCGGCTTTGAACATCGTTATAATATCCTTTATCTTTTCAGAATGCAGGGGGAAATTCGAATGAAATACGCGAACCCCCCTTTTCGGTGGGGGAAAAATCATCATGAGAGTTTCTCTGGATACTTCGGGATAGACCGGGTATGCCAGTACTCCCATGATTGCATTTAATCCGTAAATCCCCATTTTATCCCTGAGAGAAAATACCGGTAAAGAACTTTTCTCTCTGGGTTTTTCTGAAAGTGTTTTTATTCTCCTGTTTACCTCTCCTATTGAAATGTTTATTGTTGCTATCAGGAGAATAATGCCAATCAATAATATACCTGCCCTCATAAACAAATAGCGTCTGTTGATTATTTTAACGGGAAGAAAAACCACCAATCCAAGGAAAGAAAGAAACGCTGTATTATAAGCAAAAAAAGTCAAAGCCCAGGCAAAAATGAATAAAAGAGCCAGCCATATGATTGTAAAAATTACTCCTAGGGGAATTTTTATTTTTTTCATCATCAGAACCAATTAACACTGCTGTTCAGGATGGGCCGTATAAAAACAACGTATTTTTAACCACGATAACCTGATCCGGGAACCCTTCTTTCAAACTCATTGCAAAGGGATGTTTCCTGAACAAACTTTTCATGTCTATCGTGAATTCCCAGGAAATCCTTTTTCGTTCGTACTTCATCGTATTCAGACTTCAGGTTCCTGAAACACATCATCGCGCCAAATGCACCGTGTCCAAAGGGACTGTAATCAGAATACTGGCAGTTTATGCACGATTGAATGAACACATCTTCAGCCAGTTTTTTTTGGATTTCCAGAAGTTCTTCTTCAAACCAACCGGAATATCCCGAAGAATCGAATTGCTTCCCCTGATAACCGAGAGTCATTTTATATTCTTCTTTATCAAGACCACCCCGATCATCGGGTTTACCCAATTTAACGACAACTGACAGTTCAGATTGTATTAATTCATTCTTATGGTTGACCAGAACAGGCATCTTAAATTCAAATTCGCAATGGCAAAGTGAATTGTAATGGAGTTTGAATCTACTCGGCAAAGTCTCAGTCTTTTTAGGCTCAAGGTCATCGAACTCTCTGCCGGAAAATTCCCATCCTTCAAGAATGACTCTTACTTCTTTCCCGTCATTTGACATTGTTCCTGAGATTTCACCCAGGTGGTCTTTATATACAAATTCAGAATGAATCATTAAAATCTCTTCCTTCGTGATCTTCGTGGTGAATCTCTCCCTCTCCATCTTCAACTCGGAACTCGAAACTTGGAACTATCCTTTAAATCCTTCAAAAACCCCAACAACATAATCAATATCATCCTCCGTATGGTCCGCATTCACCTGGAGCCTTATCTCATCTTCACCTTCCGGTACTACCGGGTAAGCTATCCCCGTGGCAAGGATCCCGTTTTCAAGGAGGTACTCCACAAGCTTCCCGCACTTCACGGGGTCTCGCACCAGGACAGGGACTATAGGGTGGCTGCTTTCGATTACCGGATAGCCGGCATTTTTCAGACCTGTCTCAAGGCGGGCAGTAAGCTTTCTCAGAACTTCAAGGAGCCCGGTACCGGTTTTACTGTCCAGGAGATCCACTGCGACGAGTGATGCCGCCGCTTCACCCGGGGTTATGGGATTGGAATAGATATAGAAAGGGGCGGTCTCCCTGAGGTAGCGGATGATCGTTTCCGATGAGACCGCATATCCCCCGTTTACTCCCAGGGCCTTTCCCAGGGTGGAGACCAGTATATCCACGCAGCCCGAACCGGTAAATTCCTCCGTGCCCCGGCCGGTTTTGCCGAAGGCCCCGATGCCGTGGGAGTCGTCCAGAATGAGTGTAATCCCCTCGGGGAAACCAGGGGAATATCTTTCCTTTATGACACAGATCTCCCCCAGAGGCACATGGTCCCCTCTCATGCTGAATATCCCGTCTGTAACGATTATGACCCTCTCATATTTTCCCCTGAGGGATTTCATACAATTTTCCAGTTCATCTGTATTGTTATGTCCGTAGATCTCTTTTGTCCCGGGACGGGAGAGCCTTACGGCATTGATAATGGAGTTGTGGTTGAGCTCGTCAGTGAGCACCGCCGTGTTCCGGTCAATCAGGGGAGGGAGCACCCCCAGGACTGCGGAATAGGCGGAACTGAAAATCATGCACTCCTCCCTGTTGTGGAATTTCGCAAGCCTCTTTTCAAGTTCCACATGGTGAATACCGGTCCCGCTGATAAACCTCACTGCCCCCGGTCCCGTACCAAAATACTCCGCAGCGGTCCTCTCCGCCTCAATGATCTCTTGTCTGAGGTGAAATCCCAGGTATGAGTTTGAGTTCATCCTGATAAATTCTCTGTTCCCCTGTCCCCTGAGGAGGTAACGGGTCCCTTTTGTTTCTGAACCGGAAACAAAACCGGCAATGACCGTTTCAGACCCCTTGGCCCTCCCGGTCTTTTCCAGTTCATGAAGTTTTTCCTTCAGCTTTTTCCCCAGTCTCTCATTGCTCATTTTCGTTCACTCTTTTTTAATTTTTCCGACATTTTCGCGAGCATTTCCCGGGTCATCTTTTCCAGGTCGTACCCGGGCTTCCATCCCCATTCCCTTACGGCCGCGGAGTCATCCAGACTGTGGGGCCAGGAATCGGCAATCTCCTGCCTTACCGGGTCTACGATATATTCTATTGTGAAACCGGGGATATGCTTCCTTATCTCCGCCGCTATCTCGCCGGGGGTGACGCTCATGGCGGTGATATTGAATGCGTTCCTGTGCACAAGTTTTACAGGATCGGCCTCCATGAGGGTAAGCGCCGCCTTGAGGGCATCGGGCATATACATCATGTCGAGCCGCGTGTCCTCCCTGAGGTAACAGGTATATCTGCCGTCTCGTACTGCCGATCTGAATATATCAACGGCATAATCTGTTGTCCCCCCTCCCGGTTCTGTTCCGTGTGATATGATCCCCGGGTAGCGCACACCCCTTACGTCAACCCCGTACTTTCTGTTGTAGTAGTTGCAGAGAAGTTCGCCGGACACCTTTGTGATCCCGTAGATGGTCCCCGGCTGCTGAAGGGTATCCTGGGGAGTAAAGTCACGCGGGGTGGTGGGACCGAATGCCCCGATGGAACTGGGAACAAAGAGGGAACAGTGATAATTCTTTGAGACCTCCAGGACATTTAACAGGCCGTTCATATTGATATCCCATGCTCGCTTAGAGTCTTCCTCACCCTTAGCGGAGAGTATGGCTGCAAGATGGTATATTGTGTCTATTTTCTCCGAGAAAACTATTTCTTCGGTTTTTTCATAGTCCCTGCAGTCCAGGTACCGGAAGGGACCGGAGTCCAGGAGCTCCGCCGACGGCTCCTTCCTGTAACCGGTGGCAATGACCGAGTGTCTCCCCAGCTTATCCCTGAGGAGGGGAGTGAGTTCGGACCCGATCTGCCCCGTTGCGCCGATGACCAGTACTCTTTTCATAAAAAATTTCCTTGATTCAATCTAACACCATATTTTTTTCCTTGTCTATTTATTTATTTTCTTTCGGGGAAGAGTTTTTGAACCGTTAGTTCGCAAAGAAGAAGAGATTTACTACGAAGCTCTCGAAGTTCACGAAGAAAGAGTGTAAGAAAAGGAGATCGGGGAGATAAAGGGGGGATAGGGAGATAAAATATTTTTGAACTGCTTAATTCGGAAAATTTGTTCTTTACCCGGTTTTATATTACGTATATCATGGCTGCGATACAGGAGAGTCACCCGATGAGAGCTATAACCGGCGAAGAGAAAGAATATCTATCCATTGAATTTGAAAACCTCAAAATGTCTCATGAAATAATTGACTCTGCTTCTTTTGAAGAATGCTCCTTTACGAACTGTGATTTCAGTGAAGCTGAATTTACCGGCTGTGAATTCACTGACTGTCTGGAAAGCCTGGAAATTGAACTGGTTGATTGACAAATTCAATGTCAATAAATATTCGATACGCAAAACCTTCTGACTTTCCGGAAATTTATCAATTAATCTGCGACCTTGAATATGAAGTTTTTGATATAACTGAATTTCAGCGTATATTCGAAGAAAACCTGAAAAACCGGAATATTTTTTATAATCTTGCCGAAGTTGACGGGGAAACCGCCGGCTTCATGAGCCTTCACATTCAGAGTCTTCTCTATCACTGCGGAGAGGCTGCGGAGATACAGGAAATGATTGTAAAAGAAAAATTTCGGGGCAGGGGTATCGGCAGAATGCTCATTGAAGAAGCAAAGGAAATTGCCGGAAAAAACAGGTGCGTAAGTCTGATCGTTGCTTCACACATTACACGGAAGGACGCACACAGGTTTTACAAAAGAATGGGTTTTAGAAAGGACCACTTTAAATTTGAAATCGTCCTATAATTTTGGGAAGTTTCTTGTACGATGAAAGTTCTTGTGACTGGAAAGCCATAGATAATAGAAAATGATATAGAACTATTAATTATTGTTTTTTATTCTGAATATTAAACCGGTTATAAGCACCCGGATCTCATAAACCACTATATAAAAAAATCCCCCCTTTTCCTCTTGACAAATGCAGATTGTGTAAAATTCTTTCATTTTTTAATGTCACTACTCAGCTATGTGCAAAAATAAACATGTTTATGAATAAAAAATAACTGATGTGTCTCCACACCGAATGCAGTGGGGATATTTTTTGATATTTTAGTATATTTATTTTAAACATATAGCTGAGATGTTACTTTATTAATTATGATTATTCTGCGAGGAATTGATGTTTAAAAACAGATCACTTTGCGGCGATCTTTCTCCCGAAGACGTGGGCAAAAAAGTTTCTGTGGCCGGCTGGGTCGACAGGAAAAGAGACCTCGGGGGAATCCTATTTCTTGAACTGAGAGATATTACTGGTGTAATGCAGGTTGTCTTCGACTCATCCAAGTCGAAAGAGAACGCGGAAATTGCAGACCAGACCAGAAGCGAGTATGTCCTTTATATCGAAGGTAATATCCGGATGAGATCGGATGAGACAATAAATCCAAATATTCCCACAGGGAGAATTGAGATCGATGCAGATACAATAACAATCCTCAATAAATCAAAGGTCCCGCCCTTTCCCATTGATACCCGGGACAACCTCAGCGAGGAGGTCAGCCTGAGATACAGGTACCTGGACCTCCGAAGGGAACCCATGAAGGAATCGATCATCAAAAGACACAGGCTCATGCAGGCGGTGAGAAATTACCTCTCCGGCAACAGGTTTTACGAGATCGAGACCCCCATGCTCAACAAGTCAACACCGGAAGGGGCCCGGGACTTCATCGTGCCAAGTCGTATCAGCAGGGGCGAGTTTTACGCTCTTCCCCAGTCCCCCCAGCTCTTCAAACAGATCCTCATGGTGTCGGGTTTTGACCGCTACTTTCAGATCGTGAAGTGTTTCAGGGACGAGGACCTGAGAAATGACAGGCAGCCGGAATTTACGCAGATCGATATGGAACTCTCATTCACCACACCTGATATAGTCATAGAAATCATTGAAGGTCTGCTGAAAGAATCTGTCAAAGTGGTCCTTGAAAGGGAGATAAAAATTCCCTTCCGGAGGCTCACCTACAAAGAGGCCATGGACAGGTTCGGGACCGATGCACCGGACACGAGGTTCGGACTGGAACTGGTAGAATGCAGCGATATTTTTACGAATTCGGAATTCAAGATATTCTCCTCGGCCCTTACCAAAGGGGGAATCATCAAAGGGTTTGCCGTCTGGGACGAGGGAAAGATATCGAGAAAGATGATCGATGATTATACGGACCATGTGCGGGTCTACGGGGCAGGGGGGTTCCCCATGTTCAGGTATAACGACGGCTCTTTCGAAGGGGGGATAGCAAAATTCCTCAGCGAGGATGAGAAAGCCGCTCTTACCGAGCGTTTCGGCCTCAAGGGACAGGCAGTTCTCTTCTTCTCGGTAGATAAAAAAAGCGTGGTAAATTTTACCCTGGCGAACATGAGGGTGAAAATTGCCGGGGACCTTGGTCTTATTGACGACGATAAACTGAACTTTGTCTGGGTAACGGACTTTCCCCTCTTCGAATATGATCACGCCGAAAGGGCGGTTGCCGCTGTTCGGGAGGCGGTGGGCAACAGAGCCGATATCTGCATCGGCACCCACGG
>JBNKTL010000007.1:46393-130023 GCA_050298055.1 Spirochaetota bacterium
ATTGAAAAGCTTGACGGCCTTAACGAAAAGAACTGTGATGAGGTCCTGTCACAGGCATATGATATTGTTCTCAACGGTGTGGAAATCGGCGGGGGGTCCATAAGGATCAGCGATCCCCGGCTGCAGGCAAAAATATTCAGTCTCCTGAATATACCCGATGATGAGGCCAATGATAAATTTTCCTTTCTCCTGGAGGCCCTCCAGTATGGGGCGCCGCCCCACGGAGGAATCGCCCTGGGACTGGACAGGATACTCATGCTTCTCCTGAAAAAGAACTCTATCAGGGACGTCATTCCCTTTCCAAAAACACAGAAGGGGCAGTGTCTCATGAGCCATGCGCCCTCACCGGTCTCAGGAGAGCAGTTAAAGGAGCTCTCAATAAAAGTCGTTGAGAAATAGGCATGATTGAAAGCACATTTGAAACAGATGATACCTCTATTTACAGAAAAATCTGCGGAAGCAATGATTCGAATATCAGGAAGATTGAAAAATTAATTAATGTCACAATTATTCCCCGGGGAAATACGCTGATTATCAAGGCCGATAAAAGCAGGAATGAAAAGGCGGTAAAGCTTCTTCACATTATGAGCGACTATCTCATCAACGCGGACGGAAACTATGAGTTTAATGATTTTGACCTGCGTTACCTCTCAAAATCTGTTTTGTCCGGGATCAGCCTGAAGCCGGACGAACTCAACCGCTTAAAGATCACCATCCAGGAGACTGGGAAGATCATAATACCCAGGACATATAACCAGGGGAGGTATATGTCATCGGTCCAGAAAGACCCGGTTACCTTCGGGATCGGTCCCGCCGGTACGGGAAAAACCTTTCTGGCGGTGGTCCTTGCCATGGATTTTTTTCAGAAGGGGAAAATAGAGAAGATCATCCTGACCCGGCCGGCAGTTGAGGCCGGTGAAAGCCTCGGTTACCTTCCCGGTGACCTGAAACAGAAGATCAACCCCTATCTGCGCCCCCTCTATGACGCTCTCTTTGACCTGATCACCTATGAAAAAATGACAAAGCTCATGGAGAGGGAACAGATCGAGATCGCTCCCCTGGCATATATGAGGGGAAGAACACTGAATAACGCATTTATTATCCTTGACGAGGCACAGAATACAACGCATACTCAGATGAAAATGTTTCTGACCAGGCTCGGCAGCAATTCAAAGATGGTTGTGACGGGAGATGTTACGCAGATCGACCTTGCCAGCCCGGGAAAATCGGGACTTCTTCATGCGAAGAAAATACTGGGTAACATCGACGGGATCGGTTTCACATATTTCACAAAGGATGATATATCGAGACATCCTGTAGTGGAGAAAATAGTATCCGCATACGAAAGGAAAACTGCCGATAAAAATAAATAATGAAACACTATATCAGAAAGTTATCCGGCAATGTTGCCACCATGGTAAAAGATCCCAATATACGGTTTTCCTTCGTGGGGATGATCCTGGTAGCAATGATATCCACACAGCTCCTCTCCATCAATATCATCGGAGACACCTACCAGTACAATATCGGTGACATCTCACATGATGACATCAAAGTCCTGAAAGAGATCCACTACAGGAATGAGCAGGAGACTGACATGGCCAAGAAAAAGGCCGCGGAGACTGTCCCCCTCGTTTTTGACAAAGACACATCCATACTCCACGACAGGCTCAAACAAACAGGCATTCTCTTCAAGAATATCGCCATCACACTGGAACAGAACCCTCCCCTGGGGACCGATGACCTGACTTTTCAGATATATTCCCTTAAATCAAAACTGCCCCACTTTATGAATTACAGCGACGAGGTTTTGACACAGCTCTTGCGGTACGGGAAACCCGAATATCTTAAGAAGATCGTTTACAAGATCCTGATATATATCTATGACAACAATGAGGTCGGCCTCATTGAAAAAGATTTTGAAAATCCTCCCGATATTGAGACAGAAAATATATCCATAAGGATTATCAGCAACACCGAAGAAACACCGGAAGAAATTTCACGAACCGTTCACGTCCTTGATTCGGTTGAATCTGTCAGCAGGAGAATCAATAAAATCTGCTATTCAATCGCGCCAAACCTTCCCAGGGAAGTACTCAACTCCATAACAACAATCGTACGGAAAAACACCAGGGCAAACATTGTTTTCAACGAAGAAGAAACACGGCGAAGGATAAACGAAAAGGTCATCTCCGTAAAACCCGTAATGGGCATTCTCAAGAGAGGACAGACCATTGCCCGGGAAGGCGATACAATCACAAATGAAATATTCAACAAGATAAAAATTTTGAACAGGCAGGCAGCTTCATCCAACATAGGTTATATGCTTGGGCTGTTTTTGCTTCAGGTTATCTTTCTTGTGATCTTCGGATATTTCATTCTTAACTTCAGGACCTACTTCATATCGGACAAGGAGACATCCCTGACCATATTCTCCGTGCTGGTCCTTTTCATGGTCTATGCGTTTTTCCTAAACAGGTCCCGGCCGAGTATGATTACCGATTTCAATTTTGTCCTTTTTCTTCCCATACCATTTGTGACCATGATTCTTTCGATTCTTTACAATATTTACCTGGCCATGCTCGTAGGAATCTATATCATCTTTTTCACAACGGTTATATGCGGCGGAGGGATATCCATTATTATCCTTGCATTCAGTTCGGCAATTCTCGGTGTTTTTGTAAACGGCGAGGTGGAGAAAAGAACAGATATAATCCGCGGCGGGTTTATCCTTGGTTTTGTGAACTCAATAGTCATTGTCACAATCGGTTTGATGAAAGGAATGCCTCTTATACATTCAATGAAAAATATCCATATAGCCTTTGCCAGCGGGATCATAAATTCAATCCTGGTACTGGGCATCTTTCCGCTCTATGAAAGTATTTTCGGAATTACCACCAGGTTCAAACTGTTTGAGCTGGCGGACCTGAACGCGAAAATATTTAAAAAGATGCTTGTGGATGCCCCGGGGACCTACAATCACTCACTTATCGTATCAACAATGTCAGAAGCAGCATGCACGGATATCGGGGCAAACCATATGCTGGCTCGTGTAGGTGCCTATTACCACGATATCGGGAAGATTGATGACGCGGGAATCTACATTGAGAATAAGGTAACCGATCCGAAAGCGAAAGAGCTCTCTTCAACCGAATACTCCCGGCTTATTATCGAACATGTTGAAAAAGGAGTAGCCCTGGCAAAGAAGAACAGTCTTCCCGAAACAATTATCCAGTTCATAAAAGAGCACCATGGAACCAGTATAATGACATATTTTTATCACCAGGCCCTTGAACAGGCCGCAGAATCAGATATCCACGAAGAGATCAAACGGGAAGATTTCCAGTATCCCGGTCCGAAACCTCACTCCCGGGAGACCGCAGTGGTCATGCTTGCCGATTCCATAGAGGCCGCATCACGAACTCTGCAGAACCCCGACCGGATATCCCTTGAAGGAATGGTGAGAAAGATAATATACAATAAGCTGAACGAGGGGGAACTGGAGCACTCGGGCCTCTCCATCTCTGACCTTGACCGGATACAGAAGGCATTCCTGAGGATCCTGAACGGGATCTTCCATACACGAATTGAATACCCTGAAGCAGATAAAGTGATTGAACTGGAAAAAAGAGTTTTACAGAACGGAAGATCTGCTGATGGGAAAGGCTGATAACGAAAAACCCGCTGTTAAAGTTTTTACCGAAGGGAACATTAAACTCCCCCGTGGCGAAGTAACTTCAGGCCTCTTAGCCGAAATATCAGAAAAAACACTCCGTTACCTCAAACTGAATAATGTCAATCTATCGGTAATTGTAACTGATAACTCTTCTATTAAGGATATCAATAACCAGTACAGGGGAAAAGACAGGCCTACGGATGTTATAAGCTTTGCCTACAGGGAAGATCCCTTTCCGGAAATTGGAACGGAGAGAGAGGAACTGGGGGATATCTATATCTCTATGGAAAGGGCCGGCGAGCAGGCCGGTGATTATGGAAATGACCTTCAGGGTGAAATGAAACGGCTCCTTGTACACGGGATACTTCACCTGGCGGGCTACGACCACGAGAAAGGGGATGATGAAGCGGAAAAGATGGAATCTCTTGAAGAGGAAATTTTAAATAGTATTGGGAAGGATTAGAAGAGTTGCCACGGATTTACACGGATGAGAACGGATTATATATAATTACGTAAAGATGACTGTTTCCCTTGACATATACAACAGAGTAAAGGACTTCATAACCGGTAAATCACTGATACTGCCGGGCGAGAAGGTCCTGCTTTCACTCTCCGCGGGGAAGGATTCCATTGCTATGCTTCACCTTATGATTAAAATGAGGGAAGAACTCGGTTTTCATATATCGGTATTCCACCTGAACCATATGATGAGGGGTGATGAATCGGACAGGGATGAAGTTCATGTGAGAAACCTTGCAGAGGAATACGGACTGAAATGTCATGTGAAATCATATGATTTTTTACCGGGTAAAAACAGGATGTCATTTGAAGAGCATGCACGGGAAGTCAGGTACAGGTTCCTGGAGGAGACCGCAAATATCAACACCTACCACCGGATCGCCACCGCGCACAGTCTCGATGACCATATCGAGACATTGATCATGAGACTCTTTACTGGTACCGGGATCTACGGCCTGAGGGGTATCCCCTTTGTCCGGGGAAAGATCATAAGACCGCTCATCAGGATAAAAACCCGCGAAATCTACGCCTACCTTGAAGAAAACAATCTCTCATGGAGGGAAGACAGCTCTAACAGGGAGATGAATATCCTGAGAAATAATATCCGTAAAAACCTGGTCCCGGCCATAGAGAGTATCTTTCCCGCTTATGACAGCGCCCTGGAAAGACTTTCGGAACAGGCAGAGGAGAACAATGAACTTCTGGAAGAATTTTTTTCTCAAAGTTATAAGGAGATCATTGATATTGAAAATGGTGATATCTTCGTGAGAATCAATGAATTTAACGGGAATGATATATTTCTCAAATATATCATTTCGTATGTGCTGAGAAAGTACTTTAACGAGTTCCCCTCCTCGGGCATGCTCAATGAGGCAGTGAGAAACATAAACAGAAACCGTTCGCATCTTCCGGTCTATTCAAATGAGAGGGTGTCCATAAAAAAGCTCATCCGGAACCGTGGAGAGATGATCTCCTTTACTCCGGGAAACAAAACAGAAGAGGCAGTTGGAGAGTGGGAGTATGTGATTCAAATTGGAAATAAGCTGCAACTGGAGATAAAAGAAACGGGAGATATCCTGGAAATTGATACTATTGATTACGATTATTATAAAAAAAACCGCAACAGGAGTAATATTTTTGTAGCCATTGACACCGGAATGTGTTCTATTACTATCAGGAACAGGCGGGATGGAGATAGAATGATGCTCGGCTATGGTTCGAAAAAAATTAAGGATATATTAATTGAAAAGAAGCTTGACAATGTAAGTAAGAATTGTGTTCCTCTCATTATCATAAATTCATCTGTTGCAGCATGTTTAACGGGTATTGTAAATGGTCACAAGAATGTTGTGGCTGCCAATTATCTTGTAACAGATAAATCTGAAAGAATTCTTTTAATTCGAAGAATTTAAACGACAATTCGAAAAATCTGCTGTTAAAAAATTCTTTATTCTATGTGCAGATTCCTTTATATTGTACTATTATAATCGGGAGTAAAAAATGAATAAAACTTTTAAACAGATAGCGCTGTTTATGCTCATTGGACTTATCATTCTGGCAATTTCCCAGGTTAACCAGAAAGGATTTGATCCCCGTGGCCTTAACTACAGCGATTTTGTTCTTAAAGTAAAAGACAAAAAGGTATTTAAAGTTGTAATTGAAGACAATAAGAAGATATACGGCTTCTATAAAAAAGGTGCAATTCTGGAAGGGACCGAAAAACCTGAAGCAGGGAAGAAACAGAAAGATGACAACTACGACTTCTGGACTTCAATACCCTATGAAGATTCGGGTCTTATCAACCTTCTGCTGGTTAACAATGTTATTGTAGAAGGGAAGGACAACGAAGAGAACTTTATTCTGAAAGGGCTCATCAGTTTCCTCCCCTGGCTGCTTTTTTTCGGGTTCATCTGGTTTATCATGATTCGACAGATCCAGTCAACAGGCAACAAGGCGCTTTCTTTCGGAAAGAGCAAGGCGAAGCTTAATCCCGAAACCAGGAAAAAAGTCACCTTTGAGGATGTTGCCGGTGTTGAAGAGGCAAAGGAAGAACTTGAAGAAGTTATTGAATTCCTCAAGGACCCGAAAAAATTTATCAATATCGGAGCAAAGATCCCCACAGGTGTTCTCCTCATGGGCCCTCCGGGAACAGGGAAGACACTCCTTGCGCGGGCAATTGCAGGTGAAGCGGATGTGCCCTTTTTCTCCATTAGCGGTTCCGATTTTGTTGAGATGTTTGTGGGTGTGGGAGCATCACGGGTAAGGGACCTCTTTGACCAGGGGAAGAAAAATGCCCCCTGTATCGTCTTTATTGACGAAATCGACGCAGTGGGAAGACTGCGGGGCGCGGGACTGGGCGGCGGACATGATGAAAGAGAGCAGACACTCAACCAGCTCCTTGTCGAGATGGACGGATTTGAAACCAATGAGGGAGTCATCATAATTGCCGCCACAAACAGGCCGGATGTTCTTGACCCGGCATTGCTCCGACCGGGAAGGTTTGACAGGCAGGTTATTGTTGATACACCCGATATCAAGGGAAGAGAGAAGATACTCGCTGTCCACTCGCGAAAAATACCTCTTTCCAAGGATGTTGACCTTAAGATCATTGCAAGGGGTACGCCCGGTTTTACCGGTGCTGACCTGGCAAACCTGGTCAATGAGGCCGCTCTTCTTGCTGCCAGGTATAATAAAAAAAGGGTCACCATGCCTGATATGGAACTGGCAAAAGACAAGGTCCTTATGGGACCTGAAAGACGGTCAATGCTTATCTCCGATGAGGAAAAAAAGATTATTGCCTACCATGAGGCCGGTCATACTATTCTGGGAATTGTAACCGGCTCCGACCCGGTCCACAAGGTGACTATAATCCCCAGGGGACGGGCACTGGGACTTACCATGCAGCTTCCCACTGAAGAGAAGCATATTCACTCAAGAAAGCACTGGCTGGACCAGATCAAGATCCTCTTCGGAGGCTACCTTGCAGAAAAGATAAAGTTCAACGAACTCACCACCGGTTCGGGGAACGACCTGGAGAGGGCCTCTGCAATTGCCCGGAAGATGGTCTGCGAATGGGGAATGAGCGACAGGCTGGGACCAACAACATACGGAAAGTCCAACGAACAGATTTTCCTTGGCAGGGAGATTTCTCAGCACCGCGATTACAGCGAATCCACGGCACAGCTTATCGATGAAGAAGTAAGCAGGATACTGGATGAATGTATGAAAGACGCCGAAAAAAATCTCAAAAAAAATATGGATAAATTCGAGAACATTGCTAAAAATCTCATCGAGCGTGAGACACTTGACGCCGAAGAGATCAGGCTCGTCATGGAGAATGAGCCGCTTCCTCCCCTGAATAACAATGTCAAGGATAAACCGGCAAAAGAAAAATCCAAACCGGTTAAGGAAAATAGTGTGGCAGAATAATCCGGTGTGCCGTGGAATCAGAATTTGATATAGACAAAATTCTCTCTGAAATCGACGATGATGAGAAGAATGAAATTTCTGATATAGGAAGTGACGATGCTGTCACTGATACTGCCGGTAATGATAATTTTACCCGGGAAAGTGAACCCGGTGAAGAAACAGAAGAACCGGTTCCCGGCGAAGATGATGAGACTCTCCCCGGTTCAGCAGGAGGGGAGAGTCAGATCAACCGCACAGATACAGAAAATGACAGAGAAGAGAGTGATCTTCAGGATGAAATAAATTTTGAAGAAATACATCTTTCAGAAGAGAAGCCAGCCGCCAATCAAAAAGATGATTACGGTTTTACCCTCAAAGGGACAAAATCGTGGAATACAAGAGAACCCTATCTCATTACAATAAGCCATGACAGGCTGACATTGCACGAAGATTATTTCTCCGGAGCGTTTTTTTTCATCAGTGAAGATATTGATGAAGAAACAATAAAAAATGAAATTAAACGCTCCTTTGCGGGATTTATGAGAAATCCCGCGAAGAATATCTCTGAAGATTATAAAGAGTTTATTTTCAAACTGATAATTTATGAGAGTGATTTGATAACCCGCTTTTTCAACATCCCCGCTGAAAAAAAAGATATCTTTATCTACCATATCGGTCCTTCAACCATGCATAAAATTGTAATCGCTAAATTTAAAAAGAAGATGGGTCTTGCTTACAGGTATGATAATGTAAACCGGAGGGCAGTAAGTTTCTTTCCCGACGAATTCATAAAGCTGAAGGTCCTGGACTGGTACGAAGAGAATATCAACACAAAAGAGCTCCCGTTCGACAGCGCTCAGATTCTTGATGAACTGACAATGATTGTATCTAAAAGTTATATGGTAGAGAAAAAAAAGTTCGCCAGAAAACTTGATAAAATCAATTACCGGCTGGGACCCGGTAAAAGGATAAGCAGCCAGGAGCTTCTCAGGCTCAAGGGAGACCAGTGGTTCGGCAGCGGCAGTATTGCCGTGTATAAGAGGTTTTTACAAAAGACTATTTTTATGTAAAAAAATATTTATATTTTATGAGAGGATGGAGAGAATTCTTTTCTCCTCTATCCAGTTCATGAATTCATCCCGTTTATAATCCTTCAATTCCTGGAACTTTCTCTCAAGATCAACAATACTCTTAACCGCATTTATAGCTTCCTCTCTTGCCCCCCGGATTATATCCATGTCATTGAGAAGATCCGTGAACCGAAAATCCGCTGAATGCCCATGCTGTTTTGTTCCCATGATCTGCCCGGCACCCCTTAACCTCAGGTCTTCCTCTGAAATCCTGAATCCATCATCACTCTTCTCGATTGTCCTGATACGCTTTTTTCCCTCCTCGGAGAGATCATCAGGATATATAAGGACACAGAAAGACTGGCTCTCGCCCCTTCCGACCCTTCCCCTGAGCTGGTGAAGCTGGGACAAACCAAATCTCTCGGAATGTTCAATAATAATCACGTTTGCATTGGGAACATCAATACCAACTTCTATGACAGTTGTAGAAACAAGAATATTTATCTCGTTGCGTACAAAACGACTCATAATATCTTCTTTCTGCTCCTGTTTTAACCTGCCGTGGATCAACTCAACACTCCTGTGAGGAAAGACCTCACTGCTGAGCCTGTTGAAGACATCAATGGCTGACTTGAGGTCGAGTTTCTCCGATTCTTCAATAAGGGGTAGCACATAGTAGACCTGGTTTCCCCTGTTAATATATTTCTCAATGGAATTATAGACTGCTTTTATCCTCGATTGGGGAAACGAGAGCGTTTTCACAGGGATCCTGTTGGAAGGCTTTGACCTGATAAAGGAGACATCCATATCCCCGTAGATTGTCATGGAGAGGGACCTGGGGATGGGTGTGGCGGTCATCACCAGGAGATCGGGGTTCTCACCCTTTTCCCTTAAAGCGGCCCTCTGTTCAACGCCAAACCTGTGCTGCTCATCAACAATAACAAGGCCGAGACTTTCAAAACGGACATCGTCCTGTATCAGCGCATGTGTTCCGATAACAATTTTTAATCTGCCGGATGCCATCTCTTCAAGGAGAGAATTCCTCTCCTTTTTTGCGGTGCTTCCGGTTAAAAGCCCCACGGTAATATCTTCCGTTATCATACTCCTGAATGTTTGATACTGCTGCCCGGCAAGGACCTCGGTAGGGGCCATATATGCTACCTGGTATCCGCATCCCAGGGCCAGGAGAGATACCGCTGCGGCAACAGCGGTTTTTCCGGAACCCACATCCCCCTGGAGCAGCCTGTTCATGGGTGTTGGTGAGAGCAGGTCACTTTTTATTTCCTCTATGCATAATGACTGGTCTTCCGTTAACCGGAAGGGAAGGTTTTCAATAAATTCAGTATAGAGCCCGGGATTATTCAGTGTTGTTTTTTTGTGACTATTTTCGCGGATATATCTCTTTGTCACATGCAGGTAGTACTGGAGAAAAAAGACCTCGTTGAACGCGAGACGCTTCCTGGCACCTTCGGCTTCTTCAAATGTATCGGGGAAATGAACAGATTTTATTGCGTCCTCAAGTTCCTGAAGATTATTCCTGGAAATGATATCTTTATCCAGCGGATCAATTATCCTGTGAAGATAATGGTCAATTGCATATTTAATGATCTTTCTGAATCCCCGTGAATCGAAGCCGGCATTCTTAAGCTGTTCCGATGACCTGTAGAGAGGTATGATCCTTCCCGTGTTGATCATCTGGAGACGTGATTCATTATCCACAAAGTCAAAGTCGGGATGGACAATCTGTTTGTCCCGGTAAAAACTTATCTTACCGGAAAAAATAATAAAATCTCCCTCTTGGAATATCTTTCTGAAGAAGTTTACGCCGCCGAAAAATATCCCTTTCAGGGTATCGCTTCCGTCACTGATAGTGACTTCAAGAAATTTTTTTTTCCTTCCCCCGAGACTGATTTTATCAATGTTCCCTGAGACCGTTACCGTTTCGTTTATAAAGCAGTCTTTGATCTTTTTAAAGGAAGACCTGTCAATATATCTGCGGGGAATATAATACAGCAGATCTTCGATTGTCTCTATGCCGGCTTCTTTTTTCAAGACCCCGGTCTTTTTTGGCCCGATCCCCTTTACTGCGGCTACCGAATGATCCTGCAATCTACTCCTCTTCAGCCAGATACCATACGGAATTAGGGATCTGGACGTACTTGTTCTCCTTTGTGTAGAAGAAAGTGTACTCCCTTCCTTCACTGCCCGATGTTATCTTTTTTACACCGGTCCACCTCTTAACGATTTTTCCGTCAAACCCAAACACCGTTATAGTGAGGTTCTGACCGGTAAAGGTCTCGATTTTTCTCTTTGTAATATTGCTCTGCTCATAGGTAAAAAAGTATTTGAAATACACGTAGAGAGCGGCAACACCAAGGATCAAAAGTATAAATAAGAATATCTTGAATCTGGATTTCATTCTGTTTCTCCGTTATTTTAATCACTGCATGTTCTGCATGCAGGGTTCTTAGCAAGGCTTATTGTATGGAAGTTCATATTCTCTCCGTCCATAAAGAGAAGCCTGTTTTTAAGAAGATTTCCCGTACCGGTGAGGTATTTTACAGCCTCAAGTGCCTGTAAGGAACCCATGATTCCCGCAGTTGCGCCCAGTATGGGAATCTCCTCATTTCTGTCCTTTTGAGGAAGAAAACATGAGAGGCATGCGGTTTCAGGGGGATGGATAAATGTTAACTGTCCCTGCATGCGGGAAACTCCTGCATGGACCAGTGGAATCGAATTTTCAACACAGAACCTGTTGATCACCTGCCTGCTTTCAAAGTTATCCATACAGTCGATTATCAGATCGTAGCCACCCAGCAGCCCTGCATTACTGTTGTCTATTCTCACAGAGAGGGGAGTGATCTCAACCTCGGGATTCAGAGAACCGGCCGCAAAGGCAGCTGATTCTGACTTTTTAACGCCGATTTTCTCGTTATTATGAAGTATCTGCCTGTTGAGATTAGAGAGCTCGACCCGGTCACTATCGCATATTGTAATATGCCCGACTCCTGCAGCAGCAAGATAAAAGATAACAGGGCCGCCAAGACCTCCCGCGCCGATAATAATAATTCGCGCCCTTTTTAGCTTCTCCTGGCCCTTTTCCCCAATGGATTCATCAATTAACTGGCGCCTGTAGCGTATCAGTTCATTTTCAGAAAGCATAATAAATTTTTCCGTTTATCCATATTACTTTTTATTATTCAATAGTCACTCAGCTATACAGCTAAGTCATTACTCTTAAAACAAATGTATGTATTCTTTCTTTTTTATCAAGTTATTATGTTTTATAAATCCATTTTTTTAAAGAAAAAAAAAGGAGTATACAATGGATTTAACCATGTTATACTCCTCGTTTTTTCAAGATGCAGCTGATACTGATATCTCTGGGGAGGGGAGGATTTGAACCTCCGAAGGCTACGCCGGCAGATTTACAGTCTGATCCCTTTGACCACTCGGGAACCTCCCCAATGGAGCTGGCGAGAGGAGTCGAACCCCCGACAAGCTGATTACAAATCAGCTGCTCTACCAACTGAGCTACGCCAGCAACATCATAGATCAATAAAAAAAAATCCGGGTAACTGTCAATTCTTTTTGTTATTTTTGCCGATATTTTTTATATGAGTTTTATTTGGGCCTGTTAATGCGTTTATATTTGAAGCTTGTTCTCAGGAATTTTTATTTTGTTGACAGGAGACCTTGAGAATTCAATATACTATTTTTTTGTAACAGTTCTTTAATCCTTAATATATACTATATAATGATAGATTTAAAAAAGATACAGAGATTATTCGCTCTCATACTCATTATTCTCATTTCTCTCCCCCTCACAGGCAAGACACGAACAGCCACTCTCGATGAATGCGTCAAAATTGCCCTGCAGAATCATCCGGACCTCTTTGCAGCCGAGGAGGATTTTAAGAATTCCCTTTTTCAATATAAGATCGCAAAAGCCGGTAGCAGCATACAGGTCAGCGGTAAAATTGAAAACTATGAAACACCAAAAGATGATTATAAAGGAGACTTTAGTATTCCCGGCAAAGATACATATATCGGTCTTTTTGCAGGACTCACGGCATCTTATGTTCTTTATGATCCCCAGAGATTCTACAGGGAAGAGAGTGCAAAACTGAATATTGACCTTCAGAAACTGAATGAACAGAGAGTAAAAAACAATATAATAAGTAATGTCAATAATGCATATTTTGATTACCTTATCGCCAAAAAAAATGTTATTCTAAAACAGAAAATACACGAACAGAACCAGCTCTCTCTTAAACAGGCTGAGATCCGGTACAAAAGCGGTGCAATATCAATTATTGATTTTAACAGAAGTAATATCAAATCCGAGCAGTCCAAACTGAACATAGAAAAGGCCAGGAATGAGGAGAACTCCGCGAGGATAAACCTCTTCTCCTCCATGGGTATCAGGGGAAGTGAGAAGATTGATGTTATTTATAGTGAACCGGAAAAACTTCCTGCCATCAGGTACAATCTGAAAGAGCTTTACAGCCTTGCCCTGATATTCAATCTGAATATCAGGGAGGCACGGATCAACAAAAAGTTGGCACATCTCAATATTATTTCCAAGCAGGCCCTTCATAAACCGAAAGTCAATTTTTCTTTTTCACTTGGATATCTGAATTATTACCTTAAGGGTATTGATTCAATGAGCGAAAATTTTGATAATGAAAACTGGACTCCCAGTGCATTGGGAAAAATTACAGCCTCTTTGCCCATATATACGGGAGGGGGGATTGCCGCCCAGGTTGATTCCGCCTATTCCGGCTATAATAAGGCACAGTATAAAGAGAGAAATGTCATCAGACAGGTTAACAATAAAATACTAGAATCTTTTGAAAATATCAGGGACCTGTATAAACAGATTGAGATGTCTAACCAACTGATCGATCTCTCAAAAAAACAGTACAGGATGATAAAAACCAATTATGAAAGCGGTTTATCTTCCCAGGCTGAGCTCTTTAACCATGAAGTAGAGGTCCTGGATTCAGAAACAAAGCATATGCAAAACATCTATAATTACATCAAGCAGATTAAGAGTTTGTCTGAAATTGTTGGAGTTAATGGAGATCATTTATGGCAAAAATAGAGAGAAAAAATATTTACCTGGCAGTTATTATAACTGTCTCTGTTCTTCTGATCTATTTTATCTCCCGTGGATGCGGAGAGAAATCGAACTATAGCTATAAATATGATAAACCCTCAATAGGAGAGGTAAAAAAAACAATCTCCGTAACCGGAAAGCTGGAAGTTATAGATGCGGAGAGAGTACTTACCAAGGTTTCGGGGATCATTCAAAAGGTCTACTTCGATTATAATAGCACGGTAAAGAAAGGTCAGGTGTTAATGAAAATCGACTCTCCTGATGTTGATGAAGCAATCATAAAGAAAAAAGATGAAATTGAAAGCCTGAAGATGAAGATCCATTCCGCAGAGAGAAAGCTTGAAGCTTCAAAGAAGATGCTTGAGGAGAAGCTCGTTCCCAAGGAGAACGTCAGAACTGCAGAGATGGAGCTGAGGTCATTGAAAGTTTCAATGAAACATTCTAACATGGCATACAGCAATCTTATGGAACAGAAAAGTGCAACCAGGATGCGTGCCCCGGTATCAGGTACAATTCTTTCACGGCATGTTGATGAGAATGTAAACACAGTCAGCGGCCGGCTGGCCTTTATTATTGCCCCGGACCTGAAAAAAATGAGGCTTATTATCAATATCGATGAAGCTGACATTGGGGGAGTGAAAGAGGGGCAGAAGGTTACCTTCTCCGTGAGCGCATTCCCTAATAAAACATTTGGCGGAAAGGTAAAGCAGGTGAGAATGGACCCGCACCAGAGCGGAGGTGTTGTAACCTATGATGCCCTTGTTGACTGCTCTAACGAAGAACTTCTTCTTAAACCGGGAATGACCGCAACTGCTTCTGTCCTTGTTGCCAGGAAGGAGAATGTCCTCCGGGTTTTAAATCAGTCATTTCTTGTTAATCCGAAAAAAATTAATTATCCACCGGGAAAGAAGTTTTTATGGATAAAAGACAATATTTCCCTGGATTCCATCCCTATGAAGATGAAAGAGATTAAAATCGGGCTTATGGGTGATATGTATACTGAGATACTCGATAAATTGCCCATGGACAGCGAAATTCTGATCCGTATTGATGAAAAAGACAAATAATCGATTATGAAGAAAAAGATTATTGAAGTATCAAATATCATAAAAATATTTCAGTTGAGTAATGAGGTACAGGTACACGCGCTGAACAGTGTGTCACTGGATGTGCGGGAAGGAGAATTTATCTCTATAATGGGTACATCCGGTTCAGGGAAATCTACTTTTATGAACATTCTTGGTTTTCTCGATTCACCCACCTCGGGAACATACCTGCTGGATGGTATTGACGGGGGGATCCTCGATGATGATCAAAAAGCTGATATCCGCAATAAAAAGATAGGTTTTGTTTTCCAGGGATTCAATCTTCTCCCGAGAACATCGGCAATTGAAAATGTAGAGATGCCGCTTTTCTATAAAGGAGGTCATAAAAGTCATGAACTTACAGAGATTGCAAGAAAACATCTTGCAGAGGTCGGCCTTTCAGGGAGAGAAACACACCACCCGAATAAACTCTCAGGCGGCGAGCAGCAGAGAGTCGCCATAGCACGGTCACTTATTAATGATCCTTCTATAATACTGGCTGATGAACCAACAGGTAACCTTGACTCCAGGAACACCGTAGATATAATGAACCTTTTTACCCGGCTTAACAGGGAGAAGGGGATTACAATTGTCATCGTTACACATGAAGATGATGTTTCAATGTACACTGACAGAAAAGTTGTATTCAAGGATGGTGTAATTATTAAGGATTCACCAGTAAAAAAAATGAAAAAAAAGAAAAATACCGTCAATAAATCCTCCAGAAGTTCAAAAAAAAATATATAAAACCCTCATTTATTAAATAAAATTTCACATAATATAAAGACATAATCCACCACAACCGATATATTAATTATAATAAAGGAACATAATTCAGTATAAATTATGTCACCTTTTAAAGCAGAAAAGAAATGATAAAAACTGATCTTTACAATCAGAAGATGATTTTTTAACAACACTGGTATTTTTGATACAAATAAATAGGAGAGATAAGATTCTAAATATCAGGAGCTCAAAAAGTGAAAGAGATCCAGGCAATTAAACGATTTAAAAAGTTTTTACAGGTTGAAAAGGGCTTATCTCCAAATTCAATTTATTCTTATACCTATGATTTAAAGAAATTCAATGAATTCCTTACTTCAAACAATAAGAATATACTGGCAGCAACAAAAGAGGATATACAGCAGTTTCTCAAGTTTGAAAAGAACAAGAAAAAAAATTCCTCAAGAACTCTTGCCAGATCACTTGCGGCAATCAGACAGTTCTATAATTTTATTTCTGACAAGTTTGATGAGATTGAAAATCCCACGGAAAAAATTGAATCTCCCCAGATCGAGAGAACTCTGCCGGATTTTCTCACAGTGAACGAGGTCAATAAGCTGTTCAACTCTATATCGGAAGATGATGTATATGAACTGCGCGACAAGGCTATTTTTGAACTTCTCTATTCCTGCGGACTCAGAATAACCGAGGCTATCGAATTGAATTTTAGTGATATTAACTTTGAAAAAGGCTATATCAGTGTAGTGGGAAAAGGAAGTAAAGAACGACTTGTGCCAATGGGTGAAGAGGCCATAAGACTGCTCAAAAAATACAGCAGTACTTCAAGGAGCAGGATAATAGGCAAAAGAGAGAGTGACTATCTTTTTATCAGTAAAAAGGGATCAAAGCTTAACAGGAAATCAGTATGGCGGCTGCTGAAGAACTATGTTGCACGAACCAGGATCAATAAGAACATAACACCGCATACACTCCGGCATTCATTTGCCACGCATCTAATTGAAAACGGGGCGGACTTGAGGTCCGTACAGGAACTTCTTGGACATACTGATATCTCAACAACACAGGTCTATACCCACCTGGTCAAAGAGAAACTCCAGAAAATCCATAAAAAATATCATCCCAAGGGATGAGGGAGTCCAATGACCGCAAAAAGTAATTTAAAAAATGGGATAATCTTCCCTGCCATGGCAGTTATGGCCGCCATTTTTATTTCCTGTACACCATCCAGGGAATATCTTATAAAAAAAATGAAAAAGAGCGGCACAGATAACAGCTTTATACGGGTACTGCTTTTAAAAACCGGAATTGCAAAGCTTGATTCGCAATCGGGTTTCAGGATAACGGATAAGAAAAGCGGACGGATACTTTATGATTCTGAGAAAAAAAATCTTGTTATCATCCCGGGAAAAATAAAGACCGCAATACTTGTTGAATCAAAGGGAACTCCACTCTCTCTAAACGGGAACCCCTATCGGGGTATGCTCGAACTTCACAATATTATTGGGAAAATATATGCAATTAATATTGTAAAAATGGACAACTATCTCTTCAGTGTTGTTCCCGGTGAAATACCCTCCTCGTGGGACATGCAGGCATTGAAAGCACAGGCTGTAGCAGCGCGGACATACACATATCATCATCTCCTGAACAGGAAAAAAAAACAACTTTATGACCTGGATGCATCAACAAACTTTCAGGTCTACAAAGGGATGAGCTCAGAGAAACCAAGCACAACACTGGCCGTACTGGAGACCTCGGGAGAAATCATATCACACAACCACAAGCCGATTCTGGCATACTTTCATTCCACCTGCGGCGGTAAAACCGCTGATGACGATTATATCTGGAAGGGTAAGGGAAAAACCTACCTGACCGTTGTAAAATGTGATTACTGCAGCCAGTCGCCTCACTACAGGTGGGAGGAAAAGCTTTCACTTTTTGAAATAAAAAAATCTCTTGGCAAAAAGTACAGAAATATCGGCAAAATCAAAAGGATCTCATTCACCAGGCGTTTCGGAAGGGTCTCATCAGTTGAGATACTCCATTCTTCCGGAAAAATATCACTCTCGGGAAACAGCTTTCGGCTTCTCTTCCCGCCCAAAAAACTTAAGAGTATGTATTTCACATCCCAAAAATCGGGCAGCGGGCTTCTTATCAGGGGCAGGGGATGGGGACACGGAGTCGGTTTGTGCCAGTGGGGAGCCGAAGGGATGGCTGAAAGAGGTGCCAATTACAGGGCTATCCTTAAATACTACTACAGGAATATCAGGCTTGTTAAAATCAACAGGAAGAGCATAAGAAGAATAGCCGGTATAAACTCTTCCCAACGAAATCCCCTGTAACATTCCGGAGATACCTATCTACTGCAATGGAGAAAAGCAGTTATCATCTGAGCGATTTCAATTTCACGTTACCGGAGCATCTCATAGCACAGTATCCCTCTGATCAGAGAGACAGGTCGAGGCTTCTCTACCTGAACAGGTCAGAAGGGAAGTGTTCACACCACAACTTCTACCAGCTGCCGGACCTTCTGAAAGAGGGTGATCTTCTGGTTTTCAATAACGCGCGGGTCATCAATGTAAGGGCTTATTTCAGAAGGGAAACCGGTGGAAAGGTTGAGATGATACTGATCAATAAAAAGAGTGATACTTCCTGGTCGGCAATTTCAAACAGGACCTCAAGGCTCAGAAGGGGAGATCTCCTGACATCTATTGTAGATCCTTCCGTCAAAATAATGATAACCGGCAGGGAAGAAAATATCTTCCAGGTAGAATCCGAGAGACCCCTTACCGATAAACTCCTTGAGAAAATCGGAGAGATCCCTCTTCCTCCCTATATAAAAAGAAACTATGAAGAGAATGACCGTGTGAGGTATCAGACAGTTTATGCAACTGAACCCGGGTCTGCGGCATCTCCAACCGCAGGCCTTCATTTCACTCCCGAACTCCTCACTCTTCTTAAATCAGAGGGAATCCAGACGGCTTATCTCACACTGAATGTCTCCTGGGGGACTTTCCAGCCCGTGAGAAGTGAAAACCTGGACGAGCATATTATGCATAATGAAACATTTACACTCCCGGAGGCCACTGCGGATATGATAAACAACGCCCGGTCAGAGGGGAGGAGGATATTATCCGTGGGCACCACCTCCGTGCGGGTCCTCGAAGCAACCTATCGTGACGGAGTAAATATCCCGGGAAAAGGAGAGACTGATATATTCATCTATCCTCCCTACAGGATGGAGTCTATTGACGGCATGATTACAAATTTTCACACACCTGCATCAACACTTCTTATGCTCGTATCCGCTTTCGCCGGATATGAAAAGCTGATGGCTGCTTACAGGGAAGCAGTTAAGATGGAGTACAGGTTCTTTTCATATGGTGACTCCATGTTGATTGTTTAATTTCTCAGTAAGACAACAGATCATGATGTCGCTGCATTCCTCATGATGAACGGTACAGGTAAATTTATATGTTTTTTCTTTTGAAACACATTTACTATTGACAGCAGGAGTACTTCTCATTTTATAATCTCTTTCATGAAAGTGCGTGATCTTATCACTCTTCTTGAAAACCTCTTCCCCCTTAATCTGCAGGAAAGTTACGACAACGCGGGAGGGCAGGTCGTCTTTCCCGAAACCGATGCATTAAATGTGCTCCTTGCACTTGACCTGGATAATACTGTTATTGATGAAGCTTTAGAAAAATCGTGCACTCTGATCATTACACATCATCCCTTTATCTTTAAACATCTGAAAAACATCATATCCGGCAATCCAAAGTCCGATATGATTTTGAAGCTGGTTGACAACAGGATAAGCGTATATTCCGCCCATACCAATCTTGACAAGGTCTACTTCAGTAAACTGGGTGAATCCCTGGGTCTGGAAGAACACAGGCTTCTTATTGAAAAGGGTTGCTTCGAAGACAGGACACCTGCAGGTTTCGGCACCCTTTCTTTTTTCACGGAACAAATCAGCCTTCCCGAACTCCTTGATCTCATCAAGTCACGACTCCAGCTGGATTATCTTCTTGTATCAGGACCTGAAGATTCAATGATATCAAAGATCGCAATCCTCAATGGTTCCGGTGGAAATTCAATAGAATCGATCATTAATGAACATGACATTGACTGCATTCTCACCGGTGATATCGGATACCACAGCAGCAGGCTGGGGGTTGAGCATTCGGTGCCGGTCATCGATGCCGGCCATTTCGGAACAGAGAAAATTCTTATTGACTTTTTGAAAAATGAACTTCTTAATAAAGTCCGGCGGGATTTTCCCTGTGAAAAAATCAGTTTCTATCTCTCTGAAAGAGAAAAAAATCCTCTCAGGCTCTATATATAAGATATGAATAATGATATAATGATAATGATCCAGCTTCAAAAGATATGGGACAGGGTTCTTGAAGGAGAAGAGGTCATCCGGAGATCTGAAAAGTCCATAGATTTCTGGAAGAAAAGCCTCCGGGAAAAAAGAGTTGAAGTTGAAAAAATTGAAGAACAGGTGATTGAACTTAAGAAAAGTATAAAGGGAAATGAAATCGATCTTGCTCAGCTTGAAGCAGATTACGCGAAAACCGAGGAGAGGCTTCAACGGGTAAAATCTGCAAAAGAGCTTGAAGCACAGAAGCATGAACACGATAAAATTGCGGGAGAAAAAGACGCCAAAGAAGAATCTCTTATCAATCTCATGGATGAACTGGATGAATGTGAAAATAAACGGGTACAGAAAAAGAGTGAACAGGATGAGAGTGAAAAGCAGGTTGAAGCGGATATAACCGTTCTCACAAAAAAAATTGATGATGCGAAAGCGGTAATCCATGAAAACCAGGATGAATTCAATTCCCTGATCGGGAACCTTACGCCTGAATACAGGTCCAGGTTTCAGAAATTGATAAGTTCAAAAAACGGCAGGGGAATTGCCCGGGTTGACGGAGAGATCTGCAGCAGCTGTAATTTTAAAATTCCCGGTTCTCTTGCTGCCGAATCCGAATCGGATGAAAAAGCAGTTTCCTGCACCAATTGCGGCAGGTTTATTTACAGGATGAGTTGAACTATTTTTATATTAAATCCGTAGCTGAATAGATTATAATGATTTTTTGAAACAGATGCATCCGAATTCATAGAGAAAAATTTGCATCACCCTCTGTGTCTCTGTGCCTCTGTGGCAAATCTTAAAAAATTTAAAGAAATAACCATATTTATAAAACAGGAAAAAAATGCTCTTAAGTATAGACAGGGTTCTTCAGCTTTTATCTGAAGGTAAATCCATTGAAAAAATATCGGAACTGGCCAGCTGTTCAGCAGGTGATGTAATCGATGTCATAGATTCTGCCAGGAAATTCATTAACTCCAGGGACAGAAAGTATGCGAAGAAAAAAATTATTATCGAAAAAAAGAAAAAAAAAGATATTTTTGTTAATGAAAACAGTGATGACAGCAGTACTAATATAAAAGACCTTTTAAAGGGTGCCGAGCTGCATGCTGTTCCCCTTGAATCCTACCTGGTCATTTATACCAAAGGGAAGAGAAGCAGGGAGACAGGAAATGCCGGTATCGGAATCATTATCTATGATAAGGAAAACAGGCAGGTTGGCAAAGTGTCAATAAACATCGGGAAACAGGATGAAAAAACCGCTGAGTATACTGCAATCATACGAGCTTTAAAAATTGCAGAGTACTTTAAAGCTCAGGAAACCAGCATACGGACCGATTCTGAAATTATCATAAAACAGATCAAAGGCGAGTATGAAGTAACTTCTGATCATCTTCGTGAAATGCTTGAAAGAATAAACACGTTTAAGACCGGTTTGAAAAACTGCCGGTTTGAACATGTAACAGGCAACCTGAATGAAAAAGCAAACTATGTTGCCGACCGTGCTTCTCAAAAGCCTCTATGAAAAAAAACTGGAAACTGCAAACTTATGATAATAATGAGATTGATAATATCAGCAGGTACGCACAGGTCAACAAATACCTGGCTGCTCTCATCCGGTCACGAGGTTACACCACACCCGTTGAAATAAAAAGATACCTTTATGCCGGGCTTGCATCCACATACAGTCCTTTTCTTATTGACAGCATGCATGAAGCGGTTTCAAGAATAAAAAGCGCAGTTGAAAAAGGAGAAAAGATAGGCATTTTCTCCGATTCTGACCTGGACGGCCTGACTTCTCTTGCACTTCTTGATAGACTTCTCAAAAAATTCAACCTCTCCCGTTATCACAGGTATCCTGTTGATGATGAGTCATACGGTCTTACAATGGATATTATAGAAGAATTTATCAACGAAAAGGTTGACCTGATTATCACTGTTGATTCAGGGATAAGGGATATCAAAGAGATTGAATATGCTGTCAAAAACAAAATTGATGTTATCGTGACAGATCACCACGAACAGGACGAAGAGCTCCCCGACGCGATTGTTATAAATCCGAAAAAAATCAACTGCACATATCCATTCAAAGACCTTGCCGGCGTGGGTGTTGTCTTTAAACTCTGCCATGCGCTGCTCATGAGCTATCTTCCCGGTTATAACAGAAAATTTTTTCTTACCGTAGAGGAGGGTGACCGGGTAGAGGCATCTGTAATTGAAAACGGTATTGTCAGAGAGCTCATGGAATTTACCGGCGAGAAGAGATACAGGCGTGTGAAAGAATCTGCAGACAGACTGGGTAAAAACATCTTTACGGTTTATCACGGTAACGCGCTTGGTGAGATTTTTAAAGAAGAGAACGGTTCCGGGGATACCTGCAGTTTAAAGAGTCTTGGAGGCAGTATACCTGAAAATAAAATAAATGAACTGGTACAAAGAGTTGAAAAGATTGATGATTCGACAGAAAGTAAAATTCAGAGGGCAAATTCTGTTTTTCATGAAATTCAGTTTACCAGTTCTCCGAAAATTTTTGAATTCATTGAATCAGTAATAGAACTTGTGGCTATCGGCCTCATTGCGGATGTTATGCCTCTTGTGGATGAGAACAGGATACTTGTGCGGCAGGGTATCAGGGAATTGGGCAAGAGAAGGCACAGGGGATTGAACAGGATATTAAAGAGCGGCAGGATAAATTCCAAAACAGTTGGCTGGGAAGTCGCACCATTTTTAAATACCCCAGGAAGATATGGGAAAACAGGTCTTACAGCGGAGTTTTTCATCACAGACAACAGCAGGAGAGTAGATGAAATTGTGGATGAAATCGACACTCTCAACAGGGAGAGAAAGGAAACGGTCAAAAAACTCTATCAATCAATATCGGAAAAAATTAACAACGGGTCCATAACATTTTCAGACAATATCATCTTTGAAATGAGAGATGATATACCTCCGGGCCTTTCCGGCCTCCTGGCGGCGAAAATAGCACAAAGAGAGAACAGGCCCGTCATTATTGCATCCACAACGAAAGATGAGGGTTCTCTTAAAGGTTCCGGAAGAAGTGCAGGTAATTTCAACTTCATTGAACATGCCGATCCTTTCTCACACCTCTTTATTAAATTCGGAGGACACGCACAGGCCTTCGGGTTTACCGCTTCACAGGAAATGATTCATAAGATAATCAACAGTATAAACGATTCTGTTGGAGATAATTACCGTCAGGAAGAAAAACTGCTGGTGGACCTTAAACTTGACCTGGAAAAAATCAATCTTAAGTTCATTGAATCTTTGCGTGCTCTTGAACCATACGGCAAGGGAAACGAAGAGCCGCTTTTTTATTCAGAAAATGTGAAAATCAATGAATTCAGGAAAATTGGCAAAGAACAAAACCATGGCAGGTATACCTTTGCCGAAAACAGCTTTCTTACCGCTATTGGATGGAACATCTCCCGTGAAATGGAAGAGATCTATAAATCAGGAAGAAATGCAGATATTGTATACCGGCTTGAGATAAATGATTACAGGGGGAGAAGTTATCCGCAGCTTATTCTGGAGGATATTGACTTTGCAGAAGTAAATGGAAAAATGACCTGAGATTACTCAATACCTGTTATAATCAGCTCAATCCTGTCAATTCGCCTGAACCCGACTGCCGTGTCCATGACAATCCTGTTGCCTGCACCTATAGCAGTAATCCGGTCACCATTGATATTATTAGCAACAAAAAATTTCTTCAGCCTTTTCGATTTTCTCTCAGAGAACTTTCTGTAATCAGTAAAGCTCGTGTGACCGACAATTCTCAATTTGCTGTTACTGTATTTTTCAAGGACCCTGATAATTTTCTCCATGCTTTTCAGGCCCCTTTTACTCAAACTGAGCCTTCTCTTTTCAAAAAGGTTTCTGTCAATGATTTCAATCCGGTAGATATTCCCTTTTTTAAGAAGGTTTGCTTCGATTATTTCATTCATATCCGTTGGAGTCTTTACAGGTTCTGCAGTCTCTTCCTTCTTTTTCTTCCTGTAGTAGTTCTTCTCATATATGAGCCTGTCTCTTTCAAGCTTCCTTGCTTCGGCATATATCCTGGCAGTTTCAATTTTAATCAATGCAGTTGAGGCATAGAAAAATGCGAGCTCATACTCCTCATTGTCAAGTTCCCACCTGGACATCCTGATATTTATTACTGCTTCAGAATAGTAATCGTAGGGAAGAAATTCTTTAATTTCAAAATTATTGTCAATATCGCTAATTGCATTATCTGCTTTTTCGATGATCTTTTTGCACGAATCTTCATCCCATGCAAGGAGATTGCCGGTAGAGATAAATATCAGCATGAGGGAGAGTATACTGATGAGTCGGTACTTTATCAATTTATTCATTGAGCTTTTCCTTGATCTTGTTTAACTCCGTCTTTGATTCATTAAGAGAAGATTTTGCACTGACCAGGTTAAAATATGAAATAGCAATACTGATAACATAGTATGCCCTCTGGTATTTTTCTTCCTTGATCAGTCTCTTTGTTTCCTTAATATATCCTTCAATGATGTTTATTTCTTCCTGTGCATAGTTCACGGCATCGGAGTTTTTTATCTTACCCAGTTTCTTTTCAACAATAGTCGTCAGGTTTCTCACCTCTCGAACCTGGTCCTGCGCTGACAGGTAACGGGAAGACAGGGAAACCGTGAAAATTAATAAAATGAAAATTGCGGTTTTAATCTTCATTTTCAAGAGCCCCTCCTGAAAATTAAAAATAAATTTATAGTTTATAAATCGACCGATTGTGAATAAAATATAATGAATATATCTAAAAATAACGTATTTACTAAAATTGAACAATATGTCCCTGCCGCCGAAGGCGGCGGGGACATATTATTTCTATTTTTTAATGATAAGATTATTCTTATACATAGCTGAGTAGTTATAAAAATCAAACTATTTTTTGTGAAAAATAAATAAATGTTTGACTTGATAACAGATCAATAATAAATTTATAAATCATCACAAACAGGGTTGGGATATGGATATTGAAGTAAAAGATCATGACAAGAAAGTCAGCATAGTAGTAAATGGTGATATTGAGATGATGACCATTAAGAGTTTTAAACAGAAGCTCTTTGAGATAGGTCAGAATGTGGATAAAGATATTGAAATTGACCTGTCAAATGTGGATTATATCGATTCATCCGGCGTTGGAGTACTTATCAGTCTTTTGAAACTTCAAAAAAAGAAAGACAAAACCCTGTCCATAAACAAGGTAAGCCCCAAGGTACTTAACGTACTAAAGCTGAGTTCACTGTCTGATGTTTTTAAAATATAAAGCTTCGCCCCTTGGAAGTCAGCTTGCAATCCTTTTCACTGTCCGGAAAACAGTAAAACCATAATCTCTAAATTTAACAAGAGTTCTCTTTAAAGAGGGAAGTTCCACATTAAAACCATAATTATGAAATGCAATTTGAGAATAGGCCACGGGTATGATGTACACAGGTTTGCTCCCGGAAGAGACTTAATTCTTGGCGGTGTAAAAATCGATTACAGCCAGGGTCTGGAAGGGCATTCTGATGCAGATGTGTTAACACATGCCGTTATCGACTCCTTATTAAGTGCTGCGTCCCTGGGAGATATCGGCACACTTTTTCCCGATACGGATAAACGCTACAGGGGAATAAGCAGTATCAAGCTTCTTGAAAAAGTCTGCGCTCTCCTGGAAGAAAATAGCATATCTGTTATTAATATTGATACAACCCTTGTCTGTGAAAGTCCAAAAATCTCTCCCTATAGAGAGCAGATGAAGTATATTCTCTCCGATACAATCAGAATAAACAAAGATCGAATAGGGATAAAGGGAAAGACAACGGAAAAACTTGGTTTTACAGGGAGAGGGGAGGGGATTGAAGCCCACTCCGTGGCGCTTATTGCATTTGATGAGGATTAATAAGCCTAGTTTTTCCAGAATCTCGGTGTAAAGAGGATCAAGACTGTGTAGAGTTCCAATCTGCCGGCCAGCATGGCAAAGCTGAGAAACCATTTAACATATATCGGAAAGAATGCATAGTTCTCCGTGGGACCAATCTTACCGAAACCGGGACCGATATTACCAACAGTGGCAAGGGCAGTGGTAAATGAAGTCAGAAGGTCCTCCCCTGAACTGGCTACTACCAGAGATGTTATCAACAGCATGAAGATATAGAGAAAGAAAAACCCGGAAATAGAAAAAATAATGTCTTTGGGAACTGAGTCCCCGCTGATCTTCAGTGTAAAAATGCCTCTGGGATGGAGGAGATATTTCATCTCATTTAATCCCTGCTTGAGAAGTGTTACCAGCCTGATGACCTTGATCCCGCCTCCCGTTGAACCTGAACATCCTCCCACAAACATCAGAACATAGAGTATGATCTGGCTAAAGTAAGGCCACTTTTCAAAATCTGCTGACGCATATCCGGTAGTTGTAATAATAGTTGCCGCCTGGAAACTTGCATACCTGAAACTCTCACCGATACCCTGGTAGAAATTTCCATAGAGATTAAAGGTCATGATAAGAGTTGCTGATATATATATTGCAAGGTAGGCCTTAAATTCAGTATCTTTTAATACAAAACCGTATTTTCCCGTAAGGATCCTGAAATGCAGGGAAAAATTTATCCCGGCAAAGACCATAAAAAGTGTAATAATTCCCTCAATGTACGCTGAATTAAAATGGGCAACACTGGTGTTTTTTGTGGAGAACCCGCCGGTTGCAAGAGTCCCGAATGTATGGGTAAGTGCATCCACAAGGTCCATTCCCCCAAGCATGAGAAGAGCTGTTTCGGATATTGTGAATCCAATATAAATAAACCAGAGCAGCTTTGCCGTTTCCGTTATCCTTGGCGTCAACTTGTCAACAGTTGGTCCCGGCGCTTCAGCCTTTATCAGCTGAAGTCCCCCAATCCCCAGCAGGGGAAGCACTGCAACAGTGAGTACAACTATCCCCATTCCCCCAAGCCAGTGCGTGAGCGATCTCCAGAAGAGAAGCGAACGGGGCAGGGACTCAATATCCGTAAGAATGGATGCTCCTGTAGTGGTAAAACCGGATATTGTCTCAAAGAACGCCTCTGTAAAACCGGGTATTGCCCCGGAGAGATAAAAAGGAAATGCTCCGATCAGGGATGCGCAAATCCAGCTCAGTGAAACAAAGAGAAACCCGTCCCGGGTTTTCATGGTCCTGGATTTAGTGTTTCTCAGGAAAAAGAGAATGAGGAGTGAGATAAGAACAGCTGAAGGTATGGTCAGGGAAAATGCATGGGTTGCCCTGATCTCGTTATTGTAGATTGATATCATTGCCGGCACCAGCATGAAGCCGGAGATGATACACATTAAGATCGAAACCAGTTTTATGACTAATTTGAAATTCATTGCCGGGACAGTATCAGCTGCTCGTACTCTGGAAAATATCTTCAATCTCTGCGATAGACTGTTTTTTCACTATGATCACAATTGTGTCATTTTCTTCTATCTGAAAATTACCGTCGGGAATCATTACTTTGCCATTTCTGATAACGGAAAGTATCAGCGAACCTTCCGGCATTTCAAGATCCTTGATCGGTTTCGTAAGGAGCCTGCAGGTGTTGTCGGCCGTGAATTCAATGACCTCAGCTTTACCGTTAAAGAGCCGGTGTATGGATTTAATATTGCCCCGCCTGATATATTTCAGAATCGCATCAACGGTGCTGTTTTTCGGGTTCACGCATGAGTCGATCCCCAGTTTGTTTGCAACGTTAAAATAACTGTTCTTTGTAATTATAGCAATTGTTCGGGGAATTCCGATATGTTTCGCATATACTGAAGTAAGAATATTCAGTTCCTGGTTATCTGTTGTTGTAATAACAAGATCATATCTATGCAGCTCTTCTTCTTCAAATATCTCCTCTTCGGAAATATCAGCCCTCAGCACAAGAGCATCGGGAAATTTCTCCGAAAGGATTTTGCAGTTTTCGTAGTCATCATCTATAATAGTAATGCTTCTTCCTGTCCTGATAAGATAACGGGTTATCAGGGTGGCAATTTTTCCTCCACCTACAATCAGGATCTTATCAATTTTCTGGCTTTTCCTTCCTGTCTCCATGAATACTTTCGTCAGATTGTCCTTTGAGGCGAGAAGATAGAGGTTGTCATTTTCCCGAATCAGCGTATTCCCTGAGGGAATAACAAAGGAATCATCCCGGTATACTGCTGCAATCAGGAATCTTTCCTTGAGGGACTTCCTGATATCCTTGACTGTCTTATTTTTAAAAAATGAATTGCTATCTACAAGGGTATTCCGCATCTGCAGGTCAGAATCCTGGAAGAGCATCACATCACTGGTTGCCCCCAGTGCCACGGTATTGGCAATTTGCCGTGATGATTCAACCTCGGGATTCACAATATAGTCGATGCCGAGAAAGGCTTTTTCGAAGATCTTTGCCTTTGAGTAATCGAGGTTTCTCACCCGGGCGATCTTAAGCTTTACGTCAAATTCGCTGGCCACAAGACCGCAGGCAACCATGTTGACCTCATCGGAGTTTGTCACGCTGATAAAGTAGTCGTCTTTTTCAATACCTGCCCGTTTCAGAGTCAGGAGGTTGTTCCCCTCTTCATTTAAAACAATGCAATCGAGGTGTTGAGAGGCATACTTGGCTCTTTCAATATTATTCTCAATGAGAACAACATCTTTCCCTTCGGAAATGAGAATACTGGCTATCTGAAATCCTACGACTCCCGCACCTAAAATCACAACCTTCATAAAATGATCAATACACGATAAATTAAATTTGTGTCAAGCAGGTTTCTGAATAACAATTGTAAGAATGGGGGAGGGGAAAAGCATCTTTATCAGCAGGTGAGGCCGGAAAATTTCCCGGCCTCAATCTGTTACTATCTTTTATTACCCTGCTCAATCAATTCAAGTGCCGGATGTTTTTCATACTCTGAACCATTTTTAAGGAAACTGTAACCTGCAACATGCATGAATTTCACCTGGGGGCTTATCTGGTAAACAACGATAGTGTCCCTGTCACTTTTCCGGGACTTGAATGCTTTTAAAGAAACCCTGAAATTCCCTGCCTTAACGGTGACACTGTTGCCGAGTCCGAACTTTCTTTTTTGATCGGCTGTGATATTTACCGGCATCATGTATTCATTCTGGCCGGGAGCAGCGACTTTAAGGGGAGTCCGTTCATCTCCATCAACAAGAAAGCCTTTTTTTACAAAACCGCCCCATGTTGCATAGACATCAATAGTCATTGATTCCTTAAAACCCACACCGGGAATAACAAAACCGCTTTCACTCCTGATAATAAAAAGTTTACCGGAACGACCGATAATCTTCATTTTTACCTGTGCGGCACCCTGTGCTCCCTGAAATATCGCATAATCTCCCACTCTTGGGTTCTTATGCAGAAGGATCCTGTTATTGAGCGGCGTATCTTTTGCAGAATCCTTAATCATATCTTTCAGACACCCTGCCTGGGTGACAAGTAATGCAGCAAAAATAATTGAAATAAACTTTTTCATTGTTGCTTCTCCTGTATAATATTATTTTTATAATCATGTATACTTTTTAAGTATACTCAAAATTGTCAATGCAATATTCTGGTGTATATTATGAGGAGGAAATGGTTCATTGAACAATGAAAAAAATCCTAATGAGACATAATATATCTTATCGGAAGTTGTATATTGCATCAAGCCCCCAAATAAATTTTTCATCTTTAAATCATTGACAGATTATACCATAAAAAATCATTTTATTAATATTATTAAAAAATATTAATTTCTGTAATATTATGAATTATAAGTATGAACTCATTCTTTCCCTGATTTTATCTGGATTTATCACATTATCGCTTTTCTTTTATGCAACCCAAAGGATCCGTGCTGCAGGTTCAATGGCTTATATGTTATTAATGCTTTCCGGAACCATATACTCTTTCGGTTATGCTTTTGAATTGTACAATACCACTATCGAAGGAATTTATACCGCCTTAAAGATAGAGTACCTGGGTATTACACCCCTTTCGGTTTTCTGGTTTATTCTCGCCCTTCACTACCGGGGATATAATGACAGGCTGAAACCATATATGTATGTTCTCCTTTTTATTATACCGGTTGCAACGATAATAATGCTCTATACCAATCACTACCATCATCTTCACTATCTTTCATTAACCCTTGATCTGTCAGGACCTTTTCCCCTTGCGGATATAAAAAAAGGGGCCTGGTATTATATAGATTACGCCTATAAGAATATTATGATACTGGGAGGAAATCTTCTTTTTTTCCGAATGATGATAAAAATGACCGGAACCCTGCGTCTGCAGGCGACAACAATGTTTTTTGCATCCCTCATCCCCTGGGGAGGAAATATTATGTATATGGCAGGAATCACTCCCAAAGGTATAGATATTAATCCATTTTTTCTTGCCTTTACGGGACCTCTTTTTGCCCTGGCACTTTTTCGTTTTAAGATGTTCCACATTATACCTATAGCCAGGGACAGAGTATTTGAGGATATGAAAGACCCTGTGATCGTAATCGATATGACCGGAAAAGTAGCTGATTATAACAATGCAGCCGAACTCCTTTTCCCGCGGCTTTCCGGATCAAAGGGAGAAATACTTAAAACAGTCCTCTATGATCATACTGAAATAATAGCACTCTCCGGATCATTAATGAATAAAATCATCGATATCGAAATAACCGTAAAAAATGAGACGTTTTACTACAATTTAACAGCTGTTCCCTTACGATCCCGCAGGGGAAAAACCATCGGAAAGATCATTGCGTTAAACGATATAACCACACAGAAGAAGCTGCTGAAATCTCTTGAGGAACTGGCAGCTATTGACGAATTAACAGGTCTGTACAACCGGCGGCATTTCATGATGACGAGCAAAAAAGAGATAACAAGAGCAAAAAGGTATCGTCGTCCTCTGTCAATCCATATTATTGATCTCGATTTTTTTAAAAATATAAACGATACATACGGGCATCAGGCAGGTGATAAGATTTTAGTCGAAACAGCGGTTGTCTTTAAAGATAATGTAAGGATCAGCGATACCCCCGGAAGATACGGAGGAGAGGAATTTGTGGTTCTCCTACCTGAAACCGACGCTCCGGGAGCAGAGACAATAGCATTGCGGATTAAGGATGAGATTGAAGCACTGCATGTTAACTATAAAAATAATATTCTCCGGATCACTGCCAGTATAGGGATTTCATCTCTTGATTTCTCAAAAAATGACCTCAGTGAAGATCTTGACCAAGTTCTGAACAGGATGCTTGCAGAGGCGGACAAAGCCCTCTACCGGGCAAAACAGGGAGGGAGAAACCGTGTAGAATTGTTCTCACTGCCGAAAAATCCGGCAATCAATGATCTGGAACCATCCGGTAAAAATTAAGCATAATTGATGTCATGGCAGGTCAGCAGATAACCGGCAGCCACTTTATCCATGCTTGAATTTTGAAAGATATTCCCTGATAAAATATGTCATCCTGGCAAGCACCAGCCCGCTTATCAGAGTATCAAGGAGATATGGAAGCTTGATCCCCGTACCTCTGAAAATTGTAAGCAGCTTCACCTTGTAGCAGAGAACAAAAGCGAGTATAAGTATAAGTGCATCCCTGGCGGCTTCAACAGGTGTTCTGTCGCTCAGTTTTTTCATGACAGACATTGAAAAAACCGCCATGACCGATGCTTCGAGGATTATCGCAATAATAAAAAGATAAAACACGTTCTGCAGCATCATTTCGCCGTTCATGTGCGCTCTCCTGTTTTGATATACTAAAATTTAAACATCTTTTTTAGAACATGTCAACCAGAAAACTTTCAGATTACCAGAAATCTCTATGCTCCAGGTATTTTTCATAATCAAGCAAATCATCAAGCTGGTATTTGTCTTTAAGCTCAATTTCAAATAACCAGCCCTCTCCATAAGGGTCGCTGTTGATTAATCCGGGTGTCATAAACAGATCATGGTTTATCCTGACAATTCTGCCCGATACAGGTGACCGCATATAATAGATATCGAGATGTGATTCAAGAATTGCTATTTTTTCCTCCCGGTCAACTTCCCTGTTGACCTGCGGCAGATCAACAAAAAGGACCTGGGAAAAGCTTTCAAGCATCTCTGATGTTATCCCGCAGAGAGAGTTGAAATCATCAACCATCCTGAGCCAGACATGTTCCCGGGTAAAGAATCTGTTTTCCTTTTCATCCGGCAAATCCGGCACTTTTATCTCTTTTCCACTGCTTTAATATGGTTAACCAGCGCCTTGAGCCCCAGGAGATAAGAATATGAGGAGAATCCTGATATCTGGCCGATTGATACAGGCGCGATATAGGATATCTTCCTGAAATCTTCCCTGGCATGAATATTTGAGAGGTGGACTTCCACAACAGGAAGTGAAACTGCGGATATTGCGTCCCTGATGGATATTGACGAGTGTGTCAGTGCTGCCGGATTTATGATCATTCCCCGGGCGTCACGGTTTTTGTGGATAAAGTCAACGATTTCACCCTCACTGTTTGACTGGAAAAATACCAGGTTCACTTCCAGGGTTTTCGCTTCATCTGACAGGGACCTGTTTATCTCTTCCAGGGTAACGGTACCATATACTTCAGTTTCCCGTGTACCCAGGAGGTTTATATTAGGACCGTTTACAACAAGAATTTTCATGAATACCTACTCATCCATTTTTTGAACGGATGCATCTCTTTTATATCCAAACCTCGCATAAAGATTAACTGCACGGTTATATGCAATTCTGTTCTCTTTGTTGAGAAGCACTTCATCCAGGAATTTTTTTGATTCATCCGGCCTGTTCTCTTCGTTTGAGATAATTGCCATGTTGATCAGAGTATCATAATATTGATCGGTTTTCTCCTTACTATTTTCAAGAAGCTTTTTAAAGAATTTTTTGGCGGAATCTCTGTTCCTGTTCACGAACAGGCTTATTCTGCCAAGAGAATAGAGAGATTCATACCTGTAAATATTATCTGAAAGCGAAAGCTTATAATAGAAATAGAATGACTTCCTGAAATTTTTTCTTCTGTAGTAGATCTTTGCGGAGAGGTAATTAATTTTGATATTATTTCCCCTGTATCTCTTAAGGTAAGCTGAAAAGAGGTTAAACTGCTTGATATCACCCTTTTCGAAGAAATACTCTACAAGAGCTGTCATTGCACTTTCACCATATTCGCTCCGGAGAAGGTGCATCCTCTCTCTCAATGCAAGTGAGAGGGCATCCTTCACCTGGTTGTTTTGCATATAGGATATGATAAGCAGGGAATTTTTCTGGTCGCGGTGTTCTCTCTTTTTTACATCAGAGAGCCTCTTTATTGCATCAGTATATCTCTTATTAATGATATAGAGCCTGGAGAGCTTTAACTTTGCAGGTTCTTCCCAGCTTGTTCCCGGACACTCAATAATAATCCTGGAAAAGAACCCCGAGGACCTGTCGTATTCTTTTCTTTCCAGGTAATAGTTTCCAAAATGATAGAGGGCCTGTGAGTATAACTCCTTGTTGCTGCTGAGAACATGCGTGGCATGGGAAGCAATTTCAGGATCACCCGATTCAAGGGCACTGATAATAAATATAAGAAGGTCTTCCTTGTTATAGATGCTGAAATCACTGGTATACATGTCTTCATATACCTGCTTGTATTTTTTCAACCTGAAAAGACTCCTGTTGAGAATAAGCGGTATCTCTTCCCACTGGTTTTCATCAAGGGGCGGCCTTTTCCCTTTTCTTATAGCAGCAACAACATTCTCATATTGTTCAAGTCTGTAATATGAGAGGAGGATATTAAAATACGCGATTCCCTTATCCCTTGAAAGATGACCTTTGAGATATCTTGTATAATATGAAATGGCTTCAGGGTACTCTTTTTTACCATATGCCCTGTTTCCGAGAAGCAGGGCTATTTTGAATCTCTCATCAGAATTTGGAAATGTTTTTGTAATGATCCTGAAATACCTGTCGGCATTCTTCCCCTGCTCGTAAAGGTAATACGCAAAGCTGAATATTGTTTTTTCTACACCCGGTTTTTTAATGTCCTGCCTGATAAGTCTTTCAGTATACCAGCGCGCGTTTTTCATGTCTTTAAGGTTTAAATAACAATCCACAAGGAGGAGTTTTGCCCTGAAAGCGTTTTCACTATCTCTCCTTGCCAGGTATTTCTTCAGAAGCTCAACGGCTTTTTTATACCGGTCCTTTTTATAGTTGACCAGCGCCAGGTAATAGTTGGATTCTCCGATATATTTTGAAAAAGGGTTTTCGCGCTGAAAGGTTTCAAACTGTTCAACGGCTTTACCCGTTTCACCCTTTTCCAGATAAATCCTTGCTTTGAGAAAATCAACTTCCTCTCTGTTTTTATCAAAGGGGTATCTCCTGATAAATTCATCAAATATCTTTTCTGACTCACCAAACTTACCGGCATCCATATACGCCTTTCCCAGAAGAAGGAGTATGTTTTTATGTTCTTCGGGCACATTGATTGCCGCGGCGTCTTCAAGATAGGGTATTGCTTTTTCCGGGCTTTCTTTGAGATAGATATTGCTCAGATAGATGGAGGCCTTGACCCTGAGATGTCCATTCTTCGATTTTTTCCTGACCTCTTCAAGCAGCTTGATGCTGCTCTCCTCTTTCCCCTTTTCAATATATATTTTACTCAGTTCAAGATAGGCATTATAAAAAAGATCAGATTTTTTCCCGATTATAATAAAGAGCTCAAGAAGCGGGATTGCAGAGTTTATCTTTTTCATTTCAAGATACGAAAGAGCTTTGTAAAACTGGGCTTCACTGTATGGATATTCTTTAATGAGGTCATCGGGTATCCCGTTAAAGATCAGGAGTGCTTTCCGGAAATTTTTCAGGGCCTGATAATTTCTCCCTATTATCATCCGGGCCCTTGCAATAATTTTTTTATCCGATTTTGATGTGAGAAGCGGATTCAACTTATTAAGTGAATCCCTGTATTTCATATTAAGAAAATATGCTATTCCAATATTAAGAAGCCTTTCGGCATTGAGGTCTTTCTCCCTGCTTATTTTTATTGCCCTCTCCCACTCAATGATTGCTTCGTCATATCTCTTCTGGCTGTTATAAATAGTCCCTATCCTGTCATGAGCCGCGGAGATGAGCCTGTCATTTTTACTGTTCGCGATATATCTCTTATATTCCTCTATTGCACTGTTATAGTTTTTGAGAAAAAATTGTGATTCACCGATCCAGTACCTCGATTCAATGCAGAGCCCGGAGGTTCTGCATTTTGTCAGGTAGCTGTTAAATTCAAATATTGCTGATTTAAACTTCTTCTGGTAGAAAATCGACCTTGCGAGAAGGAAATGTGCTTCATCCTTGTATTCTTCATCATCAGAATCGAGAATCTTCCTGAACAAAAGATCCGATGAACCGTAGTTCCCGGAGTTGAATGCCTCCTTACCCTGTTCATACAATACCTTGTTGTCATTTGCAGACCAGGCTGAACTACAGGGGAAAAGAAAAATAATAAATATAACAGGTAATAGCTTTTTCATATGAACATTAGTAAGAATGTGTAATCAGCAACAATAATATATTCCTGATTTTTTTTAAAGGATAAAATCTCAATTATGTCTATTTTTTCTTGAGAAGATATCTTCTCATGTAATCGATGACATAGAGTGACGAATTGCTCCTGATCCTCTCCCTGTTGCCGGAAAACTGCCGGGTGACCGTAACAAGCCCCTCATCAAGGGCAAAACCAAAGCAGACTGTCCCTACGGGTTTCTCCCGGGAACCACCTTCCGGCCCGGCAATGCCTGTGACAGAAACAGCATAGCTGCTTTTACACGCTTCCTTTATACCCCCGGCCATCTCCCCGGCAACTTCCTCACTTACGGCACCTTTTTTGTTGAGGGTTTCGTGGGAAACTTTCAGGAGATCATGCTTCATGCTGTTACTGTATGCTACAATACCGCCTTTGAAAACAGCAGAAGAGCCGGGGATATCGGTCAGTCTCCGGGAGATCATTCCCCCGGTACACGATTCAGCCACTGCAAGGGTGGAATTTCCCTTTTTCAGAAGGTCAACCAGTTCTTCTTCAGGTTTTTCATACGGGAAACCTATAAGATCCTTAGAAAAAAGATCCCGTACCTTTTCTTTTACCGAAATAAGTTTAAACCGCCTGCTCCTGTCTATGAGAGATACGGTAACAACCCCGTTCCGGGAAGTCAGGCCCCACTCCATATCACCTTTGGTTAACCCCAGCCTGTCCAGCCGGGCGTTGACTTCGGTTTCTTTGATCCCGGTTGTCCTGAAAACCAGGTGGTCCCCCTGTTGAAGGAGCCCTTTTTCAGACAGGTAGGGGATTACCACTTTATCAAGCATATCTGTCATCTCGGCCGGCACCCCGGGCAGAGCTATGATGCTGCAGTCTTCATGTGTCATGAGAAAACCGGGTGCCAGGCCGGTACTGTTTCCGAATACCACTGAGCCCTCCGGTACCGCCGCCATCTTCAGATCGCCCTTCTCCACTTTCATACCGTATTTCGCGAATCTCTCTCGTAACTTCTCTTCCGAGTCTTTATGTTGTATGATATTAAAACCGGTTATTTCCCGTAATGCATCTATTGTATTATCATCACCGGTAGGGCCGAGACCTCCTGTTATAAACACAAAGTCAGATGATGAGATTGATTCCTCCAGGGAATTCACAAGGTCAGCAAGGTTGTCGCCTGTAACAATGACCCTTATGATCCTGAAGTTCGTTGCAAAAAATCTGAAGCTTATATAACCGCTGTTGGTATCACGGGTGGTCCCGTTAACAAGTTCATTCCCCGTGGAGATTACCGTTACCTGTTTCATTATCTCCCTCCGGTCATATTGAGCTTACATCTGTTCCGGTGCTGAAACACCCAGGAGGTTAAGGCCATTACGGAGGACTGTCCTGACACAGTCAGAGAGAAACATAAAGGTGTTGGACTTCTCATGGTTATCGGAAAGGACCCTGTGCTCGGTATAGAACTTATGGTATAGCTGTGCCAGCCTCATCAGGTAATTCGAGAGCCTGTGGGGTTCCATTGACTCCGCTGAACTGCTCACTTCTTCCGGGAATTTGACCATCATCTTCATCAGTTTTACAGATTCGGTATTGTTGAGGTACTCCCTGTTAAACGAACCGGAGTCGTAGCTGTACCCCTTTTTCACAGACTCCCTGAAGATTGAGCAGATCCTTGCATGGGCATACTGCAGGTAGAACACGGGATTCTCAGAGCTCTCCTTTTTGGCAAGGACCAGGTCAAAATCGAGGTGGCTTTCAAGAGACCTCATGATAAAAAAGTACCGCGCAACATCTGCTCCTATCTCATCCAGCAGGTCCTTCATGGTGGAGAAGTTCCCCAGCCTCTTTGACATCTTAACCGTTTCGCCCTCCTGGACGAGGTTGACCTGCTGCGCGATGAGGATTTTAAAGCGGTTTTTATCGTAACCCATGAGGTCCATGGCACCTGAAAGCCGTGCTACATAGCCGTGGTGGTCCGGTCCCCATATATTAATAATCCGGTCATACTCCCGTGATGCTTTCTCCCTGTGATAAGCAATATCCGCAAGTAAGTATGTAGGCCTCCCGTCATCTCTTACGACCACCCTGTCCTTGTCATCTCCAAATTCCGTTGACTGGAAGATCTTTTTTCCTTCTCTGAGATAAACGGCTTTTTTTTCTTCGAGAAATGCAAGTGCCTCTTCGACTTTTCCTCCTTCATGGAGTGAACGCTCACTAAACCAGGTCGTGAAGTTCACATTAAAATCTTCAAGAGCCTGTTTCTGACCCATTACATTATACTCAACGGCCTTCCGGGCAATATAGTCCAGAAGTTCATCCTCTGATTCGATGATGCTGTATTCATCTTTAAAATTATCAACGAGGTATGAGGCGATATCCTTTATATATTCCCCGTGATAACCATCCTCCGGAAAGTCCGGGTTTTCACCCTCCAGTTCCTTCATCCGGGCAAGAACGGACCTGCCAAGAAGCATAACCTGGTTGCCGTAATCATTAATATAATATTCCCGGTCAACCCTGTCTCCTCCCGCTTCAAGGAGGTTGGCGATGGTATCGCCGATAGCCGCAGCCCGTGCGGACACGATATTCAGTGGGCCGGTGGGATTAGCGGAAACGAATTCGATGTTTATCCGTTCCGGTTTCTCTTTGACTGTTTTTCCGTAGTCTTTATCTTTTTTCAGAATATCCGGAAGCGAACCTGCTAAAGCATTGAAGGAGAAGGCAAAGTTAATAAAGCCCGGTTTTACTACTTCAACGTTTTCGATTTCCGAGTATTGTATGGCATATTCCTTTATAATTTCGCCGGTTTCCATAGGTGATTTTCGGAGTATTTTTGCCGATTCCAGTGCGATGGAGCTGGAAGTGTCCCCAAACTTCTCATCCTTGGGATATTCAACTTTACAGGGGGGAAGCCCGTTCCCTGCGGGCAGCTTCCCCTCGGCCCGGGCTTTTTCTATGGATTCTGTAATGATGGTATATGTTAACTCTTTAAGATTCAATTTTAAGATCCTCGCAGGGCTGATATGGATAATTACGCTGTTTATTCTGTAAATACGATATAGGGTAAAATATATTATCACTAAGTTTCAAAGCTTTTTTTTGTCAACAAAATATAGAGGTATTCTAAGCGGGGGTCATTGACGGCAAATCCCATGTTTCTGATATACTGAAACATAAGCGTGAATTATCACTTTCCATGACCTGCGTTGAACGAGAAGCTGTCTTGATTCATGGAATATCATGTCGATGAAATTTCTGAAAATTCTAATATTGTTCTTTGAGAACCGTCATTTGATATTCATTTAACAAATATTTCAATTTCACTGATACATGTTTCATTATATTTTGATCCCTTGAATACGTCTAAAATTTTTATGTTTAATTCGTTTGCAAGAACAGGTTCTTTGAAAACTATATACTGTATTTTATAGGCATATGTCTTAACAAATTTTTTTGCCTTTTCCCGTGTATCAATTCCATTTAAATGTATTTATTTTGCATAGGTTTAACAGATCCGCTTTGATATGCTATGACCGGAGTTCCATCACTAAATATATCACTTTTATTTATAAATAATAATAAAAGAGATACCAGGATCAGAATATTTTTATTACTCACTTTCATTTTATACTTTTTAAAAAAGCATTCCATTAATTATGGCAATTATGCTATGTATGAAATTTGTTCTACATTGAGCATGTTGTTGAAAATTTTGTCAACGACAAACAAGGAACCATAATAATTGTTACGTTTGTGATCTTCGGGCTCATCCTGCAAAATTTCATACAAATAAAAATAATAGCTTGAAATAATAGACTCGGCCTATTAAAGTAATCACTAATAATTTTTAATCCCTCGAGAGGAAGATATGAGCTTTTTTAAATTCGAAAAAAATCATATAATTGGTCTAATAATTTCCCTGATAATATTTCTTATTGTTTCTTTCTTCTATTCACAGACGACCCTTTTTGAAGGAATGGAGTGGGGATCAATAGATTTCAGGTTTTTTCTGAGAGATCCTTCGGAAAAAGCCGTAAAGCTTGAAGAAGGAGTGAAAATGGGGAGGATTAATCCCCGGGCAAATAAAGATATTGTCATACTGGGTATTGATGAAAATACAGTGAGGGATTTTTCTGATAAAGGAATTAACTGGCCTTTCCCCTGGAACATTCATGCAAAGTTTACACGGTTTGTGGGGACAGGAAGCCCCCTTGCCATATTTTTTGATATTATGTTTCTTGACCACAAGGAGCATGAAGAGGAACTGGCAAAGGCCATCAGTGAAGCAAAAAATGTATTTCTCGATTACCCCCTGGAGACCGAGGATGTTGACACCGATTACAAGGACCAGGCAGAGAGGATTGCCCTGATGAACAGAGTCAGATGGCGTGTGCCGTCCACGGATATCCCCGTAAAGGACATGAAGTTTGTCACGGCATCAATCTCGGAAATCAATAAAAAACACAGCCTGGGGAAAACCAGCAGCCAGTTGTCGGACCTGTCCAGAAACTTTATTTTTGAATTTGTCAACTCCTACATGCCCGAACTTGAGTATAAGGACGTTGGCAAACTTATATCCAAGTACTTTCCGGTAAAAGCAAACAAGGATGTTGTGGATCTTCTCAGCAAGTTCATGTTCAAGCTTGCCGAAGATAAATACCTTGTCCAGGAGGCGGTCCCACCTACCCCTCTCCTCATACGATCAGCCAAGGGTATCGGTTTTGCAAACGTGTTCCCCGGCAGGGACAAAGTAAACCGGACAATGCCCCTGGTCCTTGAGATGTTCGGCTGGTACTATCCGAATATTGACCTTACCATAGCCATGCAGTACTACGGGATAACCCAGAAGGATGTTGAGATTAAAATGGGTGAATATATCAAACTGAAAAACATTCCCCGTGAAAAGATGATAAAACCTAATGATAAAAGAGAGATCATCATACCCATTGATAATTACGGTTTCATGGATATCAACTTTATCGGGGGCTCCGGGAGTTTTCAGCACTATTCTTACAACCTCTTCTACAGAGATGGAAGCATGAAGGGCAATGAATCCCTGAAGGACAAGATCCTCCTTGTTGCCGCATACGCATCAACCGGGATAGCCACTGATGAAAAAAGGTCTCCCTACGGAGCTTCATTCGGTATTGAGCACCACGCTAATGCACTGAACACAATATTAAACCAGGACTTTCTCTATAAATTCAGCGACAAACAGAATCTCATAATCATGCTTGTCATTGCCCTTCTCCTGGGACTTCTGCTTCCGAAGGTCTCGATTATTATCATGGTAGTCTTCACCGTTCTCCTGAGTGTCGCGTATGTTATCGCGTCTTACCTGTTCTTTGACAGCAGCAGTATAATTATTGCACTGGCCTCTCCCGTTATACAAATTGGTGTTAACTTCACATTGATTACCGCTTACAGGGTCCTCACGGAACAGAAGGAGAAGAAATATATCAGGAGTACATTTTCAAAATTCGTTTCGAAATCGGTTGTAGATGAACTTCTCAAACACCCTGACAAGCTGAAACTCGGGGGAGAAAAGAAGATCCTGACGGTTCTCTTTTCCGATATCAGGGGATTTACCTCAATATCCGAAAGGCTCACACCGGAGGAACTGGTTGAACACCTCAATATCTACCTCCAGGAGATGACAGAACTGGTATTCAGGTACCAGGGGACCCTGGACAAGTATGTAGGGGACGAGATCATGGCTTTCTGGGGGGCGCCCATACCCTTCGAAGATCATGCTCTCCAGGCATGTAAAAGTGCCATCGAACAGATGAAAAAACTCCATGAGCTCAATGCCATGTGGGAGGAACAGGGAAAGCCCTCTCTGAACATCGGAATCGGGCTTAACACTGGACCCATGGTTGTGGGAAACATGGGTTCATCCTCACGAATGGATTATACCCTTATGGGAGACAATGTTAACCTGGGCGCCCGGCTGGAAGGTACAAACAAGGTTTACGGGACAAACATCATTATCAGTGAAAATACATATGAACATGTAAGGGACCATGTGGTTGTCAGGGAACTTGATCTTATCCGGGTTAAGGGAAAGGAACAACCTGTTGTCATCTATGAATTAGTCGACATCAAAGAATGAGATTCTTTTTGTTTCCTTATCCTTTTTAATCTCTATTTCAGGATTCAGGAGAGGTCCTCTGATTTTCAAGGGGATGGCCTGCGCCTTCTTTTCACTGTCGTAAACAACGGGAAACATATTTATATGAAGCCCTTTCCGGTAATCGTAAGTCCCATAGCTTCCCAGGTTGATCTTATCACTGTTCAGTATAAAGTTGTTAATATAGAAATTCCTGCCCACCTGTCTCAATGTCACATTGAACTGCCTGAGATCAAGGGTATTAAGCTGAAGATTAGCATACCCGTTTTTATTAAGAAAACCGCTTAATCGCTTCTGGAAACTGCTGTTTTCCAAAGAACCGGAAAAGAGAGAGAGGGTAATTGTGCCCCTTCCCTGTTCCACCAGGTGTGATATTCTGAAGGCATTGAGTTCAAATTCACATTCCAGGGAACCGGTTCCGGTTGCTCTGAAGGAACTTCCGTAATCACGGGTAAAGTCTTCTATATTCAGGTTTTTCGCATGACCCTTGATCTCAAAATAGGGATAGTCCCTGTTGAAAAACCCCTGAAAATCCAGAAAATAATCTCCGCCATAGCCGCTGAGTGTAAAATCTTTCAGAGAGATATGTCCTCTGTCCATTGCAAGTTCTCCGGAAAACCCGTCAAGACGGGCCTTTTCCCCAAAAAGCAGTTTTTCCGAATTATACCGTATACTGAAATTGTTATTTTTAATTGTATCAGCTTCAGGAGTCTGGAGAAAGTAGATCATCTCAAACCCCCTCTTGCTGTCCCTGAAGGACTCAGTATAGAGATAATCAACGGCTTTCTTTGTCCAGGAGTATAAGAGATCCGCTTCAACCTGTTTCGATTTGATATTAACTGTTGAATTTGACCTGAAAGGGTGCCATGAATCAATTTTCATATCCCCTGTAAAATTGAAATCTGAATGGAAAATCCCGGCGGCAAAGAAAAGGCTCAAATTGTTATTTCCCACTGAGAGTTTCAGATTACAGTTGTTAATGACATTTTCAGTTTTTCCTTTTCTGAGCCATTGTGCATTAAAGTCCGAAAGCTCAGCAGCAACCGTTGCACTGATATTTTTATCGGTTTTATAATCGTAGTTGATGTCCATGGAGAAATCGAGAGTACCGTTATAGCTGACGTTCTGTACGGGGGAGAAATAGCCGGAAATATCACTGAGATCGATCTTTACAGACTTTATGGTAATATTTAATACTTCTTCTTTTTTATTACGCTTATAAAATCCGGAAACCGGGATATTGATGTGATCATCGAATATCCTGAACTCATTAATTGAGAACATACCGTTCTCCTCTGAATAGCCCATATCGAAAGCAAAGTTAAAATTTTTATTTGACAATATGTTATGGCCGGAAGGTTCATGAGTAACAATATTCAGGCTGTTTGTTTCAATTACTCCGGTACTTATTAACTTTTTCTCCCCGGATAAAGAAAGCTTAAAGTCCATGGATATCCCGCCATTCAGGGACAATCCGACGATACTATATTCCTTGTTAAATTCATTAAGATATGAAAGATCAAAATTATCTATTTTGATTCTGTTTTCCGATATTCCGGTTTTCTTCGTGAATATGCCGTCCAGGTCAAGAAGGCCCCTCTTAATACTTGCGGTTTTATAAGGTGCTATTTCCCCTGATACACTGTAAAGCAATCTGTCTGGGGAAAAATTAAAGGCCGCATTTACGCCGCTCAGTCTGATTGTCAGTTTTTTCGATCTGAAGACTTCCCGGTAATCGACTCTGCTGTTCTGGAACTCAATTTTCAGTTTTTTTAAGTCACAATATTCTATCTCTTCAGGTTTTTTTTTGAAGGTAAGAATTGCGTTGATTGTATCTCTGTAGTTTTTCCCGAATTTCTTGTAAATGGTCAGTAAAGAATCTTTGAATATTATCTCCTTTATTAAAAGCCTGCCGTTTATCAGGCTTCCTAAATCAGGAACAAAAATCATCCTGCTGCATTTTACGAGACTGATATTGTCATTAAAATCACTGGATATGGAAAGATCAAAGTTGCTGATAACGATGTTGCCTTTATAGTCCAGGTATATGTTTTCAATCTTTACTGCTTTATCCAGGTTATTTTTACAGAAGAGCGTTATTTTGGTTTTTAAGTCCAGTTCTTCCAGCCGGTTCGAAATATATAACCTGAAAATAAATCCGGAAACAAGGAGAAGTACGACAATCCCGGATATAAGAAAAAAAAGCGATTTTTTTTTGAAATTCATTATATTTTTTGTTTACTGCAAAGGTATCTTCATTTAGATTGATATGAGAAACTGATTCAGAAAAATTTATAATAACTTAGTTATAGGAATAAAATGTCATATTTACAATAAATGTCAACAATATGTCCCCGCCGCCAAAGGCGGCGGGGACATATCAGTTATGTTTTTTGTTAAATATTTTTTTTTATACATAACAGAGTAGTCACGAAAAATTTATCAAAACATCAACAAATAATTGAAATACAATAGAAATATCGGATAAATTTCGAGTCAAGCATATAAAGAAATTACAAGGGATCCTTTACGAATTATTTTTTGATATTCTTTTTGGGGTACTGAGCAAGTAGGAAATTTAATTTTTAGAGGAACAGACAATTTTAATATTCCGGTTTAGTTTTTTTGCCATTGCGGTTATGAAAAAATATCAAGTGTGAGATTTACCCCGTATGAATGAATTACAATATGTGAGAAAACTTCTTGAGCTGTCAAAAAATTATGAAATTGAAAAAAGCGGTTATGTTAACCTTAAAAAAACACACACTCCTTTCGAGGGGACACCCAAAAAGCATCCCAGTGATGACAATATTTTGATTTTACTTACATCCCCATTCACAGACAACAAGAAGTTCTATGAATTCCCTATTAATTCAATAGGCAGTATCGAGGACATGGGGACAGTAACTTCCGAAACAGGTGAAACTGCCTATAAGATAAAAGTCTGGATAAAGAAAGGGATGCCAGGTCTTCTCGCCGAACCGTTCATTGTAGAATAGAAACCATATGAACACTATTACAGAAATCCTCTTTGCAATGGCGCCCAATGTCCATTTTATCTCATTTGGCCTTCTTATACTTGCCGGTTTTAACATGCCCGTTTCTGAAGACCTTGTTTTTATTGTATCAGCGTCAATTGCCGCCACAATCGTTCCGGAAAACACTGTTTATATCTTTATTGGATGCTTCCTGGGAGCATATTTCAGTGACATTATTGCCTATACTCTTGGCAGAACTCTTGGAAGAAGATTGCTGAAAATATCATTCTTCCAGAAATTTTTTCCTGAAGAAAAAATTGAGAAGATAGAAAAGTATTTTTTAAAATATGGTGGTAATACACTTTTTTTTGGAAGGTTTGTACCTTTCGGGATGAGAAATATCCTGTTTGCAACTTCAGGAATCGTGAAAATGAAGATTCAGAAGTTTCTTATAGTTGACCTCCTTGCACTGAGCATAACATCAACAATATTGTTCTACCTGGGTTACAGTCTCGGCCGGAACTATCAGGTAATTTTCCCCTACCTTAACAGGTATAAGTTTCTTATACTTGCCCTGTTATTAGCAGTTATTATCTTTTTTGTCTTTAAAAACAGGATAAAGGAAAAAGAAATCGCCAAATAGTGTATTCCTCTCGTAAACTCAAAGTTGTCAAATTTCTCTACAATTTATTACTTGACTGGATAAAAACAGGAAATAATAAATATAACATAACTACTCAGCTATGAATATTAACAGATATACTCATGGGAAAGAGATAACTGTTCTGTTTCCAACGACGAATGCAGCAGGGACATATTATTGATATTCATTTTATTGGAAATTTATAATAATACAGACAGTTGCTATAAAATATATTTTTATTTAAATAGATGTAACTTACAATTTGTAAATTTTTCAAACAGGGTTATTAACAGTTTAATTCTTTTGCATCGGGGGAGTAACTTATATACATGCAGAACATCAAATATCATCTGATCAACATACTCTCTGTTGTTCTCTTTTCATATATGTGTGCTTCCACTATAAATGAAATAATTAAATTTTCCATTGCCCCCGTACCCGGGAACAAGAACATTAAAACCAGCAGGGCTATTGAAAAGAAAATGAAAAAGCGGTTTGAGCAGTATAATGCAATTCTCGAATCAGGTTTTTTCAAACTTGCCGATCCCGCAAGTGTTGCAGACACAGGTATCCGGGAGACCGAGGTCAGTTCCCTGGATTCACTGGAGTTAATGGGAACTATTACCGGACCGAGGAGCATCGCACGGGCCATGATCAAAAAAAAGGGGGAAAAGAACCCGGAGATATTTAAGCTCTATACTGATGTTTACGGATATAAACTTGTTTCCATCAGGAATACCCGGGTGTATCTGAAGGCCGGGGAAGAGAGGGTCATGCTTGACCTCTTTTCCAAAAGGAATGAGAGTGACAAATCATCTATAAAAAACGGAAATCAGAAAGGCAAAAGGATCAAACGGAGCCTGAGCAGATCTGAAATTAAACAGAAAGTCCTTAATAATCTTGATAATGCCATGAGGGGGCTTCTGGCAGGACCATACAGGCAGAACGGAAAAATCGTCGGTTTTCAGCTGAAAAAAGTCAAACCCTATAACATTCTCTATAAGATGGGGGCAAGAAGCGGAGATGTTGTAAAAAGGATAAATGGCCATGCAATTGACAGCACTCAGAAACTTTATAAATTATGGGATTCATTAAAAAGTGAATCAAAAATTGTGGTTGATCTTGAAAGAAGAGGCACGTTAATGACATTTGACCTCGTCATTTCTGATTAGATATTTTATTAAGGGACAATAAAAATGCAAGCAAAGAGGAAAAGAATTCATCTGCTGTGGGCAATTCTATTGATTTATGCTATCATGCTTGATCCGGGGATTTTCCAAAACCCCGGGAGCGCTGCATGGGGACAGAAAAAGCCTGTAAAAAAGACCGTTAAATCAAAGAAAAAACGAATCAGGAAATTTGCCCTTAATTTCAATAATGTGGAAATACACGAATTTATCAATATCATGTCCCAGCTCATTGGGAAGAACATAATTCTTGACGACAAGGTCAGGGGCAAGATATCAATATCATCCGCGAAGAGGGTCCCTGTCACCCAGGCATATGAGATCATGAAATCGATCCTTGAGGTGAAGGGTCTTGCTGTTGTTGAAACTGAAAACCTTATCAAGGTAATACCGATCACTGAAGCCATAAGAAAAAATGTTGAAATTATTATTGACGGGAAGAAGACAGAGCTGAAGCCCCGGGAGGAGAAGACTATAACATTTCTTCTCGAACTAAAAAATGCCGATGCCGTTGAAATATCCAACACACTCAAGACCCTCAAATCAAAGTTTACAACAATTGTGGTGCATAAAACCCTTAATACAATTATTTTCAGCGGTTCCGCAAATGAAGTGGAGGGACTGATAAGCATAACACGGGCACTGGACAAGAAGGTTGACGAAGAAGATGATGAAATTATCAGCAAGGGAAATATCCATGTGGTCCATCTTGAAAATGCCGATTCTGATCAGCTGGCAGATGTCCTTTCACGGATACCCTTTTCGGAAACAGCTAAAATTAACACCTCTCCCATTCAGAGGAGAACACCCACTCCCCGGAGGAAGGGGACCAGGCAGCCTGTACGACAGCCGCAGAAGAGCAAAACACAGCTTTCCATAATATCCAACAAAGAGACAAACTCCCTTATCATCACGGCAAAACCTGAAGAGTTCAAAGAGATAAGGAGGCTGATCAAGGAGCTTGATATTGTCCGGGAACAGGTCCTCATAGAAGCACTCATCGTTGAGATCAGCGCGGATAACGGCTGGGGCTTCGGCATAGACTGGATGCTGGGGAACCAGACGGGAAACCATATCTACGGCGGTTCATCTATAATGAGTAGTTCCTTTCCCGATTATTCCGCAAGCGGCACAAGCACTGTTCTCAATAAAGACCTTGCACTTCCTCTCCGCTCGGGCTTCCAGCTCGGTTATCTCAGTGATACCTCGATCCTCGGTTTTGCCCTGCTCAACGCATCCAGCACAAAGAGCAACATTAACATTCTCTCCACACCCCAGGTCCTGACAATAGACAACCAGGAAGCGGAACTTAACGTGGGAGAGGAAGTTCCCGTGATAACCAATACCCGGATAACCGAAAACGATACCCAGCTTTCCACCTGGGACTACAAATCAGTGGGATTGAAGCTGAAAATCACCCCTCATATTACCAAGTCGAACAGGATCACCCTTGACCTCTACCAGGAGGTGAACTCGGTACTTGGTGATATTTCAGAGACAAGCACAAAACCCCCGAAGCTGGGAAAGCGCGATATCAAGACCAAGGTAACGGTATTTGACGGGAAAACCATCGTAGTGGGAGGACTCATTCGAAATAATAAGACTGTTACAGTGACCAAGGTGCCTCTCCTGGGAGACATCCCGCTCCTGGGCTGGTTCTTTAAACATCAATCGGTCTCCTATACGAAAACAAACCTCCTTGTATTTATCACGCCCCACATCGTCACGAAAGAGGAAAAACTTGAAAAGATCACCCGTCAAAAGAGAAGGGGACAGATGATGCTGAAGAAACAGTAGAGCCGGTACTGATATGAGCAACAGAAAAGAAAAATTACTGGGGAAGATACTTGTAGAGAACAGGGTCATCACCAGCGAGGAACTGCAGGAGGCCCTTCTCCTGCAGGAGGGGAACCCGCTCAGGCTGGGGCAGATCCTCATAAAAAAGGGCCACGCCACAGAAGCGGATATTCTCACCGCCCTGGGTGAATATTACGGTATCCCTTTTCAGTCATTCCTCGATTTCGAGAGCCCGGGTGAAATCATTGCGGAGATCCCGGTAAATTTTCTCAACAAGAACATGATCGTCCCGTTTAAGAAGAAGGGAAATACACTCTATGTGGGGGTTGCCGATGCTCTGAATATCCAGCCCCTGGATGACCTGAAGATGCTCTTCCCTTCCTTCCACTTTGAGCCGGTCCTAACGGTGGAAAGCGAGATAATGAGAATCATCCATGACCACTACGACCTTGCCCAGAGCCAGTCTACCAACCAGGTCATTGAAGACCTTGCCGAATCGGATTTCGAGATCCTGACCACCCAGGTGTCCGAGACACAGGACATCATGGACATGGCCAATGATGCTCCTATTATCCGGCTGGTAAACACAATCATAAAAAACGCGGTAACAGACAGGGCAAGCGACATCCACTTCGAGCCCTATGAAAAGGACATAGCCGTAAGATTCAGGATTGACGGCATCCTCTACCAGATGTTCTCCCCGCCCAAGAAGTACCAGAATGCAATCATTTCCCGGGTCAAGATCATGTCCAACCTGAACATTACCGAAAACAGGCTGCCGCAAGACGGGCGGATACAGCTTAAGATCGGGGGGAAAGATATCGACATACGGGTTTCTGTGTTTCCCACGTATTTCGGGGAGAGGATCGTGCTGAGGCTCCTCTACAAATCGGATATGAATTTTGATCTGGAGAGCATTGGTTTCAGCAGGAAGAACCTCACCCAGTTTGATGAACTGATAAAAAAAACACACGGCATAATACTTGTAACCGGTCCAACGGGAAGCGGCAAGAGCACCACCCTCTACTCGGTGCTGTCAAAGCTCAACGATCCCGATGTGAACATTCTCACTGTTGAAGATCCCATTGAATACCAGCTCAAGGGTATCGGGCAGATGCAGATCCATGAGAAAATCGGCCTGACATTTGCCGCCGGTCTCAGGTCAATACTCCGCCAGGACCCGGATATCGTTATGATCGGTGAGATACGGGACTACGAAACAGCTGAAATAGCCATACAGTCCGCCCTTACGGGCCACAGGGTGTTCTCCACCCTCCACACAAATGACGCGGCAAGCGGTTTCACACGGCTACTTGAGATGGGGATCGAGCCTTACCTCATTGCTTCATCAATAAATGCATTCCTTGCACAGAGACTCGTCAGGAAAATTTGTCCTCACTGCAAAACCGCGTATAAACCGGATAAAAAACTCCTGGCCGAGCTGAAACTCAGGCAAACACAGCTGAAAAACGGCAGGCTCTACAGGGGAAAAGGCTGCGACAAGTGCCTTAACACCGGTTACACGGGCCGTGTGGGCATTTTCGAACTTTTACCCATATCCAATGAAATACGGGAACTTGTCCTTACCCATGCTGATTCCAGCCAGATAAAGAACCAGGCAAAATCCGCGGGCATGCTGACCCTGAGAGAAGACGGGCTGAACAAGGCCATCGAGGGAACAACCACTGTAGAGGAAGTGCTGAGGGTTAGCTGACAATGATTTACCACTACCAGGCCCTGGATAAAAAAGGAGAAAATGTCTCAGATTTTATTGATGCCCCCTCCGAGAACTCGGCGAGACAGAAAATACGGCAGAAGGGATTCTATCCCGTTAAGCTTGAGAGAAAGGATATCAGTACTGAGAGCAAGGATGAAAAAGGCGGTCGTTTTAAGTTCCTCTTTGACAGGATAGCTTATCTCCTGGGCACGCGGTTTATCAGCAAACAGGTAGGGCTCTTCTCCCGGCAGCTTGCCACCCTTCTCAAAGCCGGCATGCAGCTCCCCATGGCAATATCCAATATCATCGAACAGATCGAAAACAAGCATTTCAGGAATATTATCGCCGATGTAAAGGAGAAGCTTGAAGAGGGCTCCTCATTCTCCAACGCGCTTAAGAGACACAGGAACGCTTTCTCCGATATGTATGTGAGTATGGTCCTGGTTGGGGAAAATCTCGGGTCCCTGGACCATGTTATGGAGAGGCTTGCGGAATCCGAAGAGAAAAGGCTGATGATGAAAAACAAGGTCCAGGCAGCCCTCTACTACCCGGCATTCATGCTTGTTTTTGCAATCATTGTTGTTGTGTTCCTGATGATAAATGTTATACCCTCCATATCGGAAATGTTTATTGAACAGAACAAAAAACTTCCCCTTTCCACGGAAATTGTCATCGCGGTGAGTGATTTTCTTTCGTACACCTGGTATCTCATTCCCTTCCTGATACTGGGAATTATCTACCTGGTAAAAAGGACAGCCCGTTCAAAAGAAGGGAAAAGGAAACTGGATGAATACAAGCTGAAAATTCCGTTGATAAAAGGTTTATACAAAAAGAACCTTGTCTACAGGTTCACGCAAAATCTCGGCATTCTTATGGACAACAAGGTGGACATTATCAAATCTTTTGAAATTGTGGGAAAGATCGTGGATAATTCGGTTGTTGAAGAGAAGATCATCGAAGCGGGAAAGCAGATCAAAGAGGGTTCTTCCATCTCCAACGCCCTTAAAAAGTCTGAGTTCCTGCCAAAAATGGTCCTGGGCATGATAGCGGCAGGTGAAGCCAGCGACCAGCTTGATGCCATGATGCTGAATATCGGGAAGGTCTATGAGACGGAAATAGAGCTGACAATCACAAGTCTTACAAACCTTCTGGAGCCTGTTATTATCATTATCATGGGATTGTTGATAGGAACAATCGTTATGGCGGTTATGCTGCCCATGATGGAGATGAACCTGCTGGTTCAGTAAATTTTTAAAATTCATTTCAAGGAGTGGTTTAATGAGAGTATATATTAAAAGAAAAATGAAAGAGCTCACAGCAGAGCTGAAAGATAATTCGGGTGTGACACTTATAGAGATCCTCATCGTTGTGGCCATTCTGGCGATCATGGGCGGGCTTGTTGTTCCCCGGCTCATGGATCTCCCCAAGAAGGCAAAGGTTACTGCCGCAAAAACAGATATCAGAACATTTTCAACCGTACTGGACCTCTATGCATCTGAAGGTGACCTGCCCACAAATGAGGAGGGGCTCCAGAAACTGGTTGATGACGGAAAGATCAAAAAGGGAAAAAATGTACTCAATGATCCCTGGGGACATCCCTATGAGTACAGGTCTCCCGGTGAGGCTGATGAGAGCAATCCCTACGAAGTGTGGAGTTACGGCGCCGACGGGAAACCGGGCGGAGAAGGATTTGATGCCGATATAAAGAGCTGGGAGTAGCAGTGTCATTTTTCCATTCTTTTAAAATAAGGGTCCTGAAGAGCCAGAAAGGGGTGACCCTTGTGGAGATCCTTGTAGCGGCCCTCATTATCTCCATACTTGTGGGTACCGTAGGGCCCCGGGTAACAGGTTTTTTCAGCAGTAAACGTGAAAACCTGGCCATTTTCACAGGCATTATTAAAAAGGTCTTTGATGATGCCTTTTTAAACGACAGGATAAATTATCTGGTCATCCATCTTGCCGATTCGGCCCTGTCTGAATCTGAAAACGAAGAAGAAAATGATGTGATGACAAGGGAGAACGGCATGTCTGTCGTAAACCTGGTGAATGGAAGATTTGTGGAGAGCAAACGAAAACTCTTTCAGAACAAGAGCTTCCCCGATTCCTTCAGGATTGATGAAGTGGTTCTCCATACCGGTGAAATAATCACCGGCGGCAATGTCATGGTCCCCTTCTATCCCCAGGGATATTCGGATAATGTTATCATTCACCTGATTGTCAATGACGAGGAGAGGTTTTCGATAAGGATATATAAACAGCTCAAAGAACCGGAGATTGAAAAGGGATATACTTTTTTTGACAGGGTGTGATGAGACGCTTTTTCAAACAGAGAAAAGGTTTTGCCCTTGTGGAGATACTGATAGCGATCACAATACTTTCAATGCTCCTTCTCAGTATCTATACCAGTGTTTCGGCAAGTATCGGGGTTATTTCCGGAACGAAAAATTACACCCGGGCGATGATTATTGCCAAATCAAAAATGAATGAATTCATTCTCCTGAGGATGAGAGGGTCGGATATCAGCAGGGAATCCGTAAAAGAATATGAAGATTTCACTTTCAGCAGGGAAACCACGAGGTATGAGAACGAACTCCTGGGACCAATTCCCGCCCAGAAAACCGATATTACTGTCTTCTGGAAGGAAAACGGGAGAGAGAAAAAATACTCGCTTTCATATATCTATGCCAAATAAACGCATATCAAAAACCTCAGAGGGCATATTTTCAAACGGAGGATTTACACTTATAGAGATCCTCGTTGCTACTGCCATTGCGTCACTGATCATGATCATGGTGACCACGGCATATAACTCTATGGTTGCATCGATTAGAGAAGTTACTCTTTACGCGGGATTCTATGAAGATGTTAACCTGGCAATCTACAGGATCGATAAGGATATTTCCAATATCTATTTCAATAAATTGAATAAAAATATCAGTTTTATTGCAGATAAGGAGAATGAAAACAGCATTCTGAATTTTGTGACAACCGAATACCTCAAATTCAATATTCTGGGTAGCATCAAACGCCCTGTCCCGTCAAGTGACATCAAGGAGGTGGGTTATTACCTGGAGAGTGACAGGAAGAGTAAAAACCACAGCTGGCTCCTTATCAGAAGAGAGGACAAACACTATGATAACGAACCCCTGGAAGGCGGTGAAACGAATATTCTCCTGAGAAATGTTGTCAGCCTCGATTTCTCCTTCAAACAGGGTAACGACTGGACTGAAAGATGGGATTCCCGGCAGAATAAAAGAATCCCTTCTGCGGTCAAAACAAGACTGGTAATTATAAATAATAAAAATAAAGAGGAAGTTTTTGAGTTTATATCAGCTTTGAATATGAACTAACAGACTTTTCAGAGATAAAACGGTGTTAAAAGAAGCTCTAAAGAAGATCAGGGAAAACTATGAGGAGAGGAGGATCCGGCTTCACTCACGGGGTGTATACCGCTACATTGCGGGCAGCGGAGGATATGTTCTTATTATCGTCCTTATTATCACCACTCTCCTTATCACTCTCGCGGGGGATTTTCTCATAGCATCACAGACAAACATCGGTTATATGAGAAAATTCAGCAAGAGGCTGCAGGCACTTCACCTGGCAAAATCGGGTATGGAACTGGGAAAGGTCATTTTGCAGGCAGACAAGAGCGGTGCTGCGGGCAGTTTCTTTTCAGGAAAGTCAGCCGATAAGAACATCGACAGCTATAAAGATATATGGGCAATCGATTTCCCTGAAATACCCTTTGAAAACGGTACAATTAAGATAAAAATTACCGATGAAAACTCCAAGATAAACCTGAGTGTACTTGCCAATGAATTCGTTGATAAAACCACCTATTATGGTATTACACAGCGTTTCTTCATGAACATGGGGCTTCCCATTGATTTTGCCGATGTTATCATCGACTGGGTTGATATTGACGATGCCAGCTTCCCCTATGGAGCGGAATCAGGGGATTACTACATGAGCCTTAAGGACCCCTACCCCGCCAAGAACAATGCAATGAACAGCATCGATGAGATGCTTCTTCTCAAAGACATGACACCTGAGATTTTTTACGGAATGGGCGGCGGAAATTCAGGACTGGAAGAAAACCTTGCCGATCACAATAGGGGAGATACCTCTTTCAGCTTTGATATGGATGATATTGGGGAAAAGATGAAAGAGTTGGGGCAAACAACAAAACAGAATATTCATGAAAACGATAATGAAATATTAGCGAGACGAATTGGAAAGGAGAAGAGCAGAAGGCTTTCAGACTATTTCAGGGTCCATGGGAAGCGTGAGGTCTACAATGATGAACTCAATAAGATAAATATCAACACCGCATCCTATAGGGTCCTCTCATCATTAACAGAGAATATACCCGACGATATTGTAACAGAGATTATCAGCCGGAGGTTAGCGAGTCCTTTTAAATCGGTTGATGAGATCAAGGACCTTATGGACACGGAGGCATTCAGCAACCTGAAGAGTAACATCCTGAGTGTTAAATCCTATATTTTTAAAATTGAATCTACTGCTAAAGTAGTGGACACAAAAATAACCATTACGGCAATATACAACAGGAGCAGCAAAAAATTTCTCTACTGGTCTGAAGAATAGGTGTCAGGAGTATTGTCTTGTTTGAAAATATTGCGGCAATTGATATTGGAACATCATCCGTTAAAGTGATCACCGTAAAGACAGGTTTGAGAGACTTCCAGGTGAAATCTTTCGCGTATGAGGATATTGACCTGAATGTCGAAGACCCGGGTGAAGCCCTGAATGACGCACTCTCCCGGGTTTTGCGGGAGGAGGATATTACGGAGATGAAGACCATCACCACCCTCCCCATGGAGAGAGCCGTCATTAGAAACGTGACCTTCCCGTTCAGCGATGTTGAAAAAATCGCTGAAGCAATACCCTATGAGGCAGAAGAGAACATTCCCTTTCATATCGACCAGATGGTCCTGGATTTTCAGTCCCTGAAAAGTGACAGCAGGGAAGAAGGGAGAATACTTCTTGCCGCAACGCATAAAGAGGGAATGCACCAGTTTATAAGAGTCCTGGGAGAACAGAATATCAGGCCAGTGGTTATGAAGCTTGAAGCGAACTGCCTTTTCGAATGTTACAGGTACTTTAACACAATAGAAGACGAATCTGTCATACAGCTCCATGTGGGAAACAGCAAGACACTGATAAACATCATTCGGGATAACAACCTGCTTTATACCCGGTCAGTATCCATGGGGATTTCCCACATCAGGAAAGAAATATCTGGAATACTCAAACTTTCCCCTGCGGAAACTTCCCGGGTGTTCGATCAACTCTCTCTGGACATTACCTCCTTTGAAAATAATGTACAGAAGGGAATTTACAGGAACCTTGATATTACAAAACCGAAACTGAAAAAGATATTTAATGCGGCCATTGAGGTTATAGAGGACCTCGGCGAACAGATCAACCTTACCGTCAAGGCCTTCTCTGTGAATACCGGTGATCTTGATTTTAACAGGCTGCTTATTTCCGGCGGCGGATCTAACCTTGCCGGGATAGGCACAAGGATCTCCAAAGGTCTCGGCATTCCTGTTGTGGCCCTTCCTTTCCTGGAGGATTACAAAGAGCAGAAACTCCAGACACAGTTCCCCGTTGTTTTCGGGGCCATACTCTCATATCTCAACAAAAAATCATATTCCATTAATTTTCTCAAGGGTGAATTTCTCCCGGATGTTGACAGGTCTTCACGGAAGGTCTACTATCTCTCCGGAATGTTTCTCGCTGCCACGCTCCTCGTATTATTAATAAATATAATTATCTCAACTGTTTTAACCTCAAAATCAAACAGCCAATATGACAGGATCATTGCAGATAAATACAAGCGGTACTTCAAGGGGAAAAATGTCCCGGAAAATCCCATTGCAGAAGCAAACAAAAAAATAAAGAAGGAAAAAGCCGAACTTGATAATATACGAGTGCTTGTAAAACATGATGCTTCGGTCCTGGATCTTTTAAATGATATCCTCCTCAACTTCAAGGGACAGGAAAACTTTGAACTGAAAAACCTTGTTATCAATGAAAGGATTATCAGGTTTGACGGCTCTGTGGGAACCAGTAACACAATCGATGACTTCAAGGAGAAGTTAATAAAAAGCAAAAAGTATGATTCGGTTTCATTGAACATTAAGCTGTCCAGGAAAAACGATGTCCGGTTTACCATGACAATTAAACAGAAGAGTGAGAAGGACATAAAAAAGAAAGGTAAACAAAAATGATCAGTCTTACTGACAGAGAGAAGAAACTTCTTACAATCCTGGTTGCATTTACCGGGGTAGTGCTGGTTTACTTTGTTATCATCAGACCCATTGTGGAATTCAAATCAGGTCTGGAAACTGAGTATCAGACAAATCTCCAGAGGCTTAATTCTCTTGATAAGCTCTACGAAGAATATCTTCAACTGAGAGAGGAGAAGGAGAAATACCAGAATTTACTCAGAAGCAACGAAGGCGTTACTGCTCTTATTGAAAACATAGCAAAGCAGACAAATATCCTTAATAACAAGGTCTATACCAGGGACAACCCGAGCAATATTCAGGGTAAATTCAAAAAAGTCTCAACCGAAGTCAAGTTTGAAGGTGTTGACATGAGATCAATGATGAACTTTATTTATAAGCTGGAAAATTCAAACAAGATAATAAAAATTGCCTATATGAGAGTCCGGCTGGCACTGAAAGGCAAGGATGTATACGACGTCACCCTGAAAATAGACAGCTATACTTCACTTTAAACGAAACGTTACGGCTCAGCTCTATGGCAAAAATATATGTATTTACAATAAATACCGGTAATATGTCCCCGCCGCCGAAGGCGGCGGAGACATATCAGTTGTGTATTGTATAATACAGAGCTTAGTCATAGCAATGAAATGTATATACGGATGTAAGCATGGATATATCAAATATTAAAAGCAGTGCGGGAGAATTTTTTAAAAGAGCAGCGGTAAAACTCAGAGAAACCCTTGCCCTTCCCTATGCCAAAACATATATTGTGTTATCAATACTCATTACAGCTTTTATTACTGTGATGATGTTCCCCTATGATATGCTGCTGAGAAATCAATTACAGAAACTGGAAAAAAAATATGTTAGCAGCATCTATATAGGAAACATTGACACAAGCCTTATTGATGTTACGGTCATTGAGAGTCTTCATACCGTTTTTAAAAACAGTAATGAACTTACTATGGGCTCTATAACCCTGAATCCTTCAATCAATCCCTATACACTTTTCTATAAAAATAATATAAAAACTGATCTCCAGATTTCAAAGCTCAGCTACAAGACCTCCAATGCCGATGTCACCCTGAAGGTCAATGGAAACATCGATGTTGTTATGGATTCAAATTTTAACATGATCCAAGAGGGACATATTGTGCTTATGATACAGAATGCACTCTTAAAGATCCCCGAAATAAAAATCCCCTCTCCTATGGGAGAATTTCCCCTGACACTCCCTGATATGAAGATCACATCCGTAAATTTTGAATCAACAATTGAAAACCATGAACTTAAAATAAATAAATTGAATGTCTCCGGTCAGGACCTCAGAGGGAGTATAAGCGGATCTATGAAACTTGCAAATATTTTCAATAACTCTTCTCTCAATCTCATAATCACCATAGATCCGGAATCAAAAGCCCTGGCAGATTATAAAGAGATGTTAACAGGATTTCTTGATAAAAAAGGAAAGCTGACAATTCCCCTCAGAGGGACTCTGGCAAACCCGAGGACCGATATGAAAAAACCGCAAAATGAAAAAACAATGCAGGATAAATTTTCGAAACCTCCTGAAAGTCAGTTGAAACCTGAAGGACATGTTCCCGGACTGCGACGTAATAAGATTAAAAACTTTAAATAACTAGTGAAAAGAACCATGGTAAAGTTACTTCTGAATTTGATAACGACATAAAGGTTGTAATATTGAAAATTGAACTGGCAAAACATTCCGGATTCTGCATGGGCGTCCGAAACGCTATTCTTAAAATTGTTAAAGAGATAAATACCTCGTCTGAAGATATCTATATTTACGGCCCATTGATTCACAATCCACAGACAATAAATGTTCTGACCAACAGGGGGCTGAAAACCGCTACAGACCTGGAGGATATCCATGATAAAGATATCGCGATCAGGACACATGGGATCACTATTGAAGAAAACATAAAACTTAAGAAAAATGCACGACGACTGATTAATCTCACCTGTCCCCGGGTCGCACGGGTACAATCAATTATAAAAAAATACTCAAACAACGGTTATTACACCATCATCATCGGTGACACGAATCATGCCGAGGTTATCGGTCTGAAGAGTTATGCGAAAAATGGTGTAACGGTCATTTCCCGTATGGATGATATTGCGCAAATTCCTCGGAGATCTAACTACATCCTCGTCTCTCAGACTACCCTTGATCGGCAATTCTTTGATTCTATCGTCAACACTCTCATAGAAAAATACAGGAACATTGAAATCATCGATACCATATGTGATTCAACAAGGCTCAGGCAGGACGATGTGATCAGGGGAATAAAAAAAGGAATTGACACTCTTGTTGTCGTTGGCGGAAAGAACTCGGCAAATACAAAGAGGCTTGCAAAGATTGGCCAGGAATCGGGAATACAGACCTTCTATATTGAAACCGAAGAGGAAATCAGCGGTCAGGATTTTGACAACGCGAACAATGTCCTTGTAACTGCTGGTGCGTCAACACCGGGTTGGATTATCAACAATGTTCTGGAAAAGCTCTTTAACATAAAATATAAAAAAACGCATTTCATGGTCAATACCGTGAAAATCCTTCTCGAGTTAATCGTGAGGAGCAACCTTCTTTCAGCTATTGCTGCTTTTTTCATGACCCTGTTGGCACAGATCTTTTATGGTATCGATCTCGATTTCAGGTATCCTTTAATATCATTCTTTTTCATTTTTTCAATGCATTCAATCAATAATTATTTTGACCGGGATTTCCTGAAGACATGCAACTCCTATAAGTATTTGATCTATAACAGGTTTGGGATTGAACTTTTGTTTATTTCCATTCTGTTTATGTCAGCATCTGTTGTTTTTGCTGTGGACCTGAATGCTGAATCAATTTTTATCCTTCTCTTATCATACATCTTCGGATTCACCTATTCAACAGAACCTGTTAAATCCTTCATAAAGAAGCTGCCCTTTCAATTCCTGAGAAGAATCTACAGTACAAAAATTATAACCTCTTTCGGCTGGCTGCTGGTCGTTGTTGTTCTTCCCCTGATCAATCACACCGTGGATTATCTTTTTCTTATCACACTCACTGCTCTTATCTTTGGATATGTTTTTATCAGGCACATGCTTATAGACCTCATAGCGCTCCAGGGAGATCTTATTTTTGGAAGGGAAACACTCCCGATCCTTGCAGGGATCGGGAACATAAGGACTATCATCTACTTTTTTTCCGGTGTATCCACGCTGCTTCTTATTATCACTGCATTGTACAGCAGTGATTATCTTATTCTTTTATATATCATTAACTTTATCTATTTTTTCAAGCTTTTCAACAAGATAAACAGGATCACTTATCTGATATCACTTAAATATGAACTGCTTGTTGACTTTAACTACCTGTTGCTGATCATCTTCAGTATAATACTCTTATACTTCAATCCCGGCGTAGACCTCTTTTCAGTATCAAGGATAATACCATGACTGTTAGCATAAATCAAATCAATTCTCATACGCTCCTTTACTGCATTTTCGGGAACCCGGTAAGACACTCACTTTCACCTGTTATTCATAACCTCTCATTCAGGGAGAAGGATATCAACGCTGTTTACCTGGCTTTTGAACCCGAATCCATTGGCGACTCAATAAAAGCCATAAGGTCCCTGGGTATAGCAGGTGCCAGTGTAACCATACCCTTTAAAATTGATGCAATGAAATACCTGGATGAGCTCGATCCTCTGGCCCGACATATTGGTTCAATCAATACAATTCACAACAACAAGGGTACGCTGAAGGGCTATAATACCGACGGCTATGGAGCGGTCACATCACTCAGGGACAACGATGTTGCCATGGACGGGTCAGTTTTTATCATAATCGGCAACGGCGGTTCTGCAAGGTCCATCGGATTTACAATCCTGCAGGAGGGGGGACAGGTTATCCTGGCAGGACGGAACCGGGAGAGGGTCGAGGCATTGAGAGATGATCTTCTGAAAACCGGTCCCGGGGTAAAAGCCGTTCTCCTGGATGAACTGAACAGTGATATCATGCAAAATGTTGATGTTATTATAAACACAACTCCCATAGGGATGCACCCGGATGTAGATTCCATCCCCCTTCGGGAAGACCTTTTAAACGAAAAACATACGGTATTTGATATTGTCTATTCCCCGGAAAATACACGGCTTCTTAATGCAGCATCAGCAAAAGGATGCAGAATTATCAGGGGTCTCGATATGCTGATCAACCAGGGGATAAAACAGTTTGAAATATGGACCGGACAAACGGCACCGGTGGAGCTTATAAAAGAAGAAGTGAAAAAATTGATCTATTCGAGATAAAGCCACATGGGGATTGAAAAACTCGATAAGTATATAAACAATGAAAATCTCACGGCATACGAGAACTATACCCTGGACAATATAAGGTCTCTCCTCTCTGCATTTGGAGATCCCCAGGACTCATTGAACATCATACACATTGCCGGGACAAATGGCAAGGGTTCGGTGGCCTTTATGCTGAACAGCATATTAATTGAATCCGGTTATAAAACAGGACTCTTTACGTCACCTCATCTTCTCAGAATTAATGAACGGATAAAGATCAACAACTGCGAAATATCTGATAATGACCTTGCCGGGTATACAGATGAGAGCTGCGAAGTCATAGAAAAGCATGTAGGGATGGAGCCGACTTTTTTTGATATCATTACCCAGATCGCGTTGAAGTACTTCAGGGACAGGGGAACCGAAATTGTTATTCTGGAAACAGGGCTCGGGGGAAAGCTTGACTCTACAAATGTGGTGAAACCCCTTGTCTCAATTATTACCGATATATCCCTTGATCATACTTCAACTCTTGGCGATAATATTAACAGTATAGTCTCTGAGAAAGCAGGGATAATTAAAGAGATGACACCTGTGGTTACAACAAATATAAACAACAATACAGTTAAACTCCTTGCAGACAGGGCCGCGGAAATGGGTGCTGATTTTTTCTCCTGCAACAGGGATTTCAGGGCAGAGAATATAGGACAGTCAGGAAGAACTCTCTCATATGATTACAGCTTTGAAAACGAAAAAATCAGGAAAAAACTGGAAGGTGTGACTCTCAATACCTATGCTGACTTTCAGGTCAGGAACTCCTCTGCCGCAATTACCGCTCTTCTCCTTTTAGAAAAAGAATTTTCAGACATTACAGGTGATATGATTATCAGGGGATTATTGAAAGCAGAAATTCCGGGAAGGTTCCAGGTCCTTTCCGAAGACCCGTTAATTATCTTTGATCCTGCTCATAACCGGGAAGCTCTCACGGGTATTACCGGAATATTAAAAAAACACTTTGCTTCAAGAAAAATTACCGTTATTGTATCCCTGATGAAGGACAAGGATTACATTAAAATACTTGATACCATAAATGAATTAACCGGAAATATCATATATCTTCAGCAGGATGATCCCAGGGGATACAGGCCGTCCGAAGAGAATGACTACAAGAAGATCCCGGTCATTGTCGAAACGAAGAATGAGTTATTAAAAGAGCTTAAAAAGGCCTATGAAAAGGACGGTCTTTTTTTCTTTACCGGTTCTTTCAGGCTCTACAGGCTTGCATCTGAGTGTGCTGAAGAATTTAATAATCAGGGTGCCGGTAGTTTATGAATAGTGATCAACTAAAAGAACTGCTTCTGGAAACAAGAGATGCGCTTAAAAAAAATCTCGATGGATCGGAAAGCAGAGAAGAAACAGCTGAGAGATATAAACGGATACATGAAAAATTCACAGCTGTGAGTGAGAGCGTGGTGCCTCATGATGATGCCAGTATCATCAAAGGGCTCCTCCTCTGCAACAATTCTGATAATTTCGCTAAACTAACAGCTCTCCATTCCTTTGATAACGGCTCATTCACCCTGGTTGACCACTCTGGAGACAGTAAACTTCTTGGCGGACTTCAGGAAATACTTAAAAAGGAAATTGATCTGAAATCCGGCAAAGACTACTTTGAGGTAAAAATTACAGAAAAAGAGAATCTTCTCTACATGCTTTACTGCTCGGTGGAAAAAATCGAAGACCGAACGGTTTTATTGTCCACAATCAGTTCTTCACACTATTTTGAAAAAAGCATGTTTATTCATGCATCAGGTATCATTGGGAAACTGTTCAGTTTGAACAGCAAGTTTAACCCCTTACCAGCTATTGATTTTTTTTCAGATATGCTTGATGAAATAGACAAAACCATCAGGGAAATGATTGATTCGGGAACCGGGTTACTCGGGCATTATTATATTTGCAAAAGCATAGAAGACATATTTAAAGATTCATCATTTTCGACCTATTCAGATTTAACAGGCGTTATCATAAACCTGCTTAAAAACCACCACGGGAATGAATCAAAGATCTTCATCCTTTCACTGACACGTTTTTTTGTGCTGGAGACCTTCACGAAAGATCATGAAGAGACCAATTATCTCAAGGGAAAGGTGAACATCATCTTCAATGAACTCCCCCTGCCCTATGAATTCATTATACTTGATCTCAGCGATTATACCTCTATACAGAACCTGTGGGAGAAAATGTCCCTTTTTACCCGGTATGTTATGCAGGGAGATGTTTCTCCATGAGACGCGCCCAGGTTGTTGTCATTGGCGCTTCAGATGACACTACCCATAAAGAAGAAGCATATCGTATTGGAGCACTGGTTGCAGAAAGAAACTGCACACTGCTTACCGGAGGCAGAGGCGGGATCATGGAGGCTGCTTCCCGGGGTGCTGCTGAAAATGGGGGTGAAGTAATCGGCATAATTCCCGGTGAGAGTTTTTCAGAAGCCAACAGGTACTGTACAACAGTTATCAATACCGGTATAGGCTATGCCAGGAATAGTATTAATATCCTTTCAGGTGATATAATTATTGCGGTAGGCGGAAAATCCGGAACACTTACTGAACTTGCCTATGCGTGGCAGTTTAATAAACCTGTAATCTGCTGTATGTTTGCAGACGGCTGGAGCAGCAGGTTTCCCGGCATAAAAGTCGATGACAGACCGGGTTCGGTTATTTATGAGGCGGATAGCCCGGACCAGGTTGCTGTTTACCTGGATGAATTCCTGGGGCAGTTTAAATCAATGTGAACAGCTCTCCGGGTTACAGGAGTTCTTCATCACTTTTTATTTTTATCCCCATTGGATTATCTACGGCATCATCATTCCATATTTTCTTAATAACATTTTTTATTTTCTGAACAGGATTTTTCTGCATTGTATACTCGGAAACGCAGAGTGGATCTGAAAAGTTTATATTTACCGAATTCTTCATATGGGAGAGAAGGGAAAAGTCTTTTCCTGTTTCAATCTCCGGTTTATCTATATAGGATATTTCAATGGGCACAAGGACTATCTCAACCGTATGCCGGTAGATCGATTCAAGGATAATTTCAAAAAAATCATCAGGCACCGTTGTAATCCTGCTATTCGGATCGGGATTATTCTGAGGGAAATAGAGAACAGGTACGCCATGCTCTACCATAACAGAAATATATTCGCTCAGGGTTTCCTTATAGATAATATTTGACAGCCTGTCCGGATCAACAATAAAACCCCCTGCAAGCTTTATAAGAAGTTTGTTCCTGGCAGAAGTAAAGATCTCCCTGTTAACGAAAAACCTGGGGAAAGGAAGACCCATTTTATTAATTGCATGAACAGCAATAAGGAAATCGTGAAGGTTCCTGAATGTGGGTAGATAGATAATGTTGGCCGATTTATCGATGTTCCTGATTTTATCGATCTTTCCGGTAATAACAAAATTCCCCCTTCTCATGGATATTTTTTTGAAAATATTACCCAGCTGAATATACCTGAGGAAAAACCAGTTAATAAATGAATTAAAGTTATCTGTTATGCTTGAAGAGTAGATTTTTGCCAGAGACTTGATACTCTTTTGCAGATCATTTTCACTAATATTATCCAGAATTTTTGCTTCGGTCTTTTTAAGTTTCCTGTTTTTTGTTTCTGAGAATTCCTTTGTAAACTCATTCAGGTTTGAGAGAGTTTCTTCAATAGTGTAGCTGAAAACGCCATTTGTGGTTTTTCTGTTGGTAAATTTGTCCACAATCCTGTCTGTAATGATCCTGTTGTAGACATGACCTTTGACTTTCTCAAGTCCTTTTTTCCTGTCGGAGATGAGGATCTTTGTTTCACTGTAGAGCTGTTCAAATTTTTCCGGATTTTTTATCGTTTCGATCAGGAGGGTCGGATCTTTCTTGTTAAGCAGGACCTCATGAAGAGAACGGTAAACGGGAATAGGAACTTTGTGCTGTCTTGCAAGTTCTATTAATGGCTCAATGGCAAAAGCACCTTCAGCAAGATAATTTACCTTTTTACTTAACTTTTCAATTATATCTTCCGGCCTGAACCTGAGTACAAGTTTTTCAAAAATATCGAGATTTTTCTTGTTTTTAATTATCTGGTTTGATATCTCAATACCGAACCTTCTGTTTCTGCTGTGATCGCTTAATGCAGTAGCAACAAGATCACCGAGACCCGAAATATCGATTATTGTTTCATCTTTTGCATTGAATATTCTGCCAAGACGAATCATCTCCTTCAATGCTTCGGAAATTAACGCTCCCGAAAGGTTGTCACCACATTTCGGCATTACAGATATCATTCCTGCGGCTATGGCAGCAGGATTTTTCAGTGTACCGCCGACTTCCACACCCAGTATGTCATCCGTCTCCCTGCACTGCAGAAAATCGTTGGAAAAAAGCTTACTGAGAATCTTTCGAGAATGACCGACACTCCCGGCAATGTTGAGACATGTATGGAACCTGTTAATAACTTCTTCGGCATGGCTTGGACCGTATATTGCCAGTACTTTCCCTTTCAGCTTCGGTATTGTGTTTTCAACAGTCTGTGAAATGGTGAAGACCTTGTTGTTTACTTTGCAGAACCCTTTTGTCATTACAGAAAAGATCGTATTATCTGTAACATATTTATTCAGCTTCTGGGATATTTCGGGTACAACTTTTGAGGGAGTATTCAGTATAATAATATGAGAATCCTGTGCTACTTCCCTGATACTACTTGAGGGAAATATATTTTTAGGGAGGAGAACACCCGGCAGGTACTGTGAATTCTCTCTCCTGTTGCGGATAGAGTTTACAACAGATTTCTCATAAACCCAGATTTTTACCTGGTAGTCCGGATTATTTTCCGCGAGAATGACTGCTGTTGCGGTCCCCCATGAGCCCCCGCCGATAATTGAAATAATTTTCTGTTTAATTGTCTGAGCCATCTGTCAATAAATACATGATACCTGTCAGGTGATCTTTTCTGAGTTGTTTTTATTCTGAAATTCAGGAGAATATGAAAACCATTTTTATTTGATTTTTGAACAGTTAAACGAATATCCCACAAACTGTCATATTTGTCAAACCAATAAATTAAATCGCTTTCTGTAATTTAAAAAAGAAATAAGAATTGAATATACCGCAGACATCCGGTATTTTTTATATTTTAAATGCTCTGCATAAACTACATATAGTCCAGGTAGTCTTTAAGTTTCCTGGCTCGTGTGGGGTGCCTCAATCTTCTGAGAGCCTTGGCTTCTATCTGACGGATTCTTTCCCGGGTTACTTTGAATACATATCCTACTTCTTCCAGGGTGTGTGAATAACCGTCATCCAGTCCAAATCTCATTCGGATAACCTTCTGTTCTCTTGCAGGCAGAGTACTCAAAACTGATGAGATCTGTTCATTAAGAAGCCTGTAAGCAGCAGTGTTTGCCGGAGAGTCTATTTCCTTATCCTCAATAAAATCTCCCAGCAGTGAATCTTCCTCTTCTCCAACAGGTGTTTCAAGGGAAATGGGTTCTCTCGCGACATTTTTTACCGCCTTTACTCGTGAAAGAGGCCATCCCAACCTGTCTGCCAGTTCCTCCGGTACAGGTTCCCTGCCGAATTCCTGCTGAAAAAGCCGTGTTTCTCTCATAACCTTGTTTATCTGTTCAATCATATGCACAGGAACGCGTATAGTCCTTGCCTGGTCAGAGATTGCCCTGGTTATTGCCTGTCTTATCCACCAGGTTGCATATGTTGAGAACTTGTACCCTTTCCTGTATTCAAATTTATCAACAGCTTTTATAAGACCAATATTTCCTTCCTGGATAAGGTCAAAAAAGTGCATTCCCCTGTTGGCGTATTTTTTTGCAATTGAAACCACAAGTCTCAGGTTTGCATTAATGAGTTCCTTCTTTGCAATTGAAATCTTTCTCTGCCCCTGGGATATTTGTTCACCCCAGATGAGAATCTCCTTTGCCGTTGAACCGGCCTCCTGTTCAATTCTCCGTATTTTTCTTTCATTGTTTCGTATATCCTTCACAATATCAAGAAGGTCATTTTTATCTGCCAGGTTCAGCTTTTTAAGGATTTTTTTGATATCCTCACCCTTTTCGATTTTCCGTGCATAGTGTTTTAACTCTTTCAGGTCCATACCATATTTTTCTTCTACAAGTTCAAAGAAGAAATAGGTATCCTTTATCCTGTTTACCATGGAACGTATTTTGCTGGAGAGCTTCGATATCTCGTTCTCATTCACACCCAGTTCATCTATGGCTTTCTTGATCTTGGTCATTGACTTGTCTATTTTGTCCTGACAGTCCTTTGCTTCTTTCGAGTCTTCATCACATTTCTTAAGCTTGCTGGTAAGTTTAAGAATCTGGTTATCTTCATTTATAATGATTTTCATTTTATCATTATACTTCTTTTCAAGGGAGCTCATGTCCACAGATGAAAAGTAGTACATCTTGTTGACCCTGAGGACATCAGTAAGTTTAATCTTTCCATTCTTGACTTTTCTGTGATTTTTGATAAATTCGTTAATGAGCAGTGTTGAATTGATAACTGCTTTTTCAATAAGGATTTCGCCTTCTTCTATCCTTCTCGCGAGATCGACCTCCTGGTCACCGGAAAGAAGAGACACTCTTCCAATTTCTCTCAGGTAGAGCCTTATGGGATCATCAATGGATGTGGTATCGTTTGATACTGCTACCTTTTTGGAACCGGCTCCTTTTTTTCCCTTTTGTGTGGTTTTCTGGGTAATTGCAGGTGATTTCCTTGTGGATTCTTCAACAACATCTATTCCCAACTGGTTAAGAAGGATAAATATTTCATCAATTTTTTCTGAATTAAGGAGTTTATCAGGAATGATATCATTTATTTCATCATAAGTAACTTCCTGGTTGGATTTTCCCAGTTCGATAAGTTTTTTTACTTCTGCTATGTTTTCAAGAACAAGGTCATTTTTACTCATAGTGTATCAATTCCTGTAATTTTTTTTAACGACTCAGTTCTGTATGATAATAATCATATTTATAAAAAAACAGAACTAATGTGTTCCCACCGCCTTCGGCGGCGGGAACACATTAGTTATATTTTACTAAATAGTATTATTATTAACATAAATCTGAGTAGTTATTTATTTCCTCAATAAATGAGACGTTAATGATGAATCTTTTGATTGACCGGCTATTTTATATTATATATAAAACTGGCCAGTTTCTCTTTTTCTCTTCTTAAAATTTCAATTTCTTCCAGCAAACTGTCTTTATTTTCGGCTGTTTTTTTTACTCCTTCCACAAGCCTGTTTATCTCTTCATCTACCCTGTACAGGCGGATCTTGGAATAAATTTCGTTATATGCTATGTCGGGATTGTCAACAGAGAACTCGTTTACCAGTGATTTGTTTAAGAAATCTATATCAATTTCATCCTTTAAAAAGTCAAACATTTTATCAACTGAAAATCCCTGTTCAGAAAAATATATTTCCAGGACGGTTCTGAACAAAATTCCCGTATCCTCATCGGTGATCTCATCAGCAGCAAAGTCAACAGATGCTTTTTCAATAAGTTCAGGGTAGTTGCATATCAGTTTAATAAGGTCCCTGTAACTCTTCGTCAGAAAATTATGCTTCGCATCTTTATTATCGTCATATTTTGCTTCATTAATAGTGCGACTTTTATAAAATTTATTAAAATCAGCGCGAATTGATTTTTCATTGAGATTCAGCAGATTACTTATTTTCTTAAGGTATTCACTCTTCTCAGACTCCAGGCTGATTGAATTTACTATTGCAAAAAGTTCCTTGAGTATTTCAATTTTTCCCCTGTTCTTTACATCTTTCATAACCAGTGAAATTCTGAAATCAACCGGTTTAAGGGAAGTATCAATAATTGTCATGAATTCCCTGAGTCCCCTCTGGCTTATATAGTCGAAGGGGTCACCTTCAGGCAGGACCGCAATCCTGAGATCAGCATTGATCTCTTTGAAAAGATCAACTGATTTAAGGGCCGCGTTTACCCCTGCGGAGTCTGCATCAAAAAGAAGAACTATCTCACTGCAGTACCGTGAAATAAGCTGAACCTGGTTCAGTGTAAGTGCCGTTCCCAGCGGTGCAATGACATTGAAAAGTCCCGCCTGGTGACATCCTATGACATCAAAATATCCCTCAACCACTATCGCCCTGTTCAACTCGGCAATATGATCCTTTGCCAGGTTAAAACCGTAGAGAATCTCCCTTTTTTTAAAAATCTCAGATTCCGGTGAATTGAGATATTTGGGCGTTCCTTCATCAATTACTCTGCCGCCAAAACCGATGATTCTTTCCTGCCTGTCAAAAATGGGAAATATTATCCTGTCCCTGAACCTGTCATAATAGTGTTTTTCCTCCCCCTTATCGGAGGAGTTTATCAGGCCGATTTTTTCAGCCGGAGAAGGATCATCCAGGTGTTTCTTAATGCTTCCCGTTAATATTCGCCACTCTCCCGGTGCATAACCCATTTTAAATTTTTCAATTGTGCTTTTTTCTATCCCCCTCCCTTTCAGGTATTCCAGACCTCTCCTTCCTTCAGTGGAATTGAGGTAGGTGTTATAGAAATTCATAGTATAGCTGTTCAGCCTGTAATAAACATTGTTAAGAGAGCCCTGTTGTGATTTTGACTCATTTATCTCAATTCCTGTCAAATCTGCGATAAATTTTACGCTTTCAGGAAAATCGAGCCTTTCAACCATTGAAATAAAAGAAAAAACATTACCACTGGCCTTACAGCCAAAACAGTAAAACATCTTCTTTTCCAGTGAAACATGAAATGATGGCGTTTTTTCCTTATGAAAGGGACAGAGACCGATGAGTTTGTTCCCTTTTTTTTTAAGAGACGGCACGTATCTTTTTACAATATTCTCAATATCTGATCTTTCGCGGACAAGATCGATAGTTTCACTTGGTATAAACAATATTTCCCCGAATTATAAAAAATTATAAGCTTTTAAAAAGATAAACTGTATATGTGGTTTTTGAAGTAATTAATAAAAATATTAAATAATTAATAACAAAAAAAAAGTAAAATGTCAAGTCATATGAGAAATAATTTTTATTGGAATCTATTTTATTATATTTAGTCGATTTAAAAGATAAATGGTTACAACTCAGCTCTTGCAAAGTAAGTAAAAAATCTGTCATCCCGGCCGAAGCGGAGCGAAGAGCCGGGATACATTTTATTGAAAAAAATAGATTCCCGCTTTCGCGGGAATGACAATAATTATAACTAATTAAAATGATTATATTAACTCCATAGTTGAGTAGCAATAAATTTTTAGTATAAATAGTGAAATAAAAGAGAAAATTTATTTGATATATAAACCTATTTGTTTAGTTTTGCCGATAATGACAATAAAACTTCTTCGAAAAAAATATTCAAAGCACTTTTTTACAGGTAGGTTTATGAAAAAAATAATACTGGTTCTCTTTGTGTTTGGTTTCTTCTTTTTATCAGAAAAATATCTTACTCATCTTATTACAGCTGAAAACACAATTAAAGGTATTGGCAAGGATGAAAATAGGAGCAGGAAGAAACAGGATGCTCAAAATCATTCAGACTATAAGTTCCCTGAATTTTACAGGGGAATCTATTTAAATATTGCATCTGCAAAAAGCATGAAAAAACTGCAGACCTTTGTAAAAATGGCTAAAAGTTCTTATATCAATACATTTGTCCTGGATACCCAGAGTTCAAAGTACAGGAAAAATATTGTACCAAGTGAAAATGTAAAATATCTCCTCGATAACGGGATTCACCCGGTGGCAAGGATCGTTGTATTTCCTGACGGGCTTAAATGGTGGCCGGTTTCAAAAGAGTATATAAAAAGTAAACTTGAGATCGCAGAGAGTGCGTGTATTGCCGGTTTCAGGGAGATACAATTTGATTATATTCGCTTTAACGATTCATCACGGAACAGGCATCTTACATTAACGAAAAGGTATGCATTTATTGAAGGTTTTCTTGCCAGGGCACGGGAGCATCTGAAAAAATATAATGTAAAGATTGCCGCTGATATTTTCGGCAGAATTCCCCTGAACAGGAAAGACCTCATTGGTCAGAGGATGGAGGGACTGGACAGGGTTGTTGATATTATCTGCCCCATGGCCTACCCTTCACACTACACATGGAGCAGAAAATACTACGCCAATCCCTATTATACAGTTCTCAAAACATCACAGAGTGCCCGGAAAAGGGCAAAAAACTCTGATATTGTTTCATATATACAGGCATTCAGGATGAAGCTTTCAGGTATCCCCTTTACAAAATATATAAAAGATCAGTTAAAGGCTGTCCACGATGCAAAGATCAAAGGCTTCTTCTTCTGGAATGCAAGACAGCAGTACAGCATTCCTCTCAGGGTGACACGGGACTTTTATTCTCAAAAGGAGAAGGTTACAAGAAGAGAGGGAGAACCTGTTGAAAAGAGGAAAGGGGACAGCAGCATATAATATCAGTGTTTTGTACAGCTGCCATTTCCTGTTTGCGTTTCCCGTTAAATGATGACGTTTTTTTTTATTAAATCATTGCGAACCGGTCATTAATTGATTTTGCAATACCTTTGAGAAATTCGGCAAAAGGTAATATATCTTTATCTTTAATCTGGCTGTTTAATCCCAGTACATAAATCGACATGAGTATATTCCCTTTGTAATTGCTTAACGGAACAGCCAGTGCTCTTATCCCCTCAATATATTCCTGGTTGCTGTATGCAAAACCATCCTCTCTTGCCTTCATAATCATTTTAAAGAATTTCTTTTTATTTGTAATTGAAAAATCCGTATATTTTTTAAGTTTATTTTCTGACAGAATTTTATTAATCCTTTCATCGGACATTTTTGACAGGGTAACCTTGCCAACAGCTCCGACAAGTATATGAGTTGAAAGCCCGATTTCGGAAGATACCTTCGGATGTATTGGGGATTCAACTTTATCAACTGTAAGGACAAGGTCCTTATTAAGCATACCCAGGTAAACAGAAAGATTCAATTTATTATGTATCTCTTCCAGATAGGGATGGAGAATAGTTATTAATTCTGAGCTGCTGCCTGCAGCCCTGCCAAGTGAATAGAGATGAGCGCCCAGCCGCACTTTGTTGTTCAGATCCATTTCCAGGATACCAATTTCTATCAATGAATATACCATATTATAAACAGTGCTTTTGTGATAGCCGAGTTCATTTGCAATATCACTTATTCCGGTTTTTTTTTTATTATTAGAAAGGAAATCCAGTATATTAAAACACTTTTCAAGAGCAGGCACTTTTTTAAAATTTGTTTTATCCGCCATCGTATCTATTTTCTCCGTAAACTAACACCGCATAAAGAAAAAGTTAAACTTAAAATTACTCTTTATAAAAGGTATTTTTTTTCAACAATTTTTATTTTCCATTTGACAAAATTTTTTTTATCGTTCTATACTGACGATATAAGTTCTCTATAGAAGAATATAAAAAAACAGAAATATACAAAAAAATTTAATAGAGAATCAAAACTGTTCAAACATACAAAAACAAATTCCCTTAACAATAATACTGTGGGGAAAAGAATATTTGTTTTAAGGAGAGAAAAATGAAAAATAAAATTTTTAAATCTATTGTATTTAGTGGTTTGCTTCTTTCAATATTGATCCTGTCATTTGCATGCAAAAAGGATTCAAATCCGAAGGATTTAAAATTTGCCTTTTTTCTGCCGCCAAAACACAGCCAGATGCCTCTGGTAAAGGAATGGGTGAACAAAATATCAAAGGAAGCAGGGATTAAAATCACCATTCTCCAGCAGGGGAAACCGAAGGATCAGTACGATAATATTGCTGCGGGTGTCGTGGACTTCGGTCTGGTCATACCGTCATATACCGCGGGAAAATTCCCCCTGACCTCCGCAATAGAACTGCCTTTCCTTGTTGATGACGCGGAAAAGGGGAGTATCGCTTTATGGGAGACGTATGAGAAATATTTAAAAAAAGAATACAAGGATGTTAAGATTCTCTGGATGTTCGTTCACGGTCCGGGACAGGTTCATACCACGAAGAAACCGGTAAAGAGTCTGGAGGATATGAAGGGTCTCAAGATCCGTACCCCGGGAGCAGTTATGGCGGGAGCACTCAAGAGGCTGGGAGCCGTTCCGGTTACTATGCCCATCCCCCAGGTGTATAATGCCCTTGACAGGGGAACAATCGACGGCGTTACAATACCCTGGGAAGTCATGAGGGCCTTCAAGTTTTATGATGTTCTGAAATACCATACGGAAGTAAAACTCTATACCCTGGCATTCTTCATTGCAATGAATAAAAATACATACAATTCTTTGAGCCCGCAGGCTAAAAAGATCATCGACAGCAACATGGGTCTGGAGATGTCACGGAGAGCGGGTAGAGCCTTTGCGGACGCAGACGGTCCCGGAAGAAAGATTACGCTTCAGAAGAATGGAACGCTGATCCCCTTTTCTGAAAAAGAGAGGAAAAGATGGATCAATGCTGTAAAAGGCGCAAAAACCGAATGGGTTTCCAATATGAAGAAACGGGGACTTCACGGTGATAAGGTTTTAGAGTTTTTAGAATCAAAACTCAAATAGATAAATAAAAAAATAACAGTTGTGTCCCCTGTGATGGGGGACACAACCGGATAATAAAACTGTTTACAAAATTCAGGACCATTAAACCAGGGATCAGGATATGGCTCGTGGATCTTATTTCTCAGTGTATTTAAAAATAATGTAAAGATAACATTAAGAGTATACGAGGTTTTCCCGTGAATGGACCAGTTGAAGAAGATAAAAAAGCGAATATACTGACGAAAATATTAAGCTACATCGGGGGGTCGGTACTCTTTCTCATGATGGTACTGACGGTAATAGACGTATTTATGCGCTACGTCTTTAACAGCCCCCTGCTGGGAGTTCAGGAAATCACCGAGTTCATGCTGGTAACATTCGTGTTTTTCACCCTTGCATATACTGAGACCGAACAATCGCATATACGGGTTGATTTCGTTATGGATAGACTGCCGTCGAAATTCCAGGATATAAGCTCCCGCGTTGTAATCTTCATCGAAATGCTTACACTGCTCTGCGTGGCAGTTATGGGAGTCATCAAGGGAATCCGCGTCAGGGAGATGCATCACGTATCGGGGATCTTAAGCATACCCGTCTATCCCTTCTACTTTGCAGTAGTGCTGGGGGCATTCGCCATGGCACTGGAACTATTCAGAGAAGTTATCGGAAAAAAGAGAGGAAATAAAAAAGATATATGAGTTCAGAATTAATCGGTGTTTTAGGAATTATACTGCTTTTTATACTCCTGGCACTGAGATTTTACATCGGGCTGGTGATGATACTGGTGGGCTTTATCGGCTACAGTCTGCTCACCAATGTTTCTATCGGGATAAAGCTTTTCGGCACCGTTCCCTACTCAACCGGTTCAATGTACTCGCTGTCGATCATTCCCCTGTTCATCCTCATGGGGCAGTTTGCCCGGGCTTCGGGTCTCAGCAGGGATATCTTTAATTCTGTTTACAAGTGGGTAGGGCACTTCCCCGGGGGTGTTGCCATGGCCACCATAATGGGTTGCGGTGGATTTGCCGCAATATCGGGATCATCCACGGCTACTGCGGCAACCATGGGGTCGGTTGCTCTCCCGGAGATGAAAAAGTTTAAATATGCCCCCAGCCTCGCTTCCGGGTGTGTGGCGGCAGGGGGGACAATCGGGATACTGATCCCTCCCAGCATCGGGTTTGTGGTCTATGGTATCCTGACGGAAGAGTCTATCGGGAAACTCTTCCTGGCAGGGATCCTGCCGGGGATAATGCTGACCCTCCTGTATATGCTTACGGTTTACATCATGTGCAGGATAAAACCCAGTCTGGGTCCCAAGTGTGAAAAGGCTTCCTTTAAAGACAGGGTTATATCATTAAAGGGGACCTGGGGGATTATTCTTCTGTTTGTTGTTGTCATGGGGGGAATTTACATGGGTGTGTTTACACCTATCGAAGCTGCGGGGATCGGCGCCTTCGGGGCGTTCCTCTTCTCCCTTTTAAAAAAATCTATGAACCTGAAAATACTCTTTGAGTGCCTGCTGGCAACAGGACAGCTCACATCCATGATCATGCTGATCATGATAGGTGCCGATGTCTACGCTTATTTCCTGGGAGCATCAAATCTTCCCATGTCTCTGGCCTTATATATATCATCCCTGGCTGTAGGCAAATACGCCATCCTTACCGGTATACTTATTGTCTATATGTTGCTGGGATGTTTTCTTGATGCTATCGCAATGATTGTCCTTACAATACCCATATTCAGCCCCATTATCGATTCCCTGGGATTTGACCCCATCTGGTTTGGAGTGCTGATCGTCGTTATTATGGAGATGGGATTGATAACCCCGCCGGTTGGACTCAATGTTTTTGTCATCAGCGGTATCGCGGAGGATATTCAGATCAACACCATCTTCCGGGGGATATGGCCTTTTCTGATTGCCAGTATTGTAGCAATTATCATGATTATTTTGATCCCCCAGATTGCTACATTTATACCGGCTCATATGTGACAGAGAATAATTAATGAGAACAGGAAAATTATATAATGCATGTTTTTTATTCAGACTTAGTAATTCATCATACAATGCTTCACAAAATTATATCGATTTAGGCAGGATAGAAATAATAACTTTTTATCCTGCCTAAAATTTTTTCTTTCCGGCAAATTAAACAAAATACAGGTAATAAATTGTGACTGATAATCAAAAATACTGGAACCCGTTTTTAGAAACACTTCCTCTTGAAGAATTGAAAAAAATTCAGCTAAAAAAATTTAAAAGAATTTTTACATGGGCATATGAAAATTCGAAATTTCACAGAAGTCTCTATAAGAAAGCAGGTATTACACCACATGATATTAATACCTTTGATGACATCAGGCATGTACCAACAGTTGATAAATCAATGATGAAAGAAATCCAGAGGAAAGATCCTTTCCCCTATGGAGATGCTTTATGCGTACCAATAGAAGATGTAACTGAATACAGGCAGACCAGTGGCACAACAGGTCAGCCGGTTTATCAGCCCGATACCTGGCAGGATTGGGAATGGTGGTCCGAATCATGGGCATATATTTTATGGGCCCAGGGCTACCGCCCCAGGGACAGGGTGTTTATACCTTTTGGATATAATGTTTTTGTAGCATTCTGGGCAGGGCATTACGGAGCTGAAAAGGTAGGCTGTGAAGTTGTTCCCGGGGGAGTTCTGGATACCAAGGCAAGAATTTTAAAAATCGCTGAACTTAATGCCACTGCGCTTATGGGAACCCCTACATATATCCTCAATATGGGTGATACAGCCTTAAACCAGATGGGTATCAAGCCGGCCAACCTGACTATAAAAAAAATTACCTGTGCGGGAGAGCCGGGCGCAAGCATTCCGAGCACCAAAAAAAGAATTCAGGAATTATGGAACGCAAAGGTTTATGACCATGCAGGTGCAACTGAAATTGGTGCCTGGTCATATGAATGTGTTGAACAATCCGGGGGCATACACATAAATGAAGCTCTTTTTCTTGTTGAAATTGAAGATATTGATACAGGTAAAATTATAACTGAACCTGGAAAAAGGGGAAAAATGATCATTACCGCACTGGACCGTATAGCTCAGCCATGTATTCGCTTTGATTCAAAAGACATTATTGAGTGGTCAGCAGATCCATGTCCCTGTGGCCGTACATTCAGAATGATAAAGGGCGGTGTGGTTGGAAGGGTTGATGATATAACAAAAGTTAAAGGTGTTCTTATCGCGCCTTCAGCTATTGAGGAGGTAGTCAGAAGTATCAAAGAACTGGGTAATGATTATGAAATTTTAATTGATCGTGAAAACAATATTGATCATATAACGCTAAAAGTAGAGATTATACCTCATTTTAAAGAAAATTTAAATAGTATTAAAGCAAAACTTATCGATCAACTGAGATTAAAAACGAATTTGAGATATAACCTTGAATTTTCCGATTACGGGGAACTGCCACGATATGATATAAAGGCAAAAAGAGTTAAGGATTTAAGAAAAAAATAACTGAATATGAATAAGAGGAAATTCAAATGACAGATAAAGATTTTATAAAGGATCTGGATAAAAAAATTCAATTATTGAAAAAAACGGCGGAGGAAATTAATAAAAAAGCAGTTAACTTTCCTGCAGTTGTAAAAAACACTTCCCGTATTCTGGCAAGTATCAAAATGCTTGAAATAAACATATCAGATTACTTTTAAGCGAGATTTATTGAGAGAAAATCCACTTCACCCAAATGGTAATAATGAAGAAATCGGTGAAAAAGATGTTTACATTCACTGATTGCTGTTATACCAGGAGGCGTTTCCTAAAAAACATTTTATCTTACCCTTGATAATCCAGACATACGAAGATCTCATCAAGATATCCGGTAATGCTTTTAATTCTCTGTTACGGTATAATCCGCATGGTTTCCCCGGGAGGTTTTCATTTTTATAATTACAGTCCCTTTCTCCGGAACATTAAAGTATATAAAGTTTGGTTTTGGCTGGCTTATATTATTGAGCTTAATGTATCTTCCCTTTTTTTCGTCAAGCACCCACTTTTCAATACGGAGAAGGTGTCTGTTAGTGTCAAGATTGCCCCTGTATGTTTTGACCTGTGATTCCAATCCTGTTGTGGTTCTGCCTGTCTCAACTTTATCCAGAAAAATCCTGTAGTATGATCTTCTGTCTCTTTCCGGATTATCTATACCGGTATCATGGCCCGAAAATACCAGGTTAGATATTTTACTGCCGTTTCTGCTCACGGGCGTAGTGGTACATCCCTGAAAAAAGATGATCAGTGATGTCAGGATGAGAAAAAGCGTTTTCATTTTTACCTCGTATCTTCCGTAATAACTATTTTGTAGGGATTCCTGAAGTCGTCTTTGACAGATTCAATAACAATATACCCCCTCCTGTCAATCATTTCATTGAAGGCAGCCTTCTTCTCACCTGCGGCATCAACTGTTTTAATCATATAGCCCAGGGGATCCGTAACAGATATTCTGATTTTCCCGTTTGAAGGAGGAGTACAATCAAAGTGATACATTTTTCTGCTGCTGTGACTCAGGAGATAATAATCAACATCTCTTTTTTCGGAGATGTAGCCGGTTATCAGCCCGCCTACTACCATATCAGCTTTCTCTTTAGTATTGTTCGGTTCTGATTCAAGGCCCTCCCCTTCCAGGCTGTTTACGGAGAGTGTGTAATTACCGCTCTGCTGCCGGGAAAAATTTCTCGCAGTGATTTCAACATAAAAATTGGATCCGGTAAAGAAATCAGGGAAAATCTCGGTTTCATTACTTCCCGTGTTGTTTACTTCAAACAGGAGTTTGCCCTCGTTGTTATAAATTTTCATCATGAAGTCAATATCAGCTTCCGGTATTATTTCCATGCTGTAGCTCTTCTCCTCCCCTTGAGCACCTGTCCTGTAAAGAAAAAAGTCAGAATCTGCGGTTGAACTGATGCTTCCCCTGATTGAATTTTCTTCAATACTGTTTGCCTCTGTCATTTTATTATTCGGTTCCAGTTCCTGTGACCTGCTGTACTCATCTACCCTGTAGCTGAGAGAATATGGTTCGCTTCCGTTTTCATCAAATTTTTTCGTTGTAACCAGAAGATAATAGGTTCCCGGTTCCTTTATCCCCATATTCCTTATTTCCGAGGGATTTCCCGAAACCGTTTCAGGTGATTCTCCCAGGAGCTTCATCCCCGAATTGTAGAGAGAGACTGTTGAGTTGACCCCTTTTACCCCTGCGAGGTGTATGCTTACAAGAACGGGGAGTTTTAAATCATCGCCGATTTCGAATTTATAGAAATCTTCTTCCCGGAACCTGTTCTCACCCGATTCATTGAGCCAGTTATAACGGGGTGAGAAGTATCCCCTGATCTCTTCTCCCTCTCTGAGCGGAGTAGACTGGGCGGGCCTGTCGTTGGGCTCGGTTTCTTCATTCCCCGGTATTTCGGTTTTAATTTCAAGTTGATACGGGGTTTCCCTGTTCTTTCTCCGGGGATCCCTTGTACCATGCATAACAATGATATGGTAATCACCCTTTTGAAGGAAAAGGTTTCTCAATACCTCAGGTGATGATTTCCTGTTATCATCAACAAGTTTCAGGAGCTCCGGAACATTTCCCGATTTAAAAACACGGAAGGAGAGATTAACCCCCTTTAATCCGGAGAGATTTATCTCGGCCACTGAATCTTCGGATACTGAAAAACTGTAATAGTCTCTATCACTTTCTGTATCCATAAACCCGCTGATACTGCCGTTGATTTCAAACGGAGTTGCTGTTTTTATACTGTTGTTAGGTTCTTTTTCCACTGGAATGCTTTTTTTACAGGAGAAAGATGTTACACCGAGCAGGAGTATTATCAGAAGAATTGTTTTTTTCATTTTACCACCAGGTTTTATAATCAGATAAAACCTATCAGTGCGCACTCCATTTAGTCAATAATAAATTTGCCCTGCGGGAAGCTGCATTGCGGCACAGGGATAGAAGAAAGCTGAACCGAGAAAACCGGGGAGCGTACCCCTCCCCTGTTCATGGCTTAATGGCTCATTCCCGCAAGTTCTTTCAGATCATTGAATGCTTCATCTCTTTTGCTGATGTTTGTTTTTTTAATACACTTTCTGAGTATGTTTTCCCAGTATTTTTCCGGGAGCTCTATCTTCATCTCTTCAATGACTTCAAGAACCTTTATATCGGATTTTATGTTGAAGATCTCATCTGAATCGTATCTGAAAAGTGAAAAGAGCCTTTCGATATACTCACCCACACGTTTTGTGGGTTTAGCTGATTCTCCTTTTCTTTTAAGAACTTCCTGTTTCTTCATTGATTTTTTCAGTTCACGCTGGTGTCTTTCAAGGTCAGTCTTTTTCATGTCAGTATCCTGGAAGAATAATTGTTAGATAGTAGATAATTAATGACAAAACAATTTATTTAATCGTATTTTTCAAGAAATTTTTCATTAACTTTTATACAAACTACTCCACTCTGTTTAAGAATAACCATATTCATCAAAAAACATGACTGATATATCCCTGCTGCCCTGAACTGCAGGGACATATTCTTGATAGTTTAGCAAATATATTTATTGTTAGTCAGAGTAGTCAGGTTATTTTATAGAAAAAATTAAAAAAATATTAAAATAATTGGAGTCTCACTAAACTTGTCAATTTTTAATGCATGAGCCTGTAAAATCAAATTTTTCGTAATTTTTCTTGGAAAAATTTACTTATCTCTCATTTAATCACAAAAATATCTGGTTTATTCTCATTTCCACTTGAAAAAATTTATTTTTTTCTCATTTCTCCCGTGAATTAGAAATTTTTAAATATCAATCCCCATAAAAATATCCATAAATTTATTTTTGAATATACCTATTTTTACTTGACTAACCTCTAAGATTAAGTGTATGGATGTTTATAAGGAAGAGAGAAGCTTTAAGGTCAACAGATTTTAAGTTTCTGCAAAATCTGTGTTGGGAAGGTTTAGTGAGTTTATTTTCATAATGCTTGTTGATTGATTTGGAGAGGCCTTACTATTTAGCTGCGATTAAATATCACGCCAATAATTATTCATAAATTATTTACTGTAATTTAATGGCTGCATTAATCTCTGGATTAATAGATAACACTATTTCTCATTTAGTGAGCATTCTGAGAAGCTCATCGGTCTAATTTAAATTTTAATTAATATTTTGTGAGGTTTTTATGTCGTCTAATATCTATGTAGGGAATCTTTCTTATGAGATCAATAATGAATCTCTACAGGAACTTTTCGAGGAGTTTGGCGAGGTGGTTTCCGCTAAAGTCATTAATGACAGGGAAACCGGAAGGTCCAGGGGTTTTGGTTTTGTTGAAATGTCCAGTGATTCTGATGCGGATACAGCTATTCAAAATCTTAATGGAAAAGAAATCAAGGGCAGGAGCATAAAGGTGAATGTTGCGAAACCGAAGAAGTATTAAACACTTATCGGTTCTCCATTAAGGATTAGTCATAGAGCTAATCCTTTTTTTTAATCCATGGAGTAAGAATCATCTTTCCCGATCATCCTCTCCACTGATAATTTAAGGTCGCCGCCGCAGCTGGAGCAGACTTCAATATCATCCCGGACAGGATAATCATTTCCGCAATAGGGGCACTGTTTGACAACAAGCTTCATATTAAACTGTGAAAAGAGATAAAAAATCCTCCCGTCCCTGGAGGTCTTCCGGGCAATTCCTGAGTCTATCATCGACTGCAGCTGGAAGTCAAGTGTATCGCTGCTTCCCATTTCACCGCTGAGCACATCCTCCGGCAGTTCACCATGATTTCTCCCCGCAAGTTTCAGGATTCTCTCCTTTATCACTCCGGGGGAGATTGATATTCCCGCCCTGAACAGGCGAATTCCCATTACCAGCAGTGATAAACCGAAAACCGAAAGTATCATACCGGTCATAAACCTGTTCTTCTCTTCACCGGCGGCAATGACGAACATCATTCCCAGGACAATGAGCGCGAGCCCGAAAATAATAAGGGCCGCCCCTCCGATTATTTTTTCTGTCATCCCCACTGCTCCTTTGTTGTGGAATTCAGCTCATCGCCCATCTTCGAGAAGAAGTTCTCAATATTTTTATCCGTGAAGACCTTTTTCTCATACTCTTCAAGGGATTGTGAAAATTCTGCGGGGTGGAGGTTATAGAATTCAACATTAATTTTTGATTCCAGGTCTTTCATTATATCATAAAATTTCAGGGTAAAATCGGGGACATTGATGTCCAGGTTCGGCAGCGAGGGATACTTGTCCTGCGAGTCCTTAACGGAACGCACGCTTTTAATAAACTCCTTAACACCTTTGGTGAGTCCCTTCATGAGCGCAAGAAAAGAAACCGACATTTTCACTCCCTCAAGGAGTTTAGTGTAAACTTCGTTCAGCTCGGCAATCTCTATGAGACTGCCGTCAATATCGGGCCTGTCCTCCGCGAAGCGTTCACCGCAGTAGAAACAGAAGAAGTTGTTCTTTTTATTCCCTGATCCGCACCTTTTACACTTTGCGGGTTTTTCAGAATTAATTTTTTTCGTTAAATAATCCTCATCTCCTTTGAGTTTGTTGAGCGTCCCCGTAAAAGCGGCCTTTTTAATTATCTCTTCCCTGTTCTTCATAATATAATCAATTTTTTCTCTGATCATTGAGAGTTCAACCTGCGCCCTGTTCCAGGAATTTTTTATTTCCTTCTCTGTTTCTTCAAATGCCCCTGATTTTTCTTCCCACTTGCTCCTGATATCCTCGATACTCTCCACGTAAGAATCACGGGTCTCTATAAGCTCTTCCTTTTCGTCTTCGATTTTTTTCATTTTAAAGAGGTTGAGTACAAACCCGAAACCTGTATTGAGTTCATCGATTTTTTTGTTGTAAGCGCCGATCCTCTCTTCACAACGGGTTATATCCTCCTTAAGTTTTTCCTCTTTTTTGTCCAGGGAGGCGTTGTTCCTCTTGAGCCTTTTCAGGTGAACAATCCTTTTTTCATCGGCACTCTCCATCTCCTCCTGGAACTTCTTTAGGTCCTGCCTGAGCTCTTCAATCTTTTCCCTGTAGATCTCCTCCTGTCTCCCGGTCTCGGCAGAGTAGCCGCTCCTTATCTTTTCATGAAAAGAACCGGGATCGCCGAAGAATTCCTTCTGGAGAAAATCGATCTCACCCTCCCGTATCATGCTGACATTGGAAAAGTTGTTGTTAAAGTACTCCTGGATTTTATTCAGTTTCCCTGTTATTCCTTCAAGGGTGTCCTGGGTCTGACCCAGGAACTGAAGCATTCCTTTAAGACTTCCCATCACTTCCTCCCGGCTGTTTTATACCTTTTATTCCCATACTTTTTACCCTGAGCTTCTTCTCCATCTTCCAGAGGGCATTCCTGATCCGGGGGTTTTTCTCCCTTACGGCCTCGATTTCGGAAAAGGAGCCCGCGCTCTCCCAGTAGAGGGGGCATGCCCCTCCGCAGAGCTTATCATATTCACAGTCACCGCAAACAGGAGGCATATACCTTCGCTCCCTGTAGTAGAGGGCCTCATCGGAATTCCAGATATGCTCAAAGGAATGTTTGAGAAGACTGCCCACCCCCCTGCTGTAGCTTGAACAGGGAAGGATCTCCCCGCAGGGGTCCACGGAGAGGAGCCCCGAGATGCACGCGCACGATTTTGATCCGAGGTTTCTGTCCACCGGGTTGAAGAGGCAGTAGGGCGTGGGCGAGTACCATACCAGTTTGATCCCGATGGCCTCACAGTGCCGGATCACCGGGTCAATGATCTCACCGATGGAGGTATAGGAAATATTCACGTTCTCATTGTCCCGGGTTATCCCGGTCTTAATCACCATGTTCATTGAGAGATAAGGGGACCGGAAGGTGTCACTGATAAAATTCACAAGGTCAATAAGGTGCTCCCGGTTCCCCGTACAGATGGTGGAGTTGGTGTGGGTGTAGATCCCCGATTCCTTCAGGTTCATAATGCCGGATATTGTGGAGTCAAAAGAACCGTCCAGCCCCGTGACACGGTCATGGACAGGGGCGGTATGGCCTTCGAGGCTGACCTGGGCGGAGTTAAGCCCCGCCTCTTTCAGCCGGGATACGAGTTTCCTGTCACCGCACCTGATCCCGTTTGTGATCAGGTTTGTTCTCATGCCCAGGCCCGAGGCATAGGCCACCAGTTCGGGGAGGTCTTTTCTCAGTGTGGGTTCCCCGCCGGTAAAGGAGATCGTTGGCACATGGGCTTCATGGTATATTTTATCGATGATCTTTTTTACATCCCCTGTTCCCATCTCCCTGCTCCTCTCCCCCCTGTAGGGACTGGAGGCGTAGCAGAACTCACACCTGTTCTGGCAGCTGTAGGTCAGGGCGATCTCGGATATGACCGGGTACTTGATCCTCCCGGGATCAAAATCCACGGGCTCGATCATATCCGCGGATGAAAAGTCCTCGTTGATGATCTTATTGATGTTGT
>JBNKTL010000008.1:0-120883 GCA_050298055.1 Spirochaetota bacterium
ATTATACCCCTGAATAAATCCATCATCTGTTTTTAATAATTTGCTGTCAGTGTCAGTAAGATTAACTTTTTCATTAGGATCACGGATTTCCTGCTCAACCTCTTTTTCATATTTCTCTATTTTCTTTATCACAGAATTATACAATTTCTTTTGTCTTTCAATTGATGCTTTCTCTTGTTCCAATTCCTCAGGCGTTATTTCCCCTTTTGTTTCCAATTCATCTATTATTTTTGCCCTGCTCACCAGCTTATTTGAAAGTTCTTTATATTTAACCATTTTCTCTTTGAAACCGGCTGCATCTGAGGTCATCTCTTTAAGCGCATTACTGCTCACCCTGGTTCCATCTGTTATTATCTTGCCCCAATCTATCATTCCCATCTCATTCATGAGCATAAGAATTTTTGTAAAAATTGATTCTATTTCTTCTGAAAAATCATTTATGAAATTGCAGAGCGTGGAATGATCTAACTTTCTATTACCACTTAAAAACACATATCCCAAATGATTTTGCCGAATTAAAGCTTCCATCTTATGTGAAGACTTAATACCGGTAGCAAATGAATAGAGAATTACTTTCAATTTTACAAAAGGATGAATTGCTTTTTGACCTGCATCATCATTATTATGTTTTAATGAAAAAGGTTCTATATCAACATTTTCATCAACAAACATGTCTATTAGTCTTTCTAAAGAATCTTCTCCAAAATGCTTTCCGGGATACACTGTTAAAAAATATCCCTGGTCTTGTTCTATCTCCTTGTATCGTGCCATCAAATAACCTTATAATTTATTAGTAATGATATACCAAATCATCATAATTCCCCTTAACTGTCAATTAATCGACAGACAACCCCGCAGGGGGCGCAAGATATTTTCAGAATACTCTCTTATGCCCCCTCTGGGGGTTAGGGGGTCTTCTATTGTTTTTATAGACAATGCTAATGAATTAATACTGACTTATATCAAAAATAAATTGATTAACATTTTTCTTTTTGATATAATCCTGTTACAATAATCTATTATTCCTCTGCGCAGGAATGATTATACGCCGGATGGTACGGCTGATGGAAAAAATTCTGCTGATCAACGATAATGAATTAACAAATAAAAACTATATCAGTTTCCTGAAAAATAAGGGATATAAGGTTGTTACCTCATTAAACGGCCGGGATGGTATAAAAAAGGCCGGTGAAGAAGATCCGGACCTCATTATACTCGATGTGAAGATGCCCGGTCTCAATGGATATGAAACTGCTTCAGAGATAAGAAAACAGAAAAACTCCAGCCACACACCCATCATTTTTATTTCATCTGTTGTGAATGACCCGGAATCAAGGATCAGGGGATTTGAATCGGGAGGGAATGATTTTCTTACCGAACCGGTTAATTTTGATTTAATGCATTCGAAGATAAAATCATTTATCAAAGAGAAACAGTATACGGATGAGATTGAAAAAATCAGCGCAAAACTGAAAACCAGTGAGGAGAAACACAGGCTTGTTCTCGAAACCATGACAGAGGGTTATTTTGAACTTGACCTTAAGGGTAGAGTAACATTCTGCAATGATTCAATCTGCAGGATATCCGGGTATTCCCGGGATGAACTTCTCGGTATGAACAGCCGTGACCTGACAACAGAGGATATGTCAGAGACTATTTCAAACATATTAAAGGAGATGCATGATGAGGGGAAGTCTCCCGGAATTATTAACTACCTTATGAAAAGGAAGGATGGGGGTGATGTCTTTCTGGAATTGTCGCTGGGATTGATTTTTGAGGACAGGGTGATTACCGGATTTCATGGCATTGTTCGTGACGTTACTGAAAGGAGAGAAAAAGAGCATGAGTTAATGATAATGGGAAAGGCCCTGGAAAACTCCCTTAATGCAATCGCGGTCTCGGATATTGACGGGAACATCGAATATGTCAATAACGCGTTTTATCTCATGTGGGGACTTGAATACAGGGATAAAATCCCCGGCATTAATATCAGGGATTTCCTTAAAACCTGTCCCGAAAATTCAGAGATCATGCAGGGTCTCAGGGATATGGGGTGCTGGCTTGGGGAGCTCAATGTCCGGAACAGCAGGGGGATTGACTTTAATGTTTTTCTTTCTTCTTCACTGATAAGGGACGATAAGGGTGAAACAATCGGTATTGTGTCAACCTTTGTTGATATAACCATGAGAAAAAAGGCCGAGCAGAAGTTGAAGGAGAGCCAATCCAGGCTCACGGAACGGAACGAAGCCATTGAACGTGACCTGAAGTTAGCGCAGTATGCCCAGAATGAACTGATCAAGGTCAGGGTGCCGAAGAGTAACCTGCTGACTATCGGGTACAGGTACAAGCCTCTTGATAAAATCGGGGGTGACTACTTCTCTTTTTCCGTTCAGAGGGAAGGGACCATCGGTATTTTCCTGGGTGATGTTTCCGGTCACGGTGTTGCTTCAGCCCTCTTTATATCCCTTCTCAAGTCTGTGTCCGACAGGGTGCTCCGACGGTTCAGCACCCGGCCTTCCCGGTACATTACCATGCTCAACAGGGAACTTCTCGGGAACATGTCATCATATTATATTACGGGTATTTACGGAATATTTGGAAAAAAAAGTAACGGGGATGTTACCTTTACATTTACCAACGGCGGACATCCTTCACCTCTTGTGGTTGATTCACGGGGAGAGGTCAAACTGCTCAGGGGGAAAAGCATGGTTATAGGGGTGAAAAAGACTGAAAAGTTTGAGGAACAGGAGATTGTCCTTAAAAAAGGGGACAGGGTTTTTCTCTATACGGACGGTATCCCCGAAACAATGAATGAGAAGTCGGATATGCTGGGTTTTGATGAGAGGCTGATCAATATGTTCGCGGAAGGTTCAAAACTGAATCTCGAAGGCAATCTCGATTTTATCTTTAAGTGTGTTGATGATTTTCGTGGCAATGCTGAAGTTCACGATGACATGCTGCTCATCGGGTTTGAGGTCCTTTAATGAAAAGTCTTAAATATAACAGGCGCAACATCCCTGTGGCGCCTGTTGAAATAATTCGGAGAGAATGAAAATATCAGGGAACCTCTAAAAATTAAATCAGTGGTCGTATTTTTTTGAAGCTTCCGCATTGTTGTACATGGCTTCGTTAAATTTTTTCTTCCCATAATCTTTAATAAGTGACTGCCCCTTTTCTGATGCCAGGAGTTTGATAAACTTGAGAGCCAGATCATAATTTTTCCCATTCCCTTTTGCAATGCTCAGGGCATGGTATGTATTAATCAAATAGGGATCTCCCCTGAATAAAACAGAAATATTTTCCAGACCCTTTTTCCCTGCAACCCATGTACTGCTGTCTGTCATGAAATGGCCTTTCTGCTTGTTTGCTTTAATTAAAGTCGCCATCATGAAGTCTTTTGTTATTATATACCAGTCACCTGAAGGATTTACGGCGGCATTCTTCCAGATTGCCATCTCCTTCTTGTGGGTTCCTGAATTATCTCCCCTGGATAAAAACGGAGACTTTGCAGCGGCTATCTTTTTGTATGCATCTGCAGCTGAGGAAGCTTTTCGGATACCGGCCGGGTCATTTTTTGGGCCTACGATATAAAATTCATTGGAACCGATGAGTGTTCTGTTCGCTGCCCAGCCCTCCTTGACAGCAAGTTTTTCCGCTTTTGGCGCATGGACCATAACAAGGTCAACTTTCTTTGCTTTAAGGAGTTTCAGGGACTTTCCCGAACCGGCTTTTACCCAGCACAGGGACGTATCATTTTTTGAGTTGAATTCATTGGCAAGTGTTTCAAGGAGTCCCAGCTCCCCGGGGCTTCCCGTTGCCAGTTTGAGTACTGTTTTCCCTTTACCAAAAACCTTCTTGCACTGTACTTTCTGTTCAGACTTTGAGCAACCTGTAATAAATATTGCAGTTGTTAACAGCAGGATTAATTTGGTGAGAATATTGTTTTTTTTCATATAACCTCCAGACTATTGAATTAATGTGATGAGTATAAGATAAATTCAATAAGTCAAGAAAAATATTACAAAATATTACAATATAATACAAATGCAGGTCAATATTTACTTATTGCAGTTTATAAAGAAATGGATTTCCATTATCATGTCATTAAGTCTTCCCGGTTTGGTGTATTAATCGTGAAGTTAACCTGCATTATAAAGTGTGAGTATGTTCCTGTTTGACCTGGGTAATTGTGCTATGCATTATTTACTTCCTTGCCGGTCAATATATTCTTTTGAAGCTTTCCCTTTTATTTGTAATATATATGCGGAGCTTCCTGTTTTTCAGTCCTGCACCCAGGAGAAGTGTTCCCGTTCCGTCAATAAGCGGATACAGGTTGGATGCAAGTTCACTTCCCAGGGCAAGCTTCGTATTTATAACTGTCCCCCTTCCGTTTCTCTGAATATTGTGGAGTTCCGTGAAGTCCTGAACGGGAAGGATAATATCATTAATCCCGTCGGAATTGAAGTCGGATACAACCGCGTTGTGGAGGTTCCGGGACCCGTTTTTGTGGGTTGAATATCCTCTGGCAGAATGAACAAGCTTCAGTTTTCTTTTCTCCAGCCTGTAAAACTCCAGGATTCCGTCAGTGTGGGGGGTCCTGACGCCGACTATTTCCATTATCTGTTTTTTCCCCATCTTTGCGGCAGCAACAAGGTGGACCCATCTGTTTCCCGTGCCCGGAGGGTCGGACTCTGCAATCAACCTGCCGTTTTCGGAAAATACCTGGAGCCGGGAACCCCGGAACAGGCGGCTCTTTGTTATTATCACTTCTCTCTGACCATCGCCGTTTATATCCTTCCAGATCGGGAAAAGCGATTCAAAAAATCCGTCTCTTTCTATTATATACGATATTGACTTCCTGAATGCCGACCCTGTATCCAGGATCATAAAACCTGTTGCCTCGTAAATATCTCCAAGTATACCGTGCCGGTAACCCTGTGAGTTGCCGGTCAGCATGAGAATTTTCCAGTTGTTTCCAACAACAATTCTCGAATCCCTGAGAATATTTCTGAAGATTCTCCTTTTTCTCTTTCCAGCGGTAAGGTAGAGATCGCAGCTGTTGTCCAGGTGAACAAATCTCTCGGTTCCAATTGGGACGGGAAATGTGTGGAAGTTCCATCCGTAAAGCTCGTCGGGAAGCATTACGTAATTATTCCCACTCCTGACCAGAACGGGTATTTTCAGATGCCTGTTTTTCTCCCGGTATCTTATGCGGGAGTAGATCTTCCTGTTTTTGACCTCTATCCTCCATATGCTTCCGCTGGTAAGTGTGACATACCATACACTTCCTCCCTGAACCGGGTGGGCTGTTATCCAGACAGGAATATTATCAAGCCCGCTTTCGATATAATTTTTCGGGGAGATAATTCCACTGCTTTCGATGTAGTGGTTTCCGTCTGCTGACGGGATAATTGTGTAGTATGGCCTGTAGATACTCTGATCTGAACTTGAATTTTTTCCGCCCAGAAAGAGGAATGTAAGTGATATGAGAATGAGAGTGCGAATACTCGTATGGTTTTTCTTCATCAATTTGCAAGATAGCTTTCTATCATCCTCAGAAGGACTGTTTTATCAATTGGCTTGGTAAGATAATTGTTACAGCCGCAGTTTATGCAGAGGTCCCTTTCACTTTTCATTGCTGACGCGGTAATTGCAATGATCGGTATCCCGATTTCCATCCCTTTCTCATTCTCCATTTCCCTGATCTTTTTCGTTGTCTGGAAACCGTCCAATTCCGGCATCTGGATATCCATGAGTACAAGGTCAATCGTCGGTTTGCTGTTCATTCTCACTAAGGTCTCAAAGCCGTTATCTGCCGTTTCAACAATATAGCCTTCCTTTTCAAGAATTGTTTTCAGAAGTTTTTGATTGATAATGTTGTCCTCTGCAACCAGTATTCTCATTTCCTCAACAGGTCCGGCAATTCTCATTGTATCTCTGTCTGCCGGTTTCATTTCATCTGACGGGATATAAGGAAGAGTGAAATAGAATGTTGATCCTTTTTTCTTTCCGGTATTGGACTTTGCCCATATATTGCCGCCCATGAGATTTATCAGTTTTTTTGATATGGTAAGCCCCAGCCCGGTCCCTGTATGGATCTTGGACATGCTGTTGTCAACCTGCGTGAAGGATTCAAAAATAATGTCATGGTAACCGGAGGGTATGCCTATACCTGAATCTTCTACATGGAAAAGGAGTGTTTTTTCGTCACTGAGTCTGCAGCCAAAATCAATATGGCCCCTGTCGGTAAACTTAACCGCATTATACATGAGATTGTAGAGGACCTGCTGAAGCCTGATGGGATCGCTCATAACAAATCTGCTGATATCGGAGGAGAGGTTCCCGGTAAGTTTAATATTCTTCTCCTTGTCCTTTAATAATATGCGGCTTGTCTGCTCTACCTGTTTAAAGATATTTTCCAGTGAAACGGAGGTAAGTTCGGTCCTTATTGCTCCCGCTTCTATCTTTGAAAGATCAAGAATATCATCGATTATGGAAAGCAGAAGGCCCCCGCTCTCTTTAATGATGTTCAGGTATTCCCGGTGATTTATTAAGGATTCATCATCCAGCATCAGGTCCGTATACCCGATTATCGCGTTCATGGGTGTTCGTATTTCATGTGACAGATTTGTAAGAAATTCGGTCTTTATCCTGTTTGATTTTTCCGCGTGAGTTTTTGCCTCTACAAGTTTTTCCTCGGTACGTTTTCTGCTTGTAATATCTTTCAGAAGCACCCAGAGGCCGGAAAAGTTCTCATCAGGATCAAGGATCGGGGTTATTGAAATATCGAAGTAGGTTATCGTCCTGTCCTGATTTACATGAACGAGGCTGTTAATTTCAACATGCTCTTTTTTCGTAACGGCGTTATTAAATGCTTTCTGTGCCTTTATTCTGCTGTCTTCGTTGAGAAGCTCCAGGATATTTTTCCCCCTGAGGTCCTGTTTAAAACAATGAAGAATTTTAAGGGCCTCACTGTTGAAGAAAGTTATGTTGAATGTGTCATCGACTTCAATGTAGGCGTCATTGATCTGGTTGAGGATTGAATAGAATTTTTCTCTCTGCTCCTGAATGTATTGATCTGATTTTTTTACTTCTGTGATATCCCTTGCATTAAAAAGAATGCACATGGCTTCACCGTCAGGATTTACTTTACTTTTAAGATTTCCTTCAAAATAAAGGAGTGTTTTGTTCTTATGGGCAAACCTGATTATTATTGAGATTCCTTTTTCAGGAAGTTTTTCTATTTCGAAAATTCTTTTTAATGAATCAGCGTCATCAGGATGAATGAAGTTCAGTATATTCTCGCCGATGAAATCTAATTGCTCTATTCCGGTAATATTCTTTATAGAAGGACTTATTGATAAAATGGTCCCGTCACAGGCAAGAATAGAATAGATATCCGAAGAGTTTTCTATAAGTGATTTGTAGTACTGTTTTACTTTAAGCAGGTTGGGGTCTGTTTCTTTAAATCCGTCAATGTTTCGAATAATCCCTATTGTACCCAGAAAAGATTTCTTTTTTTTACTTGTTTCATCGTAAATACCCATGGAATATATTTCACCATGGATATCTTTTTTTCTTAAAAATCTTTCCCAGTTTTTCGGTATCAGCCTGATATTCAGGTTCTTTGTAATACGTTCTCCGGTCCTTCTTTCAGCAAACAGCTTCGGTTCAATTTTCCTGGTTTTCAGTACATAACTGTTTTTCAGGATGGTGTCTCTCTTTACACTGCTTATGTCCTCCGGGTGTAAAAGGATGGAATAGTGCATGCCAACAAGCTCTCCCGGTTCATAACCGAGTATGTTGATGGAGTCACTTATATACTGGAAGAATCCGCCTGAATCAATTTTATAGACAATATCGGGCAGTATGTGTGTTGTATTCTCTTCGGTTTTGACTATCACTTTTTTTTGCCTGATTTTCTTCATCAACCCGGAAGGAAACATCATGCAATAATTTATGAATGTTCCTTATACCTTGATGTGGCCCTTATGTTAATTTTCGTAGTGAATCGGATATATGGTTTAAAATGTCCAGATCAATAAAAATATTAATGTCTCCACCGTCTTCGGATGTGAAGTGATGTCGCTTCTGTTTTTCTTAATGAGTAAAACTTGCTGAGAAATATGATTGTTTTTATACATACCTGAGTAGTTAATTATTTTCATTTTTTCAGGAATGCCCTTTTTTTACATCCGTGATTACTCATTTTACTCATGATTATGTCAATAATTAATTTACAGGTAAATATATAAAAAACCGGTATTTTCCATAATGTAAAATTTTATATGTAGATTTTATAATAAAAAACGCCATTAAAAAATGGTCTCCCTTCTCTTTCAAATTTGATATATATAGTGTCATGAATGCGCAATGTTTGACAAAAAAAATTATCGGATCATACTACTCAACAAGCTGAGTTGCAAAAACAGATTGGTGCAAAATCATACCGGCTCAGTACTGGTAAAAACAGAGTGAATTTATCTTTATGCAGGTTTTCTCAGCCTGAGCATCCTGAGCAGGAAGTATGTGGAATATGAGGCTGACAGGTGCTTTATTGTATGTCCGCTGATTAATTCTCCCGCGGAATAGATTTTATAATCGAATATTTCAAACCCTTTAGCCAGGGCATAGATCAGAATAACAAAAATAAAATCCCTGTTCCTTGTGTAGCGGGAGGGAAACATGCATATAATTAATGGGATGAGAAGAACAGGGAAATACTGTACAAGGATATAAGGCCTCAGGTCTCCGTTACCTGCTCTCTCACCCAGGTACCAGTAGACAACACTTGCTGTTCCGAAGATGAGCAGGGGGACCAGGAGAACCCGGGCGGACTTTATGCTGATATGCTCGTTGATAATTACAGTAAAGAAAGAGATAAAAGCCACTGTCATGGGAAGCCTGTCCCAGAAGAGTCCCGGGTTGTCCGTTCTGATATGATAGTATGATGATCCAATACCGGTGAGTAAAATTCCCGTGAAAAAAATGGCGTAGTAAACCGGGTCAATTCTCCGGGAGAAATTATCTTCCAATTTCCCCCTCCTGATCTTTAATAAATGGACCAGCCCGAGAATCCCGAACAGTATGAAGGGGAGATTTGACACAACATTGAAAAAATTCGGTATGCCGAAGATCTCTCTTCTGTCCGCAAAGAGATGGTAACTTTTCTCCTGGGAAATGGGGTCCATCAGGAAGATAAGAATGACTCCTGCGGCAGAGAGAAGGATGATTCCCGCATGTTTGCTTTTCAGATTTGAGAAAGCCATATTACCAGGTACCGTTTAAAGAACATTTAAATGAATATATCTTTGAAGGTCAATAAAGAAAATCCGGGTTTTTAAACTTGACACATTTCCTTTCGCCGTATAGGTTTAAATTTTTTAAATCATAAATTTTTTCGTTTTAATTTTTAAATTTAAATGCTACTACTCAGCTATATTAATAGAATGAATGTATTTATAAGAATATTAGCAATATGTCCCCGCCGCCGAAGGCGGCGGGGACATACCAGTTATGTTTTTCAATAGATATAATTATTCCTATGCATAGGAGAGTAGCAATATCTCATTAATAATTTTATATTATTGACTTCCCGGTAAAAGAGATGAAAGAAAAAATTAATAAATTCTTCTTGAGAAGATATGAAGAGAGAGATTACAGTGACCAGCAGAAGGCAAAGGTCATTGTGGTTTTCTCCTTTTCTATTGCCCTTCTTCTCCTTATTGTCATGCTTGCACTTCTCATCGTCCAGAAGAAGGATATGACCTATCCCGGGATACTGGGCATTCTGGTAGTAGAAGGGGTTATCTTTGTTGCTTTTTTCATTAATTTATTGGGGAGAAACAAGATTGCCGCACATATGATGATTGTGGTTGTAAATACGGTTGTATGGGCGGTATTGTTCTTAAAGACAGGGAAGAGTGATCTCGTTACAACAATCGATACTGTTGTTTATATATTTCCTTTATTTGTCGCTGCAACAATTACTACGGATAAGCCTTCCATAATTTTTTATTCAGCAGTGAACGTTGCCATGACAATGTTCTACAGCATTACCACATATAATGCGGGAGTTTTCACCAGAATACAGATGGTGGATTTTATTGCCGATACCTCCGTCTCCCTTGCTCTTACCGGTATCTGCAGTTTTACTTTCCTCAACCTGAGTATGAAGTATTACAACATGGTGAAAGAGAGCTACAATGAGAGTCAGCGCCACAGCGGTAAACTTGACAGTATTCTTGTAAAGACCAATGACATATCAGTGAAGGTTGCCGCGTCAACCGATGAGATGGCCAATGCGGTCTCCTCGTTCTCGGAAAATGCCCAGACCCAGGCAGCCTCGGTAGAGGAGATAACGGCAACTGTTGAGGAGGTCACGGCAAGCGGGGAGAGCATTAACGCCATGGCGGGGGAACAGCTTGACCTGACCAGGAAGGCGGAGGATGTCATGGAGGAGCTGAAGAGTATCGTAGACAGGACAAGTGACATGATGGTATCGGCTATGCAGACCCGTGACCGGCTTGATGATGTAGTGAAAAAAACCCGGGGAGAGATCGAGGACACTCTCAGCGTTATGAACAGTGCCACTTCAAAGTTCAAGGATGTGCAGGAAACAGTTGACCTGATACAGGGGATATCGGACCAGATAAACCTTCTCTCCCTGAATGCGGCCATAGAAGCCGCCCGGGCAGGTGAGTCGGGACGGGGCTTTGCCGTGGTCGCGGATGAGATCGGAAAACTCGCGGACAACACATCCTCAAATGTGAAGACGATTAATGATCTTTTTACAATCAGTAATGATGAGATTAACAGGGCATACGTACGGTTAAACGCGCTGATCGAATCCCTGAACAACATGATGGGGTATATCTCCCAGTTCAGCAGCATGATCAGCGAGGTTGTCAAACTTGCCCGGGAGGATGTTGAGTTGAATGCGCGGGCCAGGGATTCTCTCAGCAGCGTTTTAACGGCGGCAAATGATATTCTCAATGCCACCAACGAACAGAAAACGGCACTTGATGAGATAACCAGAAGCCTGGCAACGATCAACAACTCAACCCTGCAGATATCCGCCGGAGCGGAAGAGCTTACGGGGACCTCAAGAGAGATCGCTTTATCGGCACAGGAACTTCTCTCCGTTTCAGGGGAAGAATAGAAATATCCGCCCCGCTTATTTTACAACAGGTATAAAAGATGAAGAAAATTCTGGGAATAATCGGTTCTCCCCGGGGTACGGGAAATTCAGTGACCATGATACGGGAGGTCTGCCGCAATGTTCCGGAGGAGCATGAACTTTCTCTCCTCCGGCTTTCCGATTTTAACATTAAACCGTGCCGGGCATGCTACCGGTGTCTGCTGGGAGAAAGAAAGTGTGTCATAGACGATGATGTTGAGTTTATCATAGAGCGGATGGAAGAGGCGGACGGGTATATTATATCCGCCCCCACATACTTCCTGGGGGCAAACGCTATGCTCAAGCTCTTTCTTGACAGGGGGCTCATGTTCTACGGGCATGGGGAGAGGCTCTGGGGAAAGCCCTCCATCGGCATCGGTGTTACCGGGATCCGGGGGAAGGAGGGGACCACACTCCTGGAGCTCCAGAGGTTCCAGAAGGCGCTCCTCGCGAAGATCAAGGACACTGTTGTTGTCTACGGCGCCCTTCCCGGCGAGGTCTTCCTCGATGAGGGGAACAAAAGAATTGCCGCGGCCCTGGGGCAGATGCTCTTCGGGGAACCCCGGGCTGCCGGTTCGCCCGTATGTCCCCTCTGCGGGGGAGATACCTTCAGGTTCCTGGACAGTGAAAATGTCCGCTGCATGCTCTGCAGCAACAGGGGAAGGGTGAGTTTTCGTGACGGCAGGCCGGAATTTCTCATTGAGAAGAACGGCCATGAACTCTTTTTATCCGGGGACAGCGCCCGGGAGCATGAGAAGTGGCTTGTGGAGATGAAGGAGCGGTACCTGGAAAAGAGGGAGGAACTGGGTGAGATCACCCGGGAGTATATCGGCGACGGAAAGTGGATCAAGCAGGGGAAAGGATAGTTACGGGTTGCGGGTTCCGAGTTCCAGGTTAAGAAAAGAGAATAAACCGCTAAGGCGCAAAGTACGCGAAGGAAGAAAAGAGGGATTTTACACAGAGTTCACAGGGGGCACAAAGGAAGTGTTTTATTAATGTTGAGTTATAAATTTAAAATGTTAAATGAAAGAGACTGTTTTGATGAAAAAACTCAACATTCAACATTTAAAATTTAACATTATTTTCAACTTTGCGCTCTTTGCGCCTTTGTGGTTCAATATCTTAAGGGTTAAGTGCTTGCCAGGGCCTGATATATGTTGTAATATAGTATCAGTTCTGTGGAAAAAATCATTGACGAATAGAGAAGAGAAAATCTAATGTTCACGTTCCGGATGAGAATTCCGGTTTACATACGGTGACTGTAGCTCAGTTGGTAGAGCCCTGGATTGTGGTTCCAGTTGTCGCGGGTTCGAGCCCCGTCAGTCACCCAAATGAAAACCCGCAATCTTTATCAGAGGTTGCGGGTTTTTATTTGAAATATGGTTTTTTTCTTTTTTCAATCAATAATCGCAGGTTTTACTGTTGCGGGTCGCCCGCCGGTTCCTGCCAGTCCAGTTGTTGCCAATCAGGTTCGCTCACTGCTTCCTTCCATTCAAAATGGAACACAACCTGGGGACGGTCCAGGCCTTGCAGCGCCAGTATCCGGCAATTGTCTGGGGCGAATAACAGTGCCTTGGTCAGGTTAATTGAACCGTCTTCCAGTGTTGCCAGGTGGCGGCCGTCCGGCAGGCTGAAGAGGTGCAGGTTCGTGTCAGAGCCCAGGGCACAGAGCAGTGCACCGTCATCGCTGATTGCAAACAGGTTTTTAAACTTGAATTTCAGCTCACCGGGAAACTGGAGTTCCGCTAGCGCTGTGGCCCCATCGGCGGCGCGGACAATGAGCAGTTGTTTTTCACCCGCCACCACCGCTCCCAGGCTTTGCCGGCCAATAAGCTGAAAATCGCCGAAAAAATCCTTTTCAAGGGCATCGTTTCTGCGCCAGATCTGACGCTCGTCCTGCAAAGATATCAGGCTCAGGGACTTCTTCTTGACGCAGAGGGCGAGACCGGAATCCATTGGACATACAGCCTGCACCGAGTTGGATGCGGAGGACCTGGACAGCTCCTGGCCGTCCTCTGTGCGGTAGACTCCGGCGGGGCTGTGCAGAGGTTTGCAGAAGAGGCTTTCCCCATCGGCTGAAAACGACAGGCCCCCGATATACATTTCCACTTCCTGCCGCCAGCGGCATTCGCCGCTTTTCAGGTCCCATAAAGCCAGACCGCTCAGGCTCCCCCCTGCGGCGGCCACGAGGCCGCGGTCGGGGCTCAGGCAGAGCACCCGCGTATCAAAGCCTGCATTGTAACTCTGCAGTTCCTGTCCGTCCACCACGGACCAGAGGTGCAGGACCTCGTCATCGCCGGCGCTGATCACTCTCTCCGGGTCAATAAATACCGCGCAGTGGGCGCCGGAGCTTTCCGGCGCCTTGTGTACCGGTCCTTCAATTATTGCAAGTTGTCGAATCATGTTTCTTCCCCAATAAATAATGTATATATCTTATGGGAGCCATGTACAGGGAAATGTTCAGGAATGCAATAATTAATTAGATTTTAATTACCGGTCGCATGCAGGGGTGTCCAGTCAATAGAAAATCGTTTTTTGAACATTCACACGTTCTGCACCCAAAATATAAAATAAGCCCCGGGTTTAAACCCGGGGCTTATTTTATTGGGGATAAATATTTCTCCATAAAAAATGTATGGACATTATCCGTACATTAATATATATTGAAATTGACATGTATAAAGCTGTGAAAAAAAAATTATATCTATAAAAAACGTGATGGTATTCAATTATGAAAACAAAAACAACCAAATCTGATAGAATTGAAGTGCGTGTCTCCCCTGATACAAAGGCCCTGATTGAGCGCGCGGCACAGGAAAGGGGCATATCCATAAGCGCTTTTGCCACGGCAACCCTCGTTGAAACCGCCAAAGAAGTGATAGAAAAATCAGGCAGGATACAATTAAGCAGTGGTGATCAGGAGATCTTTTTAAAGGCCCTGGATAAGGGACCCAATAAAGCACTGGTAAAAGCCGCGCAGAAGTATAAGGGAAACCTCTCTTGATGAGTTTTAATGAAAAAGATATTATTAGAGAAAGAATTAATAAATCCCATGATTGTGGATCATTTCAATGCGGCAATCCCGGTCTGGATTCGTATCTGCAAAAATATGCCCGGCAGAATGATATCTCTGGTGTGGGGCGTACTTACATTGCGCGGTTTAAAAATTCCCGAAAAGTTATCGGCTACTATACAATAGCGTCATCTTCAATTGAAGGGTCATCTCTGCCTGAGAAATTGTCAAAAATATTGCCACGATACCCGGTTCCCTGCGCTTTACTGGGCCGCCTTGCTGTTTCCGAAGATCATCAGGGTATGGGACTGGGAGAATTCCTTCTCATGGATGCTCTTTTTCGAATATTAACTATTAGTGAACAAATCGGGCTCTTTGCGATAGTTGTTGAAGCTGTGGACATTAAGGCGCGGGACTTCTATAAGAAATACGGATTTGAACCCTTTCGTGATGATAAACGGCGTCTTGTTCTCTCGATTAAAGCCGTTAAAAAGGCCTTTGATTTGTGACCTTCAATCCGGCATTATCATAACTTTATCCATATCCCTAAACCGGTAATCCGAAAATACCCTTCACATGTTGTTCATTACACTCCACGTAGCGTTCATTACATATTATATAGCATTCATGACACGTAACTTGACATATAATTTTTGTTAGTCTATAAAGAAACATTCTCATTTCCAGAGATCTCTGAAAATGGGAAGACAGGATGAAAAAATGATGTAATGATCGCTCTTAAAATCGCACTATAAAATATTAACAACATAAGAAATCAGGTAAGAGGGGGCCCCATGAAAACGATTAAAACTTCAGGTATATTTTTTGTATTCATTTCACTTTTGAGTGCCGCGTTTTTCACCACAGATGTTTACGCCAATGTGGGCCCAGACGGGTCCTTTAACTACTCGGTGGACATCAAGCTCCCTCCCGGGACCAGGGGAATGGCACCGAAATTGTCCCTGTCATACAACTCCAACGCCGGTAACGGTATTATGGGGAAGGGCTGGTCGTTGCAGGGGCTTCCTTATATTACACGGGACACTACCTATCCCATAAACTACAACGGCACCGATAAATATGTGGGTCCCGGGGGAAGGCTGGTCCAGGCCAATGATCCCGGCTATACGGGTTCAGCAGTAATATATCATACTGAATATGAGGGCTTTTCCCGTTTTGAGATGTTTGGGGGGCAGGGCGGTAATGCAAATGAGCCTTCTTACTGGGTGGAGACAAAGCCCGACGGGACGAAATACTATTACGGCTATAATGATAATTCACAGGATTCACAGGTAACTGCCAATGATCACAGTCCCTGTATAAGAGTCTGGGCCCTTTCAAAGGTTGAGGACATCTATGGTAACTACTACCTGGTGAAGTATGTTCAGGACAACGGGGAGTTTTATCCTGATAAGATCATCTATACCCTGAATGATAAAGGGGGGGTCTTAAAGTACAGGACTGTTGAGTTTGAGTATGAGGTGAGAAGTGATTATTATAAGATAAATACATCCAATACTTCAGTCCAGACAACTCAGCGGTTAAAGAATGTGATTATTAAAACCGGTGTTGTTGATGTTTTTGGGGTGAGTTTTTTGGGGGATTTGGTGAGGAGATATGAGTTGACATACAGCGAAAGCTCTAATCCGGTTTTTAGCAGATTAACCGGTATAAAAGAATATGGGGATGATGATGTAACTTTTAAAACTGAAGAATTTGAATGGCAGATAAGTGGTAGCAGTATAGATTTCTGGACATATTCCGGTCTTCCGAGTACCGGTGCGATTAAGGATTATGAGCATTATTTTGCAGATATAAACGGTGATGGCAGGACAGACTGGATACAAATTTCCCGATTATATAATAAGAGCTATATAGGTCTTGGTCAGGCAGATGGGAGTATAAATTTCTGGACACATACAAATACTCAGCATGATTGTGCGGTTAATAATTATGCACATTATTTTGCAGATATAAATGGAGATGGAAGATCAGACTGGATCCAGGTTTCTCGAACAGATGATGTTGGCTATATAAGCCTTGGTCAGGCAGATGGGAGTATAGATTTCTGGACACAATACGGTTTTTTGGTCGGTTCGGCTAATGGTTATAGTCATTACTTTGCAGATGTTAATGGAGACGGTAGGGCAGACTGGATACAAGCTTCTCGATCAAGTAATAGTGGTTGTATAGGCCTTGGACAGTCTGATGGTAATATAAATTTTTGGACATATACCGGTCTTCCTGCTGGTGCGACGGATGATTACAATCATTATTTTGTAGATATAAATGGAGATAGGGGATCTGATTGGATTCAAGTCAATAAAAATTATAATATCGGACATATTGGATTAAAAAACACTCCCTCCTCGACTGCTATTGTCAGGGTAAAAACATCGTTGTCAGGTAATATAAATATAACGTATAAACCAGCTGCTCAAATGACAGGTGTAATCGATAGTAATGAATCAATATATCCGGTAATAACAAATTCAACCCCCCGAAACCTTGTAACATCAATCACCACCGAAGACGGGCGGGGTGCGTCCTACGAGACCACCTATGCCTATAAAAACGGAAAGATCCAGACAGGATATCCCCAGAACAAAGCGGACCTCTTCTTTGAAAACATAACCCAGACAAACCCCGACAGCACAAAACTCATATCCTACTATAACCAGACCGGGAAAGACTACGCGGGCAGGGTCTCGAAGATCGAAAAAAAAGGGAGCGACGACAGCCTCATTGAGGTCCGGGACTATGCTTATTCATCTGTAATAACAACAATCTTCGGTACAAAATGGGTCAAACTGGATTCAGAGACCAGCACCACCTACGAAGACGGGGAGGTGCTGTTCAGCAACACGGTGACAAATACCTATGATGATTACGGAAACATCACCGCTTCAGCGTCGACTTCACCTGGAAGTGGTCTGGACCCGGTAACAACAGAGATTACCTATAACCGTGACGATTCACGCTGGATCCTGAACCGTCCCTCAATAATAACAAAATTATCCAACGGCAGTTTCACCGTACAGAGACAGGTATTTATCTATTCAGGGGATTATAATATCCAGAAGAAGGACTCCGTTGATTCCGGCACTATTCTCACAACATATATTGCCCTTGATGCCTACGGTAATCCCCAGTCTACAACCGATCCGGACGGGGTTTCAACAACCATAAGCTATGACAGCGATTATCAAACATTTCCGGTAAAAATAACGAAATCCGGCGGTTCCGAATCCATTGATCTTCTGAAAAGCGCGGAATATGATCCCAGGTATGGGGTAAAGCTCTGGGATATTAATGCCAACAACCTCCAGACCAACTACGAATACGACGCATTCGGAAGGCCCACAGAAGTGCGGCAGGGAAGTACGGTCTTGAAGCAGGTGGAGTATAAAGATTTCGGTAATCCGGACCTGCAACGTGTAATAACAAAGGTCTTTGATAATTCAACAGAAGGAGACTCTGCGGGCTATCACTACACGAAAGAGTACTTCGACGGCCTGGGGAGAAAGTATAAGATCGTAAAAAAGGCCTCGGGGAAGCACTCCCTGGAGTATGTGACCCATGTGGAGTTTGATACGGCCGGACGTGTGTCAAAAAAGTCCCGGCCCTATCTTGAGGGGATCGATACCCGGTATGACTCTGTCTATTCATATGACAACGCGGGAAGGATCAGCACTCTGACCCTGCCTGACGGCATGACGAAGACCTATTCATATGACAACAACTGGGACAAGACCCTTACCGTAAAGACCATCTATGACGGGAAGTCATATGAAAAGATCTTCAATGCCAGGGGACAGCTCATAAAGAAGAACGAGCCTATGGACGCGAACATCATTTACAGCTACTATCCCTCGGGAAAGCTTAAAACCATCAAGGACACCAACGGCCTCACGACCTCGGTGAGCTATGACTTGCTGGGGAGAAAAACATCCATGACCGATCCCAACACCGGGACCTGGACATACGGCTACCAGGGGACCCGCCTGAAGACCCAGACCGACGTGGCGGGGAACGTCACAAGCTACAACTACGACACCCTGGGAAGGATCTCTAACATAGACTACCAGGACAGCACCGGGAAAGCCTATACAACTCCCGATGTCTTCTACACCTATGGTGACGGTTCAAAGAACGACCTGGGAAAGGTGTCCGGTATCATGACCAGTACCGACGGCGGGTCGACTTTTATCTCAAAAACCACCTTTGCCTACAACATTCAGGGCGCGCCAACGGTAAAGAGAGTGGAGATGGACGGGAGAACATTCATCTTCAACATGGACTACGATGTGATGAACAGGCTTAACTCCATCACTTACCCTGACGGGAAGACAATCACCCGGGAGTACTCCGACACGGGACAGCTTGCCTCTGTGAAGTGGGGCGGGTTTCCCGTTGTGAGCTACGGGCGCTTTGAGACCGACGATGACGGTTCTATCATCAGCTATGCCAATACCATCCACAGGCTCACGGGGAACGGCGTACGGTCCGATGTAGATTATGATCCCGTTACATTACGGCCTACAAAACTTGTAACGAAAAAGGACTCCACCATCCATGAAGACCTGAACTTCAGCTATTTCAATGACGGGAAGATAAAGGAGATCCTTGATAACGATCTCACCGATGGTGTGGACTCAAAACAGACTTTCAGCTACGATGACCTGAACCGTCTCGTATCCGCCCAGGGGGCAAGCAGCGATTATATCTATGGCAGCCTCTCCTTCAACTACGACCTCAACGGGAACCTCCGGTCGAAGGACGGGAACACCCTTTACTACAACGATGCCAGCCACCCCTACGCCGTAACCGGCATCAACGGGGTGACGAAGTACCAGTACGACGCCAACGGAAACATGACAACACGGGACGGGAAGCAGCTTGTCTACGACGCGAAGAACAGGCTTGTCCAGATCTGGAACGGGACTGTGAAGGAGGAGGAGTATGTCTACTCGTCATCGGGCCACAGGATCAAGAAGATCAAGAGCGACGGGACGGTGACCTACAACATGGAGGGTCTCTATGAGCTGAACCTGGTCCCGGGAAGGGACGACCACTATACCAAGTATATCTTCGGCATGGACAACGAACTTGCCGCCCAGGCAACGGAGATCAACAGCACCCTGCTCACCCTGAACACACCCTCGGTGATAAATAAATATTATAATACCGCGAGCCTCAAGGGATTTTTCCTGGCGGCCTACAGGTATTTGAACTACTTTTCAACCAGTCCCCGGATCTTAAGGATGGTCTATCTTTCTCTCCTGGCCCTCTTCTTCATATTTTTGCTCTGTGTGTTCATCTACAATCTCAGGAACAGGAGGTTCGGGTACAGGGGGATGTCCCGGTGGGTCCATCACTCCGCCTTTGCCACACTCTTTATGGTCTTTTCCGTCTTCGGGATGACAGGGTGTGAGTTGACGGACAACCTTACGGGGACCGCTCCCTGGGAGAGCCTTGACTACGAGACCGGCATTACAACCAACAATATGCCCACCCGGGGGATGTACTTCTTCCACTCAGACTATACCGGGAACATCAGCTTTGTCACCGACAACTCCGGTGCCAAGGTGAACCAGCTCTACTACAAGCCCTACGGGGAGATCGCCATGCAGACCGGGACCGATGTGCACAGGCACAAGTACGGCTCCCAGGAGAATGACGGGAGTACGGGGCTGCTGTATTATAAGGCGCGGTTCTATGACCCGGCTGTGGGGAGGTTTATTTCTGCGGACTCAATTGTTCCGGACCCGGTAAAGAGCCAGGCTTTGAACAGGTATATGTATGTTATGGGAAGCCCTATTGATTTTGGTGATCCAAGCGGGCATAGTTGGTTAAGTAAAACTATAGATGCAATTGGAAATGCCGTTAGTGATGCAACAGGGAGTGATAAATTAGGTCAGGTTGTCCATGATATTATTAATACGGCAACTCTTAACAGTGCTTATGAACAAGGTGGCTGGGACAATGTTGGTTGGACCCTTGTTTCTGCAGGCATGATAACTCATACAGATGAAGGTGGTTGGGGGTTTACTTTAGGTGGGAATATACCTGGAACACCTTTCTTTGCAGGTATACATTACCAGCAGAATGGTCAGAATAGTGGTTTTAGCTATTATTATGGTGTTGGTTTTAATGTCAATGGCATGTCCGGTGGGGCATCTTATTCCTATAATGTAAATAATGGAAACACAACAGTGGGATTAACTCTTGGTTATGGAGGTCAATATGGACAGGCAGGTGTAACGTATAGTATTACAATGGATTCTAACGGAAGAGTTATTAATAAGGGATTATCTGGTTATGGTAAAATAAATTATCAATTATTACTCCCTACAAAAGATAATAATGAACGGATTGAAAGAGTAAAACATTATGAAGATGGAGACAGTTTTTGTTTTGGTCCTGAAGGTTCTGAAGGTGGTTGGTTGGCAATTTTTGATGTAATTGGTTTTCATGCTACTGCAGTTTTTCATGATTTTTTAGTAGTGATGGATATATTTCCTGCACATCCATCAGGAGATATATCACGATTACAAAATGAAATAGCAACTGTTGGTTTTTTGGTCGGTTATGCAGGAGGTAATATACTTGCAGGTCAGAATTATACTTACAATCCATATTCGCAGTCTGAAGGATGGGGTTGGTCATATTAAATAGAAATTATATATTCAATCAGAGATCATGACAGTTGAGTTCTTCCCTGGTGTGAGGTTTTGAAAATACAAATAAATTTTTGGGAAAAAAGAGCCCCGGGATTAAACCCGGAGCTCCTTTTTCAGTTCAGGAATTTTATTTGAGATGACATCCCAGATAATATCATAATCGATGGAAAAATATCCATGAATTAATCTGTCTCTTATGCCCGCAATTTTCCTCCACTCAATATCCGGATGATCATTTTTATATTCAACCGAAAGGTTCTTAACAGCTTCACCGATAATCTCAATGCTTCTGACAAAAGCTCTTTTTAATATATCATCTTTAAGAAACTCTTCTTTCGTGTTCCAGGTACTCTATATCAGATTTCAAGGTACTCAACCTCGGGGAAAATGTTTGATTTCAGGTTGCTGCTGAGAGATTCAGGCGTGATTAAATCCACCTTATGATGAAGAATATCTTCAAGTAGGAACGAGAGATCCATAAAATTATCAAAGTTCTTTTTCTTTTTTGAAAATACAACGAGTATATCTATATCACTGTTGTCATCGGCATCCCCCCTCGCATATGAGCCGAAAAGACCAAGTTTATCCACACCAAGTAATTTGATTTTTTGCTTATTATGCGCAATTGAAGATTTTATTATCTCTTTATTCGATATCATTGTTTTTAACGCAATTCCCGGAATGTTTGATGATAATAAATAACTGAGTAAATAATGGTGAGTTTGTCAAGTAAAAGTCTTTTTACAATTCAAACCCGTTTTTTTCAACATCTTCGGAAAAACCGGAAGGATCATGACCTTTGATAAAAAGATGCGGTTCAATCCTTACATCTACACGGTGCCTTGCCCGGTAGAGTTTTTTTAACAGTGAGAGATAATCTTCATGTAACGAATCAACAAATATGCCGATATCTATATCGCTTGTTTCATCGGCTTTTCCGCTGGCATATGATCCGAAGATAAACGCCTTCCTGTAACTGATTGTATTCTCAATTATTTTCAGGTATTCCCTTGCTTTCCTCACAGCTTCTGCTTTATCCATAAATGCAAATCCCTTGTTTTATTTAAAATACTTTCAGAATATTTTTTGTCCATTTTACTTATTAAAGCGTCTTTATATGTGGGATACCGGGCTTCAATATTAAGAGGTTCAAGCTCGTCAATAAAATCGGATAAATCGGATGATAATAATTCACTCAATCCAGTGTTCTTAAAAAGTAATGAGAGATTGTGTGTTTTAGGAGGCAGTTCATTTTTAATATGCTGCCAGTATCCTTTTATAATTTTTTCAATTACCTGATGGCACATGAAACCAACATAGAGGTAACGCCCGGTTTCAAGCATGGATTTGGCCGTATCAAGATCATACTCTGATAAATCGACCCAGTATTTTGTTTTTTCATCCATGGGATAATTAATATATTTTCTCCGTTGAATGTCAAATGAAATATAACAATACCATTCCGCTTGTGGCGGGTTTGCGCCGTCAATCCTTCCTCAATTCTCAGGAGCCAACCTGCTGCTCACTTTTGACCCGTCATACCCTTTCTTATTGCGTACACGGGAGACCAGCGGATCAATACCCGTGGAGATGATGGGGGCCTCCTCCGCGCTCTGCCACGGCCTTTCCGGCCACCAGCGGACAGGTTTTGGTGGTTTGACACTTTCAAAGATCTCCCCGGGCCGGGGGATAACAAGGCTGATCCCGTATTTTTTCGCCGCGGCCATCGACCTTTCCGCCGGCTCTGTCCAGTTGTGCAGGGCCAGGTCGAAGGTTCCCCAGTGCACCGGCATCATCAGTTTCCCCCGGACCATGATGTGGGCCTCAACCGCCTGTTCCGGTCCAATATGTACATCGGGCCAGAGGGAGTTGTAGGCGCCGGCTTCTATAAGTGTCAGGTCAAAGGGCCCCAGGCGTTCGCCGATAGCCGTGAACCCGGGAAACATTGCGGTGTCCCCGCTGTAGTAGACACGGTGTTTCGGGCTGGCAACGGACCATCCGCACCAGAGGGTATCGTTGGAGTAGAGAGTGGTCACGGAACGTCCGGAGAAGTGCCGCGCGGGGGTGGCGGTAATTGTGAGTTTCCCGGTTTTAACTTCACCCCACCAGTCCCGCTCAACAATTTTTTTCGGGTCCACACCCCACTTCTCAAGGTAAGCGCCCACACCCAGGGGTACGGCAAAGAGAGGGACGCGGTCTTTCAGGGCTTTAATAGTCTTTTCGTCAAGATGGTCGAAGTGGTTGTGGGATATGATCACCGCATCCAGTTTTGGAAGCTCCTTCAACGAAAGGGGAGGAGGGAAGAAACGTTTGGGGCCCGCAAAGGAAACAGGTGAGACCCTTTCACTCCACACCGGGTCGGTGAGCACCCTGTAACCGTCGATCTCCATGAGGACACCGGAGTGTCCCATCCAGGTGATACGAAGACCCCCTGAGGAGGGGATATCATACTCTTCACCCCTTCGCTTTTGTACCGGGAGCGGTTTTTTCGGTACCCTGTATTTTGCCTTGCTTCGGACCCAATTGCCAAGCATCTCCCATTTTGAACCAATATACGATTTCAGTCCGTTATGGAACTTTCCCTCCTTCCACTGGGGTGAGTTCTTTATCATTTCGTACCGGGGGCCTGATCTCTTCAGAGCTGTGGTATTGCATGAGAGCCCGATAACCAGCCCGGTAACAGCAACGAGTATTATTCCTGTTATCATCATTACTCTTCCTTTTGATATTGTTTTCATTTAATTCTCATTAAGTAACGACTTATGTTAAAAACATTTATCTCTTCAACCCGTCCCAGCAGGACTCAGCCGCTAAGCGTTTGTGTTTATCACTAAATGCAAAACTGCCGGATAGTTGCAGCTTAGCACTACTTACCAGAGAACCGCTGATGAGCGACAGGAGAAGCTCCATCTCCATCTTCTTCAGGTGCTGGGATTTAATGCCTTCTTCAATAAATTCTATGAGCGGGGCATAGTACCGGATAGTTGCTTCCCGGGTCTCTTCAGTAATAAGTGGTGAGGTTGAACACTGCTCCACAAAAGAGAGCTTTAATGGATTTGCGATGAGGTAATCAAAGTAGTTCATCCAGATCTGAAAAAACCTCTTTTTGTAGGAAGCGCTTTTCGTATAAGCGTGAAAAGCGACATCAAGGCTCTCTTTTTTCATTTCAATGTATAGTGTATTGATAATCTCCTCTTTACTGGAAAAGTAGTGGTAAATTGTTCCCACGGATACACCTGAACGGATACTCACCTGGGACATGGGTGTATTGTGGAGGCCATACTCCGCAATCAGTTCCATGGTCGCATCAAGGATGAGCTTTCTCTTCTCTTTGGATCGAACGTTCATTCTATAAATGTATTAAATAATTTTAATTTGTCAACAGGGAAAGTAAAAAAAAGCAGGTTCTTTAATCGGTTTGATTGATATTTTTGTATGAATTGGTAAACTCTTCCAAGGTGTTTTGGTCTGTTTTCCCTAATATTGATGTAAAATGATGGATTCCCTTTATCTTTTTATATATATAAACAAAATCTCGATCATAGTTATCCTCAGTATTTTGATTATTCCCACCACTGAGTTCTTCTTTGATTTCATCAAGATAATTAATAATAGCAAAAGCTATCAACCACGAAACAGAGTACTTAAAGTTCCTTCTTAAATCCAAATCCTTCTCATAGAATACAGGTTCAAGAGTAATATGCTCTATCTTCCAGATAATATCTGGATCACTCTCCTGGTAACTGACAGCTTTATACATTTTCGGTTTTAAACTGCTTTTATTGATAATTTTCATAAGAAGCAGAGTAATTAATTTATTCTGTGAAACTTCCATGGCCTGTGCTACATTTTTCAGTCTTTTCAACAAAAGTGTATTGATGTAAATTGTGGTCCTCATTTTCTTACTCCTCCTGAGAATTAATTCCTGATAATATGATAATAGACATGGTTTTTATTAATACGATTGAGGTCCGGGAAAAATAAAAATTTTTTTCGGAAGAGTAAGAAAAGTTCCGTTAAGAAATAAAAACAATTTCTTGAAATTCAAAAAAGAATTGTATAACTCTGCTGATACAGGTATAGTCAATTGATGGATTTTCATTAAGCAAATTTTCATCACTTCACTCTTTTGCTTGACATCTTAATATCCATCAGTTATTGAAATTTGTATGAAAACTTGACAATGGGGATAACTATCATGGCAGATGCTTATATCTTTGATGCCGTACGAACACCCAGGGGCAAGGGGAAAAAAGACGGTTCCCTTTATACCACAAAGCCCGTAGACCTTCTTGTTACACTTCTCAGGGCACTGCAGGAGAGAAACAGTCTTCATACCGCGCAGGTTGATGATGTGATAACCGGCTGTGTCACCCAGATTGGGGAGCAGGGAGCAAATCCCGCGCGGATAGCCGCACTCTATGCGGGCTGGGACGTGACAGTACCGGGGGTGACCCTTAATCGCTGGTGTGCCTCGGGGCTTGAAGCAATAAACCTCGCGGCCATGAAGGTGATGTCCGGTATGGATGATCTTATTGTTGCCGGTGGAGTGGAATCCATGTCCCGGGTGCCCATGGCCTCCGACGGCGGGGCCTGGTTTAACGATCCCGCGGTGAATGACGCCCTTTCGTTTATACCCCAGGGGGTCTCCGCGGACCTCATCGCGTCCATGGAGGGGTTTTCCCGGGAAGACCTTGACGGCTTCGCGATCACGTCTCATAAGAAGGCCGCCCAGGCCCGGAAGGCGGGGAGGTTCAAATCCCTTATACCGGTGAAGGACCTCAACGGAGTCATGCTCCTCGACCATGATGAGACAATACGGGAGAACACCACTCTTGAGATCCTTGCCGGGCTCAAACCCTCATTTAAAATGCCGGGGGAGATGGGTTTTGATACAACGGCCCTCAGGCAGTATCCCCACGTTGAAAAAATAAACCATCTCCACCACGCGGGAAATTCATCGGGTATTGTTGACGGGGCGGCCCTTACCCTTGTGGGCAGCCGGGAAAAGGGGAAGGAGCTGGGGCTCAGGCCCCGGGGAAAGATCAGGGGGCTTGCGGTTGTGGGCACGGAACCCACCATCATGCTTACGGGGCCCATACCCTCCACTCTGAAGGCCCTGGAGAAAGCCGGCATGAAAATATCAGACATCGACCTCTTTGAAATTAACGAGGCCTTTGCCTCGGTTGTCCTGAAAGCGGTGAAAGAGCTGGATATCGATCCCGGGAAGGTCAATGTCAACGGCGGGGCCATCGCCATGGGGCACCCCCTGGGAGCAACGGGGGCCGTGCTCGTAAGCACCCTCCTGGATGAGATGGAAGAGCAGGATAAAGGCCTCGGTCTCTGTACCCTCTGTGTGGGCGGGGGGATGGGGATAGCCACTGTGATAGAACGGGTTTAATGAGGAGGCGGATATGAGTACGGGATATGAAAAGGACAAACAGAACATCGTTACCATTACTCTTGATAAGCCGGACAGCAGTGTCAACCTTATCGATAACGAGTTTACAAAGTTGTTTGCGGAAAACCTTGCGAAGCTGGAATCTGAAAAGGAACTGGCCGGCGTTATCATAACATCGGCAAAGGAGAACAACTTCATGGCGGGGGCCGATATTGACGGCCTCTACGCCATAACAGACGCCGAGATAGCCGCGCAGATGACCGACTACCTCAAAGGCCTGTTCCGAAAGCTTGAGACACTGGGAAAACCGGTTGTTGCCGCAATCAACGGTACGGTCCTGGGAGGGGGATACGAACTTGCCCTCTCATGCCATCACAGGATCGCCATGAACAACCCGAAGGCCCGGATAGGACTTCCCGAGGTCACCATCGGTGTTCTTCCCGGGGGAGGGGGAACGCAGAGGCTCCCCCGGATCATCGGGATACAGAACGCCCTGCAGTTCATCACCGAGGGACGTCTCGTAAGCCCGGAGAAGGCCCTGGAGAGCGGACTTGTTGACGCACTGGCAGGGGACAGAAAGGAGATGCTCTCCCTGGCAAAGAAATGGATTGAGGAGAACCCGGAATCAAAGCAGCCCTGGGACAGGGAGGGGTTCAACTGGCCGGGGGGGAACCCCACAAGTCCCGGGATCGTGCAGATGTGGGCCATCATCCCCTCCATTGCCAATACAAAGACCCGGGGGAACTATCCCGCGGTAAAGAACATCCTGTCGTGTGTCTATGAAGGAGGGCTGGTGGATTTCGATACGGCATGCAGGATCGAGTCAAAGTACTTTGCCAGCCTCGCGGTGGGGAAAACCGCCAAGAATATGATGGGAACCTTCTGGTACCAGCTGAACAGTATAAAGAAGGGAGAGAGCAGGCCGGAGGGTTTTGACAGGTATACAACCAAGAAGCTGGGTGTCCTGGGCGCGGGAATGATGGGATCGGGAATTGCCTATGTCTCCGCGAATTCCGGGATTGATGTTGTTCTCAAGGATGTAAGTGTTGAAGCGGCGGAGAAGGGGAAGGGATATTCAACCGCTCTTCTCGACAAGGGAATAAAGCGGGGCAGGGTCACAGAAGAGAAAAAGAAGGAGGTCCTGGACAGGATAAAGGCCACGGAGAGTGCGGAGGACCTTAAGGGGTGCGACCTTGTCATTGAGGCGGTCTTTGAAGAGAGGGAGCTTAAAAGCAGGGTGACCGCGGAAGCTGAAGCAGTCATGCTTAAGGAGGGGGTCTTTGCGTCAAATACGTCAACTCTCCCCATAACCGGGCTGGCGGAAAAGTCCCGCAGGCCCGAAAAGTTTATCGGGCTCCACTTCTTTTCACCGGTGGACAGAATGCAGCTTGTGGAGATCATTGTAGGCGAAAAGACCGGTGAGGAGACACTGTCACGGGCCTTCGACTATGTTCTCCAGATAAAGAAGATCCCTATTGTGGTTAATGACAGCAGGGGGTTCTACACCTCCCGGGTCTTCAGTACCTACACCAGGGAGGGGATGGCCCTTCTGGCGGAGGGTCAGAGCCCCGCATCCATTGAAGCGGCGGGACTGAAAGGCGGCATGGCCGTAGGCCCCCTTACTGTGTCCGACGAGATAAGCCTTTCACTTATATGGCATATTCTCGAACAGACAAGGAAGGACCTGGAGTCTGAAGGTATTACCATTCCGGTCCATCCCGGTACGGAGGTGGTGAACAGGATGGTCAATGAAAAAGGCCGTACCGGAAAGAAGGAGAAGAAGGGATTCTATGAATATCCGGAAGAGGGGAAAAAGTACCTCTGGCCCGGCCTTAAGGATATGTTTCCTCTCCGGGAGGAGCAGTACAGCCAGGAGGAGATCATTGACCGGATACTCTTTGCCCAGGTCATTGAGACCATCCGCTGTTACCAGGAGAAGGTCCTCACCTCTGTGGCCGCCGCGAATATCGGAAGCATCTTCGGCTGGGGATTTCCTCCCTTCAAGGGGGGGACCCTGCAGTTTGTTAATGATTACGGGGTTCCTGAATTTCTCGCCCGGTCACGGGAATTAGCGGAAAAATATGGAGAGCGATTCGAGCCGCCTGAACTCCTTGTGGAGATGGCGGAGAAAAACCGGAGATTTGAGTAATCCGGAACCACCTATTTACCGGCAATAAAAAAGAGCCTCTTGAAGGGGAAAAGCACCTTCCCGTTTTTTTGCCGGGGATAATGTTTATTAATGCTTTTAAAAACGAGACTTTCAAAATCACTTTTTTCTTCTTCACTCCCGAGTCCTTCAAGATAGGGCTTCAGCCCGGTACTTCTTATCATTTCCAGAATTGAATTGTGCGAGTCCATTGCATGTATGTAACTTGTTTCCCATATCTCAATGGAATTGAATATTCCGGACAGTCTATCATAGTACCAGGGACTGTTGTGAATTGTAAACAGGGTCGTTGCGTCTTTTGTTAATGAATTCCATCTTTTGTTCCGGGCGATCTCTTCGATGCTTTTCCCCAGGGGCATATCCCGGGACAGAGGGACCTGGACTGCAAGCAGGCCGTTGTTATTTAACAGGCTGTGAAATTTCCTCAACAGTTTTTCATGACCGGGTATCCATTGAATGGCAGCATTTGAAAAAACAATGTCATACTTTTCTTCTATCACATCTTTACCCGCGTCCCTGAGCTTCCAGTTTCCGTCAGGGAAATCCGTGGCGGCCTTCTTAATCATTGCCGGTGAACTGTCTATTCCGGTAACTGATGCATCGGGCCATCTCCGGGCAAGCATCTGCGTACTGTTCCCGGGACCGCAGCCTATATCGATTATTTTTTCCGGTTTTTCATAATTTATCCGGGATATTAAATCTCTTGAAGGCTGAATTCTCTCCCTGTTAAACTTTAAATAGAGATCCGGATTCCAGTCTTTCATTACAGCCCCATGCTCCGGGATATGATCATTTTCATGACCTCGGAGGTCCCCGCGTATATGGTCTGTATCCGTGCGTCCGCATAGAACCGGGATATGGGATACTCCCTGCTGTATCCGTATCCCCCGAAAAACTGAAGACACCTGTCCGCTACCCTCTGCGCCATCTCGCATACCCAGAGTTTTGCCATGCATGTTTCCCGGGCCACCTGGTTCCCTGCAGTATGATTGTTGATAAGGTCATCTATAAAGCTTCTTCCCACTGCGATCTCAGCAGCAAGGTCGGCCAGGACAAACTGTGTGTTCTGGAATTTTGATATGGGCCTTCCAAACTGTTCTCTTTCTTTGACATAGTCTATGGTCATTTCGAGACATCTTTCCGCCGCAGCCTGTGATCCCAGGGCGCAGACCAGTCTTTCCTGCTGGAGTTTTTCCATGAGATAGGTAAAGCCCATCCCCTCTTCTCCCAGCAGGTTGTCAGCGGGGATCCTGCAGTCATCGAAGAAGAGTTCCGCGGTGTCCTGGGCAAGGAGACCTATTTTTTTTATGGGTTTTCCCCTTGTGAAACCGGGAGTGTCCCTTTCCACCACAAAAAGGCTTACCGACTGGTGCGGCGGTGTGTCCCTGTCACCGGTCTTTGCGGCAACGATAATGATATCCGAAGATATTCCGTTGGAGATAAATGTTTTTTGTCCATTGAGCACCCAGGAGTCCCCCACCTTTACCGCTTTTGTCTTCAGGGAAGCAAGGTCTGACCCGGCTTCAGGCTCTGTCATGGCTATGGCAAGGACCGCGTCCCCCGAGGCGCACCGGGGGAGCCACCGCGTCTTCTGTTTTTCTGTTCCGTAAGAATTTATATAGGGAGCCACTATATCGCTGTGGAGTCCCATAAAAAGACTTCCGTATCCGGCTCGTGAAATTTCTTCAATAATGATTACCGAATAAAGAAAATCCGCTCCGGGCCCCCCGTATTTCTCATCAAGCCAGGGGAGAAGAAAGCCGTTCTCCCCGAACTTTTTCCAGAGCTCCCGGGGAATAATGCCGTTCTCTTCCCACTGTTCATAGTTGTCCGCAACATGTTTATGGATGAATCTTCTTATGGTTTCACGGAAGATCCGGTGCTCTTCCTGGAATTTAACTGCTCTTTCCATAAACAATCTCCCTTTCAATTAAAGAAATGATAGCAGACCGGCTTAACTGCCAGTGCTGAGCCCGCGTGATTTTGCACTAACCTGTTTCTGTAACCCTGGTTCATTCAGTAGTTACATTTTGTAATTAGTTAAAAAACACGCAGTCGAAGTACCGGTGAATTATCCCCCCGGGACAGGATGTTATAAGGTTTGGATGCTTATATCATGTGTGTCAAGTTATATTAATGCTGAGCATTGATAAGAATTAAAGATATGAGCCGATGGGTTTAAACAGCAAAAAGAATCGGTTGACTTCTGGTTTTTATCTGTTAAAAGGTGAGACAGGATAATATATACAGAATCGGGGAATAATAATATGGAAGAGGCGGATAGAGCTGTATTCATTACCGGCGGTGCAAGCGGAATCGGTAAGTCCCTTGCCCAGCAGTATATTAAAAAAGGCCACAGCGTGGTAATCTTTGATATCAATCCCGGGACGAAGGTCATAAGAGAATTGAATTCCCTCTGTACTGATGAAGAACAGAGGGTAACCGGGCACAAGCTGGATATCCGGAAAGCCTCCGAGGTTAAAAAAGCGGTAAACAGGGCAGTGAAGGAACTGGGCAGACCCTGCCGGGCCATAAACTGCGCGGGGGTCCAGCGGGCCGACATCTTTGAGGAATCAAAAGAGGAGGACTACAGGTTTGTTGTTGAGACAAACCTCTTCGGAAGCCGGAACTTTGCGGCGGCTGTCATACCCCATATGAAGGAGGGCGCAAAGCTTGCCTTTGTCTCATCCCTTGCCGGCATAGTATCAAACTATACTTATGCCGCGTACAGTTCATCAAAGTTCGGTGTGGTCGGGCTTGCGGGGGTCCTTCGTATTGAGCTTAAGCCGAAAGGGATAGGTGTCTCCGTTATCTGTCCCCCTGAAATTATAACACCCCTGGTTGAAAAGCAGCTTAAAACAATGCATCCTGTAACCAGGAAACTGAAAAATGTTGCGGGAACACTATCACTGGACAGGGCTTCTGTTTCAATCTGCAGGGACCTGGAAAAGGGCAGGTTTATGATAGTCCCCGGTTTCAGGGCGAAAATAACCACTCTGCTGAACAGATTCCTTCCCGATTATATAAGGCACTTCATCACGGACCGAATTGTACAAAAGGTGCTTGCCGGGCTGGATAATGACGGATAGCTATTTTTCAACATTGATGTCGATGACTTTGCTTTCCCAGAGGTCCTTTTTCAAACCGGTAGCCGTAACCTGAAAGCCTCTTGAGAGGGCCAGTTTCTCCTTTTCCCTGACACTCCAGAAGCCGTTCCCGGTGAGTTTGTCCCTGTCGAGCCATTTGACCCGGTTTACCGTGAAAAACGCAACAAGAGTGTCGGTACCTGCCGGTTTGCTTACCGTAATTTCAAAGGTGTCATTCCCGGAGGGTATCCGGTAATGTCTGCCGGCTTCTATTTGGTTTGAAGGATGCATATCGTTAGGAAAGAGAATAACAACATCTCCTCCCGGCTGGATATCCACAATTGTCAGGTAGCCGTTCCTGTTGGAACTGAAATTGAAGACAACCTTTTCACCGATCTTCGTTGTGCCCCTGCTTTCAATTTTTTTCCCGGAAGAGTTTTCTATCCAGAATTTCAGGTCAATCTCCCTGCTCTCATTTCTGAGGGATTTTAACTTCTCCCGGGCAAGGTGTACCTCAATTCCCGATGCAAGCCTGTCTGCGAGCAAGCTTCCCGCTGCTTTTTCAACTGATGCCGCGGTAATGATCTTCTGTGTTTCAATATCAATGACCCGGGCGGATATCCTGTTGCGTGAAATTGTTCCCGTGATCATCAGCTGGAGACCATGGACCTTCCCTGCCTTTGCCGCTGTTTTTTCATCTACCAGACCGGACTGCCCCAGAACTATCTCTTTGATCAGCTTATCGGTTTCCGCCCTTTCGATGAGATCGATAAACCTGTATCCCGCAAGGCCCGATATAATATCCGACAACACCTCTTTTGACCTCTTGCTCCTGCTGTTCCCGGCGGTTGTATCATAGAAAGGCATCACCCCTGTTCTCAGCCGGCTGCTTTCCGCGTAAGAAGTAAAAGAGAGAATAAGGATGAGTAACAGTATTCCGGGAATTTTCATTTTTGCCCCCCATACTTTTGACTAGCTTCATTATCGATGTTCCTTATTTCAGCATGAAGGCCTTTCTCCTTCATGGCTTTTAATGCCTTTGCCTTAAGCTGAACGGCCTCGTTATAGTCTGCTTCCGCTTTTTTAAAAAGTTTTTCGTTTTCAGGGGTTTTACTGCTTTGGAACTTCATTTGAGCATTTTTAAGTTCTCTCTCTTTCTGGTAGAGGTTATTGGTACATGATTTATAGACAAATTTTCTTTTATCAGCATCGGTGAAGCCAACAACCATGAATACAACTACGGCCATAAAGCCCATGGTTATTACAACAAGTATGATCCTGACAAGCCTGGCAAATTCCCTTCTCTTCACCGGGTCTGTGGGTACAAGGTCCATTTATATCCTCCGAATTGAACGAGATTGTATTAACAATAACCGGTTATTATGAAATGATGTCAACTATTAATAGCCAAGAGACGGTAACAACCGGTCTGCATATTCTGTACCATTTTGGCTTTTTTCTTCGGAAGATAATTTGCTCGATCGGGTAGTGCTTGAACTCTATTACAGGTTCGGTTTTTGGGGAGAGCGGAAGACCCATGGACTCGGATGTTATATTAAATTTTTAGCGGTTAAACGGGATGAGCGTAAATAACCGCTTACAAACCATCAGAGCTTGTTCAGGATATCATCCTCCTGCTTCCTGTTAAGCCGGTAGCTGCCGCCCAGAAGGAGAGCAACAGCAAGTATTATAAGAAAAATTGTAACGAGATGTAGATCCATTAAAGCACCTTTAATGTGACATAAGATATTTTACAGAACAAAGTAATAATGGGCAGGGTAAAAGTCAAGTGGCAGAGAAAAAAAAAGGAAAAAAAATTTATAATAATGAGGGCATTTGTTGTAGTATTGTACAGTTTTTTAACTCTGATAATTGTTATAATAATTCCTTGACAGGAGGAAGCAACAGTAAATAGTAACGATATAAAATGCGCCCGTAGCTCAATGGATAGAGCGTCGGACTTCGAATCCGTGCGTTGGAGGTTCGAATCCTCCCGGGCGTGCATTTTTTTAACCTGTTATACGGGACCCTTTCTTTAATATTTCAGAATTTACTGGAAAATCATTGTAACCATTGCATAAGTTAAATAATCTTAACATTGAGGTAACTGATCGGCCATGTATGAAAATAATCTAATTCGATAAAATGATTACTGATGTGTCCCCGCCGCCCAGAGCGGCGGGGACACATTATTTATAGTGTAGTCAATGAAAGGAATAGAATCATGAATGTCATAATGGATTTATGTGTTGTGCCCATGGGAGTGGGTGTTTCGGTTTCAAAATATATTGCCGCGTGCGAGGAGGTTCTTAAAGACTCGGGCCTGAAGACCGCTCTCCATGCCTACGGGACAAATATTGAGGGTGAATGGGACGATGTCATGGCTTCGGTGAAAAAATGTCATGAGAAGGTCCATGAGATGGGGGCGCCGAGAATTACCACAACAATTAAACTGGGGACCCGTACTGACAGGGAACAGTCCATGGAAGATAAAATCGAGAGTGTTAACAGAAAAATCCGCAGGTAAGCTCACGGAATCAATGATGAAACCTGAAAAACTCTACATATACGAGATAGAGGGAATTTTGAATCCCCGGAGAAACAGTATGGGAGAGAGTTTCATGGGATGCTGGAACGAGGCGGGACACTCCTACCTCTTCTTTTCTTCACCGGGGAAGGTCCTGGTTGATGAGATTATCGGGTCCCGGGATGATCTCAATCTTGCAGGTGAAATCGAGATGGACTATGAGGACTGGGAACCTGAAGACGCATTTATCCCCTTTGAAATACCTCCGCTGAGATTTGTTCCCCCCTGGATGGACCCGGGTGAAGGGATGATGAAAACCGTGAGTATCGATCCCGGTGTTGTCTTCGGCGCGGGGACCCACAGCACTACCTTCAAATGCATTGAGTTCCTGGTTGATCTCATGGAGAGGCAGTGTATAGATACAGTCCTTGATCTCGGTACGGGGACAGGGATTCTCGCTGTGTCCGCCGCACTGCTGGGGGCCGGTGATGTAACGGCAGTGGACAACAACAATCTCGCAGTTGAAACTGCCGGGAGAAATGTTGAATTAAATAAGCTGGGTCATGTTGTTCGATGTGAAACAGGGGACGCGTCAGGTTACATGGAGACCGGTGCGGATCTTGTCCTGGCCAATATCATAGCCTGGAAGCTTACGGAGATGTTCATGGCTGGGAGAAAACTTGCCGCCCGGTATTATATCATTTCCGGGATCAGGGAGTCCCAGCTGGGGGAAATCCTGGAAACTCTTTACCCTCACAACCTGGAGGTCTTAAAAACAGAAACGGACAACTCCTGGAGCACACTTCTTTTAAAGAACAGGCTTATATAAATATTATTTGTTTTATTCAGGGAAAATTTATTTGAAATTTAGAAAATTAAGGGGAATAATTCCTTTTATTATAGAAAAAAATTTGAAAGTTGATTTGCCGGCGGTTCATACCCGTCCGGTAAGCAGGATTAATGATGAAAAAATACCGCGTAGGTTTTGATATAGGGACAGATTCCATTCACTCTCTTGTTCTTGACACTGAAGGAGAACCTGTCTCTTCCCCGGAGACTCTCTTTCATTTTGGCAACCCGGTAGAGGCACTGCAGGACCTCTATTCGGACATTATTGACGAATTCGGTTATGATAATATAGAAACAGTGGCCTTTACAGGGAGCGGGGGAAGTTTCATCGCCGAGGCCCTGGGCGCCCCCTTTACTCACGACACCATTACTATTCCGGAAGGGATGCACTGCATAGAGCCGGAAGCTGATTATGTATTTCATATAGGGGCAAAGGACGCCTACTATTTTGAAATGGAGAGAGTAAACTCCGGTAACGGCAGGAAGGTCTTTACGCCGGACCACAGCACGGGGACAAAGTGCGGGGGGGGAAGCGGTATTCTCATTACAAAGCAGTGCCGCAGATTTTTTGAAAATCTCTTCCCCGTAAAGCTTGACGGCAGCAGAAAGAAGAACCGGCTGATCATGCAGGAGAGGCTTGAGAAGGTATACGGGCGCGCGGAAGAGGAGATGAGCGAGGCCGGTAAAGAACTGAGTGTGGGGGGCAGGTGCGGAGTTGTTATTCAGTCGGATATGATCCATCTCCAGAACAGGGGTGAAAGTATCAAAAACATCCTCAACGGCATGTACAGAAGGGTCATAAAAAATTACCGTACCGATGTACTGAAGACCAGAACCTTTAAAAGCGGCCTCAAAGGTGCGGTATCCGGGGGCATCTTCAGGAACAGGCTCCTTGTGGAAATGCTGAGAGATGAACTGGGTATCGAGATAATCGTTCCTGAACATCTTGAAGCTGCCGGGGCCCTGGGCGCACTCCTCAAGGCGGGAAAGAAGAAATTCAGGTTTCGTCCGGAAGACCTTAATGAAGCGGCAGGCAGGGAGAGGGGCAGGGTCGAATTTGCCCCTTCACTGCGGAGTTCTCTGAAAAGTGTGAAGATCTACCCGGAAGATACGGTTGAAGCTCTCAGGGAGGACCTCAGGCTCTATATCACGGAGAACGGCAGGATACGGGACGTGGTCATCGGACTTGACGGCGGCTCAACAACCACGAAAGCGATCATTGCCGAGACGGGCACATTGAAAATTATCGGGGAGATATGCCTCTCTACAAACGGAAAGCCGCTGCAGACAGCGCAGGAGATATTCAGACAGGTAAACCTCTACCTGGGCGAGAGGATAAATATTAAAGGGATCGCCTATACGGGCTCTTCGGGATCATTCTACCACAGGCTCTTCACCGATACCGGCAGGGAGAGAGAGATTAAGGACGTGGACATGGTCAAGGATGAGATAACCTGCCATGCCCTGGGTGTCAGGAACTACAACAGTGACGTTGATACGGTCTTTGAACTGGGAGGACAGGATGCAAAGTTCACCCTCTTTAACGGTGATGGCAGCGTAAAAAAATCGAAGATGAACCTGAGCTGCATGGCGGGGACCGGCCAGACAATGCAGAACATGGTGGAGATGCTTGGCCTTGATATAAATTCCTCATTCCACCAGTTTGCCCTGAGCGCTGAAAGGACCCCCGTTGTTGACGATACCTGCGGCGTTTTCACCGAGGCGGGTATTGCCAAACTCATAGCCCTGGGCTTTCCCCGGGAGGAAGTTGCCGCTGCCATTGTTTACGGTTTCATGGGCGGGTATGTGAACAAGTTCATCGGTAACGAACAGTTTGGGGACTTTGCGTCCGCCCAGGGGGGGCCCTTTAACGGCGAATCGTGCCTTGCCGCCCTTGCCATGCTTACGGGGATGAAGATCCATGCCTTTCCCCACAGGCAGCTCTTCGGCGCCCTTGGTGCGGCAATTGCCGTGAACAACGAGATTGAACAGTGCATTAGGGAAGGGATTGGATATACAAGCAGGTTCAGAGGGCTTGAGATATACAAAACCGAATTCAAGCCGGGAATAAAGCAGTGCAACAGCCTTATAAAGGACTCATGCGGGGTTAAGGACTGTGTGCTCCAGGTGTTTCATGTCGACGGGGACCCTGTCTATTCCGGCGGGGCGTGTCCCAAAGGGAATTCAGGCTCAAGCAGGGATAAGGCCCCCAACTATGTAGATTTATACCGGAGAATACTGGAGAAGCACCTTGCCAGGTTTTCCTCTGATCTGGATAATCCGAAAGAAAGGGAGAGGGTGCTGATACCGAGGAGTCTTACCTTTCTCAACGAAAAAGGTGTCTATTATACCGCCTTTTATCACAGCCTGGGATTTGATGTTGCCGTATCACCCCCTTCCGATGATGAAATCGTTGAGGAGGGGATAAAGGCTTCTCATTCGGAAACATGTTTCCCGGTCAAACTTGCCCATGGCCATGCAGCCAGACTGAAAAAAAAGATGAGACCGGGGCGTGATAAGATACTTCTTCTGAACGCGCTGGGTGTGGGGTCAACCCGCTTCTGTCCCTATGTGGCCGGAGACGGTTTTCTCACAAAGGAGGCATTAAAGATTGACAACAGCCAGGCGCTTCTTCCTGTTCTTCATTTCGAGAACCCGGACCACAGGGTAGACAGGACCCTGTTCAATGACCTTAAAAGGGTGTTCGGTTCACGGTTCGGCATGAAGCAGGTAAAGAGCGCACTTGAAAAGGCCGAAGAGGCGGAGAAGGAGTTTCTTGATGAGATACAGAACACCGGTGAGAAGATCGTCGCATCCCTCAAAAAAAAGAATGAGAATATCTATATCGCCATAGGGAGGGGATACACCATCTTTGATGATATGGCAAGCTCAAAGATCCATGAACTCTTTGCTTCCAACGGTATGCATTTTCTCCCCTCGTTTTTCCTGAAAAACCCCGACTATGATATCGAAGAGATATCGGAGAACATGTACTGGTACCAGGGGAAAAGGATTATCAATTACAGCCTGATGACAGCTATGGACCCGGACATGTTTCCGGTGCGGGAGACCAACTTCAACTGCGGGACCGATTCCATGATCACCTATCATGAGGAATATATTCTCAACAAGGCGGAGAAGCCGCACCTTATTCTCCAGACGGACGGCCATTCAAGCAACGCGCAGTTCGGGACCAGGGCCCTGGCCAACAACGAGGTTGTGAAGGATTACAGTCACAAAACCCTGGAGAAGAAGGACTTTCTCAGGGGTGTGAACCATCCCCGGATTGATAAGAGGATCGTGGGGATTCCCTATATGGGCGAAAACGCCTATATGGTCGCCGCATCACTGAGGGCCATAAACATTGAGTCGGAGGTGATGAAGACCCGCACGGAGAATTCCGCACGGCTTGCCAGGAAGTTTGTCACCTCCAACGCATGCAGTCCCTTTTCATTCCAGGTTGGCGATTGTCTTGCCTGGCTCTATGAACTGCAGGAGAGGGGGATCGATCCCAATACCCGGGCATCGGTTTTCCAGCCCATGGCCAAGGGGCCGTGCCGGTTCGGGCAGTACTATGTTCTCCTGAGAAACTTTATCGATGAAAACGGTTTTCCCGGCGTGGGAATACTCAGCCCCGACAGTGATAAAGATTATTCCAATATTCCCGTTAACAGCGAGGACATGTCGAGGCTTATCCGCATCTACTTCAAGGGAACATTCTGCAACGACCTGCTGGAAGATTCCCTTCTCAGGGTGAGGCCCTACGAAAAGGACCCCGGTTCCGCGGAAAATCTCTACAGGGAGCTTGCTCCCGGTCTGGTGGCACTCATTGAAGCGGGGGCGGAAACCGAAAAACTGGTGAACTTCATGAGGGAAGCCGCTCCCCGTTACTGGGAGCTTATGGATAGATCTCATAAGAGAAAACCCCTGGTGGTTATGAACGGTGAAATATTCGTCAGGTCACACCCGGAAGCCAACCAGCATTCCATAAAACTCCTGGAGAAATACGGGCTTGAGGTGAAGCTTGCGTCCCTCAACCAGTGGTTTGAGTATACCAATAAAAAATCCATACGACAGTACAGAAAATCCCATGAATGGAAAAACATGCTCAAGGCTACAATTAAAAGACAATACATGAGAATGACCGGTGAAAAACTTTCGGCCCCCTTCCGGGAACTCCTGGAAGGGAGGGAAGGGCATGATACCGATCATATGATCAGCTGCGCCCAGGAGGCCCTGATCTATGACAAGCTGATCACCGGTGAATCTCCCCTCACCATCGGGGAAGCGCACCTCTTTACCAGGGGGGAACTCCACGGGATTTCCGGTATTTATCATGTGGGCCCCTTCGGGTGCATGCACGAAACAGCTGCAACATCGCAGATCCAGTCACTTACCCAGAAACAGAGGACGGAGGCCGTATCAATTAATGACAGGATCATTCCCTTCATGGATGCTGTTTTCGGTGATTCCGAGCTCTCGAACCTTGAAGCGGAGATTGCCGCCTTTGCGGAAAAGTGTTATATAAAACAGGAGATCTCATTGAGGGAGAACCGGAACTGATCCCGGAGTCACTGAGAGGAGAGGCCGGTCAATGGATGAAAAAGATGACCTCATGAAGCTTGCGGGCTTCATAATAAACAGGACAACTAAATCTGACCTCAGGACCATACTCGACGCGTTCCGGTACAGGGTCGGCGGCAGTGAAGGGAGCAATCCTCTATCGGACCACCGGCTTGCAGGGAAAAATGATCTCAAATGGGCCGTTGATTATATCACCCGGAGGATGTCACCCGGTGAAATTGAACTGGTAAAGGGCGCCATTGAACGGAGGGTGGAACGGGAGACCGCTCCCTCTCTCAAACCTTCCACAGGAGGGGACCACGGGGCCTCTGATATTATCAACAGCCTCCAGAAACAGATGGACGGGATTGCGGATTCTATCCGTAAGACCACCAGGATGGTCGCCGCGGACCTGATCCTCACCAGTGTTCCCGACATTCCCGATGAACACCTGCAGGTTCTCCTGGACGAATGGGTCCCGGTAACGGAAACATATAAGTTGGGGAGGCAGATACCCCCGGAACTCATGTACACCATGGTCGACCAGTTTGTGGCATACGGGCTCGGGAAGATTCCGGAGGAGGAACTGGAGGATTTTCCCGAAGGGTGGGCAACAAAGTACTGGGAGACTTTCCCCGAGTACATAAAACGGTATACGGGACTTCTCCTCCTCGGGAAGATAGAAGGGGACCTCTTCTGGAAGAAGATCGCGGAGTACCTGAAGGTTAAGATATAACAGACCGGCGCTCAGATATCTTCGGCATTTATTTTTTCATACCAGCCGATTAATTATTATGCCTAAATAAATTACAGTAATTGACAAGATCCACTGTTTATATTAAAAGTTCAGTATTAATTCCTGAACTTCATCTATTACTCTGCAACTGAAATAGATTAGAGGGAATTTTATGGTTGTTAATTATGTGTAAATGCAAAGAAGCAGTTGAAATAATTATTAATACTCTGTGCCTCTGTGGCAGATTTAAAAATTTAGGATAAAACCATGTCAATGGAAAATATAGAAAAAGAACTGAAGGGCATCTACAACTGGCAGCTGGTATCGGGGAAGAAGATCGTTCTGAAAAACCTGGAGAGCGCCCTGGAGAAGGATGAAAAAATCCATGACCTCCTTGACGGCTTCTTTTCGGGAAAACCGGTAAAGAATGAAGAGGGGGACATCCCGGGTGTTCTTTTCCTTACAGATAAGAGGGTTCTCTTTGTCCCCGGAGAGAAGAGCGGGAAGAAGTTTGAAGCGGTTTCCTATGATGATCTTAAAGACGTGGAGTACAGGAAAAGCAGTACATCGGTACTGCTGAAATTTACCACAGCCGATTATACGGCCGGCTTCAAATCTTTTGTTACACAGTCCGCGGTGAAGAAATTTGTGGCTTTCGTGGAAGAGAAGATGGATGGAGGGATAAGCTACGGCGATGATTCCACCGGTCTCCTGAACGACGTAACGAATCTGTTTATTAACAGAATATCCCTTCCCGGATTATTAGAGAGGATTGGCAAACAGGAAGAGGAGGTCAGGGAAACCGGGGAAGAAATTAATACCAGAGATAACAGCAGTGATGTGGTAAACCTGAACGTCCTCTTTGTGGAAGCAAAGAAGATATACAATCTGCTGAAAGAATTTGAGAAGCTGAAGGGCCTTCCCGGCATCAGGGGATCCATGACCAATGATCTTGTGATTCTCTCTTCTCTCTGCAGTATGGCCGACGGGAGGCTTTCCGGTGATGAACTGACATTGATATCCATGGTGCTCATGCCCTTCAATCCCGACGGTTCGGAGGATATCGCCCGAAAGGCCGGGAAGCTCTACAGCTACGACCTCTTTCCCATGGACTACAGGGATACGGTTGACGGGTACTGGAACAGTATCTCGCGGTACATCAAAAACTCGAACCTCGATATCCAGGGGAACACCCTGGAGTCCCTCGCGGAGATGAAGGAATACGACAGTAAGAACGGGACGAAGAACTTTCACAGGCTTGCCACGGCATACTACGCCTATGCCCAGTGCCTCATGAAATCGGACGGTTCACTTAACGAAAAAGAGGAGGAGAGGCTCAAACAGATAAGCCTTCTTCTTTTTAACAGGGATAATTTCGTTCCCGGTGATGATACACAAGCTGAGGTAGAAGAAGAGGAGGAGACCCTTGAAGAGGTCATGGAGAAGATCAACGGCCTGGTGGGGATGAAGAAGATCAAGGAAGAGATCAATACCTTTATTAACCTGATCAGGGTCCAGAAGGAGAGGGAGGAGCGGGGATTTGCGGTAACGCCTCTTTCCCTTCACGCGGTTTTCCATGGTCCTCCCGGAACGGGGAAGACAACCATCGCCAGGCTCCTGGGCAAGGTCTACAGGTGTCTCGGGCTCCTGAAAAAAGGGCACCTTATTGAAACTGACAGGGCGGGGCTTGTTGCCGGGTACGTGGGACAGACAGCCATAAAGGTGGATGAGCTTGTGCAGAAGGCGCTGGACGGGATCCTCTTTATCGATGAAGCGTATGCCCTGAGTCCCTCCGGGGGAGGAAGCGACTTCGGGCAGGAGGCCATCGACACCATGCTCAAGAGGATGGAGGACTACAGGGAGAAACTGGTTATAATCGTAGCCGGCTATCCCGACGAGATGAAAAGGTTCATCAACTCCAACCCGGGCCTCAAGTCGCGGTTCAGCAGGTATTTCTACTTCGACCACTATACACCGGATGAACTTATCCTGATTTTCGATATCTTCTGCAAAAACGTTGATTTTACCGTGGATGAAAAGGCCCGCGGTAAATTTCACGGGCTCCTGGATGAACTCTACCGGGAGAGGGACCGGACCTTCGGAAACGGCAGGCTGGTCAGGAACCTCTTTGAGAAAATGGTAGAGAAACAGGCTAACAGGATTGCCGGCATCTCCCCCCTTACCGATGAACTGCTCTGTACTATCAAAGAGGAAGATATCCCGGAAAGAGAGGATGTTTCAATACACCGTTCCTGATTCTCCCCGCTTTTTTGGACCGGTAAAATGTAAAGTTTTTTAAGATTATTTCACACAGAGCTCGCAAAGTTTAAGAAAATGTTAAATGTTGAATTTTAAATGTTAAATAATCTTATTCTAAAACGGTTTCTTGAATTTAACATTCAAAATTTAAAACTCAACATTAATAAAACTCTTCCTTCGTGCGCTCTGTGAGCTTCGTGTGAAACCTCTTCTTTCTTTTTCTGTTTTTTTTATCGTCTGTAATTTATTTGTTTCTTATACGCAATACTGTAGAACAGGGTCACTCTTCTTTTGTGTTGCTGTTGGTATATGTCACGGCAAAGACAATGGATTTCATTTCCAGACCGTTGAGAAATTTTTCGTTATACCATCCGGTTTCCGATGTTATATATCCCCCGATACTCGCTGAAAAAGAGAGGTTCTTTGTGGTTACCAGGGTGACAGATAATCCTACCATAGACGCGTTAATGCTTTCGGTATCAAGGGATTCGGTAGCTGTTGTCGCCGAAAAAGGAAATGGAGGGGTAAATGTCATGTCCGCGTCAGCCTCCGGTTTATTCAAACTGCGGATATAGAGGTAGTAGGGAGTGATTTTCAGTTTATCAAGTATCTTAAATGAGACGGCAAATCCTCCGGACAAACCGTAGAGAATCCCACTGCCGGAAGCCTTTGCTTCAAATGAATTGCTGAGATATGACTCCCGCGGCATCTCAACATCCAGGTTGTAGTGCAGAATAAAGGGGCCTAAATAAAGGGGAAGAGAAAACCATTTATTAGAGAGTATTTCATAACCGGCGCCGGGTGAAAAGAAAACCGAGCGGTAACTTATATCCGCTTCAATGACCGGGAGCGGGTCCTGATACATTTTCCCTGAGATGTTCCCTTTGAAATTCTGGACTGCCAGTATTCCGTAGAATAAAAGTCTTTCATTGAAGGCATATCCTCCCCCAAGTCCTGCCGCCCAGCCTTTTAAATCCTCTCCCCTGACTTCAGGGTCATCATAAACCTGGTTTATCTGAAAATACGCGGGGACAAAAGTTATTAAATATTCTTTCTCCTGCCAGAATGTCATGGGAATAAATGAGTCTTTGATAAGGGAAGAAGAAACATTCATAAGCCCGTCAACAGTTTTACCTGTTGTTTCTTTTTCGAGACTCTCTAAACTTACCGTTTGAGTGAATGCGGGCGTGTGGACCAGTATTAAACAAATTATAAAAGAAGAAATTAAAGTTCTCGTGTGGGAAAATAAAAATTTTTTTCGCATTTATCCATGGCTCCATTTTTAAATTGAGAATGCTAAAAATTGCACACTTGATAAAAATAATAAATTATTCTTTTTAGGCAAGATTTTTTTATTAATAAGAGTCGTGAATTATAAATTCATCCGTTTTTGCCGGTTTTTCCCCCGGCAGCTGACCCTTATTTGCTATCCAATACTGTACGCACCCTTGCCGCCAGTTCCTGTTTTGAAAAGGGTTTTTGAATAAAGTTGACACCTTCTTTCAATAGATCCTGGTGGTCCATGGCTTTACCCGTATATCCGGACATGAAGAGGCATTTGAGTTTCGGGCAAAGATGAGTAAGATTTTCCGCCAGTTCCCGGCCGGTCATCTCGGGCATGATCATATCGGTTATCAGCAGGTCAAGAGCGATGTATTTATCGGTGGCAATCAGGATGGCCTCTTTCGGTTTCGATGATGTGAGCACCGTGTATCCGAACTCTTCAAGCATCATCTTTACCATGTTAAGGACTTCAGTCTCGTCTTCTACCAGGAGGATTGTTTCGTCGCCCCCCGGGGGGAGGTCAGTGCCGCTTTCCCTTTCCATCTGCTCGCCATCAACAGTATACCGGGGAAAGTAAATCCTGAAGGTCGAGCCGTGTCCCGGTTCGCTGTAGACATTGAGAAAGCCGGCATTCTGTTTGACGATGCCGTAGACCGTTGCCAGCCCGAGACCGGTACCTCTCCCCAGTCCCTTGGTGGTGAAAAAAGGCTCGAATATCTTCTCTAAAATTCGTTTGTCCATGCCGCTGCCATTATCACTCACAGCCAGCATAACATACTCACCGGGGAAAAATCCCTCGCGTTCAGTCCAGTAGTTGTCGTCAAAAACGGCCTTTTTCGTTTCAATTGTAATCTTGCCCACTCCTGGAATGGCATCCCGGGCATTGACACAGAGATTGGCCAGAATCTGGTCGATCTGGGATGGGTCTATCTTTATCTGCCAAAGCTCCGGTCCCGGCTGCCAGGTAAGTTTGATATCTTCACCGATAAGCCGCTGAAGCAGCTTGAGCATCCCTTCAACTGTCCTGTTCAGATCAAGGACCTTCGGCATGACGGTCTGTTTGCGGGCAAAGGCAAGCAGCTGCCGTGTTATCTCCATGGAACGAAGACTCGCTTCCCGGATGGCTTCAATGTTCTTGCGCAGGGGATCATCCCTGGCGGCCTTTTCCAGGGTCATCTCCGCGTAGCCGAAGATCACGCCCAGCATATTGTTGAAGTCGTGGGCAATCCCCCCGGCCAGTTGCCCGATGGCTTCCATTTTCTGGGTATGGCGAAGTTGTTCTTCAAGTCTTTTTTGTTCCGTTATGTCTTCTTTGACTCCCACGTAGTGCGTGATAACGTTTTCAGAATTTCTTACGGGAGCAACTGTTGCGTGCTCCCAGAACAAGTCGCCGTTTTTTTTGCGATTGTGAAAGACTCCCTGCCAGACGCCGCCTGAACTGATGGTATCCCAAAATTCTTTGTATTCCTCACTTGTTGTTTCTCCTGACTGCAGAATGCGGGGGTTTTCTCCCAGGACCTCGGAAAAAGTATAGCCGGTTGTTTTTGTAAACTGTGAATTGACGAACTCGATCTTTCCCTCAACATCGGTGATTATGATAGATACCGGGCTCTGCTCGATGGCCTGGGAGAGCTTCCTGATCGACTGCTCCGCCCGCTTCTGTTCTGTGATATCTTCGGATATGCCCAGCAGGTACTGGGGTGTTCCGTTTTCATCCAGGATGGGTATTTTTTTTGTGTGAAGTATCCGCTCTTTTTTGTCTTTGGTGGTAATGGTTTCTTCCGGTATGTCAAAGAGCTCCTTTGAATGGAGGACCTGGTTGTCTTTTTGGTTAATTTGGTCTGCTTTTTTTTCGGGGAAAAAGTCATGAACAGTTTTACCGATCAGTTCTTCCTGCCGGTATCCCAGAAGATCTTCTCCTGCCCTGTTGAATCTTACAAAGCTGAGGTTTCGGGCGTCCTTTACGAAAATCATGTTGGGAATATGTTCAATGACCTTATTGAGAAATTCTTCATTTTTACGCAGATCACGGAAGGAGAGAAGACTGCTCAGGGCATCGGACATGCGCCTGCCAATGGCTTCAAACAGTCTCGCCTCCTCTGCTGTCCATATTCTCTCAGAGGAGCACTGGTGAATGCCAAACTGCCAGGCGTTAGTAACTTTTGGATAAAGTGCCATTGCTATCATGGAGCGAACTCCATAATTTTTAAATGGTTGTTTTAATTGCGGATAGTCACCCCCTGGTCCAAATGTCACAGGGCCCTCTGTAGCGAGCAGAATGCGAAGATTTTCTGCCAGGCTGGGCTGCATGGGGAGCTCCAGGTTATCTCTGAAGACAAATCCTTCATAGTCGGGTTTGCTGCTCTCCATGGGGACACTCCAGGTTTCAGACCGGTGATCACAGGGATACTGGAGATAAACCCTGTCGCAATCAAAGATTGAAAGAACCACATCGAGGGCATTCTTCATCATCTGTTCGAGGTTGTCCGCTTTCTGGATGGCCTTGTTGATCCTGTCCATGCTTTCAAAGAACCTGAGATTGGCCAGGCGTTCCTTTTCCGCCTTTTTGATTTCTGTAATGTCAACAAGCGCCGCGATATTACCGCTGATGTGTCCCTGAGAATCGTGGAGAGGTGACGCGTAGATGCTGTAATCAATGGGTGTTCCGTCGCGTTTTTGCCGGTTTACTTCCAAACCCTCCAGGTTCATCCCTTTCTGTATTTCTTTCCGAAACTCCCTGAATTCCTCCTTGTTATCAGAAGGAAAACTGGGTAACGGTTGTCCCATCACTTCCTCTTTCTTCCAGCCGAGCATTTTTTCTGCCGCCGGGTTCCAGACCGATTGAACATTTCCATCCAGGTCCAGGCCAATTATAGCCACGGGAACTGCTTCGATTATAGTATGCAGCAGGTCGTTGGAACGCTGCAGTTCCTCCCGGGCCTGCCTGCGCTCAAGCCGGTTCTCAGCATCCTCAAGGGCCCTTCTGACGGCCGAAGGAAGGCGCGACAGATTGTCTTTGAGGACATAGTCGGTAGCTCCCTGTGTCAGGGCCTCAATGGCCGCTTCCTCACCCATGGTACCGGAAACAAAGATAAAAGGAATATCGGGGTAAAACTCCATGGACAACCGGAGCGCGGAGATACCGTCATACATTGGCAGTTTGTAATCTGCAATGACAATATCCACCCCGTTCCTGCTCAGGGCAGTCTCGAATTCATCTCGGGTCTGTGCATTGGTTATCCGGTATTCCAGACCGGCATCATTCAGTACGGCTTTAACGAGTTCAATATCGGGCGGGTCATCTTCCAGGTGAAGGATATGGATCTGTTTTGCCATGGTTGAGAATAGTTCTCTCTTTATAATCGCTGTTATGGTCAATCCCCGGCTGCCGTCCCGTGCTTGCAGACGGATAAAGGGCATCCCTTATTGTTAACATGAAAATTGTGTCATGTCAACAGAATACACGGCATCCTTTGAAAAAAAAGGTACCGTGTATTCTGATCCATCCTTATTACAATCCGGAGGGAATGAATCGTTATTATGATAAATCTTTTAAAAATTATGGCAGGCCGATCAGTGTAATGTTATACTCACCGTACAAACCTGTAATATTAGGAGATGAGGGAGGATTGACCGGATTGCTGGTGGAACCGCCATACCATGCTTTTGCTTCCCATTTGCTGGAATCATCCGGATCCATATTGGCAAGATCAAATGGAGTATAGAGATCATAACCTGCAAGCAGGTAATAGCTTCCTGCCGGTACATCGCTTGTATCAATCTCATAACTTACTGAGGTAACATCAGTGGTTGGACTGATGATTTCTCGTTTTATATACCCGTTACTTTCATCTGTATCATTATCAAGGATCACATAATACGCACTGTTGGCATTCCCATTATGCGTAAGTGTTCCGTAGATCTTACCGCTTTCATTTCCACTTTCACTGTCATTGAAACATGCATGAAAGAATGTTAAGGCTGAAAGAAGCAGAAAGATAAAAGTAAGATAACAAAATTTTCTCTGTTTGCTCACGTTGGTTACTCCTTTATGGTTTTTAGAGATTTTAAAGCTTACACCTTCACACTTTTTGATATTGTAATAAATAAAAACAGCTATCGTCGTCCTATTATGTAAAATGGGACAAAAAAACAGAAATAACAGATTTTTTAAGAAAAGCGATTGTGAAGAATTTAATTATTCCCTTTCTGTTTAATAAACCGGGAAGGAGAGATCCCCGTCTTTTCTTTAAAGACCCTGTTGAAGGTACTTTTTGAGGGAAATCCCGCGTCAAATGCAATTTCAAGGATTGACTGATACCGGTGTGCACCATTTTTTATCCGGTCCGAAAAGTAATCGAGGCGCCGGGTATTCAGCAGGTCCCTGAAACCAGTATTGAGGCACTGGTTGACCGCAAAAGAGAGACGGTTTGTGTGTACATTAAATTCTGCCGCAAAATCGGATATGGTGAGATCGGGATTTCGAAAAGCGCCTTCTGAAAAACGCTTCTCAATAAGGCCCACCAGGTAATCGCACTCTTCTTCGGAACATAACCGCTCTTTTTGAATATTCACTGTTTTTTTTTCCGGGGAGGAGAGTTCGGGTGTTATCATAAGAAGGAATGAGACCGTATAGATAAGCACAACCATTGTCATTGAAAGAATTAAAAAGGGTGTTGTTGTTCCGTGTATCAGGCGCGCGGTAGCGGACGGGTTTACTGCAACATATGAAAAGGAAAGCAGGACAAGGAGCGGTATAATGACCAGTGATCTGAGCCAGAGACGCTTGGGATAGGAGAGACGGTTCGTGTTTGGGCCAAAAGCAATCCGCATGGATAAAAATACATAGACCAGGTTAAAAATGACCTTTATACCATTCCTTAAAAGCAACCAGAGCGGAGGATTACCGGAAAAGACATTATGAATTAAATGGGTATACTCTCCGGTGTTCATTGAAAGAAGAGTATATGATACCGCTGTAACTTCAAAAAAATAGGGCAGGAGATGAAGAATGAAGTATCGTGGATAATTTGAGGTGTCACTCACTAATTCCCGAATAGAGAACCAGAGTAAGGGACCGAAAAGAAAAGGGAGCGGGGCAGTGAGAGGATAGACCCACGGGTATGACAGCAAAATACCGGGAGACCATGTGGGAATTGTTGCCAGGCGGAGTGAAAAGACGATAAGCAGTAATGCAAGCGGCATGTTCTTTCGATGCCGAAACCTGAAGAGAATTAACAGGAGAATGACAATTCCCTGAACCGCTCCCATTGATGTTATTATTGTCAGTGCATACATTACAGGTGTAAGGTTAAAATCGACAGGTAGATAATCAAGCATTATTGAAAGAGAAATTATAATTTGAATTAAACCAGGCTGAATATCCCTGAATCAGGCAAAAAACAGAATACTTATCAAGCATATTTGTGAGATACCAATGCACTGTTGCGGACTAAAATGCAGTATGTTTATGAAATATGAAAAATTAAAAGGGGCCCCTGTTTGGGATACCCCTTTCAATTTCCTGTTTTTTCTTAGAATATATGAGTATCATCAAAATCAATATTTATGCTCACATCTCCTCCTTCCGGAATTGTGACAGGAGTGAGAGAACCGTTAATATCAACATCGTCATAAAATTCATAATGTTCACCTGATGAAAGATCCCAACTATTATCTGCATCTACATAAAGAACGATATAATATGTCCCTGGATCTATTTCACCTGTAGCTGAACCTGAAGAAGTTTCCAAATATTGACTGCCATAATATTCATCGACATCTAGATTGCCGGCTTTTGCAGCAGCTTCCGTTGTATAGAGATCAATCCAAATAAGTGATGTTGAACTGACAGCTTCTGGTCCGGTATAATTAACTGAGGTTGTCAGGTATCCCGGGTTTGATTTTTTTTCATCATCTTTATTAAAATCACAGCCGGTAAATAATCCAATCAAGATGAGAAAAGAGAGAAAAGTAGACGGTTTTTTCATAAAAATACTCCTTAAACTTAGAAATCATCACACTTTAATTTTGTGTAATTTGTTTGAAATTTATTTCAAGAGATTCTTTTACCCATTTCACATTATGAATAAAAGAGATCTCTTGGAGAAAATAGTAATGATTATTGTTAAAACAATATAAAGTCTTGAACTTACACAGAGGAAATATAGTAAATAGAATAAATTCTGTCAATAAACATTAATAGATATTTATTAATATATGTAATGAATGCTGCATGGAGTAGTGAATAACATCGAAAAAATATTTTGTCTAAATTTCGGTCTCCACAGGATGAAAGGTTATTCTTGTTGACAATTTGCTCAATTTCCATGAAGATACTTAAGCTATGGAAATGTAACGCTTGCTATAACGCAAATAATCCCGGGAGATCTTATGGATATCAGCAGATTTCACAACCTCGATGTTATTATGCTCTGCGGCCTCTACGGTTCCGGTAAAACCGGTTTCGGAATGGTCCACTTCAGGGAGAAGGAGAGACTCAGAATCAGCAGATCGGAGATACGGAAGAACATCTACGAAATGATGCATTTCGGAAAGCCCTGGGGCCCCGGGCATTTCAATGAAGAGGATGATATCCTTGTAAAGCATATTGAGAGAAAGATGGTGGAACATTTTGCGCACCATAAAAAGAAAATACTCATTGTTAATACATTTGTCACAAGAAAGTCAAGGGAACGTACAATCAGGATCATTAAGGGCCTGAAAAAAACCGTTGGCATTATTTTTTTGAATACTCCTCTTGAGAAGTGTATTGAGAGAAACAGGGAGAACCCGGTCAAGGTAACGGATAATATTATTGTCAGTCTCAGTACGAAGCTCGAGCTCCCGGAAAAGAACGAGGGTTTTAACGAGATACTGGTTCTGAATGATTATTAGTGTAAAAATAACTGCATAAGCTTGGTATAAGAATAATCATATTCATGAAAAAAACATAATTGATATGTCCCCGCCGCCGACCGCGGCGGGGACATATTGTTGATATATTAGCAAATAAATATATTTTAACTCTCTATTACCGAGTAGTTATGTGCAAAAAAAGTAAATATACTTGAAATATCAGGGGGTCTGTTTGTATTGGTTAAATCCTGATATTTTGGAATTAAATGTTAAGAGGAGATACAGATGATAGAGCTCGATTTTGCAAAAGGGGAAGGGCTTGTCCCTGTTATCGCGCAGGACTTCCGGTCCGGGGAAGTTCTGATGATGGCATATGTTAACGAGGAATCGTGGAAACTTACCCTGGAAACCGGGGTGGTCCACTACTGGAGCCGTTCGAGAAGCAAGCTCTGGAAGAAGGGGGAGTCCTCAGGAAATGTCCAGGAAGTGAAAGAGATCAGGGTGGACTGTGACAATGATTGTGTGCTGATTAAGGTCAACCAGGTCGGTGAGGCGGCATGCCATACGGGCTTTGTAAGCTGTTTTTACAGAAAAGTGGAAGGTGATGAATTAAAGGAAGACGGGAAAAAGGCCTTCGATCCCGATGAAGTTTACGGAAAAAAATAGGAGTAGAGTTACCCATGAGCAACAAGATTAAACTGGGAATTCCCAAGGGGAGCCTTGAGAAGGCGACAATAGAGCTTTTTAAAAAGGCCGGATGGAAGATATCCGTTTCCTCCCGGAACTATTTCCCTGCCATAGACGATGCTGAGATTGAATGTTCACTGATAAGGGCCCAGGAGATGGCCCACTATATTGAAAACGGGATACTCGACCTGGGGCTTACAGGTATCGACTGGATCATGGAGAATGATTCGGATGTTGAGATCATATCCGACCTGATCTACTCAAAGGTCAGTACCCGGAAGGCACGGTGGGTCCTTGCGGTCCCGGAAGATTCGGAGATCAAGTCAGTTGAAGACTGTAAGAATAAAACAATCTCCACAGAGCTTGTAGGTTTTACAAAAAGATATTTCCAGGAGAGGGACATTCCCGTCAATGTGGAATTCTCCTGGGGGGCAACAGAGGGGAAGGTCGTTGAAGGACTGGCGGACGCTATCGTTGAGGTAACGGAAACCGGTTCAACAATCAGGGCCCACGGTTTGAAAATTATCCATACCCTCCTTGAGACAAATACCAAGCTTGCCGCGAATAAAGAGAGCGTGAAGGACCCCTGGAAAAAGAAGAAGATAAACCAGGTTGCCCTTCTCTTAAAGGGGGCTCTCCACGCGGAGAACCTCGTGGGCATAAAGATGAATGTCCCTGAAAAGAACCTCGAAGAGGTTGTAAAGCTGATCCCGAGCCTCAACGCGCCGACAATATCAAAGCTTTACAACAGCGACTGGCTCTCTGTTGAGTCGGTCATCGAGGAATCAGTGGTCAGGGAGATCATTCCCGGGCTTATTTCCGCGGGGGCCGACGGGATCATTGAGTATCCGTTGAACAAGGTCATCAGCACAGAAGATTTCAGCTGATATTAATTTCTTGAAATTATTCCGGCGGTATGGTAATTGAATTTAGTTGCAAGTTATTAGTTACAAGTTACACGTTACAGGTGCCTCTTTAACTTGGAACTTGTAACTTGAAACTCGAAACTAATAAATAGTATCCCGGAATAGCTGATGAAGTTTTATAAAAAGAGATACCCCTGTATACTGCTCATTTTACTCATACTCACCGCGTATTATCCTCCTGTCACAATGGGTGAGAATAATGCCGGGGAGAGAGTTGTCATATCCTCGTTCACCACATCCGTTACTCACCAGAGCTTTGAGGTAAAACAGAACATTTCAATTGCCTGCGGCAGGCTTGACGGGACACTCCTTGCTCCCGGGAAGGTCTTTTCATTCAATGAAACAGTGGGTGAGGGTTCACCGGCAAACGGGTTCTCTTCGGGACAGGTCCTTTACATGGATGAAACCAGAATGGAACCGGGGGGCGGGCTCTGCCAGGTCTCGTCCACACTCTTTAATGCCCTTCTTGCGGCGGGATTCAGGGTGGTTGAACGGCACAGGCATTACCAGCCTGTTTCCTATGTTCCCCTGGGTCTGGACGCTACCATCAAATACGGGAAGAAGGACCTCAGGGTGCAAAATCCCCACCACCAGACCATGCAGATTGTTACCTATATGAATGAGAAGAGCCTGGTCATCAAGATAACCGGTGACAGGAAGCTCAGGTACAGGTATCTCATCGACACGGAAGAAGAGGACCTGGAGATACCCTTCTCTGAAAAGAGGGACATCATCAGGAACGGCCTGGTGGTCTATGTTTACCGGAAAAAATTCAGGGGAAACAGGTTCATGGAGAGCTTCCTTATCCACAAGGACTTCTATCCCCCTGTTTACAGAAAATAATTATGAGAAAAAAAACCGGGACTATCATACTCCTTCTTTTTTTCCTGGCGGCACAGGGCAGACCGGTTACCGGTTCTTCTTATGCTGGACTTGAAAAGTGGGAGAAATATGCCGCATCTTCCGGTGCGGCCAGGATGCTCTCCTGGGCCAGAGAACTGGTGATGAAGGAACTGGACCGCAGTCTCACCACCCGGAAGAAAAGCAGAGAGAATGAATTTCCGGACAACTCTCCTCCTTTTTTCGGGAGGCTTGGTCTCTTTGTGACATTTGTCAAAGAGGGCCGTGTGCGGGGATGTTACGGCGCGTTTCAACACAGGAGTCATGACCTGAGGTCGGTACTCACTTCTTACATCAGGGGGGCCCTGAGATATGATCCCCGGTACAGGCCCCTGGGAATTGAAGAAGCGGGGGACGCTGATATTATCATAACCATCGCTTCTCAGCCCCTCATGGTAAATGATCTCTACAGTGTGGATATATCACGATACGGAATTGTCTTTACCCTTGAAAACGGTGTAAGCCTGGTATTTGTACCATCAGAGATAAAGACCCACAATTACCTGGAGAGGAAACTTGGGAAAAGAAGGCCTTCAGGAATTTCTGCCTTCAGGGCAGTGACAATTAAAGCAAGCAGAGGAGATGCCAGATGAACCGTACGATTTTCAGATTAGCGACAGTGACTCTTTTGGCGGCAGCAGTTTCATGCGCCTCCGTAACAATGAATAAGAGGGAGGGCGGTGCCCGGCTGTATAAAAAGAATAAGGGGGCATCCCTCAGTGAAGAGAAGAGTATAAAGGGAAAAATTATTAACAGCAAGAACAGGAAACCGGTCCCCGGCGCCCGGGTTGAGGTGAAGAATGCCAATATGGGTATCGGGTATTATCTCACAAAGAGTGATTCGGAGGGCAGCTTCAGGATCGATAATTTTATTCCGCAGCTCAGTTACATTGTAGAAGTTGAAGCTGAAGGTTATGTGAGCTACAGGTCAAGCGGGGGGATAAGTCCCGGTGAGCAGAAGATCTATCTTGATCCCGAATCGATTATCAGGGGACAGGTCACCGACAGCGGAGGGAGGCCCCTGAAAGGCGTGGATGTAAAGATTAAAAAAGGATACAGCTACCGGTATTCCTCCTTCAAACCTCTTATTACCAAAACAGACAGCACGGGAGCTTACAGCTTTAACAAGATCCCCGAGGGAAGGTATTATGTATTCTTTGAGAAGCCGGGCTACATCTCAGAATCCGTGAGTCTGAAATATATCAGGAAGGGTGAAAGTTTCAGCCTTCCCATGAGACTCTACAGGCCCGCCGGCATAAGCGGGAAGATCGTTATCCAGGGATTTGATGTCCCCGCAGTGGACGTAAACGTGACCGCCCGGGGAGCACGGAACCACTCCGCGTCCACCTTCCAGGACGGCACATTCCAGCTGGTTGACCTGAAGCCGGGAAAGTATAAACTGAGTGTGACCCACGAGGGGTTCTATACCATAAAAACTCCCGTTCTTTATATCCGTGAAGGATCGGAAAATAAAAACTACAACTTTACGGTCAAGCCGAAACCTCCCGAAGTCAAGGTCTACTCCTACAGGTACACCTTTGCCCCGGGAAACAAGGTGAGCTTCAACCTCAGGACATTCAGGCTTGAAAACGTAAAGGCCACTGTTTACAGTGTTCCGGTGGAGACCTTTCTCAGGGGAAAATCAGACCCCGGTGATATCGACCCTGAAAAGGAAAAGTTCAGGGTCAAGACCGGGTGGGACGAACCCGTGAGGGACTTCAAACCCTACCAGTGGAGGTACCAGACCCTGGATGTGAAGGAGCCCCTGCCCACAGGGGGGTACTGCATGGAAGTACGGGGTGCCGGCAGGGTCATAGACAGGAAGTTCTTTACCGTCACATCGGTGGGTGTGGTCTTTAAGAGGTCCCGCTACTCGGTCTATTCTTATGTCACCAACCTGGTTACCAATAAGCCGGTTCCCGGGGCGGATGTTGTTGTTTTTGATTCAACACCGGTGAAAAAGAGGTACAGGTATACAAGTTATACTTACAAGGCCCCCAAGAGGATCGAAGAGCTCCCGGTAAGGATCGTGGGGAGGGGCAAAACCGATGAATCGGGGATATTCAACCGGAAACTTACCACGGACAAGCACCTGTCGGTCCTTGCCATCAGCGGCGACGGCAGCTACGCCCTGACCAGTACCGGTTCCCCTGCCGCCTTTCAGAGGGAGAGGATCAAGTACATGGTCTATACGGAACGGCCGGTCTACAGGTCGGGGGACACTGTCTACTACAAGATCATCGGCAAGAAGAGGAACAGGAAGTTCACCCCGCTCTCGGGAAACAGGCTTTATTACCAGATCAGGAACCAGGACAACGGCAAGGAGCTTGATAAGGGAAGTGTGAAGCTCGATGACTGGGGGACCGCGCATGATAAGATAGAGATCAAACAGAGATACGGCCTCGGTGTATACGAGATAAGGGTGGGTCCCTCCCTGAAGAACCTCTACGCCTCGGGGCACTTTTATGTTGAGGAATACAGGAAGCCGGAGTTTAAAATTGATATTAAGCCTTCAAATTCCTACTATATAAACGGTGATACCGTGGAGTTCAAGGTTGAGGCCAAGTATTTTTTCGGCGCGCCGCTGAAGAACGGCCTGGTGAGATACAGGTTCTATGAAACGAGACTGAGGGACACCGATACGGTCTACTGGTGGGAGGAGGATTCGCCCTCTCAATCATACAGCAGGCTGAAGCTGGAGGGTGAGCGGTATCTTGACAACAACGGGGTCATGGCGCTCCGGGTCCATTCCGGTAACGTGCCCTATGACAGGGAAATCACCCTGGAGGCAACCATAACCGACCAGTCAAATATCAGCATTACCTCCCGGGGAAAGGTCCGTGTGGGAAGGGGAGAGTTCTATATCAAGATCAACCCGAAGCAGAACTTCTTTGCCAGCAACGAGAAGAAGAAGGAGATAGAGATACGGACTCTCTCCCAGGACGGGAAACCTGTTCCCGCGCGGCTTGACCTGAAACTCTTCAGGTATATCTGGAAACCCTACCAGCGGATCTATGTCCATGAGAGGAGGCCCTACCTGACCCGGACCATCAGTACCGATACCGCCGGAAAGACGGTTGTGAGGTTCCCGGAGAACTTCATGTCCTACGGAGAGTTCGATATTGTTGTTTCCGGGACTGACAGGAGAAACAACCTGGTCACCGCGTCCCGGGTGGTGTGGATCTACAACTACAGGGGAGGCAGCGTGGCTTCCCGGTTCAAGAACCTTGAACTCTCCGTAAACAGGAAGAGTCTTCAGAAAGCGGGGGAGCTGACCTGTCTTTTAAAATCCAAGTACCCTGACGGCTATGTTCTCATCACCCTTGAAGGGAAGGACATCTACTGGACAAAGGTTGTAAAGCTCAAGGGGAACATCACACCGGTAAAGATCCCCGTTAAGGAAGATTATGCCCCCAACTTTTACCTCACCGCGGCCATGCAGAGGAAAAGGGCCCTCTATACACGGACCGTGGGAATATCCATTCCCCAGCAGGACACGGGCCTCAGGATTACCATGAAACCGGGAAAGGAGAAATATCTTCCCGGTGAAAAGGCCCGTGTGAATATAAAGGTGACCGATGAGAGGAACAGGCCCCTGGAGGCCGACCTCTCCCTGGGGGCGGTGGATGAGTCCATCTACTACGTGAGGCCGGACCATACGCCGAGGATGAAGGACTTCTTCTACGCGAAAATATCCAACTGGGTCCTCACCGGTTACTCCTATCCCATTACCGTCCTTGCGGGTGCCGCCAAGGAGGGGAAGGTCAAGGTCAGGGAGAAATTCGAGGACACGGCCTTCTGGAAAGCGGACATTCGGACAGACAGGTCGGGGAGGGCGCGGGTAGACTTTACCCTTCCCGATAACCTTACAACCTGGAGGCTCACTGCCCGGGGACATGATAAGAGAGGACGTGTGGGCGAGAAGAAAAGGAAGTTCCTGGTAACACAGGACCTTATCGCGCGTATAGGGAAACCGAGGTTCATGATAGAGAAGGACGATCTTTCATTGATCAGCATCGTCACCAGCAATACCAAAAGGGGTCTGCCCGGGATAGATATCGATCTCAGGGTTGACGGGAAGACGGTACCCCCTGCCGACAGGGGGAAGATCAGCCTCCCCGGATTCGGCTCCGCGAGAAAGTACCATAAGGTCACTGTCCCGGAAAAGAGGGATGAAAGTGTCGTTCAGCTCACGGCCAGGGGTGATGCCCGGGCAAAGGACGCCCTGAAGATAAAGATCCCCGTGGAAAAGAGGGGGGCCGCTTACAAGCTCTTCGGGCTGGGGGATTTCACCGCCAACAGGAAGATAGAGCTTGAAGCAATGAAGAAGAGCAATGACTTTACCTTTGTTCCCGAGAGGGTCACCCTCTCCCTCAATCCTTCGCCCCTTCAGAAGATGCTTAAGGCCACAAAGTTCCTGGTTGAGTATCCCTACGGCTGTGTTGAACAGACCATAAACAGGTTCATTCCCCTTCTCGCTGTGAACAGGCTGATCCGTGACAGCAGGTATTCGGGGCTTGTGAGCAATATCAGCAGCGGGAAACTGGACAGCATGGTGCGCGCGGGGATATCACGGCTCCAGGTTGCGCAGAACTCAGACGGCAGCTGGGGCTGGTGGGGAGGTGACAGGGGCAACGAGTTTATCACCGGCTATGTCCTCTATTCCCTGAAACTGGCAAAGGACTTCGGGTATGATGTGAGTAATGATACTGTCAAGAGAGGGACAGGGGCCGTGGGCAGGATGCTGCGTTCGGGGAACCGGATGAGTAACGACGCCAGGGCTTTTCTCCTCTCTGTCTACTCCCTCTGGGGGTACTGGAACGCGGATGCCTACCTGAGGCTTATGGGCACGAAAAGGTCCGTCTATTCCACTGCTTTCCTCCTCAGGTCTGTTGCAACGGTAAAGGGAGACCTGTTTAAAAGAAAATCGGCGGTTGCGGGAAGCAGGGAGTCTGTTCTCAAAAAGCTTGCCGGGGAGATAAAGGAGAAGAGGAAAATGGATTCCCGGGGAATATACTGGCAGGGGAGAAGGGAACAGAGATGGGGCTGGCCGGGAAGCAGGACCGAGATATCCGCCCATGTGCTTGCCGCCCTGGTTGAGGCCGGCGACAGGTCCCCGGTAAGCTCTCAAATCGTCAGTTCTCTCTCAAAAAGGTCCCGGGGGAGCTACTGGAGGACAACCAAGGAGACGGCAACGGTTATCCTTGCCCTCTATGACTATATGAAGAAGAGGAAGGGGAGTGTGGGCGGACCGGCGGATGTAAAGTTCAGCGTTAACGGAAAACCGGCGGCCGAACTGAAATATGATCCCGAAACAAAAACCCGTCCCGGCGATCTCATCAAAACCGTAAAACTCTCCGGCAGCGGGGAAAAGGGAAAGGTGGTGGTTAACGCCGCCGGTAAAGCGGGAAGTGACGCCAGCTACGACGTGACGGTCTCCGGGACCCTTTACTTTAATCCCTCGGGGTTTCTCTCTTTCTTTAAGTCCGAAAAGAAGGGACTGGACCTTCTCTCCAACGGGATCAAACTCTTCAGGAGTTTCGAGGGGATCACCCGGGTCAAAGACATGAGGAGAAACGAGTACCTTGTCCCGGGCAGGCTCTCGTCATCAAAGGAGATAAAGGTGGGCGACCAGCTCCTGGTAAAGGTGAGGTTCCGGGCCGCCGATGACTTTGAATATCTTGTGCTTGAAGACTATCTGCCCTCTGGATTTGAAGTCATAAAAAAGGACGCCTATAACAACTACCAGCCCTATGTCCGCTCCGAGAGGTGGGACAACAGGATGGTCTATTTCTTTAACAATGTATCAAAGGGGAAGGTCTATGAGATCGCCTATATTATCAGGGCGGAGCTTCCCGGCAGGTTCATGGTCAGGCCCGCCAGGATGGAGTGCATGTATGATCCCGAGATACAGGGCTGGTCATCACCGACGATTATTGAAGTAAAAAAGAAAAAATGAGTGATTGCCACAGAGGCTCATCTCGATACGATCCTGCTCATCGAGTAGCCAGGAAATGGCATGTCGAAATGCAGGATCACTCGATGAGCATCTTATGTTCCCCGAGTGATTTGCCGCTTTATTAATACAGTGCTTTATGCTCTTTATAAGGAGCGGCAAATTGTATCGAGGGGAACAGATCATTACGTCACTTCGTTCCTCATGATGACAGTTTCTTTAATTCGGAACTATCTATAGCCGCATTTATCTGCGGTAAAATTTATTTTTATGAAATAAATTGTTTATGAAAAAAACAGTTCTTATTCTTCTTCTCTTTCTTATCTCCGGGGGGGGAGCTCCCGGGAATGACGAATATTCAGCTCATTTCCCGGGACACCAGAGATCGGTAAAGATCGGCATTCTCTCGAAACAGCTGAGGCTTATCAGGGAGAAGGGAGGGGGGATCCTGATATTTACCGCAAAGAACCCCCTTACTCTCTATGAACTTTCCACCGGGACCCTCTCTGAAACCGAATCTATAAAACTGGCCTATGAACAGGGCTCCTGGAGGTTATGGGCGGGAGATATGCAGCCTGCCGGAAAGTTCAGCCTCCTGGTAAAAAAAACAGAAATGTCCGGTTCTCTGAAAGTGAAGATCGGCAACGAACTGAGGCGCTACCCTCTCCCCCTCACCATTACCCGGGGGGGAAAAGACCCCCTGGTAACCGTTACGGAAGAGATCAGCCGTTACTCCCTGGATTCCGCCCTGGCAGAGTATGGTGCCAGGTCTCCCCTCGAGTATGAAGCGGTGGATGCCCTGGCCCGGATCATTGAAGCCAGGGGCCTTATGGGCCTGAAAAATCCCCGCCATAAAGGGTATCACTTCTGCGACCTGACCCACTGCCAGGTCTACAGGGGCAGGAAGGGAAAAAAGGGACCCGCGCCGCCTCCCTTTTACGGCAGATGGCGGATTGACCTGAAGGGGCTGAAAAACCCTCTCCTCTTTCATTCATCCTGCGGGGGCAGGACCTTCGGACCGGAACTCTTCGCGTCGGAGCCCCCATACATGTACAGGGGGGTAAAGGACTTTCTCTACAGGGAAAACCTTCTGCTCTGCCGAAACGGCAATTCATACTGGGAGAGGATTCTTCCCAGGGATGAAATCTTCCATATCCTGAAGCTTAAGGGCTGCTCTCCGGGAAGGGCCGGGAATTTCCTTGAATACGGGAGGAAAAAACTGCAGGTGAAGGTCCGCTGCGGGGAGAGGGAAGTGAATTATCCCCCGGAAAACTTCAGGATAAGGATCAACAGGGTGAAGGGGTGGAGCTTTATCAGGAGCAATAACTATACGGTGCAGAGAGGAAAGGGTCAGGGAGAACTCCTCCTCAGAGGTTACGGGCTGGGGCACGGTTCCGGTTTCTGCCAGACGGGGGCCCTGGAGCTTTCCCGGAGGGGATATTCCGCGTCTGAGATTATCCGGCACTACTATCCTGATATTAATCTTGTTTCCCTTACCGGGGAAGATGACAGGTCCTCTGACATCTCGTACGCCCTCTTCGACCTCTCCACGGGGAGGATACGGGTATCAACCTCACCGTCACTGGTAAAGAGGAGGTTCCCTCCCGGTTCCCTCTGGAAGCTTGTGACCTCCCTCTACCTTGCCGGGGAGAGGCAGGACCTCCTGAGGGACTACCGGTATACCTGTACCGGGAGCGGGGGAGACGATCCCCGGCTTCCCGAAAGGTGCTGGAAGAGGGAAGGCCACGGGAACCTGGATTTCCGGGCGGCCCTTTCAGGTTCCTGTAATCTCTATTTCGCGTCCCTCTCCCGTGTCATCGATTTCAGGCGGTACAGGGAATTTGTTGAAAGACTTTTAAGGGACCTTGGAATAGCCGCTGAGATTCCCGGGATAAAAACAAAGAAAGATGAGGCACAATTCCTGGCGGGCCTCGATTTCAGGATAAGTCTCGGGATAAAAGACCTCATAAAGATCGTTGCCCTTTTTCAGCCTGTTGAGAGTAATAATAAACGTGTAAGGAAGGTCCGGAACTCTCTTCCCCTCCCGGCCAGGGACTCAATACTGGAAGCCCTTCACGGGACTTTCATCCACGGCACTGCGGCATTTCACCGGGAAAGGGAGAAACCCGGTCTGCTGAAAAAACAGCTCATCTTCAGCGGGAAGAACGCTGAATTATTGAAGAAAAAGAGTGACGGTATCTGGGGCAAGACATCAACGGTCATCGACGGTACCAACAGGCCCGTAAGTTACGGGATTTTCCTGGGAGCATCTGAAAATACCGGTATCATCCTCTTTTTAAAAAACGGCAACGGGCATAACGCGGCAAAATGGGGAAAGGTCATTCTCCTTGATAAATGACCCGGTGTTTATATGTACACATAACTGAAGAGAGTTTCCGGTAATATATGAATTATAACCAGGAATAACAACAATGTGTTCCCGCCGCCGAAGGCGGCGGGAACACATCAGTTCTGTTTTTTAATAGAGAATATTATTAGTGAGTAATTTTTATAAAAATTTTTGTATTGACGTATTATTGAAAAATGCTTATATTTATAATCATACAACAACAGATAACAAACATATATGAAAAGATCACTCCGTGCCTTGGCGGCAGGGAGATATCAATGGTGTTTTGATAGATTCTGAAATGAGAAGGGGGATGAGGTGAGAGAGCTATTTGTTGTTCTGTTATCAGTTTTTTTTCTCGGTTTAACGGCCTGCGAGAGGTCATCTGTGATATACAACTCCTTTCAGGAATCAGTGGACGCGGAGATTGCCTCCCTGGACGCGGCGGATTTTACCTATACGGGGGCCGATAACCGGGACCACATTACCGATGACTTTACTCTCCCCACAACAGGCAGAGAAGGGACCACCATAACATGGACCAGCAGTCATCCCCAATATGTGATTGTGACCGGTGGAAACGCCGATGTGATTGCCCGCCCCGCTTACTTTGAAGGGGACTTTAAGGTGACCCTTACGGCAACGGTGAGTGTTGAGGGTGCCAGCGGGACAACGGAGATTGTTGTTGTGGTTGCCGCCGAAGAAACGCACATGATAACTCAAAAATATGTATCAGATCCCTCTGTTCAGGTAGGTGACAATTTCGGATACAGTGTATCCATCAGCGGGGATCATGTCATAGCAGGTGTTCCCTATCAGGATCTCGGTGGCTTAACTACTGATGAATACGGTGCGGCCTATATCTTTGAGCGGAACACATTAGGTAACTGGAACCAGGTTCAAAAACTCAATGCCACTCCCTACAATCCAGGTGATGAATTTGGTTGCAGTGTGGCCGTCAGCGGAGACTATGCCATTGTGGGAGCTCATAATAATGATGATTATGGGAATAATGCCGGATTAGCCTATATCTTTGAGCGGGACATAGGGGGAACATGGAACCAGGTTCAAATACTTTATGCTTCTAATTACGATGTTGATGACGAATTTGGTTACAGTGTGGCCATCAGCGGAGACTATGCCATTGTTGCTGCTTATAATTATAGCGGTTCTTCCGGCGCAATATATATTTTTGAGCGGGAAGGGGGCACCTGGAATGAAAAACAAACATTTACGGCTGAATCTGGTGGTGATTATTATGGAGAAAGTGTCTCCATAAGCGGGAATTATGCTATTGTAGGAGCTTACTTTCATGATCCCGGTGGCGTATCTAACGCCGGAGCAGCCTATATCATTGAGCGGGACGCGGGGGGAAACTGGAACCAGGTTCAAAAACTTACTGCCGATATTCCCGCTGTGAATGAGAACTTTGGCAATAGTGTTTCCATCAGCGGAAATTATGCCATTGTGGGCGCTTTTCAAAATATTGATTTGGGGTTTCAGGCCGGTGCGGCCTATATTTTTGAGCGGAACACATCAGGAAACTGGAACCGGGTTCAAAAACTCACTGCATCTAATGGAGGGATTAATGACCGGTTTGGCACCAGTGTATCCATCAACAGGGGCTTTGCCGTAATAGGGGCTCCTTATGAAGATGACATAAGCAATAATGATAATGGCGCAATATATGTTTTTAAGCGTAACAACAGCGGCAGCTGGTATGAAGATAAGATCATTCGGGCATCTCCGGAAGAGGATGATGCTTATTTTGGCTTTTATGTATCTATCAGTGAAGACTCTGTTATTGTGGGCGCTCACATGGAAGACAGCGGTGCAACAGATGGCGGTGCGATCTATATATTGTATTAGGCTGTTTGCTTCTATAATATAAGTATTTCAATATCCTCTCCAACAAAATTTCTGCGGTATTCCGGTTCGAGGCAAAAGACTTTGCGGATATATATATGATCGCGAAAAACCGGCAGTTCAATTGGGAAGAAATAGTCACTGAAGCAAAAATGAAAGAAGCCGCAGTTGATCCCATTGAATTGTATAATATTCTTCAAGCAATACCTTCCGATGCCATAAGCTCCATAAGATGTACCTCTTCTTTTGATAGTGCTCACATAAAGCGGGAACTGGCTGTTATCGCGGAGGATATCTTTAAAAGTACTGAAAATTCATTAAATGATGGTTCCCATGTGCCTGGTTAATGCTGAATTCAAAACTAACCCCAACCGATAATTTTTTCTATTGACGTCTCTTTTGATCGGTATGATCTTGTGGCAGAAACATGATTATCTTTAAAAAGGACTATTGCCTGTGATATTGACCCAGAGACCTCCCGTGGAAGACCTTCAAAAACTGGGAATCCCCTTTCAGAACAAAGTGGGTGCCTCCCGTAAAGTAAACAACCTCATTGAGGAGCTCAGTCATCCCAACATTGACTGGAAAACCGCCGTGGGGGAGATCAGGTCGTATCTCTTTGACTACATCCATGAGATCGCCCCGGAGGGTCCTGATATCCTCCCCATACTTTTCTACTTTCTCTACGAGGCAACGGCCCGGAAAAAGGGCTCGGCACTCCGGGCCTGTGAGACATTTTTCAACAGGTACAATTTCATTATAAAGAACCGGGGGGAGGGAAAAGGGGCCTTTGAAAAATTGCAGGAACTTTTTGATGAATTCTATGAGAAGTATAACAGCCTTCTGCTTGAAGAGAGCAGGCAGGGCTACTTCTACGGCAGTATCAATAATACCGTGCTTAATTTCGGTTCCACCCTGGTTGAAAAAGGGGAAGAGGCGGGCCCCCTTCTGGCTAAAATCAACACCTTTATAAAGCTTCAGTTTTTGGTATACCTGGAAAGAATAATCCTCACTTCTGAAAAGGAGATAAAAAAGCTGAAAGTCTCCCTGGCGGGGTCTTCGGTGCGGGATGAGATATTGGACCTTCTTGAATCTGTTTCAAAGAAATCGTACAGGAGACTTCTCGATTCTGTTGAAGACGGTTTGAAGAAAGACCAGCTCGGGCTCTTCGGAAGGATCCATGAAAAGCTCGATTTTTCCCACAATTCCCGGACATGGGAGAAGATATGCACACTGGTCAGGAAGAGTATCGACGAAGACGGGATAGATGATGCCTCCGCCCTTGACCTCCTTGCATACCTTATCGAAAAGTCCAACGAAGGGAGTGACCGGGACCTTCAGCTTTTTATCTCACGGACGGTTGCCTCCGTGTGCAGCACCTTTGTGCAGAAGGAGAAGATCTCTCTCCTGAACGATGTGGTGGACATGGTCATGCCTTCACTCCTCCGGGAGATCGAGAATGAACGGAACTACTATGCCGCCTTTACAACAATATACAACATCGGCAAAACCGTCATCGAGTCGGGAAACCTTGAGGTCATCGATTATTTTGTGGACATACTGGTAAAATCAAAATTCTGCTTTCCCAGCTTTTCCGGGATTGCCTCAGACTGGTCGGTGATCGTCAACTCGAGCCACCTGGAGAACATCAGGACCTGGATGAAGCTCATCGAGCTCAACCCGGTACTCATGGGAAGGCTTGCCGCCAGCCTCATCGTGAACCTCAAGCTGGGGGGTGTTTTCCTCAAGGACACCGATGTCTTCCAGCGGGACATCTCGCTGCTCCTCAACAGTGATTATAAAGAAGCCTTTTACCTGGTAACCTCTCTGGCCGCTGTTTTTCCGGCGTTCTTTCATGACATCGGCGCCACGGGGAATATCCGCTCTTTTACCGAGAAGATCGATACAAACCACCAGATGAACGACCTTATCCATTTCGTGAGAAAACAGGTCCACGTGGAGTCAAGCAGCAGGACCGTTTTCCTGGTCCAGAGGGTGGTGGAGTTCTGGCTTTCCGGAGACAGGACCCTTCTCAAAGGGCTTGTTCCCGTAGAGGTCTATGACAACCTTGATCATCTCTATAAAATGATAAACTATGACCAGGAGAAAGTCCCGGAAGAGATCATCAGGGAGATGAAGGAGCACTTCACTCATCTGGCGGACCTGAAGTTCTGGGACTTTCTGGATCAAATAGGCAGGGACACCTTTGTTGAATTTGTTGAGAAGAATAACTTCCGGAAAATTTCCGGGAAGGAGAAAAAGGAGGCCCTTATCTACTTCGAGGATTACTTTACAACCAGAAATCCAACTGAGTTGAGTAAAATGCTCCTGGTTATCGAGGATATGTTCGGTGTCGATATGACCACCACCAAGATATGGAAACTCCTCTACGAGATATCCGATGATGAATTCAGGCGGATGTTCGATGTGGTGGAGCAGTGTGATGTCTCCAAAGTCAACGTGGAGAAATTTATCACCTTCCTCCATGTCTACAGGATGCTCTTTGACAAGTATAACTTTTCCGAGATCAGGGCCGTTGAAAAACTGGAAATATACGCGGGGGAGGGGCTGTTCCGGCCCCATGAAGATTTCTTCCGGGTGCTTACCGGCCCGGACCTCTTAAAGGCCCTGGACAGGCTGCTCCTGACCCAGGATTCCCTGAAAAAGGGGATACTCCTCTCCGGGGAGCAGTTCGAGCCCCTTGATACCATCGAGTTCAAGAGGCATATCGCCTTCGGGATACCCTCCATGTACGGGTCTTACAAAGAGAAAAAGTTCGATACCCTGAAGGTCTTTTTCCACATGAACCTTATCAGGCTGAGTCTCTTTGAAAAGATCGATGAGGAGTATGGTAATTTTGAAAAGGGTGAGCTCGATTTTCCCCTTATCAGGGAGATCATCTTTCTCTTTCTCAGAACCTTTCTTATTGACGGACTGGCAAACCAGGAGATGCTCATCTCGTGTAACCTCCTTGATACACCGAATATGAGATTTGCCCAGTTCAGGGACATCATCAACCATCTCCTGAGCATTCACGGGGAGGTTTCCGACAGGTTCAACAAGACCTTCAAGTCTGTCTGCGTCTCCGCCATTAACAATATCGGGATTGACAGTATCATAGAAAAGTTCCATCCCCATGACAGGGAGAACAGTATTGAGATCATTGTTGACCGGTTTATGAGGGACCAGATAATGCAGTCACCCCTCCTCCAGCTTTTCGATAACTTTCTCATCAGGCTGAGAGACAGGGTGCAGGCTGAAATGGATGAAAAAAGCGACTTTATCTGTCTTAACTGCGGCGACCCGGACAAGCTTGAGAGCGGTAAGATCCATGAGTTGAGGAGCTTTGATGACTTTATGCCGGAACACAAGACCTATCTTCCCATATGGGACATAGGGGGCAAGGCTTACAGCCTCTTCTTCGCCAGAAATATAAAGGAACTTACGGTGCCGGATGGTTTTATCCTCCCCCCCGGTCTCTATGACTGGATACGGGAGGGTGATATCAACAGCTCCAAGTTCAGGGAGAAGGTGGTGGACCACTTCAGGGAGTATATCGACGAGTTCTCGGAAGGAAGGTTCGGCAACCCGGACAACCCCATGCTCTTTTCGGTAAGAAGCGGTGCCGTATTTTCAATGCCCGGGGTCATGGATACCATAACCAATGTGGGAATGACCGACGAGATCCTCCACAGGCTTGCCCGGAGAGACATGTGGTTCGCATACGACTGTTACAGGAGGCTTATCCAGGACTTTGCCATTTCCCTTGCCGATGTTGACAGGAGGGTCTTCGAAAACCTCATGGCCACTGCCAAAGGCCGTGCCGGTGTGGCGCTCAAGGAACAGCTTTCCGGGGAGCAGATGCGGGATGTTGCCGAGAGCTACAAGTATGCCATCAATAATTATGCCGTGTCCCTTCCCAAGGACCCCTATCTCCAGCTTCTCTATGCCATACTCTCCGTCTATAAGTCGTGGGACTCAAGCATTGCCCGGAACTACAGGAAGTTCATAAACATCTCCGATGAGTGGGGGACTTCCGTTGTGGTCCAGAAGATGGTATTCGGTAACTATACCCCTTCCTGTCTTACCGGTGTGGTCCACAGCAGCTTTCACGGTTCTGAAAATATCGGGATTTTCGGTGAGTACAAGACCAGGGCCCAGGGCTACGATATTGTAAGCGGTGTGGCGCGGGTCTTTCCCATAAGCGAGAGACAGAAGACGGTCCAGCCAAAGCTGAAGGAATACCCGTCGCTTGAAAACTCATTTCCGGAAATATATAAAAAGCTCCTGGACATGGTTGCCACGGTGAGAAAACACTGGAAGAATGATGTGGAGATGGAGTTTACCGTGCAGAATGACCTCCTCTACCTCCTGCAGGTCAGGGGAATGACAAGCGACACCTTTGATGTTGAGGAAGTGGATGAAAAGCCCAGAGAGCTTATTAAATCTCTTCTCGGCCAGGGACTTGCCGCGTCCGGGGGCGCGGTTTCCGGCAGGGCGGTTTTCGATATTGACAGGATTGACATGGTGCGAAATGCATATCCTGGCGATAAATTGGTTCTCATCCGTCCAGAAACAAATCCCGAGGATGTCATCGGTATGAAGAAATCGGACGGCATCCTGACCTGTATCGGCGGAATGACTTCACACGCGGTCCTCCAGATGAAGCGTCTTAACAAGTCGGGGGTAAGCGACTTTTCCGCAATGAAGATCGATGATAAGAAAAATATCGCTGTTATCAAAGGCGGCAATGAAGACGATACTACCATTATCCGGGAGGGTGATTTCCTCACCATCGACGGCAGCACGGGACATGTCTACTTCGGATTTCACAAAACAAAGAAGAAATAAAAGGAACTACTCACCTTTGGTAAAATAATACTCTTTATACCTTAAATAATTAAGGGATTTAGCCGCAGATGCACGCAGATAGATACAGATAGGATAAGAAAAGAGAAAAAATTATCAGCGTTCATCTGCGTTTATCTGCGGCTAAATTTCTTCTTCTTTTTCACCTCTAAAAAGACTTGCCATTTTTAAAATGAAAACAAAAATTGAGTTGTCTTGAATAATTGTTAATGATCGGAGATGAGATTATGAGCCAGGTTTCATTTAAGTCACCAATAGGAATCAACGGAATAGGACGAATAGGAAAACTCCTCGTCTGGTGTCTTACTGCGAGAAAGGAACAGAAAGAAATTGTCATTTCGACCGGCAGGGAAGTGGGGAAAAGCATAAATGACCTTGCCGCTTACTTTGAGTATGACAGCACCTACGGGAACTATGAGAAGTTCCTCTTCGGGTATAAAGCTGAGAAGCGTATTGAGATAAAGGATTCCGTGCTTTATATGAACGGGGTGAAGATAACCTGGCTCAACCAGCCCGAGTTCAGGGTCCCGGGGAAGATCCCCTGGTGTGATTACGGCGTGGAAATGGTCTTTGATACAACCGGTAAGATGGTTGATCCCACTGTCTGCGATGATAATTCCCTGAGAGGGCATCTCAATAATGCAAAGAAAGTCATGCTCACAGCGCCCTTTAAGATAAAAAGCAAGGGCGCCCTCATGCCGGAAGACTCCATTACCGTTGTGGGAGGTGTAAACTACCAGGATTATGATGACAATAAGCACAACATTATCTCAAACGCATCGTGTACTACAAATTGCTGCGCCCCCCCCATCAAGGCCATTGTTGACCATTTCGGTGAGAAACTGATATCCTACGCGCTGACAACGGTACATGCCGCCACCAATTCCCAGTCTGTTCTCGATTCACTGGCAAAGAGCGGGGAGAAGGACACAAGAAAGAGCAGAAGCTCACTGAACAATATGATCCCGACTACCACAGGGGCCGCCGGCGCGGTCCTTGAAGTCATCCCGGAGATCAGGGAACTGGGAATAGGTTCCCAGGCATCAGGTATCCGGGTCCCGGTAAATACAGGTTCAATTGTTGTCCTGGATATATCGGTTATGGGTGAATATGACAATGATTCAATGCACGATATTTTCAGAAAATATTCCGAAAAAAACAGCGATATAATGAAATTCTCCGATGAGCAGCTTGTCAGCTCCGATATAGTGGGAGCGACCCACTCAAGCATATACGACTCGCCTTTTACCCATCACAGGACCTCTAAAAGGGATGACAGGTACTATACCATGTTCGACCTCAATTTCTGGTACGACAATGAGTTTGGTTACGTGAATTCACTCCTCAGGACATACGATCTCATCACCAGAAGAAGGTAAAAGGCGGTATTCCCTCTTAAATTCCTTAGAGGTTCGTATCTGTATACTTTCTTTTGAACCGCCAAGTTTAAGATAATGTTGAATGTTAAATTGTAAATTTTAAGTTATCTGATAAGGAACAGTTTCTTTAATTTAACATTTAACATTAAAAACTTAACATTAATAAAACTCTTCCTTCGTGCACTTCGTGAGCTTCGTGTGAAACCTCTTTTTCCTTTTCTTATCCTTTCCCCGGGAAAAGGGAAAGAGCCATTGACATAAATTAAAATTCATACTATATTATTGCATGATTTTTTCTCTGCAATTCCTCTGTGGTTTCCGGTGGAGACATGAGTAAAATGGCTTCCGGTGATTCCTACAAGGAGATAATCCAGACTCTTCCGGACATCATCTATGAAATAGATCCCCGGGGGAACTTTACCTACCTCAATGAAGCGGTCACAAAACTTGGTTATGATCCGGAGGAACTTCTCGGCAAACACTTCAGTATACTCATTCACCCCCATGATATACGGGAAGTTTCTCTGAATGAGATTATCAGCAGGTTCAAGGGTAAAACAGTTGATGACCGGGAGCAGCCGAAAGTCTTTAACGAGAGAAGGACCGGGAAAAGACTCACAAGGGGGCTTAAACTTCGTCTCCTGCCGAAGAACTATGACAGCCACAGGGAAAACCACGTGGAGTGTGAAATATATGCCCTGGGAAAGTACGAATATATCGATGATGAGAAAAGGCAGTTTCTCGGGACCCTGGGAATGATAAAGGATGTCAGTGAAAGAAAACTCTCCGAGAAGCTCCTGCTCCTCAATGAAAAGCATTACAGGAACCTCATGGAGAATATCACCGAGGTTATTTCCATTATCTTCCCCGACGGTACGGTGCTTTATAAAACAGATTCCGTTACAAATATCCTGGGCTATGAACCATTTGATTTAATCGGCGAGAATGAGATTGAATATATTCATCCCGATGATATCAGAAAATTTGATAATATCCTCAAGGGGAAGGTCGACATCGAAAAGATCAATATCCTGAGATACAGGTACATGAACAGAAACGGTCTCTGGAGGATATTTGAAACCAGGTTTAAAAAAATTCTCGATCCTGAAAGTAAAACCATGTGCTATATATGCAATTCCCGGGATATAACCGAACAGATTGAAGCGGAGGACAAGCTGATCATGGCCATGGAGATGGCCAGGGCCGCCTCACGGGCAAAGAGCGAATTCCTTGCCAATATCAGTCACGAGATCAGAACACCCCTGAACGCAATCCTCGGGTTTACACAGCTACTGGAGAGCATGATCGGGGATGAAGAACTTTCCGGGTACCTGTCGGCGATAAAAACCGCAGGCAACAGCCTCCTGACGCTTATCAATGACATCCTGGACCTCTCCAAGGTTGAAGCGGGGAAAATTGAGCTCCTCTATGGACCCGTTTCTTTAAAAAATCTGTTTGCGGAGATTGAAAATATCTTCTCGTTGAAGATAAAGGAAAAAAAGATTCAATATTTTACAGACCTTGACAGGCTGCTTCCCTCCGTAATCATTCTTGATAAGGCAAGGATCAGGCAGGTTCTTTTCAATGTTGTGGGAAATGCCATTAAGTTTACGGATAAAGGGTTTATTAAAGTATCGGCCGGTGCAAGGTTCAGGAGTGATGATAAAAGCTTTGCCGATTTAATCATCTCAGTGGAGGATACCGGTACAGGGATTCCCGGGGAGGAGCAGGAGAGGATCTTTGAGTCCTTTGTTCAGAGAAAGGGACAGAACAAGACCAGGTATGGGGGGACAGGGCTCGGCCTTTCCATCTGTAAAAAACTCCTTGATGCCATGGGCGGGGACATATCGGTCTCAAGCAAGCCGGGGGAGGGGTCCCTGTTTACACTGACTGTCAGGGACGTAAGGATAGCGGACTCAAAAGCAGATGCTTTACATAATGATATTGATTACTCTTCAATATCTTTTACCCCGGCCACAATACTGGTCGTCACCGGTGAAAATGCGGACCTCAATTTTATCAAGCGGATTTTTTCCGGAACAGATGTGAAAATTATAACCGGCAGAAGTCTTCAGAGTGCAGTTGAAATAATTGAAAGTTTGACACCGGACATCATTATTATCGATATCAGGATGCTCATGAATAATCCCCTTTCTGATAAAATACTGAACCAGGAGGAAAGGGAGAGGCGGGTCCCCCTGATTTCAATTTTACCGTCCGATGGGGAGATGGAGAAAATGGAGATTCTCCCTGAATACGGGGCGTGTGACGGATTAATTATGAGACCTTTCAGCAAATCGTCTCTTTACGGGGAAGTCAGCCGGTTTATCGGTTTCAGAGATCTCCCGGTCAAGGGGGGGGCCGTATCCGGAAATTTCTATTCCCATAAACTGGAAAAAAACGGTTTCCCGGCTGATTCACTTGAATTGATTCCCACAATGGTCAATATCCTTGAAGATGAGTACATGCCCCTCTGGGAGAAATATTGCAGGGTTCATCACATGAACAGGCTGAGAGAGTTTGGGGCCGGTATTGAAAATATCGGTGTACAGTACTCGGTTGAACAGCTTGCAGATTACGGCAGAGACCTTGTAAAATATGCCGACAGGTTTGATATTGAAAAGATCAAGAGAACTCTGGAGTTTTTCCCTGAAATTATTGATACGGTGAAGAGATTGCTTGACAGCAGGTAAGATGGCCGGAATATTTCATCAATGAAAGGATTTATACTTGCCGCAGGTTACGGTGAGAGGCTCCGCCCCCTTACCGATGAGGTCCCCAAACCCCTGATACCAATTGCAGGAATTCCCTCAATATGCTATTCCCTGGCACTCCTGAAAAAGAACGGTATTACCGAGGTCATATGCAATCTCCACTACAGGTATGGTGATGTTCTGGATTTTTTCCGGAGGAACGGGAACTTCGGTTTTAACCTGGAGTTTTCCCTGGAGGAGGAGCTGCTGGGAACAGGGGGGGGATTGAAAAAGTGCGAATCCTTTTTAAAGGATGATAATTTTATCCTTCTTAACAGTGACATTATAACAGACCTTGACCTGGAGAATATGGGGGATGAGTTTCACCGTTCAGGGGGAAAAGGGATGCTTTCACTCTTTCCCCTGGATAAAGGGAGCCTTCCCGGAACAGTTTCAGTGGAAAAAGACCTTGTTGTGGATTTTAACGGCATGCTTGATTCGGGGATTACTCCCCTTTATGATTATATGGGTGCGGCACTACTGACACCGGCTGTTTTTGACTACCTTGTTCCGGAACATTCCTGTATTGTGAGGACGGGATACAGCAGCCTGGCCAGGGAGGGGAAGCTCGGTTCATTTGTCCATAAAGGTCTCTGGACGGATATCGGTTCACAGGAAAAACTTAAGGGAGCGGACAGGTACCTCCGGGAGGAAGGAGCGGCATTTATAAAGGAGTTAAAAGAGATCCTGGGGGAAATAAAGTAAGCGGTCAGCGGGTATATCCTTCCGGTTCATTATCAGAGATTATCCTGAACTCCACCCTCCTGTTAAAATCAGAGTACCTGGTCTTTCTTGTGTAAACAGCGGGGTGGTGGCTCCCCACACCCTTAATGCTGAACCTCGCCCGGTTGAGTCCGAACTTGATCATGTAATCCCTCACAGTTTTTGCCCTGAGATAGCTTATCCTCCTGTTTTTTTCAAGAGGTCCGAACCTGTCCGAATGTCCCACTATCTCCAGCTTTGTGCTTCTGTGCCGGCGCATGTAGTTTATCATGCTGTGAATAACCGGGTAGTATTCGAGCTTGATCTGTGTTGAATTTGAGCTGAAATAAACAGGTTTGAATATGAACTCGCCGTTTTTTTCAGCCGGGCTTTTTATGATAACCGGTTTTTTTTCTTTCCTCCGTTCGGGAACAGGCGTTAGTTCCATAAGGACCCGTGTATCCTTTCCCCGTGTAACCTTCACCAGTTTATCGGCCGCCCTGTAACCTTTCTGTGCCACTTTGATCTCAATCCATTTTATATCATCTTTGGGTGCTATAAAGAGCCAGCCGTAGCGGCTGCTTCTCCGTATGACTGATCTCAGCGGTTTCTCCACGGGATTTGATGAATCTTTGAGATCGATTTTGAACCTGGCGGATACGGGTATTTTTCTCTGTTTTTTTATGACCCTTATTTTTAACCGTGTGGTTATGGCAGTATCGGGAAGGGCTTTATCTTTCTCTACTTTCTCAACCTTTATTGTGTTCGGGACCTTTGCTTTCTCATCCTTTCTTTCACTCTCTTTCTCCGCTTCAACAGGCTTTATTTCCGCTACCGTTTCCTTTTCTTTTACAGGTCTTTTTTCAACAGGTGTATCGGTAAATTTTTCTTTTTGACTGTAGTAATCTTCAGGGAGAATTTCGGAAACCCTGGGTATGTTTATCTTCCTGATATCAGCGAAATAGATATCATACTTCCCAAAACCTCCTTCCCTGTTTGTGGAAAAATAGAGCCTGTTTCCCACCTCAGTCATAAAGAGGTCGTTGCCCGGGGAGTTGATCTCGGGGCCAAGATTGACAACTTTTGTAAACTGACCGTCTACGAGATAGGCAAAGTAGATGTCCCAGCCCCCGAATCCTTTTTTTCTCCTTGATGAAAAGTAGAAACCGGACCTCAGGTGAGAAGGAGTAAATGAAATTTCGTAATTTCCGGTATTGACCGGTCCGGGCAGTTCTTTAATATCGGTGTACTGCCCGTTTTTCAGAACGGCCCGGTAAATCTTCGATTTTCTGATATTCTTATAGGGCCATCGGGAAAAATAGAGTGTATGCTTATCGGGGCTCAGGCGCGGGGATCTCTCATTGTTTTTCGTGTTTACATCTCCGGGTATCGGTTCCGGTTCTGTCCATTTTCCTTCAACTTTCCGTGAGAAATAGATGTCATATGTCATTCTCGTCCTGCTGGAATAGGAACCTCTCTTGCGGCTCAGCCTGTCAGACGCAAAAACAATCAGTGTCCCGTCGGGGGTGATGAAGGGTGTTTCGTCATTGTCATACCGGGAATTGAGGATTTCAAAGTATTCCGGTGTTGTCCATCTTTTGTTTTTAAACCGCGATATGTATATGTTGTGACTTGCCTCGTTTTTAAGTTTGGAATTGAAAAGGAGTATCTTCCCGTCTGCGGTGAGGGTGGGAGAAAAGTCGTCACCGGAACTGTTTATGGGGAACCTCATATTCAGTACCTTTGATACTTCAATGGGATTTTTCAGTGAACCTCTCAGGCCGGTGATGATAGAGAGGATCAGCAAAACTGCCAGGACCGAAATTCTGTAGGATTTTTTCTTTTTCATATTCATCGTTGATTGTTTATGTTTTCTCTCATTACTCAGCTATATGGTTATTTTTAACTTATTTACTAAAAATATCAACAATATATCCCCGCCGCCGAAGGCGGCGGGGACATATCAATTTCCTTTTCTTTATTATAATCGATAAGAATATATCAATACTTCAGTTTTTAATCAATATTTTAATTATTATGTCGATAATTAGGAATGTATTGTCAGGAGGCTTAATATAATGAGGATTCTCACGATCATTTCGTGTATAACAGCTGTTTTACTTATCTCTTCAAGCCAATATACAGAGCTTGGAGCCCAGCAATCCTATGAAGATTATATGTACAGCCGTGAAAAAAACCTCAACAGGGACAGGCCGCTTTCTGAGATCCGTACCGGTGACAGTGATGATGTGATGGATGATATCAGGGGTGCTGTCAGGGAAGAGATTGATGAAACAATAAACAAGGAAAGAAAGGCCAGCAAAAAGAAGATCGATAAAAACAGGTTTATCAAGGATATAAGACAGATAGTCAGGGAAGAGATCGAGGACGCGATCAAGATAAAGGAAAAGAACTATCTTCATTTCGGGACCGTGGAAATTGGCGGTTTTGTCTCATACCAGGTCAAGGGCCTGGAGAGCAATGAGAATGACAACAATACAATTATTAAGCTTTTTCCCATGATAAATTATTTTATTCACACCAACGTAGCCATAGGCCTGAAAGGGGAGGCGGACCTTAATCTCACTCAGGACACCAAGAGTTATAATGCCGGGATTGGTCCTGTTTTTATTTACGGAATTGACAACGCGAACCAGTTCTGTTTCTACGCGTCAATATTTGCCGGGGCAAGCATGAACTCCGCACTGAATGATCAATACGGTTACAGGTACGGAAATGAAATTGGATTAAAATTCATCCTCACGAGCGGTGTTATTATGAATGTGGGTGTCATGATTGTTTTCGATAATGCAGGGGACAATGTCACCGGGTTTCAAAATATCATCGAGCCTACCATAGGCATATCAGCCTGGTTCTAGTACTTCGACTGTGTGATTTTAACTATTTGCAAAAAATATAACCCCTGAATGAACCGGGGGTTACAAAAATAGATTTGTATAAAATCACACGGGCTCAGCACTGGTTATCATTACGGCGTTAATTATTTTTAAGCCTGCCATCCCGGGCGCAGTGAAGCGAAGACCGGGATAAAGTGAATTACCACTTGCGCGGGAATGACAGAGGAGAACAAGTTGGTAAAGACGGGACTTGACAAATTCCTGGAAGAAGCTGATAAGTACCGGGGGAGAAACATCGCGCTCCTGGTAAACCATTCATCGGTAACAGGTGACTGCAGGTACATCTGGGACATTCTCCCCGGGAAAGGGCTGAATGTTAAGAGAATATTCTCGCCCGAGCACGGACTGTTCGGTACCGAGCAGGACCAGGTCCCTGTATCGTACCAGCCGGACCCCGGTGTTGAAGTTGTAAGCCTCTATTCCCATACATATGACTCCCTTTTTCCCGCGAAGAGGTATCTTGCAGATATCGATATGGTCATATTTGACATGCAGGATGTGGGCAGCAGGTACTATACATATATTCACACCATGGTCTTTTTTATGAAGGCAATCAGCGGAATGGACATGGAGTTCATTGTGCTGGACAGACCCAATCCCCTGGGAGGCAGGGTTGAAGGGCCTTTATTGAAAAAAGGATTTGAGTCATTTGTGGGTGTCCTTCCTGTTCCGGTGAGGCACGGGCTCACGGCCGGAGAACTTGCACTCCTGGCAGCGGAACATTTTGATCTGGGTATCAATCTCAGAATAATAAAAACCGAAGGATGGGAGAGGAGCATGCTTTTTCCGGAAACCGGGCTCCCCTGGGTCCCCCCCTCACCAAACATGCCCTCCTTTGCCACGGCTCTTGTCTATCCCGGAATGTGCCTTTTCGAGGGACTGAATGTTTCCGAAGGGAGGGGGACCACCACCCCCTTTGAAAATTTCGGCGCCCCTTATATGGACCCCTACCTGCTTGCAGGGGAACTTAACTCCGGGAGCATTGAGGGCGTTTACTTCAGGCCCCTCTATTTTATTCCAACTTTTCACAAGTACAGGGAGAATGTGGTGGGTGGAGTATTTATCCATGTTACGGACAGAGATCTTTTCATGCCGTTTGCTGCCGGTGTGGCAATGGTCCATACCATAAAAAGACTCTATCCCGAACTTATCTTCCTTGATGATGTTTACGAATTTAATACGGAACATCCTTCCTTTGACCTTTTGTCCGGAAACAGTGAAATACGCCGTATGATCGGGGAGGGTGAGAAGATGGATATTATCAGAGAGAGCTGGCTGGATGATGAGGAGAAGTTCAGGAATATGAGGGAGCAGTACCTCCTCTATTAATCTTATGAAAGGAGCCGGATAGTCTATGGGTCTGGATGCCGCGGTCATTACAGTCTATATCATACTGATTAACCTTATCGGGATCAGGTATTCAAAGGCGGGTAACATGGGAGACTATTTCCTGGGAAACAGAAGTATTCACTGGCTCCCCGCCAGTTTCTCCATTGTGGCAACGGAGACAAGTACCCTCACATTTATCTCCATACCCGGACTTGCCTATATAAAGGGAATGGGATTTATGCAGATTACCCTGGGGTATCTCATGGGAAGGGTCCTGGTTGCGGTTTTACTCCTTCCCGGTTACTTTAATGGCAATATACAGACGGTCTATGAATTTCTCCAGGAGAGGTTCGGTGTCTCGTCACGGAAGCTCCTTTCGGTTGTGTTTCACATAACGAGACTTCTGGCGGACAGTGTGAGGCTTTTCGCCACGGCCATTCCCCTTCATCTCCTTGCCGGTCTTGACTTCAGCGTATCCATCATTATCATCGGTGCGGCGACCTTCATCTATACCTTTTACGGCGGGATAAAATCTGTGGTCATCGTTGACTCGGTACAGCTGGTTCTCTATATCTTCTGCGCGCTGGTCTGCCTGATGATCATCCCTGAACTTATGGGGAAGTCCTTTACCGATGTTTTCACCCTGATCCCCCCGGAGAGGATGAAAATATTCTCAACAGGTTTTGAGGACGGGGGATCAGTATGGAATTCCTATAATATCTTCTCCGGTGTTATCGGCGGCCTTTTTCTCTCATTCGCGTCTCATGGGACCGACCATCTTATTGTGCAGAGGGTCCTCTCGTGCAGAGACCTCAAATCCGCAAAAAAAGCGATGATTTCAAGCGGGATCGCGGTGATGTTCCAGTTTTTCCTCTTTCTCCTGGTGGGGCTCTTCATAATGGTTTTCCTGGAGAATAAAAGTTTTGGTAAACCCGACGAGATAATGCCTTTCTTTATCATCAATTATCTCCCGGACGGCCTGAGAGGACTCATGCTGGCAGGGATCTTTGCCGCGGCAATGTCCACGCTCAGTTCCTCCATAAATTCCCTTTCCGCCTCGACTGCAATGGACCTGTTGGAAATTAACAACAGGGATATTTCAGATGCAAAAAAAATCAGGATATCACGGATGATCTCTCTTTTCTGGACTTTTATTATTGTCCTTATCTCCACGCTGCTCACCGATACGGGGAATCCGCTGGTTGAGCTGGGGCTTGCAATAGCCTCTGTTACATACGGAGGGATACTGGGAATTTTTCTCCTGGGAAGGTTCTTCCCGTTACTGGGTGAAAAGCCGGCAATTGCGGGTTCACTGGCGGGGATAGGCCTGACTGCGGTTATTGCAGGGAGCGGAAAGGTCTTCTGGCCCTGGTATGTCCCCATAGGGACTTTGATCACTGTTGTGGCGGGTATGCTGATTCATTATGCGGGGAAGATTCAGTCAGTTCATAATGGGTAAATCTAATTGACAAATAGCCTTATAAAGGAATAATAACTCAAGGTAACTATTCAGCTCTATGGTTAAAAGCAATTGTATTTTCTGAAATATTAACAATATGTCCCCGCCGCCTTCGGCGGCGGGGACATATCAGTTTTGTTTTTTCGATAAATATGATTGTTTTTAAAACTAAACTTGAGTAGTTGCAACTTAAGAAACAATTGAAATTTCAAGAAGATATGAGCGAAGATAAAGAGAAAGTCAGAGATTTTGTTGATCACCTTTTCAGCAATCCCAATATATCAAGTGAAACGACGCTGATTGCCGAGGGTTTACTGATTAATTTTATTATCCAGAATATGAACCAGTTAAAACTGACTTTTAAAACTCCCCAGTTTTTTCCACATCTTGAATGGAACCAGGTCCTTCAGCTTATACTCTCCGATCTGTATGAGCGGGTATCCTCCGAGGTGCTTCCTGTTCTCGATGAATTCTTTGAAGAGATGGATTATGATGCCCTGGAACGGATATCTGACAACAGCAATTTTCCCGCCGACTTTCAGCAGGAGAAACTGAAAAGTTTTGTCAGGACAATAATTAAGAACAAGGATGTGAGATACAACCTCAACAGTACCGTGACAATGCTGAAGAATAAGACCGTCGATAACTATATCGGCGAGATCTTCAACCACAGGGGGTTCCTTTTTAACGAGATAACAAGGGTCCAGAAAAACAACCTTGAGGTGGGGGAATATATTGTCTTCGCAAAGATCCTCCTTATCCTGAGAAGCGGGGCCCATATGAAGATAGATTCCCCTTCTACCGGAACTACAAAGAAACTCAGCCTCAACGAAGCCCTGAGGATGAGAGGCAAACTTCAAAATTACCTGGGGGACCTGGCGCAGTATATTAAGCAGCAAATCCCGTTTCTTTCCAATAAGACCATTACCCTTGCCGTTAAGTCGAATCTTCAGAGGCAGATGACCGATCTGGAGGAGGGGGTATCCAGGCTCCTCTACATCCTCTGCACCCGGTATCACAACTATAAACCGGTGGGAAAGATCGACCGGGGTGCCGAATCACCCGATAAGAGCTGGTTCTCTATCGCAAAAAAGAATGCCGAGTATTACGGTTTTGATAAAAGAATGCTGGATGAGCTGTATATGATAGCCGGAGATAACAACTGGTAATAAAAATGAAACTACGAGATTTTCTTGAAAACTTTATCCTTGTTGCCATTGTTCTTGTGCTGGTACAGACGTTTCTTTCGGAGGCCAGCGTCTACGGGCACTGGAGTGTAAAAACACGAAATATCCTTATTTACTGCGGGTTCGCGTTCGACCTGATATTCTCCGTGGAATTCATCACGAGGACAGTTTTTGCCGGGAAAGGGAAAAAAGAGAAGTTCCGCTACTGGTTTTATGAAAGGGGCTGGGTCGATTTTATCAGTTCGGTCCCCCTCCTGGTCCTGGATTCCGGGCCATCGGTCCTCTTTCTTCTTTCCGGGGCAACAGGGGCGGCCGGGTCGGAGGTGGGAGTGCTCAATGTCCTGAAGGTTGTAAAAGCCATAAGGGTCACACGGATACTCAGGCTTGTACGAATAATCAAGATCTTCGGTAAAATCCACAACGCGGAATCAAAAATGGCCCAGCATCATACGGCCACGATCTCTACCACGGCAGTTTTTACTATCGTTATGACCCTGATGGTATTTTCCTTTTTTACAGACAGTTCAGGTTCGGGAAAGATCTCCGAGAGAAAACGGGAATATATAAGTTACTTGGAGGTCTTTAAGGGCATGGGGGAGGATGCAAAGATCCCGGTTGATGAAATTGTCATGACCATGTTCACCGGTGACAGGAAGATTATAAAAGTCTCTGACGGGAAAAAGAACATTGTTGAAAACATCAACAAGGAATATTTAAAAAAGTATTACAACCATGAAGACTCTGTTACGGCTAAGGCCGGGAAATATACCCTCTTCATATCCATCACGGATATTAACGGGGATATAGCCCAGGAGCATATCAAGAGCTTCCTGATAATCGTATTTGTTGTTCTCTCTTTTATGATAATCTATACCATGCACTTTGTTAAAAATATCAGTGATCTTGTCCATATTCTTAACAAGGGACTGAGAAAGAAGGATTATAGTTTGCAGATCAAAATAAAGGATATCTATAAAGACCATGAGGTCTTCAGGGTCGCAAAGTTCTATAATGACGCGTATCTTCCGGCCAAACTCAAGAGAAACCGGGAAGAGAATGAAAAAAAGAGTTCCCGTCTCTCCATGAAAGACCTGATGGATTTCAAGAGCGGGGATGGGGCGGAGTGATTACTCATATACCTCAATGATCTTCAGGGACGAGTACTCGGGTAGATCGTCACTGTGAAAATCTTCATCAAAAACAATTAATATCTCCGTTCGTATGTTTTCCTTGATGATAAAATAAAATTCCCCGGTGAGTTTCCTTACAAAATCTATGCCACGGCCTGTTTCCGAAACCATAGCTGAGACATCTTCCCCTGTTTCAACAGACTCCTCAATGAGCTGTTCCTGTTCAATAACCGAGTTTATGCTCTCCAGTATCTTCATTTTTGTGAGATTCCCGTTGTAATCATCAATTGCGATTCCGTACCCGGTTTTACCGTATCCGAAAAAGAGGTCTACATATTTCCCTTCATTAAGTTCAAGGGATTTCCGGGCAATCTTCATCTCGGTATGCCCGTGGGAGTGATAAACAGCATTGATTGCCATTTCATTAAGCACCAGGCTGAAAGCCATCCTGTCCCTGATGGTAAATCCATCGGCTTCAATCTCATTCATGATAACAGGAATTGCTTTCTGGATATGAGAAGACTTGGTAATCCTGATTTTTTTTATTTCCACGAGGTCTTTCATATAGTTATTGAGACCGAAAATGTTCTTTTTTGTAATGAGTTTCTCAACCAGTTTTAAAAGTTCATCGCGTTTTATGGGTTTGCAGAGTATATTGCCTATCCCCTCTTTAAATATCTGTTCGAAGAAGGCATTCATATTTTTTTCAGTGGTCATAATAACGGGTATATAGGGGTAATTCTGCTTAATATATTTATAGAGGTCAAATGCGTTGTCCCCGGGAAGTTCTACCTCTGAAATAATCAGGTGAAAATCAAAGGCCTTCAGTTTGGACATTGCGTCATAAGCTGATGTGCAGAGTTCAATCCTGTACTGGTTGTTTTCCAGAATTTTTACCAGTGATTCTTTATAATCAGAAAAATCAACGATTAGTATATTATACATTTTTTATAACATTTTTTATACGGCAGTTATACTAAAATTGCCGAAATGAATTATGTGTAAATTGTGACCACTCAACACTGTCATCAGAATAAGCATATTGGGTAAAATTCCCAATAACAGGTCCCTGCCGCTTTGGGTGGGCGGGGGCATGTTCGTTGCAATTTTAACAAATAGAATTATTCCTGTACATTGTCGAGTCGTTTCCTTTAATTTAGTAATTGACGTACTAAATAAAATTTGATATTTTTGCAACAAATAATTTTGTTGAGAAGGAGTGCATGGAGGTTAAAATGAGATTTTTCATTATTGCATTGATTATCGCTTTCGCGTTGACTCAATCATCAGATGCACAGAACAAAACAGGAGAAAAAAGTGAAAGGCAGTATACTCTGAAGTCGGAAAAGCTTGACAGCCAGGGGAAAGAGCTGGATTCCCAGATAATCGATCTCAACACTAAAATTGCAACGGTCATTAAAAAATTTGATCTGCTCAATACACCGGGAATCAGGATCCTTCCTTACCAGACAACTTATGTTCTGGGTAAGGATTATATTGAAATGGAAAAACATCTTTTCATAAAGGATACCCTCTATAACAGGAAAATTGCCGGTATAAAGAAGAAAAAAATAAAGATAATCACAAACGGACAGACCATATCCAGGATTGAGTCGACTATCTATGAAAAGGACTTCGATTCGGGGCGCGTGAATGAAGTAATAATTATTGATCCCTCTCCTCTGAGCAGTGATACCAATGATATAACATTCACGCATAGTTATGTGGGGAAGCAGGTTGTTAAAGGTAAAAAGATGGGAGATATTAAGAATACAACAGCCAATCCTGTGCGAAATGAGATTAAAAGGGAGTTTCTTATTCCCCATCTTACAATCTTTTATAACTCACTGCTCTTTATTGCGGGATCGTATTATAAATCACTGAAAGATACAGATTCCAGTATGTCTGAATTTCTGAGGAAATCTACAAGGTACTAAAAATTTATGTTCATATCCCGGTACAGGATCAGGGATGAATTCTGGTTCTGTATCAGGGAGAGTCGGCATACTCCCGGCAAAAAAGGTTGACACCTGACCGGTTCAGAATACCCTTAACCCGCTTAATGAAATAAATGGTATAACCGGCAAATCAATTTGGAATAAGACCTGCATTTGACCTGAGACAATACAACCGGAAATAATCTATTTGAGAGTAATTATTCTATATTATATGAAATAATAGTATAAATAAAAAATATTTATGATATCTTATTGTGGTCCAGGGCGGCGGGGAGAGGTCATGAATATTTATCCTCATTTTTTATGAAGTTATATATTTTACCAAATGCTATAGGAGTGTTTATATGAAAATGGCCGTAGTAGGAACCGGGTATGTCGGATTGGTAACCGGCACCTGTTTTGCAGACATGGGTAATGATGTATGGTGTATTGATATTGACAAGGATAAAATCGAAAACCTCAGGAAAGGAATAATGCCCATCTATGAACCGGGTCTGGAGGAGCTTGTCAAGAGAAACTATAAGGAGGGGAGGCTGCAATTTACAACAGATCTTAAAGAGGGTGTTGAGAAAGCACTTTTTATTTTTATTGCAGTTGGGACTCCTCCGGATGAGGATGGCTCTGCCGATCTGCAGCATGTACTCAATGTGGCCGCAGAAATCGGCAGGGAAATGGAAAGCTACAAAATTGTTGTGGATAAATCAACGGTTCCTGTTGGTACGGCGGAAAAAGTCAGAAAAGTCATTCAGGATGAGCTGGATAAAAGGGAGATGGGGGATATTGAGTTTGACGTAGTCTCCAATCCCGAATTCCTCAAAGAAGGGAATGCCATTGAGGATTTTATGAGGCCCGACAGAATTATTGTTGGTACAGACAATGTCAGGACAAACGAGCTTATGAATGAGCTCTATTCCCCATTTTACAGGAAGGACGATAAAGTTATAGCCATGAACATCCCTTCCGCAGAGCTTACGAAGTATGCGGCAAATGCAATGCTGGCAACAAGGATCAGTTTCATGAACGAGCTCGCACGCCTGTGTGAAATAACCGGTGCGGATATACATCATGTGAGGAGGGGGATTGGTTCTGATTCGAGAATAGGCAAGGACTTTCTCTATGCCGGTATCGGTTACGGCGGGTCCTGTTTCCCAAAAGATGTGAGGGCCCTGATCCATACACTGAGAGAAAACGGCCTGGAATCATCAATACTCGATTCCGTGGAGGAAGTGAACAAACTTCAAAGAGAAAACTTTGTGCAAAAAGTCGTTTCTTATATGGGCGAGGACCTCAGCGGCAAATTATTTGCGGTATGGGGACTTGCATTTAAGCCAAATACTGATGACATGAGGGAGGCGCCGGCAATCAATATCATTAACAGTCTCAGGGAGAGGGGCGCCAGGTTTAGTGCCTATGATCCTATTGCAATTGAAACTGCCCGGTCGGTCATCGGAGATAAGAATATTGAGTATCATTCAAAGTATTACGATGTGCTCAAGGGTGCCGATGCACTTCTGCTCCTTACCGAATGGCACCACTTCAGGAAACCCGATTTTGAAAAAATGAAGGAGCTCATGAAGGCTCCTCTGATATTTGACGGAAGAAACCAGTATGAACCCTCACATATGAAGGAGAGGGGATTTAACTATTTCTGTATAGGCAGGGTCCAGCAGTAAAGGGATCCACAGGAGGGATTGAATGAAAAATCCAATCCTCATACCCGAGTTCAGAGAACTCCTTGAAAAGAAAAAGTATTCTGTTTTAAAGTCATTTCTTGAAGAAGGCCATTCACGGGAGATGGCCGAACTTCTTGAAATGCTTAATCCGGATGAGATCTGGAGCATCCTCAAGCTCCTTGACGGTTACCTGAGATGTGAGATCTTTACTTACTTTGATATTGATGTCCAGAAGACAATACTGGCAATACTCAGCAACCGGGACATCTCGGAAATCCTGGTCAGAATGTCGCCTGATAACAGGGCGGACTTTTTCCAGCATCTTGACAGGGAAACGGCAAACCGTTATCTCCTTGTGCTGCCCATTCGTGACAGGGCAAACATCATCAAGCTGACATCCTATGACGAGGAAACAGCCGGTGCCATTATGACCACCGACTATGCGACCCTCAATGAAAATAATACCGTTGAAGAATCTATTAAGCTTATCAGAAAGATAGCCCCGTCAAAGGAAACAATATACTATATATACGTAGTTGATGACATCGGGAAACTTATCGGGTTTGTGTCTCTCAGGAAGCTGATCCTTGAAAAACCAAAGAAAAAGATCAGCAAAATAATGAAGAGCGAGGTCCTCTATGCCGGAGTTGATGACGATAGAGAGGATGTGGCGCAACTGATCGAAGAGTATGACCTGATAGCTCTCCCTATTGTGGACAGCAGCAAAAGGCTTACAGGAATAGTGACACATGATGATGCCATTGACATTATCAGGGAGGAGGAGACCGAGGACCTGGAAAAGCTGATGGCCATCAGCGGCGGTGTTGAGGAAAAGTCTTACCTGGATGTTCCCGCCCTGGTCCATTTCAAAAAGAGGGCGTTCTGGGTTGTTGCCCTGGGGATTTTCGGTCTGGTCACGGCATATATTGTTGGGCTTTTCCAGGACACACTCAAGACATTGATCGTTCTGACATTTTATATCCCCATGCTCAATGCTGCGGGGGGGAATACCGGCTCACAGTCTGCAACGGTAATCCTCAGGGCTTTAACACTCAACGAGCTCACACCGGGTGATATATTAAGGGTTATTCGGAAGGAATTTACTATCAGTCTTTTCCTCTCGATCTGCCTGGGAGCAATAGTCTATTTCAGGGTTTATTTATTTACCAAAGGTGATAATATACCTGCAGAGTTTACTCTGCCCGGTATTGCGACAGTTATCTCAATATCTCTGGGACTTCAGGTGCTCTGGGCGACTATCTTCGGGGCCATTGTCCCTATGGTGGCAACAAAGCTAAAGGTCGATCCGGCGGTTGTATCAAGCCCTCTCCTTACCACATTCGTCGATATGGGGGGGATTGTTATCTACTTCACCATGGCAAAGATGATTCTGGGGATCTAAAAAATGCCGGGTATCCTCTTATCTGTCTCGAATTCCACTCTCCGGGTCTGTAAATAAAGTTAGTTCCTTCCTTGTTATTCCGGCCTATCCGGGTATATATTTTTTAGCCGTATAGCTGAGTAGTTACAATAAAAAATATATTGCATATCCGAAAAAAAAAGTTGATTTGTTGATGTTTTTCTGTATTTTTATTCAGAAAACAATCCACTTTTCTGGAGTTAAGTTATGAACGTAAAGTTGCCGGTAAAAAGGGACCAACTAATTAATGCGAGCAGGGACCACTGTTTTTTTGCCGGTGTCAATGACAGCGGCGCTGAACTTTGCAAGGCAAACACTGTCTATGGTATAGCCGGTATTCATCATGTCCAGAAAGCCCTTGGTTTGAGACCGGATGCTTCCTTTATCTCAACCCCCGATATGACCATAACGAGGAACACGAGCAGATGGGGAAGCGGATTCGGATATGGGGGCAAAATTTCATGGGGGAGTGGAAACGATGAAGTTGTCATTCTTAATACAAAGCCAAATGCATGCGGAATGCTCGTTGGAGGGCTTGACAAGCTCCCTTCGGTAACCGGACTGATAAAGAAAATCCACAAAATGGAAAAAGGGACTATAAAGATAGACGATGTTCCCGTTTCCTGGGACTTCTATAAGAGTAACCACTTCATTGATATTTTCCTGGTAAAGCCCGTAACGAGAGTCAGGACCAAGCTGCCTCCCTATGCTTTTGTTATTCATGGGTCTGCTCCTGAGTTTTCAGGGGACAATCTCCACGGTTTCGGGCTTTATTACGATAAAAGCCATGAGCTGGCCGCAAAGGCTGAAATCATCAACACCCCGTTTCAGGAAATGCATGTTCTTACAGGTGACAGTGCGAGAAAGTACTATGAGATGTACAGGTATGTAGAGCGATTCTCAATAAAGAAGCGAAGACTGGCTGCCGAGATCCTTTTCGGGGACTATGTGGAGGTCTTTAATGAGAACCACCAGGGACTGATCAATATGAACGAAATAAAGCTTGGCTGTCATTATCTTAAGAATTTTTCGCGCCTCTATCCTCTGACTCTCCGGGGAGACCTCCCTGCTTACCTTGTGAAGGGGATTCCTAATTATTCGGCCGAGTGCATTGAGTCTCTTGGCTTCGCAAAGAGGGCCAAAAAGCTGAAGCTCTACAACCGGCTCCTGAATGCCAATGTTATTCCTCATGGAGGGGGGTATAACCTCCCGGATGTTCTGAGTGTTAACAGAATTATTGAGATTGAGGGAAAAAGATATTTTGAAGTTGAGATGACCAACGACAGGGGAAAGAAGATAATCTCTGAAGTCCGTGAAATCCCCTATGAATACCGGGGAAGAAAAGTTATTCTGCGCAGCCTTGAAATCGGCTCGATCAAGATAGTGGCAAAGATGATTCCCCTTTATGTATTGAAGATATAAGGGAGCCTCTCTGAATTATTTTTCGAGGTACCCATGATCCGGCTTCTCAAGACTAAATCTTAAGGTTAAAGACCCTCACCGCGTTTGCCGTTGTGTTCTCCGCAACCATCTCCACGCTCTCTCCCGTTAATTCTGCAGCCGCTTCCAGGTTAAACATGATGTTGGCCGGGACATTGGGCTTTCCCATTGCCTGGACCGGCGGGATATCAGGGCTGTCTGTTTCCAGGAGAAGGTGGTGCGGATAGATCTTTTCAAGGAGCCTGACTCTCTTTTTACTTTTTTTATATGTGAGTATTCCTCCCAGGGAAAAGTTCATATTGAACTTCAATAACTCTTCTGCCAGTTCCCTGCTCCCGGAAAAGGAGTGAATAACACCTCCCGCATGGGGAATACCCACACGTTTAAATGAAATTATAAGTTCATTGAAGGCCCCTCTGCAGTGAATGATCAGGGGGAGGTTAATCTCCCGGGCAATGGACAGCTGTATCTCGAATATTTTTATCTGGATTTCCATGTTGGGATTATCAATTTTCTTATCGAGTCCCATCTCGCCAATGGCGACGGCCCCCTTTTTGGCCTCATCCCCGAGCCTGTAAATGATATCAAGATCTGAGGGAGTGGCATACCAGGGGTGAACTCCCAGTGCATATTCAACCTCATTAAAACGTTCCGCTATGGCCCTTGATTCCTCCCACTGACCCGGTGTAATGGATGAGGTAATAAGTTTTACGATATTGGCGTCTTTTGCCTGGTTGATTATTGCGTCAAGCCTGCCCCTGAAATGTTCGCTTTCAAGGTGGCAGTGTGTATCAATAAGTTTCATAAATTCTGTATCCCTCACAGAGTCTTATTCACCGATGATCTTTACCATCACTCGCTTTGCCCTTCTGCCGTCAAATTCAGCATAGTAAATCTGTTCCCAGGGCCCGAAATCCATCTTCCCCTCTGTAACAGCAATGACAACTTCACGCCCCATGATTGTCCGTTTAATGTGGGCATCACCGTTATCTTCACCGGTATTGTTATGCCTGTACCTGCTGATCGGTTCATGGGGAGCAAGGTCTTCCAGAAAATCGTCAAAATCCCGAATCAGACCGCTTTCAGCATCGTTAATATAGACAGAAGCAGTGATATGCATGGCATTGACCAGGCAGAGACCCTCCTTGATACCGCTTTTTTTCAGAACGGCATTAACATCTCCTGTAATATTTATATACTCTCTCCGGGACCTGGTATTAAATGTAAGATATTCCCTGTGTGATTTCATTTTAAAACTCCAATTTTTAGTTTAATACAATTTTTATTCCATAAACTATAATCTTTTACAGATACTGATGTTAAAAAGAAATATCCGCAGATAAACGCGGAGTTAAAGAAAATGTTAAGTTATCTGATCAACAAAGATTTTCTATCATTTAATATTCAACATTCATAATTAAGCATTGAAAAAACTCTGCGTGCATCTGTGACTAATTATTTTTTTCTTTTTTTCATTTCAAGGAATCAATCTCTCTGATAGATAATGTTTTTTATGAATAATTTGTGATAATAAATGACCAAACAGACGATTATATTAAAGAACAGATTAAAACCATCAAATAAAGGTAAATTTTACTCCTGTCAAGAGAGTTTTTATTAAATAAATATATATATATTTCTTGACAAAACATGTTAAATTGATATTTTAGTTTTTGCATGGAGAATATTGGAGCTTTATGCGGATTGGAATATATCCTGGATCCTTCGATCCATTGACATATGGGCATCTCGATATTATCGAGAGGGCTATAAAGCTTTGCGATAAGCTCATTATCGCGGTTGCATACAATAGTGCAAAAGAAGCTTTATTTACTGTAAACGAGAGACTAGATATAATAGAAAATTGCTGTAAAGAAAAATATGATAACCTGGAGGTTGTTTTTTTTAATGGGCTTTTGGCGGAATATTGTAACAGGAATAAGATCTCGTTCATCGTTAGAGGTTTACGATCTGTAACGGATTTTGATTACGAGATGTCCATAGCCTTTGCAAACAGAAGGCTGGCGGCAAATACTGAAACAATATTTTTAATGACCAGGGAAGAAAACAGCTTCATATCCTCTCAGATGGTAAGGGAGATAGCAAGTTATCATGGTGATATATCCTCTCTAGTACCCCAATTCGTACAAGAAAAGATCCTGCAAAAATTCTCCAAAGTAAAAAACTGATTCGGTTAAACTTCCGGTTCACGAGTAGTGCCAATTATAACGGGGATTTAACCGGGTGTGTTATACTCAGGATGTTGAAATGTTTTTGGGAATTTTCATTTTTTGAAAGAAAAGTTCCCTTGCGAAATTCTATGCCGGTACTCCGGATTGGATTTGTTTACTGAAATCAATAATCCGGGTGTTGGGAGGTAAAAATGACATCAATGACAATTATTCTTATTATAGCTCTCCCTGTTGTCGGAGTTCTCGGATATGCAGTAAGGGCGTATCTCGGAAGAATCAAGCTCAACTCCGCTGAAGCTAAATCCCACAGACTGATCAATGATGCAGTGAAAGAGGCTGAAAACAAGAGAAAGGAACTCTTGATCGAAGCAAAGGACCAGCTGCTCAGAGAGAAGAATGATCTGGAAAAAGAGATGAGAGAGAGAAGACAGGAACTCCAGTCTTCGGAAAAGAGAATTTTCCAGAAGGAAGAGGCCCTGGAGAAAAGGGTTGAGCAGATTACAAAACAGGAAAAACTGACAACCCTGAAAGAGCAGGAAGTACAGGAAAAGGAAGAAGAATTAAGAAAAGAGTTTCAGAAGCACAAGAAAGAACTTGAACGAATAGCAAATATGACTTCAGAAGAGGCCAAGAAACTTTTATTGGAAAACCTTGAAAACGAAGTGAAGCTGGAATCTACAAAGCTTATTAATAAGATAGAGGAAGATGCCAGGAGAGTTGCGGACAAGAAGGCAAAGGAAATCATCATTACCGCTATCCAGAGAAATGCTTCGGAGCATACATCTGAGACAACCATAACAACCGTATCGCTACCCTCCGATGAATTAAAGGGGAGGATTATCGGTCGTGAGGGACGGAACATAAGGACACTTGAAAACCTGACCGGCGTGGACATGATTATAGATGACACACCGGAGGTTGTTGTGATTTCAGGGTTTGATCCCGTAAGAAGGGAAATCGCACGACTTTCACTGGAACGCCTTATACAGAATGGCAGGATACATCCCGCAAGGATTGAAGAGGTCGTTGCAAAGGTCACCAAGGAGATAGACGAACTCATGCTGGAAGAGGGTGAGAAAGCGGCGTTTGAACTTGGGATTCCGGGCCTCAGTAAGGAGGCCATCCAGAATGTGGGGAAACTGAAATTCAGGTCAAGTTACGGCCAGAATGTTCTTGATCACAGCAAGGATGTTGCAAACCTTGCAGGTATAATGGCAGGTGAGCTGAAACTGGACATCCAGCTTGCCAAAAGGGCCGGGCTTCTCCACGACATTGGGAAGGGAAGTGTCGTGGAGGGAGAAGGCGCCCATTCTATTGTTGGAGCCGAGATGGCAAAAAAATATGGTGAAAATGATCTGGTAATAAACTGCATCGCTTCACATCATAATGACAGGGAGCCCGAATCCTTTGAAGCTGTGCTTGTCCAGGTCGCGGACGCAATTTCAGCATCACGGCCCGGTGCAAGGAGAGAATCTCTGGACACTTACCTGAAGAGGCTTGAAAACCTTGAAACCATAGCTTCAGGATTCAAGGGTGTGGACAAAACATTTGCAATTCAGGCAGGCAGGGAAGTTCGTGTCCTGGTTGATAATGACATGATAAACGATGAACAGGCAGAAAACATGGCCAGGGATATTGCAGTTAAGATAGAATCGGAGTTAAAGTATCCCGGTATTATCAGGGTCACTCTTATCCGTGAAAAAAGGGTTGTGGATTACGCCCGGTGAAATATTTAAAGATACTTGCTATTGGCGATATCATTGGAAGAACCGGGCGAAATTATCTGCAGAGCAGGATTCAGGGTATCAAGGAGCTTCATAAGATCGATATGGTTATTGCCAATGGTGAAAATGCCGCGGGAGGAATCTCAATAACACCTGACAAACTGAATGAACTCTATGGCATGGGAATTGATGTTGTTACCACCGGGAATCATATCTGGGACAAAAGTGATATCCAGAGAGTTATTGATAATGAAGAGTATCTCCTTCGTCCGGGAAATTATCCCGAGATAAACCAGGGACACGGTTACACATTCTTTAATTGCCGGGGAATAAAGGTCTGTGTCGTAAATCTTCAGGGGCGTGTCCATATGGAACCCATAGACAATCCTTTTAAAAAATTTGATGAAATTTATGATCTTGTTAAAGATGAGGCTGATATTATTGTGGTTGATTTCCATGCGGAAGCCACATCTGAGAAACAGGCTTTTGGCTGGTATACAGATGGGAGAGCATCCGCTGTTTTTGGGACTCATACTCACGTGCAGACCTCTGATGAGAGGATTCTTCCCGGGGGAACAGGATTTATTACGGATGTGGGAATGACAGGATCGATGGACTCTGTAATAGGGATGGATAAGGATATATCGATTCAGAAGTTTATTACAGGCATCAGGGTAAAGTACAGGGTTGCTGCGGATAATCCCGGAATAAACGGGATCATATTCACGATTTTAAAAAGTGGCAAAACGGCGGAGGTCCTTCGATTAAGGGTTTAGCGGGGAGCAGCATAAAAAATCAAACATTGCAGCCTGATGCTGAGCCCGCGTGATTTTGCAACAATAAGATTCTTTTAAATAGTTAAATACTCCAGTAGTTATCCAATCATGATTAAGTTAAAAATCACGCAGTGGAAGAACTAGCTCCCTGAGTTGATCATTTCCTTCAAATCATTTTCATCAAAAATGTATTTTTTTCTGCAGAAGCTGCAGACGACTTCAGCACCTCCGTCTTTATGGATCATATCCCGCAGCTCTTCCGGATGAATATTTTCCAGAACCGACTTTATCAGATCATTGCTGCATCTGCAGGAGTGGTGAAGATTGTATTCGCTGAGTACTTTTAATGCATGATTGTCGAAAAGTTCTGAAAGGTATCCGATGATATCATCACCTCTCTGAAGTGCCTCTGTGAGGGTTTCCCCTGAGTTTTGAATTTTATTTTCCAGGCGGGATATTACAGAATCTTCGGTTTCAGGATAGGTCTGTATCAGTATTCCCCCTGATGTCCCGATGGTGCCGTTCTTTTTCATTCTCATAGCAATTAACAGTGCCGATGGAATCTGTTCAGATGTGGTCAGGTAGTAGGCAACGTCTCCGGCAACCTCACCTCTGTGAAGGGGTATTATACTGCTGTAGGGTTCTTTCAGGCCCAGGTCTTTTGTGACCGTCAGAAATCCTGCGCCGATGGTCCGGGAAAAACTTATCTTTCCTATGTTCTCAATGAGATCAACGTCCGGGTTTTCTGCGTATCCCCTGATATTTCCCCGGGCATCAGCCTGGACATGTATTTCATGAATAGGGCCGCTTCCGGAAAACTTAAGAGTAATATTCTGGTCTGAATCCGGTTTCAGCGTAGCACTCAGAAGAGCCGTAGCTGTTATTGATCTGCCCAGGGCAGTTGTTGCATTGGGAGTGGTATTGTGAAGCCCTGTGATCTCTCTCACGAGGCCCAGTGTTTCAGCAGTATATGCCCTGAGGTTGAGCTCTTCACATATGATTCGTGTAATTGTATCTTTATTCATAAATTTAACTATACAAAATATATTAAGTGAATTTATTTATTGTGTATTTTTAAAAATAAAAGTAACTCGGTTATGCATGAGAATAATCATATTCATAAAAACATAACTGACATGTCCCCGCCGCCGTAGGCGGCGGGGACATATTATTGATATTCTTAGTAAATACAATATTTTAATCAATATAGTTGAGTAGTTATAAATAATAATTTTTGAATTTTTACAATAAAAAAATTTTATCCTTAAATATTTTTCTCACAGGAACTGTTCAAATAAAGCCGGGCAGAAACAAAATGAACACCACAAGAGTAATTTGCGGATGTTCCTGTTGTAAGGATTTTAAAACAATTCAGTTGCAAATAATTTTACTTGCACGATAATCTATTAATTTTAAAGTTGCATTGAAAATCATTAAGACGCCTGTATTTCAGCTGGGGGTAACAAATTCTCAAATCCCGGAACCTTATTGATTTTATAAAATTGATAATTGAAGCTTACCGAAGAATATGATAAGGAACACATAATGAAAAATATGTCTAAGAGAAAATGGAAAAATTTTTGTGGATTAAAATACCTGGCTGTAATAATCATATTAATAATCTTTATTCAGGGGACCGCTTTTTCTCAGGAAAATGAAGAAACCGGCAGCAGTGATAGTTCCGATATTGCATTAAACGATAGTCAAAATGATCACAAGGATTTACTCAGGTATTCAATCCTCTTTGGAAGTGTACCCGTTACCTTCCTTTTTGGAGTTAAGGCATGGGACTGGGGTAGCCGGCATGAATTTAAAAGTGAAAGAGAGGGATGGTTCGGACAGGATACTTCAGCCGGCGGGTCGGATAAAGCGGGCCATTTTTATGCTCATTATCTTATACAGCGTTTTGTTTTTTTTGTCTTTGATTATACGGAAGACGGCGCATCGAGTAAGTATACATATTCCATACTGACAACCAGTATGATCGGTACAATGATTGAGGTTGGTGACGGCTGGTCAAGCCTCTACGGATTTTCTTACGAAGACCTTGTGGTTGATCTGGCAGGTGTTTTTGTCGGGGCACTCCTGGATTATTTTCCCGTTCTTGATGCATTTATCGGGTTCAGTGTAGACTATGTTCCGACGAGTAACTATAGAAAGTATTTCAATAAACATGAGACAGTCCCTCTGGGATGGGTCACTGACTATTCGGGATTCAGGTACTTGATGAATTTTAAACTGGCAGGTTTCCGATATCTTGGTTTCAAGACGCCGGAATTTCTCAGGTATATTACACTTGACCTGGGATACTATACCAAGGATTTTTCCACATATGACCTGGAGTTTAAAGGCAGAGAGAATCTTGATCGGACAAGGAACTGGTATTTTGGAATTTCTCTGAATTTTGCCGAGGTGATGAGAGATTTTTATACGAAAAAGAAGGGTGTGCTCTATACAGTAACAACCAAACCTTTTGAGTATTATCATATTCCTGTTGGTTACAGAAATGAGAATGAGATCAAGTAGGAGGAATATCATATAAACTCTATAAATGAGTTTATTTGATATTCCCTTGTGGTTATTTTCCTTCCCCGGAACAGATACTGTTTAAAAGATCCATCTGGGTAATGACTCCTTTAAGTTCTCCCTTTTCATCTGTAATAAGTACCTTGTACTCATGACTGCGTTTCATGGCTTTTATCACATTGCATACGGATGATTTCCTGTCAAAGGTAAGGGCCGGTTCAAGTTTAATATCACCCAGCCGGGCACTCAGCTTAGCACCATCGGCCAGCATATTTATAACCATCTCAGATGTGATAAGTCCCATGGGCTTATCATCGCCTGAGAGTACCGCTACAGAGTGAATATGTTCCTCATCCAGCAACTTAATGGCATCCTGCACTGTTGCAGTCTCAGTGAGAGAAAACACTCCCTCATGCATGACCTGTTCGGCTATCTGCTCCTCGGCTTCACCGAATATCCTGTTTGTAAACCTTACATACCATGCGGCAGCCTGTACCTGAATGATATAAGCCATGGCAATGATTAATGCGATCTCAGAACCCTTCTCTCCAAATACGGTCATTGCAATGGCCAGCGCAATAGAGAGGTTCCTCATAACTGTCCCGTACACAAGGGCAATGGCATCACCCCTTTTAAAGAAATACTTCCCTACAAGTGTACTGATGAGAAAATTTATCAGGTAGAGTATGGCAAGGGGAACAAAAAGATAAACCAGAATTGTGGGATTACTTAACACTGATTTTGATTTAAGTGCCATTGCAACAAATACGATCCCCAGTACACCCAGTGTAGAAAGCATGGGAAATTTCTGTTTGATATCCTTCTGGTATTTTGCCATTCCATATTTTAAAATGATGAGTCTCTGCGTAATAAAACCAAGGACCATGGGAAGAAAAACAATGAGAAGTATCTGCCTGAAGACCTTAAAGAGCGGAATTTCAACTACCGCTCCCATTAACCACTTTGTATAAAAGGGTGTTGCTATTGATCCGAAGACCAGGCCTATGACTGTCATCTTTATTGCCGCATTGAGGTTGCCTCTGGCAAAACCGGTCCATGAGATAGTCATACCGCTTGTTGGCAGAAGTGAAGCCAGGAGGAGCCCCAGGGTTATAAGAGGTTTATCCTGAAAGAAGACCATCCCTATTGCTAAAGCAACAAAGGGTATTACCAAAAAGTTTAGTATCTGGGTCACAAGCTGGACCTTAATATCACCACCGGAAAAAACCTTTTTTATCTGCAGGTTGACCATCATGGGATATACCATGAGGAAGGTCAGTGGCAGAATGAGGGCCTTAAGGAATAGAGGGTCCTGAAACCATCCGAAGATGATTCCAAGAATCATAAAAATCGGAATATTCCATACAAGATTTTTCTGTAATATTGCTATTCTCATCCACATAGAATACCTCTCAGTTAATTCTTAATTTACGATTTACGAGTACATGCAATGAATTTATTTTTTTTTTAAATTACTCAGCTGTATGGCTAAAATATTGAAGTTCCCTTATTTTACAGCCTTAATAAGTTTTACGACCTTTTCACACGATTCGGATAATCCCTTCTGAAAGACTTCATCTTCGGGAAGTAGCTTCTTTACAGTATCACTGTCAAAAGCCATATATGCGATATTTGTAATGTCATTCTCATCCTTGAAGATGACCAGCTGTTTTGGAGGCAGGAGTACTGCACCCCTGATCCTGTTGTTGAATATTGATTTATAGGCTTTTTCCGGATTGCACAGCATTACGGAGTAATAGGAAAAATCTTCATCTACTGAAACTCCATGACTGCTGAACTGCTTCTTCATATCATAGATCTCCCTGATAATAAAGTTTAAATCAGGGGCTTGCTTTTTGATATTGTTTAGGATCTCCTCCGGTTCTTTTTCTGATTCCGTTTTATAGATATATGCCATCTCAATGCTCCTTTTTTTAAATAGTTGTTACGTAATTTATTGATCAGCTGTTTTATGAGCAGTAACCGCATAACATTTAATAAAAATTATGAGGACATTAAGGAGAAAAAAGGTGCAATTGTAAAGTATAATTTTAGTATTTTATTAAATAATCAACATCAAACTGAATAATGCTCTTTTTCATTATTGCTTAACAGGGGAATATTCATTTATCCCCGGGTTTCTGCAGTTCAATATCTGCGACAAGGGGCAGGTGGTCTGATGAATTTGACTCAACGGTGTATATTGAAAGTGCCTTTATACTGCCGGATATCAGTATATAGTCCAGGTTGATCCTTTCCGGCAGGGTGAACCCGGGGAGGTGCCTGAGGGAGCTTTCACGCACACTTTTATTTATCCTGAAAGTCCCTTTTACACTGTTCCGAATCTCATTCAGAATGTTCCTGTATCCGTAATCGGAAAGGATCTCCATTCCCGGCATCATTCGGGGGATGTTGAAATCTCCCAGTACCACTTCCGGTTTTCCCGTTCTCTGAAACCAGCCGATAAGGTCTTTTATTTCGGTAATGCGGTCCTCTGATCTCTTCCTGTTTGCTGAGAGAAGATTACTCCTGCTCCATACAAAGGGAGAGAGGTGCGTTGTAGAGAAGGCCGCAATTCTCCCCTCTATATTAAGCAGAACCTTGAGGGCTCTCCTGTATTTCCCCAGCCTGATCTCTTCCTGCCTTTTGACCGGATACCTGCTGAGAAATGAGAGCACCCATTTCCTGTCAGTGAAAATAACATATGGCCTGCTGGAGGCCAGGAACATATTCAGGTCGCCGGCTAGTTTTTGTGAGAAGTCAATCCTCCCTTTGACAAGGACTTCCTGGAGGGCCACGATGTCCGGATGAATGTTCGAAATTGTCTTTTTGACGGCAGTGTATCCTTCCTTGAAGTGATGAACATTGAAGGTGGCAACCTTTAACCTGATTTTTTTATTTTTTTCTTCACCTGAACAACGAAAAAGAAAGATGAGAAAGAGGAAAATGAGTGATTTTTTTGTCATTGAGATTTAATTCCCTGGGAACTCTATCAGCTGACAGATTCCCCGGGAAAGAGTACCATAAGGGGGACCTCGATGATATTTGTCTCATTGCTGTGAATGTTAAAGTTTTTAATCAGAATTGAATTAAGGGTGTCTGATTTGAGTATTGATATACCCTGGCTGTAACCGGTCTGGTATACTTCTATTGTGAGGTTATAGAGGTTCAGCGCTTCCAGGATTTGTATGATATTCTTTTTTGCCATTTCCTTTGCCGGGCTGTTCTCCTGGTACGCAGCACCAAACACACCGAGGCAGCAGATTCCTGCAACATTTTTCTCCTCCAGGCTGTTATAGAGTGCGGCAACGTGATGAAGTGCCATATCGTCGTTCTTCTCCCTGGACTTGAACATGTGGTTTACACCCATCCATAACCTGTTCCGGTTGTCCATTCCGCATAAAACAACTGAAACACAGGAACCGAGGACGATGTGTATGCAATGATCTTCGGAAGCAATCTTCTTCTCATGCCAGTGTACATGGCATGTTTTCTTCTTTTTTTTCTCACTGGTAAATATTTTTTCCAGGGTATCGATAACGGGCCTCTTTTATCCTCTTTATCCGGAAAGAGATCTTGCTCTTTTTAAAGAAAGTCATCAGACTCGAAAATACTGTTTCAAAAAAAATGAAGATTTAAAACAACGAAATAACCTCTTGCGCCTTTCATTATTATTTATTCTCTCAATATGTCAAGTTCTAATGTTTTAATGGTGATAATTTAAAGAGGTTCCTTTTATTAAATATCTTTTTCTTAATCTGAAACATGGAATTTAATACATACCCTGTGACAGTTTTTAAATTTAAGAACTAAATACTGATTATTGTTTGACTAAAATGAGCATTGTCATTTCGATGTTACTGATATTCAGGATAGAGTTTATGGAAAGAAATTCAGCAAAAGGTCCCGACAGGGAGAAGATCAGGAAAATGTTCAACAGTATTGCAGGTAATTACGATCTGCTGAACAGGGTATTGAGCATGGGTGTTGATAATTCATGGAGAAGAAAAGGTCTCTCCCTGTTTTCAAAGGACAATAAAGGGTCCCTGCTTGACCTGGGCTGTGGTACGGGTGATCTTTCGAGAATGTCGTTCAGATACGGGTTTAAAAAAGTTGTGGGAGCGGATTTCAGTATCGGTATGCTTCTGAAAGGTTCCGGGAAAAATACTTATTTCCCCGGTATCAGTCTCTGCAGTTCCGATGCGGAAAAGCTGCCATTCAAAAGCTCCGTGTTCGATGCATGCTGTATTGCATTTGCCATCAGAAATTTTCAGAACAGGGATACTGCGCTCCGGGAGATATCCAGGGTTTTGAGGGAGAAGGGAGAACTCATGATTATCGAGTTTTCCCTGCCTGATAATCCTTTATTAAAAGCAATCTACAAATTCTATTTTTTCAAAATACTTCCTTTTATCGGAGGTTTGATATCAGGGAATTTCAGGGCATACAGTTATCTTCCCGAATCAGTGAGCAGGTTCCCTGCAGTAGAGACTTTCAGACAGATGGTCCTGGACTGCGGTTTTTCCCGTGTGGAGACCAGGAGACTTTCATTTGGAATAGCATATATATATTTCGCAGTTAAGTAACAGGGAAACAAATGTCATCTTTTAAAATATGGATACTTGCAAGCAGACCGAAAACACTGGGTGCTGCCGTGGCTCCGGTTTTTATCGGGACCTCTCTTGCCCTGTTTAACGGCTCTGTTGACTATTTCGCGGCTGCTGCGGCCCTGTTTGGCGCAGTGATGATACAGATTGGTACCAATTTCTCAAACGATTACTTTGATTATCAAAAAGGTACTGATACTGAGGAGAGAAGCGGACCGGTCAGGGCAACACAGGCCGGGCTGGTGAAACCCTCTGCCATGAAAAGGGCATTTATCTTTGCTTATGGGCTTGCGGCGGTTTCGGGAATTTACCTTGTTTATCTGGGCGGAGTCCCGATACTGGTCCTCGGGATTGTGTCAATTATCTGCGGTATACTCTATACAGGCGGACCGTATCCCCTTGGATATCATGGTCTCGGCGATATCTTCGTATTTATATTTTTCGGGTTAGCCGCGGTCTGCGGTACATATTATGTTCAGGCCCATGATCTGGATATGGTAGTTGTCGCGGCAAGCATAGCACCGGGTCTCTATTCCACGGGAATTCTCGCGGTAAACAACCTCAGAGATACCGAAACCGACAGCAGGACGGGGAAGAGGACCCTGGCCGTAATATTCGGAAAACAATTCGTACGAATAGAATATCTCCTCTCTGTTCTTCTCCCCGGGGTAATACCGGTTATTCTCTACCTGAATACCGGGAAACATCCCTTTGCAGTAATTTCATCTGTTGCGCTGCTGCCTTCAATCCCTTTGATTAAAACAGTTTTTCATAAATCTACAGGAGAGGAACTGAACGGTGTCCTCGCGTCAACGGGAAAGGTCCTGCTGCTCTACAGTATTCTCTTTTCAATTGGGTGGAATGTGTAATGGCATGTTAACTTGAGAAGAGGTTTCACACTAAGCTCACAGGGCACACGAAGGAAGAGTAAAATGAGTGTAAGAAAGGAGATTGGGGGATAAAGAGGGGATAGGGAGATATATTTATTAAAACACAATAAACGAAATACTATCCCGAGTTTTAATAATCCTGTAATCCAGTATCTCAAGTTTATATTTATTTTTCAGATAGCTGATATTCTCCTTCCTTAACCCGATATACTCCTCCGGGCAAAGGGCAGGGAGTTCAAGGAGCAGTCTGTTTAAGCCGGGATTTTTATCCAGGATGCGTATCAGGCTCTCCTCGATTTCATCTCTCTTCAGTCTTGATTTCACAAGAAATCCGAAGGCTGGATGATAGGGACCCGATATTATTGATTCTAACTTTTCAGGGGGAAATGGATGGAGTCCCATCCTGATTACCGGTATATTGTGATTGTTGAAGATTTTCAACATCCTGCTGCATATCTCAACTGCATTCTCCAGTGTAAGGGGAGAGTAGCTTCCTTCGTTGTAAATCTTTTCCAGTTCCGTGTTTGCCAGGACCACTGCGGGATAAATCCTTACTGCGCCGGGAGCGAGGCCGGCTGACCTGGAAGCAGATTCAATTACTGTTTCCCAACTGTGGCCGGGAAGTCCCGGCATCAACTGCAAAACCGTATCCATACCTTCTTTTTTAAGCAGATTAACTGCGTTTATCGAATCTTCTGCTGTATGCCCCCTCCGGGATCTCTCCAGCACGGCATTGGAAAATGATTGAACACCAAGTTCAATTGTATTGACACCATATCTTTTAAGAAGGTCTATTGTTTCATGATTGATATAATCGGGTCTTGTTGATGCCCGTATCCCGCTCACACGCCCTTCCCGGAGATACTTTGCCGCTGCAGCGAGAAATTCCTCCTGCAGTTCTCTTTCTATCCCGGTAAAACTGCCTCCGAAAAATGCAATTTCAGTATCAGTTGATTCGGTATCAATGTTATCAAGATAAGTATTTATTCTCTTCTTTATATAACCGGAATCGGGCACTTTTTCCGCTCCGCTGCTCTTCCATTGATTGCAGAAAGCGCATCTGTGGGGACAGCCAAGGTGTGGAACAAATATTGGTATTGTAACATGTTTTTTTTTCATTTGTGAAAAATTATTGACTTATTTATCGAGAATAATTGTCTTGATATAAATTATTTTTTCGTTTATAAACACTGAGCTATGCATAAGAATAATCGGCAATCAAATGATTTTTGTAACCTTAAGAGTCAGATTTATTCAAAAATTTTAACTGGTTTGCATTTGTGTCAAGTAAAGTGACAAAAAAATTGAGAATATAATTGTTTAGCTACGAAGAGGTTTATTATGCCAACATATGAATATGAGTGTCTTGAGTGTAAGCACAGGTTTAACGTATTTCAGTCAATAACTGAAGATGCCATTGAGAAATGTGAAAAATGTGGAAAGAGTGTGAGAAAAGTTTTCGGCGCAGCGGGGATTATTTTTAAAGGTGAAGGTTTTTATGTAAATGATTATAAGAATTCAAGCAACTCTGCTGCAAAGGGTAATAAATCATCACATGAGAAGAGTGAACAAAATTCTCCCTGCTCAAGTTGCGAATCATGTCCCTCTGCAGGCTAGCCCTGCTTATTTCGAATAATTTTTGCCCTGTTTTGCCGGAAAAGGTTCATGAGGTATTTTTCTATGGCAATAATCCCTGAGGGCTGCACATAGTCTTCTTTGAGTTTATATCCGGAAAGCGAATCGGTAAATTCCCTGATTGTATCCGAATCGTTTATTATCGAGGGATCAACCAGCAGGTATTCAATATCCGCGATAAGCAGTTTCTGGCTTCTTTTGGGATAGAGTGCTTTCCGTGCGTTGTAGATAGGTATGACAATTTTCAGGTTGTTCCCTCTCAGTTCGGCTATTATGGTATCGATAGCTGCTTCATTTTCAGGTACAATTTCCACATACTCGGAAAGCGCTATCAGGGGCTGATTCAATGACCGGATCCTTGCAAAGATGTCCTTTGTTTCTCTTGAGAAACTGCTACTCGGTTTAATCTTTTCGGTTTTTCTCGATTTTTTAAACTGCTCTGTTGTTTTCTTTTTTGTAAAGAGAGATTTAATAAAACCTATTATGGAACCGAATAATGAGTTCTTTTCAGTCATATCATGGTAAACAGCTTCTTTCCGCTCGGTTATTCTCTCTTCGGCTTTCTGCCGTGTTCTTTCATAATCGCTGATTATTTTTTTGAGGATATCAATATTACTTTCCTTTTCCAGGATACGAGTAACTTTCTCCTTGTCGATAAGAATATCTTTCCCGATTTTACAGAGAAGGTCGAACAGAGAAAGGTAGTCCTGTTTCTCAAATTGATTCATTCTGTTCAACTTCTCCTTCTGCCGATAGATCAGCTGGTGAAGTCCGGAAAGCTTTGCAAGGTAGACGTTCCCATCTATGTAGAGTGTTTCAGAGTTTGTGTCGTAGTATGAAAAGACCTTATTGTTCCGGGAATTTTCCTCCAGCCAGTTTTCCAGAGAATTCGGATGGATACCATCATAGATAGAAAGAATATCCGACTGTTTGCAGATACCGTTTTTTTCAATATACTTTAAAATATCGCCGCCAATTGTTATTATCGGATCAACAATCTTATCCATTTCAATCAGACATTTTCTCAGGGACTCGTAGTTCTTGACCATGATCAGCTCTTTTTTGCTGAGGGACGCAGGGATTTCCTGGAGTATTATGTTCATTAAATAGTCAAGCTTGGTGTCCCTGTAATCGGAAAAGTCACTGTTCAGGATGCCGAACTTTTGCAGTCTTCGCTTGATAAGATCATTATGTGCGGTAATGATTTTCTTCAGTTCATCATTGAGGAGCTTCTTTTTAACAGATTCAAAGTTATTCTGATGAAAGCAGTAATCTTCTGTCCTCTCAAGGTTATTGTTGTCCAGCAGAAAGTTTTTAAAAACAAAGATATTCTTATTTATTTCTGATGTAATAAGCTCTTTGAGATAGTTTTTATTCCTTGCTTTATTCATCAGTTTGGTGAGGTTGAAAAGTCTGAACTGGGAGAGCAGACCGAGCAGGCTTTCAAGTGATTTTGAGTCCCTGCTGCTTTTAAGCATGGTATATTTTTCGTCAGTAAGAAGAACAGTATATTCTATCTTCTCATTGAGTAAGAGTTTTTTTGTCTGGGGCTCTATCTGGAATTCAAAGGATATAATTGTATTGAAGTGGTTGGGGTGGAATTTTTTTACCTGTTCAATGATGTAATGGATGTTTTTATTCCTGGCAGTATTGAAGGGCATTTTGATATTTCTGGAGTTGCTGATGTCCTCAAAGGTTGCAAGGTGAGCATTTTTATCCTTAAGAACCTGGTCTTGGTAGAGACTTATCTCATTCAGGATTTCGTATACAAACGGTTCCTTTGCCACCTGAGCGTCAAGGAAGCTAAACTTGGTTGTAAGTTCACTTTTTACATTTGCCATGGTTTTACTTTTAAATATGGATTATTTGTTACTTCTCAAACTTAATTTAAAGAATAATCATATTTATCAAAAAACATAACCGATATGCCTCTCCGCCTTCGGAGGGGGGGACATATTGTTGATATTTATAGTAAATACAATATTTCAGTCATATAACTGAGTAATTACGATTACTTATTGTTTATGTTATTGTAACGAGTCAGCTGTATACAGGAATAATCGTATTCGTTAAGAAAATATAAATGATGTGTCCCCTCCGCAGTGGGAAACGGAATCACATTGTTGATATTTATAAAAATACACTGTTTTTAACTATATAGCTGAGTAGTTACATATTGTTAATATAATCGACTTAAACTGTTGTTAAATAAAAAGAATAAATGTGAGCTCAAATATTTCAATCAATTAATTTAATTAATTTTTTTTCCCGGGTACCATGGGAACAAATCTTACATAGGTAATAATCTCCTTCTGGTAATTGTCCCCTTTTCGGGTAATCTTTACCAGCCTCTGTACCGTTTCTCCTTCCGGTGCTACCAGGATCCCGTTGTCCGCAAGCTGCTCAATAAGGGTTTTCGGGATCTGGGGCGGCGATGCAGTCAGTATAATGACATCAAAGGGGGCATGTTCAGACCAGCCTTTATATCCGTCACCTATCATTACCTTCACGTTTGAATAACCGTAGTCTTTCAGTTTTTTTGCGGCACTTTTACCCAGGGGTTCAACAATTTCAATGCTGTAGACCTCTCTGGCAAGCAGGGAAAGAACTGCCGCCTGGTATCCGGAACCTGTTCCGATTTCAAGGACTTTTTCATTACCATCCAATTCACAGAGTTCGGACATCAATGCTACAATGTATGGCTGGGATATTGTCTGGCCGTGTCCTATGGGAAGAGGATGGTCTTCATAGGCGCTTGGTATGTGTATTCCCGGAACGAATTTATGTCTTTTGACCTTTCTCATTGCATCCAGGACCCTTTTATTACTGATACCGCGGGCTTCAATCTGTTTATTGACCATCCTTTCCCGTAATTTTTCCATTAATGCTTCTCCTTTGCTTTCTCCCTTACCCGTACAATGAGAGTCCTGTACTGCTATAATGAATGCAGTGGCAAATATGCATATCATCGTGAATCTTTTCATTGTTTTTTGCTTCGTTACTACTCGGCTTTATTGCTGAAATTAACATATTAATTAAAATATCAAGAATATATCTTCGCCGCCGACCGCGGCGAAGAGTAGTTACTCTGCTTTATAAATATTAATTTATTCTTATTTGAATTTTTTTTCAAGAATTTTTCTTTGGGTGGAAGACAGATCGACAATGATTATATAACATCAATCCGTTGGATTGTCTGTGGCAAGCGCGACGGCGTCGCGCTTATCTTTAATTTTACGCTGCATAGAGGTCTACTGAAGTTATTTTCGACAGGGGGATCTTTTTTTCTTTTTTCCCATTTTCCATGGTTACGATCATATCATCTATCAGTTTCCTGTTTTTATCAAGATGGATTTCCTTGCCGTTTTTTAGTTGTACGATTATATCGAGTCCCTTTATATTCAGGTACATCTCCAGTGTTTCTCTGAAAGATTTGTTCTTTTTTCTGGTTTTTCTCATGGTAAACTCTCCTGTAGGTCCTGCCCGGGATTTATATGTGACATAAAAATTATCGGTAATGACAGAATTTTGTTTAGTTTTTTTTATCTGTCTTCCAGTCCAAGACGCCAGAGGGCCGTGCCCCTGAGGCCGTATTTTTCTGCAAGCCTGGTGAGCAGGGACCGTGTTTTTTTATCCGAATAGTTTATCCATATCTCTTTTCCGCTTTTCCTGTAGTGAATATCCATTGTACCGGAACTGTGTCTTTTATGCATCCGGCTTCTGGCAATGGCAGATGCTGACCGCGCAGAGAGTGCTCTCCCGTTCCTGCCGTTTGTCCACCTGTATCCGTACCCGGGTATTCCCAGCCAGATTTTTTCACCGGGGAAAAAACGCGCAAAGTATTTAATATTTTTTTCCGCCCATTCATCTCCAGTCACCGGCCCCGGGCCGGTTCTGCTGCTGTGGAGGTCATAGCACATTATGACAACCTGGTCCAGGTGGGGAGAAAGAACTGACAGTTTATGAAAACCGGAAAGTTCAATAGGGAAATCTACCTGGGGAAAGAGAGCAGCAGTAAGCTGCCTGTTGCCCATTCTCATTTTCAAGAGATGCAGAAACTTTCCGAAGGAGGATGAGTATTCCGGGGGGAGGTATTCAAAATCAATATGAATACCTTTAAATCCGTATCTGTCGAGAAGTTTTAATATGTTCCTTGTTGATATTTCTGTAAGTTTTTCAGAATTCAGAACTTTCTTCCCGGCCTCAACCGAATGAAATGAAATCAGCGGAAAAATATACGCTCCTGCTTTTCCCGATATTTCCTTTATCCTCCTCATCTGCCTGGTAAACCTGTATTTCAGAATTCCTTTGCGGGTGATCCTGAAACCGGTCAGGGAGATAACAGTGTATTTCCCGATCTGTTTCTCAAAGTTACCTGTATCTGATGAACTGAGAATATATCCCCACTTGGGGGATTTCGCATCAAGAGGAAAACATAAGAGAAAAGTTGCAGTTAAAAAAAGAAGTATTTTGTTTTTCATCTTCCTCCCTTCCTGTTGCTTGATAAAAAAAGAATAATTACTCAGCTGCATATGAAGAATCATATTCATCAAGAAAATAATTGATCTGCCCCGGTTTTCGGCGGCGGGGACATATTACTGATATTTTTTTTGTTAATCCAATTATTTTTAGACGAATAGCTGAGTTTAAAAAAAAAATAAAAATGTTGCAATTAAAAACCTGATGTATTATTCTTTGCTTATTAATTAATGGTGACTAATTACAAGAGAAACAATAATTTTAAATTATTTACCAGGAATTAATGAGAATAATGGAGGATTTAATATGAAAAAACTTAACTTACTGGCTCTTTTTATGGTTGTTCTCGTTGGAGGTTTTGTAAAATGTGCAAGTATGGGCGGCATGGACAAGGTTTCCCTCTGCAAGAAAGGTTGTGCATCCAACTATGAAAGCTGTAAAGAAGAAGCCAAGGGCGATACGAAAAAAGTCGTCGAGTGTGAAGCAAAGAAAGCAGCCTGCGATAAGGGATGCGAAGAGTCCAAGTAAAATCTTTGCTGAAACAGAGTTAAGGTCTCTGCTGTTGCAGAGGTTTTTACGCAATATTTTTTTTCGAAGTGGTGGCGGAAATATCCGTCATCACTTTTTCATTTCCCCTGAAAACATGGATTGTATTCAATGAGTGAACTTACCGGAAAACAGAAACTTTACCTTAAATCCATAGCCCACCACCTCAAACCGCTTGTACAGGTGGGTAAACTGGGTGTGAGCGATAACCTTATTACGGCAATGGACCATGTGCTGGAAAAACATGAACTGGTAAAGGTAAAATTTATTGATTTGAAAGATGAAAAAATTGAAATATCCTGCATTCTCGCGGAAAAAACTTCATCTGCACTGGTTGGAATAATAGGTAATGTTGCCACATTTTATCGAAAGTGCAAAAGTGAAAAAAAGAGAAAAATTTTCCTTGATTAATACTTGCAGTAATAACACTTCGGTCATTTACTGTTAATATTCTGTGCACCTTCAACAGGGCTGCCGGTTCGTTAACAGCAGCATCGAGATTCCCGGAGGAAGTGAAGTGAAGAAGTATAATGTTGTTATCCTTGGCGCTACCGGAGCAGTAGGTATTGAGTTCAGAAAGATACTCCTTGAGAGAAATTTTCCCATTGACAGGATCAGGTTTCTCGGATCATCAAGTGTGGGGCGAAAGGTCGAATTTGGCGGAAGAGAGGTTGAGGTTGAGGCTGTTACAGATGATTGCTTCAAGGGATTTGATATTGCCCTTTTTTCCGCGGGCGGGACAATAAGCAGGGAGGTGGCGCGGAATGCCGCTGATTCCGGATGTATTGTTGTGGATAACAGTTCGGCATGGAGGATGGAGCCTGATGTACCCCTGGTTGTTCCGGAAGTAAATCCTCATGATGTTGAAAAACAGAGGGGAATTATTGCCAATCCAAACTGTTCTACAATTCAAATGGTTGTGGCCCTTAAGCCCATACATGACGCTGCCAGGATCAGGAGGGTGGTTGTTAGTACATACCAGGCTGTTTCCGGTACCGGTATCAAGGCCATCGATGAGGTCATGATACAGGCCGGGGATGTTGTCAATAACAGAGAGATCTCACAGGTTGAGGTCTATCCTCACCAGATTGCTTTTAATGCTCTTCCTCATATTGATGTTTTTCAGGAGAATGGTTACACCAAGGAAGAGATGAAAATGGTTAATGAGACCAAAAAGATAATGGGTGATGACTCAATAAAGGTCACGGCGACCACAGTAAGAATACCGGTAATTTACGGACACTCCGAATCTGTTAATATTGAAACTGAGAAAAAACTGAGTGTGGCCGAGGTCAGAAGCATGATGGAAAATATGCCCGGTGTAAAACTGGTGGATAATCCTGAAAAGAATGAATACCCGATGGCAATAGATTCTGCCGGAAGAGATGAAGTGTTTGTGGGCAGGATCAGGGAAGATGAGACAATAGAGAACGGCATAAACATGTGGATCGTTTCTGATAATATCAGAAAGGGTGCCGCGCTGAATACAATTCAGATCGCGGAACTTCTCATTAAAAAAGGTCTCGTTTAGAAAATTATTATTGCTGGTGCACCAGATTTTTCGTTAATTATACTCAGGGCGGTTGATCTTGAGGATAATATGATTCAACTTTTTTTATTAATCGCACGAAAATAGTAACAGGAAGAGAACCAGTGTAATAAAAAGTTCCTCATTCCCGCAAATGAGATGTTGAAGATACATATTTTCAGGATGTAAATCATTTGGACTCTTTGTAAGCAGTTTCAGGTAAAAAATAAAATGAAAAAGAATATCTTCTACTTTGATCCAACAGTAAAAAAAATCTTTGCTGAAAAAGTCAAAGATGACGGTGAAAAGGTGCTTGAACTGACATCACACCATAACTTTGTATCAGGAGCGGAAATCGTTGCCAGAATAATTGAAATTGATGATGAGGAGCAGATCCCCACGAGACTGGATCCCGGATATAAATTTTACAAGATAACCAACTTTGTCTCCCTCAAGGTTGATCAGGGGATATACTATGACCAGGAAGTCCGTGCCTATAAAGCTGCCGATTACGGATTTGTCATTTATAACAACGGGAAACTCAGACTGCTGCCGGCTCTCTCCATAACACGGGACAGGCTCAAGGCATATTACTTTATTCATCCGACAAAATTCGGTAAGATCCCCACAGTTTCAGAAATTCAGGAATACCTGCATTCAATGCAGATACTTGCCGGTATAGGTGAAGCGAAGATTGGCGAGCAGCTTGAGAAGATCAATACCGGTGAACAGAAGGTGAGTAAGCTCCTTGTTGCTCAGGGCAAGGCGCCTGTACACGGGCACCCGGAATATTACATCCCGACAATCAGCATTGAAAAAAAAGCCGGTGAGATACTCTCTGACGGAAGTATCGATTTTAAGGAAGTCGGTTCCATCATACAGATAACCAAGCACCAGGAGATCCTTAAGCGGATACCCGGTGTCAAGGCCCTCTCGGGGTATGACATTTATGGAGATAAAGTCCCTGCTGAAACGCGTGAAGCAGAGGGGTATAAAAAAGGGGTAAATATTGTACAATCGGGAGCTGACGAGAATATCTTCTGCGCTGAAATTGACGGATGTATCGTTGTTGAAAACAATAAGGTATCGGTACTCCCCATTGCTGTCATTAATGGCGATGTTAATTACGATACGGGAAATATCGATTTTAACGGTTCTGTCCATATTAATGGTTCTGTCATCACCGGTTTTTCCGTAAAGGCCAAGGGTGATGTGATCGTTGAAAAGTCTGTTGAGGACGCAACGATTGAGGCCGATGGGGACATCACAGTCAAGGAAGGTGTTGTTGGAAAGGAGTATGTGAAACTGATAGCAGGGGGGAACCTCACTGCCAAGTACCTTCTCAATGCCAATGTGGAAGCAGCAGGAGAGATCGTTGTTGCGGATTCAATCATTAACTGTACTGTTTTCTCAAACGACAGGGTTTCGGTTATAGATAAGTCGGGTAAAATCATCGGCGGTTCGGTGACTGCACTGCATGATATAATTGTTAAAGTCTCGGGTGCTCCAAACGAGACGGAAACGACCCTGAAAGTCGGCCGAAATCTCTTTATTGAAAGGGAACTCAAGGAACTCAGGAAAGAAATCGGAACCCTGAAAGAGGATGTTGCAGAGACAATGAGGCTCTTAAAAGTCAACTTCGGTGAAGGAGTCTTTGAAGACCCCAAAAAATATATCTCAATCCTCCCTGATATCAAAAAGAAAAAATGCCTTGAGCTGTTAAAGGAACTGGGCAATAAAAACAAAGATCTCAAGGAGCTCATTGCCAAGACACAGGAGGTCCAGGAGGGGCTTAAACTGGACCGGGAGCCTGTTATTATCATTACCAACAAGGTCTATCCCGGTACCGTGTTAAATATCAAAAAGAGTGTAAGAAAGCTGGATAAACCGGCCACCAATGCTAAATTTTATGAAGACCCGGAAGAGAAGGCCATAAGATTTACAGCCGCTACATAGTCGTATTACCGCACCATATTTGTTTTTCCCAAAAGAATTGATTATTATTAATGAGTAATTGGTGATTAATACAAAAAAACTAAAGTAAAAGATTTTATTTGACAAAGACTAAAGTCTGGGATTTCTTGTATCTTTTAAATTAAAAATGAAGACTCCCCGGAGGTAATTAATGAATATGCATCTGGCAACCCCAAATCTTGCTTTTATCGGAGGTCTTGGCATACCGGAACTGGTTATTATTTTTCTTATAATACTGGTGCTTTTCGGTGCAAACAAGATACCCAAAATCGCCAAGGATATCGGCGGTGGAATCAGGGAATTTAAAAAGTCGATTTCCGAGTCCGATCATGATGACAAGGATAAGAAGGAATCGTAATTTCTTTTCTGTATCGTTACATTAATAATAAATGACTTTTTTAGCTTCGTGAAGGATAATTAAGTATGCATTCATGTCAAAAATTATATTCTTTTATTGAAAACGGTTCTTTTCAGGGAGAATTTCCTTTATGATACTCCTTTTCGGATCTGATACAATAATCGGTGAAGAGGTAAATAACTGTTTTGACGATTCTCTTCATGTCATTCCTGTAAAATCGTCAGATGTCAATATTACCGACGGCGATAATCTTGAGAAGATTATTGGCGATTTTCAGCCCACTGTACTGATCAATTGTATTGAATACAGCAATATTGTGCGGGCTGAATATATGAGAGAGGAAGCGTATAATGTAAACGGTTTTGCGGTAAAGAAAATAGCCGATATATGCTGCCGGGACAATATTAAGTTTATCCATATCAGCACTTCATATATTTTCAATGGTGAAAACAGTAATCCTTACAGCGAGGATGATGATCCTGATCCACTCTCTGTTTTTGGTGATTCAAAACTTTTAGGGGAAAAGATGATCAGGGAATCAGGCTGCAGGTCTTTGATTGTCAGGGTGCCGGATGTGTTCGGTACACGGTCCTCTTTTCTTCAGTCGATTATGAAGAGAGTAAGGAGCTTTGGCAGCATAAAGGTTATCAGGGGGCAGTACATATCACCCATATCATCAATCGATGTTGCGGAATCTCTTCATGAGATGGTGAAAAACAATTGTGAAGGGATCATTCACATCGGTTCATCTGACTTTACAACTGCTTCAAAATTCATACGGGAAGGAATTGATATCTACAACAGGGCAACCGGCAGCAATATTATGTTTGATATAATTGAAAAGGACTTCAGAGAGTACAGGATCATTGCCGAGAGGCCTCCCTTTAACGTACTGGATCCCTCGAAGTTCTCTTCAATCACCGGCAGTAAGATGAAAGACTGGAAAAAATCACTGAATGATTTCATTGTCAGGAATGGAGCTAAAATATGAAAAAATATAAAGTTGATGCAAAAGGTGAAGAAATCCTGGAAATCCTGGTGAAGAATGCCAAGGCAACTGATGATGAAATATCCAAGCAGCTTGATATACCTGTGGAAGAGGTTCGAAAATATATAAAAAAATTTGAAAAGGACAGAATAATCCTTGGATATAAGGGGATTATCAACTGGCAGAGAATCAGGCAGCATGATGTAAAGGCCCTTATTGAAGTCAAGGTTCAGCCGCAGAGAAATGTAGGATTTGATTCCATTGCCGAGACAATATTCAAGTTTTCAGAGGTGACCTCTGTCTCCCTTCTTTCAGGTGGATACGATCTCCTGGTACAGGTGGAGGGTGATAACCTCAGGGATGTGGCACTCTTTGTCTCTGAAAAACTCGCCCCTCTCAATGGTGTCCAGTCAACAGTCTCCCACTTTATCCTTAAAAAGTATAAGGAAGAAGGGATCGTGCTTGTGGACCAGAGTGACAGCAAACGCCTTCCCCTGGCCCCCTGATCCGTACCTCTTCTTCCCCGCCCTTCGCTTCTCTGCGGTTCTAACTCTTCTCTTCACTTCGTGAACTTCTTGCGCTTCGTGATTAACTCTTTCTTTTTATCTTTCTCTGTATCTTCTCTGTGTCTCCGTGGCGTTAAAAGCCTTTTCGGACCTCGTGTCCTGGCTTTTAAATGCGCATCTTCCTGATGCTGTTTGTGGCAAATCTTAAATGATCTATTAAGAAGAATAAAGTTAATGAATTAACACTGGCTTTTTTCCTTGATATTACCGGAAAAACAGGTATGATAGAGAGGCAGGGCATATGCAGATTGAAAAATAACATGCCTGTGGGTGGTTGAATTTTACCTATGGATGAATTTAAAATACTCATCGTTGAAGATGAAAGACTTATCGCTTTTGACCTGAAAGATAAGGTATCCAGGCTGAACTATGAAGTCATTGATATGGCCTTCACAGGTGAAGAAGCAGTTTCTAAAACATTGAGTGATAAGCCAAATCTGATACTTATGGATATTAACCTGGGGAAGGGAATGGACGGTATTGAAGCTGCCAGTAAAATACAGCAGCATGTTGATATTCCGGTGATTTATGTTACGGCAAATGCGGATATGAGTACAGTGGAAAAGGCAAGGTCTACTGAACCTTACGGCTACATAAACAAACCTGTTAACATCAGGGACCTCTATACCAGTATCGATTCCGCACTGAACAAGCACAGAATGAAGTTGCAGCTTCATGAAAGTGAAAAAAAATTCCGTCACATATTTGATCATGCAATTGACGGTATCTGTATCATTAATACTTCAGACCGCGGCATTTTTCTCACCAACAGAATGTTTGCCCGGATGACAGGCTACAGCAGTGAAGAACTGTCCGGAATGACCATAGACGGCATTCATCCCGAAGATTCCCGTGAAATAGTTAAGGAGGAGGTGAGAAAGATAATCCATCATTCAACAGGTGTGGTCAAGCATATCCCCGTGAGGAGAAAAGACGGAAGCATTTTTTTTGCGGATATTACTGCCAGCCTGATTACACTGGGGAATAATGAGTATATTATGGGTATATTCAGGGACATAACTGAAAGTAAAATGTATGAAGATGCCCTGAGACAGAGCGAAGAACGCTTCAGGAACATTGTCCAGGCATCTCCCCTGGGAATTCACATGTATGAACTTGATAAAGCCGGTAACCTGGTATTTTCCGGTGCCAATGAGAGTGCTGATTCCATACTCGGCGTGGATAACAGCATATATATTGGCAAAACCATAGAAGAAGCTTTTCCGCCGCTGGCTGAAACCGAAGTCCCGGAGAGATACAGGCTTGCAGCATCAACAGGGACTCCCTGGAGGTCGGAACATATCATGTATAAGGATAATATGATTTCCGGTATTTTTGAACTCTACGCTTTCCAGACAGAACAGAATAAAATGGTAGCACAGTTTATGGATGTAACCGAGAAGAGAAGAGCGGAAGAAGAGATCAGGGAGAAGAATGAAAAACTGGCCGCACTGAATATTGATCTCAGGACCGCAATAGAGGAGCATGAAACCACAAACGAACAGCTGCTTCGGGCGCAGGTTGAACTTATCCAGAGAGAAGATTTTTTGCAGAGTATTTTCAGGGTTGTTCCTGCGGGAATAGGTACCATAAAAAATGGTGAGATTGAGTGGATGAACAAGATGCTTACAGAGATGACCGGTTACAGCGAAGAGGAACTTATGGGCTCCCGTATGAGGATACTCTACAGGGATGACGCCACATATGAGGCTGTGGAGGAAAGTCTTAAAAAGCAGATTCTGGAGGAAGGGAGAGGTTCTCTTGAAACGGAGTGGGTGAGAAAGGATGAAAGAAAAATCCATATCCTTTTTGCCGCGACCAGGGTAAGAGAGATGAGAAAGAATGAAGAGATAACTTTCACTGCGCTTGATATCACAGAGAGAAAGCATGCTTACGACAGGCTGATCCAGTCTGAGAAGATGATGACCGTGGGCGGTCTGGCCGCGGGAATGGCGCATGAGATAAACAATCCCCTGGGCATTATTATGCAGGGGGTACAGATGATCCAAAACAGAATTGATCTGAAAAGCAGTGTGAATAGAAAAGCCGCTGAAGAAGTGGGTCTGGACATGACAAAGCTTTATAAGTATATGGAAAGAAGAAAGGTGCTGGAATATATCAGCAATATTCGTGATGCCGGAGTCCGTGCAGCTAATATTGTCTCCAACATGCTGCAATTCAGCAGAAAGAGTGAGACAAAGGTTTCTGGTGTTGATCTCAATGAACTTGTGGACAGGTCAATTGAAATTGCCTCAAAAGACTACGATTTGGAAAAGAAATACGACTTCCGAAGCATAAAGATCATAAGAAAATATGGTATGTCCCTGAAAAAGATATCCTGCATTGAAATGGAGATAGAACAGGTCATTCTTAACCTGTTGAAAAACTCCGCACAATCCATGTCGGAGCAAAACAGGCAAAATGCCGAGCCTGAAATAGAGATTATAACAAGAATGGAAAAGTCATTTGTTGTAGTCGAGGTTATAGATAATGGGCCGGGAATAGAAAAGGAGGTCCTCAACAGGATTTTTGAACCCTTTTATACAACAAAAAAAGTGGGCGCCGGTACCGGTCTCGGACTATCTGTGTCATATTTTATTATTACCAATAACCATTCCGGTTCAATAACAGCTGATTCTGTCCCGGGCAAAGGCGCGAAGTTTACTATAAAGCTCCCGGTTAATGGTGTAGAGGGCAGCCGGGTAGTAAGAAAAAATGATTTCAGGAGTCATAAAATCAAAAAGGACTTTGACATATAAACTGTCCATATTACTTTCGGATTTCGGGATAGTACCCGCAACTTCCAGAGAGGGAGGGTCTTTATGACTGATAAGTTTAATATTCTAATTGTTGATGATGAAGAGATGGTTGGGGACATGCTTAAGGATTTTCTCGAGGACTGTGGATTTAATGTTAAAACAGCACTGACCGGGAATGAAGGCCTGGAGTTTATTGAAAAGGAGAAATTTCATGTTGCTGTTGTGGACATGCGGCTCCCTGATATGATAGGGAATGATTTTATAATAAAAGCCCATGAAATGCAATCCCCTTTAAAGTTCTTTGTTCATACCGGTTCCCATGAGTACAGGCTTCCCGAAAAACTTGTATCCATTGGTATGTCCCCCGAGTCTATTCTCTATAAACCGATTACTGACATGAATCTCATTTACCAGGCAATAAAAGACCAGCTTGGTATGTAAGCCGGTCTTTCTTAATTTTCCTCATCTCCCTGAAGGGGCGTGCTTACTGTCCCCTTAAGGCTTTCTTTTCCCCGCATTTTGGAAACTCAGGATATGAAATAAAATGAGCCATAAAGGTGCCGGGACTTATCCCCCTTTTTACACATCTTTTCTACTGTGCTTTTTGAAGAAAACAGGGCAATATTTCTGAATGGAAATTGAAGAAAAACTTTGCGCTCTTTGCGTTTGCTATGTGAAAATATGGGTATATGAAAAAATATCCCTCTTTCCCTGAAAAATTGTAGACAACAATCGTGCTCTTTTTTAGCAGTTAAATGAAGAGAATGATCTCATGAATGATATTGTTAACAGAATAGAAGTCTATTATACCGGAGAGGACATACGGGGCAGGGTCTTCATGCAGCGCCTGGGCAGGCTCGGTTTAAACATTGACAGTATCCTCATTTCGGATAATTACCTGATCAACCACCCGTTCGGCAAAGATGAACTTGAAAAAATAGCCGGGTCACTTGTTCAGCCGGTAACACAGAGATATTTAATCAATGAGCCGTTTCTCCCGGATAATTTTGATTATGCCATTGAGATAGGGTTCCTTCCGGGTGTAACGGACAATGTATCACATACCGTACGTGAATCGGTTGAAGACCTTCTTACCTGCCGGCTTGATAAGGAAAAATCGGTTTTTACAACAATAACATATTTTATCAGGTCCACTGCGGGTATTGATGGAATAAAAAAAACAGGGCATGAACTCCACAACCCGCTTATCCAAAGGATAAAAATCCTCACAAGAAATGAGTATGTCGAAAAGGGAGGGATGGGAAATGATCTTCCCCTGGTAAAAATTTCCCACAAGCAGCTTGCTGATGAAGTGGACCTCAATGTAAGCGATGATGAACTGATCAGGCTCGGGAAGGAGGGGATACCCGATAAAGACGGCAGCAGGCGCGGCCCCCTTGCCCTTGACTTCATCTCCCTGGACACAATAAGAAATTACTTTAACAATGAAGAGAAAAGAAAGCCAACAGATATTGAACTTGAGTCAATTGCCCAGACATGGAGTGAACACTGTAAACATACGATCTTCGCAGCTGATTTGGATCATGATGTTACCGGGGGAATATACAGAAAATATATCAAAGAAGCCACCCGGCGCATAAGGAAGGAGAAAGGAGACGGGGATTTCTGTCTTTCCGTTTTTTCCGATAACGCGGGAGGGATCGAGTTTAATGATGATTATATCATTGCCGACAAAGTGGAAACTCACAACAGCCCCAGCGCGCTGGACCCCTTCGGCGGGTCCATCACCGGGATCGTGGGTGTGAACCGGGATATAATAGGATTCGGGATGGCATCAAAACCGGTTGCTAACAGGTACGGTTTCTGTTTTGCCGATCCCTTTGACGAAAGGCCCCTCTACAGGGACAAAACCGCTGACTCCCGGCTTATGCCCCCCAGGAGAATAATGGACGGTGTGATCTCCGGTGTCAATGTGGGGGGGAACCAGTCGGGTATCCCCACACCCCAGGGATTTGTCTATTTTGATGACAGGTATAAAGGGAAACCGCTGGTTTTTGTGGGTACACTCGGTTTGATACCGAAGACAATCAACGGAAAGTCCACGGTAGAGAAAAAGGCCATGAACGGTGACCTTGTGGTCATGATCGGCGGAAAGGTCGGCCGTGACGGCATACACGGGGCCACCTTCTCGTCGGAGGCCTTGACATCCGGGAGCCCGGCAACTGCGGTGCAGATAGGCGATCCCATAACCCAGAAGAAGCTCTCTGATACAATTGTCAGGGAAGCACGGGAGATGGGCCTCTATAATTCCATTACCGATAACGGTGCGGGGGGTCTTTCCTGTTCTGTTGCGGAGATGGCAAAGGAATCGGGAGGATTTGAAGTTGATCTCGAGGATATCCCCCTGAAATATTCCGGTCTCTCTCCCTGGCAGATATGGGTCAGTGAATCCCAGGAGAGAATGACCCTGGCGGTTCCCCCGGAAAAACTGGAGAGCTTTATCTCACTCATGGAAAAGAGGGGCGTTGAGGCCACGGTCATAGGGAAGTTTAATGACGGCAGCAGGGGAATTGTCAGGCATAACGGGGAGGTGATATTTGATCTTGACATGTCATTTCTCCATGACGGTCTGCCCAGGAAGAAACTCACGACAAGATATACGAAAAAAGATAACAGTTATCCTGAATTTGATCTCCCCGCGGACATGAACAGGGTCCTTCATGATATGATGGGGAGGCTGAACATCTGCAGCTTCGATTTTATATCCTGCCAGTACGATCACGAAGTGCAGGGAAATTCCGTTATTAAACCGCTGCAGGGAAAAGGGAAGGTCAACGGCAGTGCTTCGGTTATCAGGCCTCTTCTTGATTCCTTTAAAGGTGTCGCGCTTTCTCAGGGTATGTATCCTGTCTACAGCGATATCAATACATACCATATGGCGGCCTGTTCCATTGATACTGCCGTGAGAAATGTCATCAGTGTGGGAGGTACACTTGACAGGATCGCACTCCTTGATAATTTCTGCTGGTGTGATTCAAACAACCCGGAAAGGCTGGGGCAGCTGAAAGAGGCCGCCCGTGCATGCTACGATTACTCCGTGGCGTACGGGACCCCTTTTATATCGGGAAAGGACAGCATGTTCAATGATTTCAGGGGATATGATGAGAACTTCAATGAGGTATTCATATCCGTACCCCCCACGCTCCTCATCTCTTCAACGGGAGTGGTTGATGATATCAGAAAATGCGTAAGCATGGATTTCAAGGTGCCCGGTGACCTGCTCTATATTATCGGAGATACGAAAGATGAGACCGGGGGGAGCGAATATATTGCTTACATGGGTGAGAAATTATCAGGAAGACCCTACCTGGGAAATAATGTCCCGGAAGTGAACGCTGAGGAGTTCGGCAAAAGATACAGGGCATATGAAAATGCGGTCCGGCGGGGGTATATCTCTTCCGCCGCAAGCCTTGAGAGGGGCGGGTTTGCCGCGGCACTGGCAAAGTCCGCAATAGGGGGAGAGCTCGGATGCGAGGTTGACCTGTCACGGCTTCTTTCATCCGGTAAGGAGAGGACAGATACCCTTCTCTTTTCCGAAACCCAGGGAAGATTACTGGTTGCAATCGATCCTGCCGTTAGGCCGGAATTCGAGGAATTGATGAAGGGGACAGCCTTCAGCTGTATAGGGGAGCTTACTGACACCGAAAGGCTTATTATCAGAAATGACGGCAGCCCGGTCATTGATACCGGGATTGATGAATTAACAGAATCGTACAGGAGTACCTTTAATGGATTCTAAGAGTTTTGTCCTCCGCGGGGGTACCCTGTGACGAGACCCCGCGTAGTCCTTCTTTCCGGTTACGGGATAAACTGTGAAGAGGAGACGGCATTTGCTTTCCGTTATGCGGGTGCTGATGCCGAAATTATTCACATTAACGACATCATTGCGGAAAAAAACCTGCTGAACAGGTACCAGATACTGGTTTTCCCCGGCGGTTTTTCATACGGAGATGACACGGGAAGCGGCCTTGCCATGGCGAACAGGATCAAGAACAACCTCATTGACGAACTTGTTTCATTTATCCGGAGGGACACGTTGATTCTGGGGATATGCAACGGTTTTCAGGTCATGGTCAATATCGGTATTGTTCCCGGTTTCGGGATAGGGGAGGAGAGAACCGGTGACTTTACGGGGAAAGCGGAGGTTGCCCTTGAACATAACAACACATTCAGGTACCAGTGCAGGTGGGTTGACCTGAAAGTTGAAAAGGATTCACCGTCGGTATTTACCCGGGGGATCGACTCCCTTCATATTCCCGTAGCCCATGGTGAGGGGAACTTTACTTCGCCTTCGGATGTGCTGAATGAAATTGAAAACAACAATCTTGTTACAATGAGATATGTAAGCCCTGACGGCAAAGCTGCCGGCGGGAGGTTTCCCGAAAATCCCAACGGTTCAATGAATGATATTGCTTCCCTGTGCGATAAAACAGGGCGAATCATGGGAATGATGCCCCACCCGGAGCGGGGTATGTTCTTTACACAGAGGGATGACTGGCCGTTGAAACTGCAGCTGGCAAAGAGAAACGGCGAAGAGGCCAGGGAAGAAGCTGACGGTATGAGGATCTTCAGGAACGCCGTGGAATATTATGATTAGAGGGACAGGTAAAGAAAAATGAGTCTTACATATATACAGAAACTGCCTTCGGTTGAAGAAATTCTTGAAGGACAACCGCTGGGCAAAGAGCTTTCAGATATTAAAATGAAAAGAGATGCGGAGATAGCAGGTGTCTTCCTGGGCAAAGATGACAGGTTTATTCTCCTCATCGGACCATGCTCTGCCCATGATGAAGATGCTGTCTGTGAATATGTGTCCCGGCTTTCTGCGGTTCAGGAGAAGGTCAGGGAGAAACTGATCCTGATTCCGAGGATTTATACGAATAAACCGAGAACCACGGGCGGGGGATACAAGGGAATGCTTCATCAGCCCAATCACCAGGAGAGCCCGGATATGGCCAGGGGGCTCAGGGCCATAAGGCGTATGCATATCCGCGCACTCTCCGAGTCCCATCTTACGGCGGCAGATGAAATGCTCTACCCGGGTAACTATCCCTACCTGGCTGATCTTCTCGCATATGTTGCAATCGGCGCGAGATCTGTGGAGAACCAGCAGCACAGGCTAACGGTAAGCGGGCTTGACATACCGGTAGGGATGAAAAATCCCACTGCGGGCGATAGTAAGATTATGCTGGACTCTATCCAGGCGGCACAGGAACCGCATTTTTTTGTTTATAATGGATGGGAAGTTTCAACAGAGGGAAATCTTCTTACCCATGCGGTGATACGGGGCTCTCTTGACAGGAACGGCAACCATCTCCCTAACTATCACTATGAGGACCTTGTCAAGCTCGCGGATATGTACCGGGAGAGGGAGCTGAAAAATCCTGTTATTATCGTTGATACAAATCACTCAAATTCCGGTAAATGCTACAGTGAACAGCCCCGAATTGCCATGGAAGTGATCAGAAGCAGGCAGCACTCTGATGTTTTAAAAAAGATGGTACGGGGTTTTATGATCGAAAGTTACCTGGAGGAGGGTGCGCAGGGCCTGGAGGATAATGTCTTTGGCAAATCAATAACAGATCCCTGCCTGGGCTGGAAAGATTCCCAGCGTCTTATTCTGGAACTCGCGGAGTGTTTATAAGGGACCTTATGATCTCATTTACGCCCCCCATCCCCCTTGTCTGTCGATTTTTAAAAATTGAAATAAACAGTTATTGTTTAAATCTTCCTCGATTATCAAGATTGGGGGGTACTATTTATAAAGTTTCAAATTTCAAATTGTTGATTATCAGGTATTTATGCAT